>JAGAZE010000038.1 GCA_017940185.1 Bacteroidaceae bacterium | reverse complement strand
TTACGCCCACGCAGAAAAGTCCGCACGGAAGGCGTTGCCATACGGACACAACGACTCCCTGTCGGAGCAATCGGCTCACTCCAACGGGGCTGTTCGGCGTTAATATTTCTGAAATTCGGGGGGGGGGTAAACAAATGTTAAAACAGCACGGTCGCAATGCTGCTCAGCAGGTACAGGAAGAAGGCAGATATGGCAGGGCTGTTTCATGGTAGTGGGGAAAGCGACGCTATCGTGGAGCAGTCGGAGCTATAGGTGGGTTCTCGGTGTTTTCCTATTTATGGTAAAAAGGGGAATGGATGGTGCAAAGGTAAGGACTTCGCGGCAATCTGCAAATAAAAGGGAAAAAATCAAAGAGAAAAGGGGGAAATCGCAAGTGTTGCCCGATTGCACTGTGATTGGGGCCTGATTGCATTGCAATCGGGCAACAGTTGGAAGGTAATCGGGCAACACTTGCCATGCAATTGGGCTTTACTTGGAAGGTGATTGGGCTACACTTGCCTTTTCGCCTTTCCCTTCGCACGTGGCGGGGGGGCAGGCGGTGTAAGCGGTGCAGGCAACTGAAAATTGCTTACACCCATGCAATGCATTTCTGGCCGCCCCGGATTTTCACGCCTGTCCTCTCTCCTCTTTATTTATATTTTCACCCACTGTTCGAGTTGCGGGTGTATCTTGACTGACTTCAGGTTCCAGGTGGCAGGGCACACCACCTGTCGTTCAGCCTGCTCTCCCAGCCAGGCACCCCACCAGCTGAAACTGCTGTTGGCAAGAATGTTGTGGCGGCATTGCGTCATGAGAAACATGTCCTTGTAGTTGTCCGCTCCTCTGTTGTGGCGCATCACCTTGTAAGGAATGTCCAGGCTGCCCAGGAAGGTGTCGCTCCACTCCAGATCGTCGCTGAAGAGATAGAACATCGGGGTGTCGACGCGTTCCTTTATCAACGCTATGGCACGCTGATAGTAGTCGGGCGTACAGACGGCGTACTCGGGATAGTTGAGGTAGTCGCCCCTGCGGATATGAATGGAGACGCTGTTGCAGGCTGATATCTCGCGGACGAGCTGCATATTGCTCTCATCGATACCGCGGAAGGTGAACGTTTTGCGCACCTCATGCTCTATATCCTGAAAATAGCGGATGTTCTGCCAAAAGCCGTACACCAAGGGTTTACGGGTGGTGAACACTGCCTCGGAGAACGCTGTCTCATCTTCCAGATAGCACAGCCATTTCATCTGTCGTGTGATGCGTCGCGTCATCCTGCCCATCATCCTTCCGCCGTCGATGACTGCCATCGTGGCGTGGTCTATGCCGAAGTCGCGGCACAACTCAAAGCCGTTGTGCATGATACAGCGCGAGATAATGCTCGTGCTGAGCAAAGGCCTCCTACCCTTTGCCCGCATGGCAAGGTACAACGCATACTGAAACATCTGGTTGCCCAGCCCGTCGGTGACGATTACCGCTGACATTCTCTGTTGTTTATGGAAAAAAGAATCAGACAAGCTCCGTTGGCAGCCTGAGCTGTCTCGATGCTTGTCTGACTGTGTCTGTGTAGCTGTGTTATGCTTCCGCTTCGGGTATTACTGACACCACGCTCTTGTCGCGGCGTCCCTTGTGGAAGTTGACAGTACCGTCAACGAGTGCATAGAGGGTGTCGTCCTTTCCGATGCCCACGTTGCGTCCGGGATTGTGCTTGGTGCCGCGCTGGCGAACGATGATGTTGCCTGCGATGCACTTCTGGCCGCCCCAGATTTTCACGCCTAATCTCTGCGAGGCCGATTCGCGGCCGTTCTTCGAACTACCTACACCTTTTTTATGTGCCATAATAGTTTTCCTTTCCCGCCTTTAGGCGATTACTTGTTTAACTTTCACTTGTGTGTACTGCTGACGATGACCGTTCTTCTTGCGTGAGTCCTTGCGGCGCTTCATTTTGAAGACAATCACTTTCTCGCCTTTTACCAGAGGTTGCAGCACCTCAACTACTACTTTTGCCCCGTCGATGGTGGGTGCTCCCACGGTGATGGTGCCCTCGCGGTCAACGAGCATCACCTTGTCGAATTCGAAGGTCTTGCCTTCTTCAGCGTCCTGCAGGCGGTTGACAAAGAGCTTCTGGCCCTCTTCCACCTTGAACTGCTGACCGTTAATGTCTACAATAGCGTACATTGTCGTGTCTGTGTGTTAACGGGTTTCTCCGCGAGGCGCTGCGTCATAGGATGCAGGCTTACCGAGCCTCCACGGACTCTATATTGATTATGAAACGTGCGCTCCTTCATTCAAGAGCGGCTGCAAAGGTAATGCTTTCTTCGGAATGTGCAAGCAGTCGGGTCAAAATATTTTTCAGGGCAATATTTTCCGAACTTCTAATACAACCGTCGGTGACTTTTCGAATCACAGGCAGTCGGCTATTCAAGCCATTTCTTTCGCTTGCAGTCCTAGTTTCCCTTGTTTGCCTTCTTGCGGTCGTTGTGATCGAGTATTACTTTGCGCATGCGTATAGCCTTGGGCGTACACTCCACGTACTCATCGCCCTTGATGTATTCGAGTGTCTCTTCCAGCGAAAGTTCCACCTTGGGTATGATACGTGCCTTCTCGTCGCTGCCCGAGGCACGCACATTGGTGAGTTGCTTGGCCTTGGTGACGTTGATGACGAGGTCGTTGTCGTGCACATGCTCGCCCACCACCTGTCCGGCATACACTTCTTCGCCCGGGTCGATGAAGAACTTGCCGCGGTCTTGCAGCTTGTCGATGGCGTAGGCATAGGCTGTGCCTGTCTCCAGTGCTATCATCGAGCCGTTGACGCGCCGTTCGATATCGCCCTTGTAGGGCAGATAGCAGCTGAAGCGGTGAGCCATGATGGCTTCTCCTTGCGAGGCAGTGAGCACATTGGTGCGCAGACCTATGATGCCGCGCGAGGGTATGGAGAAGACGATATTGGTGCGTTCGCCCTGTGTTTCCATGGAGAGCAGGTCGCCCTTGCGGCGTGTCACCATGTCGATCATCTTGGAGGCATACTCCTCGGGCACGTTGATGGTGAGGTCTTCCATAGGTTCGCAGCGCGTGGTGGCGGCATTGGTGTCGGCGGGCTCCACCCAGCGGCCGTCGTGCTCTACGAGGTCTTTGTAGATTACCTGCGGCTGTCCCACCTGCAGTTCGTAGCCTTCGCGGCGCATGGTCTCGATGAGCACGGAGAGATGGAGCACGCCGCGCCCGCTCACTATCCACTTGTCGGTGCTGTCGCCGAAAGCGCTGACGCGCAGAGCGAGGTTCTTCTCCAGCTCTTTCTGTAAGCGGTCGTAGATGTGCCGGCTGGTGACGAACTTTCCTTCCTTGCCGAAGAAGGGTGAGTCGTTGATGGTGAAGAGCATCGACATGGTGGGCTCGTCGATGGTGATGGCGGGCAGGGGCTCCGGGTTGTCGTTGTCGCAGATGGTGTCGCCTATCTCGAAGCGGTCGAGTCCGATGATGGCGCAGATGTCGCCGCTCTCCACCTGCTGCGTCTTGGCATGTCCCATGCCCTCGAAGGTGTGAATCTCCTTTATGCGTGTGTGCTCTTGTGTTCCGTCGCGGTGGGCTATGGTGACGGGCATGCCCTCTGCGAGCGTGCCACGGTGCACGCGCCCCACGGCGATGCGGCCGGTGTAGTTGCTGTAATCGAGCGATGTGATAAGCATCTGCGGCGTGCCTTCCAGCTTGTGCGGGGCAGGTATCACCTCCACTATTTTGTCGAGCAGGTAGGTGATATTGTCGGTGGGCTTGTTGTAGTCGGGTCCCATCCATCCGTTCTTGGCACTGCCGTAGACGACGGGGAAGTCGAGTTGGTCTTCGGTGGCATCAAGGGAGAACATCAGGTCGAACACCATCTCGTAGACCTCTTCGGGTCGGCAGTTGGGCTTGTCCACCTTGTTGACCACAACGATGGGCTTCAATCCTATCTCCAATGCTTTCTGCAGCACGAAGCGTGTCTGCGGCATAGGCCCTTCGAAGGCGTCGACGAGCAGCAGGCATCCGTCGGCCATGTTGAGGACGCGCTCCACCTCGCCGCCGAAGTCGGAGTGTCCCGGAGTGTCGATGATATTGATCTTAGTGCCTTTGTAGACAATGCTCACGTTTTTAGAGAGGATGGTAATGCCTCGCTCGCGCTCCAGGTCGTTGTTGTCGAGCACTTGGTTGGAGAGGTTCTGTCCGTCGCGGAAGAGGTGTCCGGCGAGCATCATCTTGTCGACCAGCGTGGTCTTGCCGTGATCCACGTGGGCTATGATGGCAATGTTTCTGATGTCTTGCATGAGGTTCTGTCTGAAAATCGGGTGCAAAGGTATAAAGATTTTTCGGCAAACATTTGTTGACAATGAACAAAATATATACCTTTGCAGCCGCATTTTTGCACAAACGTCATTTAATTCTTTAACAGTATGTATTTAGACAAAGAGAAAAAAGAAGAGATCTTTGGAACATACGGAAAGTCCAACTCTGATACTGGATCTGCCGAAAGTCAGATAGCATTGTTCTCCTACCGTATTTCCCACCTGACGGAACACCTGAAGAAGAACCGTAAAGATCATACCACAGCTCGCTCATTGACGAAGCTCGTAGGTAAGCGTCGTGCGCTGCTCGACTACCTCTACGACCGTGACATCGAGCGCTACCGTGCCATCATCAAGAAGCTTGGTCTTCGCCGATAAGCACGAGGGGTACATCTCTTCAAAACGACAGCACCCGCATGGTAGTTTTACCGCGCGGGTGCTTTTTTGTGTGCGAAATTGTGTGCGAAATGCTGTACAGACATTTCCTTCATCTCACTCTTCCTTCAAACGATATGGGGTCGCAACCATCGCTGCTGATTTCCACAAGAGCCGTACCCCGGTCGTTGATGGTGATGAAGAAGTTGAACGTATACACCGAATGCTGTACATTAAAGCTGTAAATCTTCTGTCCATGGCGGTTGACAGAGGCATTGAATCCGCGCATTATGGCAGTGAAGTTGAGGGTATCCAGCCTTTTTTCTCTTTCAATGGAACGGCCCCATACGTACGGCAGGTAGGAGATGACTTCGTTTCCGTGTATCTCCAAGCGGTAAGCAGGCTCTATATCTTCCCAAACGGAGCGCAAAGGCAACATACGCTGCATGTCAATGGTCATATCTATATCAGCAGTAGGCGCAATCTTTGACGACGAACACGCCACTACCAACAGCGACAACAGCAGAAAAGCAATTACATTGTGTTTCATAATCAAACGATTTATGTGGTTAGTATCCGTCGCAAAATTGTCTAAACCCTATATATATATAACAAGGAGAACATAAAATTGGAGTCACTATATGAGCCCATCCCAGCAGCCAGGCATATTGCTTTATCGACTTTCTCTATTTATTTGCGTTTGAAGTTGGAGGTGAGATAGCCGCGCATGTTGCAGCGTTTGCACTTCGTGCCTTCCATATATCCGATGACATTGGTATAGCCTTCGCCCTTGCATGAAGGACACAGCTTCACAGGCTTGAGGTATTGGGACGAAACCCATCCCTTGCAATGATACTCTGTAAAACTGGATGAGACGTCCACATAGATGAATCCGTCCTGCTTCTTTCCCAGATATTTCACCAACTGTCCTTTGCTCAGCTGGCACTCTTCTTCCGAGACTGCATCCTTGGCAAGCTTATACTTCAGCCCTGGGCCTGTCCTTACGTTGACATTACTGCCTGTACATATAAAACCCTGCGTCTGTGCGTTTGCAACTGAAACAGCAAACAGCACCATCATGAATAAAAAGATATGTTTCATTAACCTATGTTTTTAAGGTAAGTCATCAATGCTTGTGTTCTTTTGGGCAAAGATACAAAATAACCTGTTGTATTAAAAGAAAAACATGATTATTTAATATCGTCCGACGAGAGTTGCACATTGTCTCTTGCTGGAATCATTTCTGCATGAATTCTTCTATCAAGCAGCATATAAAGGCACGTTGTCTGGTATGTTTGAAACCGAACACCGAGGTTATTCATTCATACATTTAAACGAAATGACACAGAAACATGTTTCAGTTAAAAGTGAAAGAGATGCCGCAAGACAGCGAAGAAGAAAACGGCTGTTACGACATCAGGGAATGATGATAAGTACAAGATGGGCAATGTCATATCTTGAAGTGGCGATAATCATTCGCAAAACAATCCTACTGACACACCAATGTCAGTAACTTTGGTGAGAAATTTCAGTGACTTTAGTTTTCATCGATTTCATTTCAGTATGAAACCTAAGCAACCGCAGAAGAGGCAGCAAACATGCCAAAGGCATCCAAAAACAATGGGTGGATGTCAAATATGGGGATGTGATTGTATGAGTTGTCTATACTGTTCGTCGGGCATTACTTCTCTCAACGGCTGTAGAACAAACTGCCGTTCTAGCATACGTGGGTGAGGGATAGTGAGTGTTGGGGTGTTGACATGCCAGTCGTCGTAGAACAGAATGTCGATGTCTATGGGACGGTCGGTGTACTGTCCATCAATGGTTTTGCTCTTCCGTCCCAACTTTCGCTCGATGGTTTGTGTGACACGCAGCAATTGCGACGGGGTGAGTGTGGTACGACATCGTGCTGCTGCATTGATATATGTGTTGTCAGACTGGTATCCCCAAGGATCAGTTTCGATGAATGACGATACTTTTTCAACCGTTCCCACCTGTTGTCGGATAAGTTGCAGGGCAGCCGTAAGGTAATCTTTACGGTTGCCCTGATTGCTTCCCAGACTAAGATATACTATATGGTGCTGCATGTCGGGAGTTTTTAGTTGACAATGTTCACTTGACGATGGACAATTTTGTGGTCAAGGTGGTGTTAACACGGGTTTATCAGTCGTCAAGGATGAGCATGGCATCGCCGAAGCAGCCAAACTGGTATCCGTTTTCTATGGCCATCTTGTAGGCTTCCATCACGAGGTCGTAGCCTCCGAAGGAGCATTCCGACATGAGCAAGGTGGAAGCGGGATGGTAGAAATTGGCAATGAGAGCGTCGGCAAAGCGGTAGGGGCGCGGCGGGAAGAGGAACTTATTGGTCCATCCTTCAAACTCCTTCAGCTTGCCGTCGGTAGCCACTGCAGTCTCCACTGCCTTGGCGGTGCTGGTGCCCACGAGACACACGCGGTGTCCGTTCTCCTTGGCGGTGTTGGCTATGCGGCATGCCTCAGCACCGACAAACATCTGCTCGCTCTCCATCTTGTGCTTGCTCAAGTCTTCCACCTCAATGTTGCGGAAGCATCCCAGGGTGTTGTGCAGGGTGATGTAAGCCAGTTCCACCCCTTTTATCTCCAAGCGTTTGAGCAGCTGTCGTGTGAAGTGCATGCCTGCCGTGGCTGGTGTCACGGCACCTTCCTCGCGCGCATAGATGGTCTGTATGTCGTCGAGTGTAAGTTCGGGTTCGGGCTGTCCCGCCTCACGCAGTGCTGTCAGATGGTCGAGTATGTAGGGCGGGAAGGGTGCCTGACCGAGGGCGTAGAGGTCGTGGATAAACTCGTCGTGCGGTCCGTCATAGAGAAAGCGCAGCGTACGGCCGCGGCTCGTGGTGTTGTCGATCACTTCTGCCACCATGGCACCGCTCTCGTCGAAGAAGAGCTTGTTGCCGATACGTATCTTGCGTGCCGGTTCCACAATGACATCCCACAGGCGCATCTCGGCATTGAGCTCGCGCAGCAGGAACACCTCGATGCTGGCATCGGTCTTCTCCTTTGTGCCGAAGAGGCGCGCGGGGAAGAGTTTGGTGTCGTTGAAGATGAAGGCATCACCCTCGTCGAAGTAGTTGAGTATGTCGGTGAATCGCAGGAAAACGGGTTTCCGCTTCTTGTCCTTCAACGGCTTGCCTTTGGCATCGGTGGCATACATGTCGATGCGCTGTGTCTTGCGATGCAGCACCATGAGGCGGCACTCGTCGCGATTGAACAAGGGGGTGGTGGCAATGCACTCTTTGGGAAGGTCGAAACGGAAATGGGATAGTTTCATATTGCAGTAGAATAGGTGTTGTATTGTCGGATGCTATATATAATATGGTGTAGATTGTTGCCTTGTCAGCTGTTGGCCTCTATCCACGCCTTCACGTCGTCGATGTGCAGACACTGTTGCAGTGTATATGCTCCGATGCGTGTGCGTTGCAGTGCGATGAGGTGTGCTCCGCTGTGCAGTGCCTCTCCGAGGTCGCGTGCCAAGGCACGTATGTAGGTGCCTTTGCTGCACACCACGCGCAGGGTGAGTGTCATCGCCCCGGCATCGAAGGCCTGTATCTCTATCTCATCTATCACCACCTTTTTGGCCTTCAGTTCCACGTCGTGCCCTTGGCGCATGAGGTCGTAGGCGCGCTTGCCGTCAATCTTGCAGGCGCTGTAGGTGGGCGGCACCTGCTCTATGATTCCTGTGAAGCGACTTTCAAGCAGTGAGGCAATCACCTGCCGGGTGATGTGCTGCGTGGGATAGGTGGCATCGACGGGGTGCTCCAGGTCGTAGCTCGGTGTGGTGGCGCCCAGCTGCAATGTGGCTACATACTCTTTCTTCTGCAATTGCAGCCGCTCTATCTGCTTTGTCATGCGCCCCACGCAGAGCAACAGTACACCCGTTGCCAGTGGGTCGAGAGTGCCGGCATGACCTATCTTGATGCGCTTCACGCCGAGATGGCGGCTGATGGTGCCGCGCACACGGACCAGGGCGCCAAAGCTGGTCATGCCATAGGGCTTGTCGATGGGGAGGACGAATCCCTCTGCGAAGTCGAGTGCCACAGCGTTTACAGTATAGTGGTGAGCAACGTCACCGCGCCCACGATGGCACAGTAGACTGCGAAATAGATGAGTTTGCCTTTTCTTACGATGTCGATCATCCAGCGGCATGCCACGCAGCCTGCGAGGAAGGCCGCCACGAAGCCCACTATCAACGAGGCAGCTGGCAGGTCGCCCATGGCGGCGGCAAAGCCTCCCTTCACCATCTTGTAAGTGTCGAGGAGTGCTTCGCCCAAGATGGGCGGTATGACCATGAGGAAGGAAAACTGCGCCAGCGTCTTCTTGTTGTTGCCCAGCAGCAGTCCGGTGGCTATCGTGCTGCCCGAGCGCGACAGTCCCGGCAGCACGGCGAAGGCCTGGGCGATGCCTATGATGAAGGCATCGGTGTGCGACAGGCGTGTGCGCTGACGGGGACGGGCATAGTAGGCGAAGGCCAACAGCGAGGCGGTGACGAGCAGCATCAGACCTACGATGAGCAGACCGCTGCCAAACACGGCTTCCACCTTATCCTTGAAGAATACGCCCACGATGCCGATGGGAATCATCGAGATGAGTATGTTGAGGGCGTAGTGTGTCTCTTCGTTGGGCTGCATGCGCAGGCATCCCTTAAACAGCCAGCTCACTTCCTTCCACAGGATGACGAGGGTGGAGAGCACCGTAGCCACATGCACTGCAATGGTGAAGGCCATATTCTCGTCGCCTTCAATGCCGAAGAGCGCCGACCCGATGGTGAGATGGCCGCTGCTCGACACGGGCAGATACTCTGTCAGTCCCTGTACGATACCCAGGATGAGTGCTTGCAGAATGTCCATGTCACAGTGTCAGTATTATTCTTCTTTTGGTTCCTCTCCCTTCGAAGGGCGTTTCAGTATGCCATACACCATGAGCAGGAAGCCCACGAAGCACATCACGGGGGCAAGTTTGATGCGGCGGAAACTGAAGATGTCGGCATTGAAGGCCTCCTCGGTGGAACTGCCGCCACTCATCAGTATGAAGCCAAGTATGACTATCAGCACACTGATGGCGATGATGATGAAATTCTGGCGGCCAAGAGCGAAATTACGTTTTTCCATAAATCATATCTTATACAGTTCGCCTGCTGTCATCTTCAAAAACTTGTTGACCGACAGTCGGGAACACAACCAAGTGATACATATTCCGAAGAAGAAGATAGCAATGGCGGTGATAGCCATCACCTCGGGCGTCACCACATCGAGCATGCTCGGTTCGTGGTAGTAGAACACCGCCAGACCGATGGCGATGACGATCACCGCAATGATGGCCGACACCACGCCCAGTGTGAGTGCGCGACGCATGAACGGTCTGCGGATAAAGCGCCACGAGGCACCCACCAGCTTCATCGTGCGGATGGAGAAGCGCCGCGAATATACCGACAGGCGCACGGTGTTGTTGATCAGGGCAAAGGAGATGAATGCCAGCAGGCCTGCCAGGATGAGCAGTACGAGGATGACGTGGCGCAACGTGGAGTTGACACTGTCTATCAAGTCCTGCGGATAGGTTATCTCGCTCACCTTGGTGTCCTTCTCCAACTCGGCGGCAATCCATTTCAGCGAGTCGCTGTTGGCATAGTCGGCATTGAGCTGCAGCTCTACAGAGGGGGGGTAGAAGTTGACACCCACAAACTCCGACGGGTCGGCACCGAGTGCTTTCTTTCCTTCCTCCAGCGCCTGCTCGCGGCTGATGTATTCCAACTGGTTGACGTAGCGCCGCTGTCGAAGCTGGTCACACACGGCCTGCGCCTCGCTCTCGGTGATGTCGTCGCCCAACATGAGCGTGACGATGAAGTTTTCTTTCACCTTCGACGAGAGGTTGTGGGCGGTACCTACGGTGATGACGACGAGTCCCAATAACACCAGCACCAAGGCAGTGCTGATACACAAAGTAACCCCTTGCAGCCCTATACGATGGCGGCGGGGCTTGCGGATGCGGCGCTTGCGCGTGCGCACTTCATTCTCTGTATTGGTCATATATCTAACAACTTATCTTGGAAAAAAGGACATACTCCCCCAATTTCGCTGCAAAGGTATCATAAAGGGGATTATTTCCAAAACGTTTGGCATCGTATTTTCGCCACGACGGAATAGGCAACAAATAGTGCACATTATTTTTGCGAATGTGCAATAACCGTTGTACCTTTGCACAAAATTTTGTAAATTGTGCAATGACATATACCCACTCATTCATTGAACTGTTAGAATCGAGCCTGCTCCGCCACTGGAACGACGATGCCCTCACCGACTTCAAGGGTGTCACCTTTCAGTACAAGGACGTGGCGCGCAAGATAGAGAAACTTCATATTCTGTTTGAAAACTGCGGCATACAGCAGGGCGACAAGGTAGCCCTCTGCGGGCGCAACAGTGCCCACTGGGCGGTGACCTACCTGGCCACACTCACCTATGGCGCCGTGGCGGTGCCCATACTGCACGAGTTCAACACCGAGCAGATACACAACATTGCCAACCACTGCGAGGCGAAACTACTCTTTGTGGGCGATGTGGCAGCCACCATGATTGATGCCCACTCCATGCCGGCACTGGAGGGCATCGTCTATCTGCCCGACTTCTCGCTGCGCGAGTGCCGCACCGACAAGCTGCGCTATGCCCGCGAACACCTCAACGAACTCTTCGGAAAGAAATACCCAAAAGAGTTTTCGGCCAGCAACGTGCACTACCGCCGCGACGAGCCCGAGCAACTGGCACTCATCAACTATACCAGTGGCACCACCGGACACTCGAAGGGCGTGATGATTCCCTACCGCGCCCTGCACAGCAACACCGCCTACTGCATGCGTGTGCTCGGACAGAATGTGGCAGAGGGCAGCCCACTGCTCAGCATACTGCCCATGTCGCACATGTATGGCATGACAGTAGAGTTTCTCTTCTCCGTGTGCCATGGCTGCCACCTCTACTTCCTCACGCGCCTGCCCTCACCGGCAGTCATTGCCGACGCCTTCTCCTCCATCCACCCCGCCGTGGTCATCTCCGTGCCGCTGGTGGTGGAGAAAATCATACGCAAACGCGTGTTCCCGCGCATACAGAACAACGTAGTACGCCTGCTGCTCACCATGCCCGTAGTCAACAAGAAGGTGAAGCAGCGCATCTGCGAACTGGTGAGCGAAGCCTTTGGCGGCAAGATGTACCAGGTGGTGGTGGGCGGTGCCGCACTCAACCACGAGATAGAACGCTTCCTCCATCTCATCGGCTTCCCCCTCACCGTGGGCTACGGCACCACAGAATGTGCACCGCTCATCACCTTCAGCAACCACGGCGACTATCTGCCCAACTCATGCGGACTGGTGGTCGACAACATGGAGATACGCATCGCCTCCGAAGACCCCGAAAACATACCGGGCGAAATCCTCACCCGCGGCACCAATGTGATGCTGGGCTACTACAAAAATCCCGAAGCCACACGCGAGGCCATCGATGACGACGGATGGTACCACACCGGAGATCTCGGCACGCTATCAGCCGACGGACACCTATACATAAAGGGACGCATCAAGAACATGCTACTGGGCTCCAACGGGCAGAACGTGTACCCCGAGGAGATAGAAGACAAGCTCAACTCAATGACGTTGGTCATGGAGAGCATCATCATCCAGCGCGGCAATCATCTCATCGCCCTCGTACACCCCGACACCGAGCACGCACAGGCACTGGGACTGGGCAACAAAGACCTGCGCGATATTATGGAGCAGAACCGCAAAGTGCTCAATGCCTCACTGCCTGCCTACTGCCGGCTGCATGGCATAGAGCTGCACTACGAGGAGTTTGAGAAGACACCAAAGAAAAGCATCAAGCGACACCTCTACCGCGGCCACTGACAACCACACACCACTACCCTACCCCATACACCGACACCACTTTACACTCCACACCCATAGATACTATGACTCCCGATATCCAATTCAACGCCACTATAGAGAAAGCCATTCTCACCTTCTGGGACAAGGACGCACTGACCGACTACCGCGGCCGTACTCTGCAGTACCACGATGTGGCACGCAAGATTGAGAAACTGCACATTCTCTTCGAGAACAGCGGTGTGCAACGTGGCGACAAGATTGCCATCTGCGGGCGCAACAGCAGTCAGTGGGCAGCGGCCTTCCTGGCCACGCTCACCTATGGTGCCGTGGCGGTGCCCATACTCAACGAGTTTACCATCGACCAGGTGCAACACATCGTCAACCACTGCGATGCCAAGCTCTTCTTCACAGGCGATGCCACCTCGGCGGTCAACGATGCCTCAAAGATGCCACAGATAGAGGGCATCATCCACCTCGACGACTATGGCGTGCTCTTCTCGCGCAGCGACAAGCTCACCTTCGCACGCGAACACCTCAACGAGATGTTTGGCAAAAAATATCCCAAGGCCTTCCGCAAAGAGCATGTGAGCTATTACCACGAGCAGTCGCCCGACGAGCTCGCCATGATCAACTACACCAGCGGCACAAGCGGATTTTCGAAGGGCGTGATGATACCCTACCGCGCCCTGTGGAGCAACTACGACTTTGCCGACCATGTGCTGGGCAAGCAACTCCACGCCGGCGACAACGTGCTGAGCATACTACCCATGGCACACATGTATGGCATGGCCTACGAGTTCATCTACGAGTTTCTGCACGGCTGTCACGTGTTCTACCTCAACAAGCTGCCATCTCCTGCCATCATCGCACAGGCCTTTGCCGAAATCAAGCCCAGCATCATCATCTCCGTACCGCTCATCATCGAGAAGATTATACGCAAGAAGGTGTTCCCCAAGATACAGAATAACCGCATGCGCCTGCTGCTGGGCATGCCCGTGGTAAACAAGAAAATCAACAATAAGATCTGCGAGCAGGTGACCAATGCCTTTGGCGGCAACTTCTACGAAGTGATCATCGGCGGCGCAGCCTTCAATCAGGAGGTAGAGCAGTTTCTGCACCGCATCGGCTTTGCCTACACGGTGGGCTACGGTGCCACGGAGTGCGCACCCATCATCTGCTATGCCGACTGGCAGACTTTTGTGCCAGGCTCGTGCGGCAAGGCTGCACTCCACATGGAGGTGAAAATCAACAGCAGCGACCCGGCTCATGTGCCGGGCGAGATACTCTGCCGCGGACTCAACGTGATGCTGGGCTACTACAAGAACCCGGAGGAGACCGCCCAGGCGCTTGACAGCGAGGGGTGGTACCACACAGGCGACCTCGGGACCATGGACAAAGACGGCAACGTGTTCATCAAGGGACGGTCGAAGAACATGCTGCTCGGCGCCAACGGACAGAACATCTATCCCGAAGAGATAGAAGACAAGCTCAACTCGATGATGATGGTTACGGAAAGCATCGTCGTGCAGGAAGGCGAGAAGCTCATCGGACTGGTGCACCCCGACTACGAAGAGGCAAAGAATATGGGACTGAACACCGACGACCTGAAGCAGATTATGGAACAAAACCGCAAGGAGCTCAACGAGCAGCTGCCCTCCTACAGCAAGCTGGCTGCCATACGGCTGAAGGAAGAGGAGTTTGAGAAGACCCCCAAGCGCAGCATCAAGCGCTTCCTCTATCAGCGTGCCGGACTGCTATAGCACCTCACACTACTACACAACAACACAGCATCAGGCTCTTTCCATGAAGGAAAGAGCCTGATGCTGTTGTTACGGGAAACTGGTGTATCCCGAGGTTGTTGCAGGCTTGACGCGGGGCATTATCCCAACAGCGCCTTAAACTTCTCGTCGAGGATTGCCTTGGGGGCTGCGCCTACAAACTTGTCGACCACCTTTCCGTCTTTGAAGAACAAGATGGTGGGAATGTTGCGCACGCCGTACTGCATGGCGATGTCGTCGTTGTCTTCCACATCGCACTTGCCCACTACGATACGGCCGTCGTAGTCGTTGGCCAATTCGCTGATCACGGGACCTACCATGCGGCAAGGACCGCACCATGTGGCCCACATATCCACCACGAGGGGCAGATTGCCATGGAGATACTGCTCGAAATTCTCAGTTGTGATTGTTACTTCCATAATAGATTATAATTGTGTGAAATAATGATTATTATATTTTTCTTATAACAAACAGCGTGCCAAAATCGTCAGTGTCGCAAGATACCGAACGAAACGCTGCTGTGACATAAAGTCTGATGAACGGCTTGGATTTATTCCAGCGACCACTGCAAATCGGGATGCTGCCGGAAGAAGTCGACGATGGCTCGCGTGATTTTCACTCGTCCGGCTCTGCCGCGCAGGGTCACCTTGTTGTATTGGTTGGCGGCCACCACCTGTATATACAGCTCTGTGTCGCCGGGATTGTCGGCGATGAGCGTGAGCAGGTCTTCTATCACCTGCGCATTGGTTTCCTGGTTCTCCTTGTCGTCGTTGGCATTGGCGTCCTCTTCGTTTTCGATGGCGGCATCGGAGTCGGTATTTTCGTCTGTTTCCAAAAATGTTGCGGCATTCTCGTCAAGCCAGCTCTCGTTGATGACCGCGATGAGCTTGCTGAAGGCCAGCTGGCCGTTGAGGTCTTCCAGACTTTGCACCTGTGTCACCTGCATGTAGAATCTTGTCGGGTCGTAGTGCATGGGGCGCACCTGCGCTGTGAGGAGCACATATTCGTCTTTGCCCAGTTGCATTCTCAATCTTTTCCAGTCTTCTCTGAAGAGGGTGAGTTCGCCCGAGCCGTCGAAGTCTTCTATCGTCACGATGCCATAGGTGTCGCCTTTCTTTGTCAGCCGTTCCTTCACATCGCTCACGATGCCGCCGAATACTATCTGTCCCCGTTTGGCCAGTTCGCCCATGTCGGCGTCTCGGCCTATCTCGCTACAGCGCGTGTTGCACTTCACGCTGAGCAGCAGGCTGTAGTGGTCGAGCGGGTGCTCGGAGAGGTATATGCCGATGCTCTCTTTCTCCTTGCGCAGCATCCACAGCCGGCTCACCTCGATGGGTTGGGGCACGGGCGGCGTGGGGATATCGGTGTTGTCGGCATCTCCGAAGATGGTCAGTTGGGGCTGCTTCATTTCCTGCTGATAGAGGTTGCCGTGCCTGATGAGTGTGTCGATGAACACTTCTCCGCGGGCATTGGTGCCGAAGTAGACGGCTCTGTCGAGCCCGAAGCTGTCGAAGCCTCCGCTCAGCACAAGGCTCTCAAGTGCCTTGCGGTTGACGTTGGAGAAGTTCACACGCCGTGCGAAGTCGAAGATGTCGGCATAAGGGCCGTTGGCTTCGCGCTCGCTGATGATGGCACGTGCCGCTCCCTCGCCCATACCCTTGATGGCCGCCAGGCCGAAGCGTATGTCGCCTTGCTTGTTGACGCTGAAGCGCAGGAAACTCTCGTTGACATCGGGGCCGTAGGTCTTGATGCCCATCTGTCGGCAGTCGTCCATCAGCTTGGTGATTTCCGAGATGGTGTCTTTTCGCCTCGACATCACGGCGGCCATATACTGTGCGGGATAGTGTGCCTTGAGGTAGGCTGTCTGGTAAGCTACGAGCGAGTAGCATGCGGCGTGACTCTTGTTGAAGGCATAGCTGGCAAAGCTCTCCCAGTCTTTCCATATCTTCTCCAGCACTGCCACGTCGTAGCCCTTGGCCTTGCCGCCTTCCATAAACTTGGGGCGCAGGTCGTTCAGTATGCTTTCTATCTTCTTGCCCATTCCTTTTCTGAGCCGGTCGCTCTCGCCTCGTGTGAAGCCGCCTATCTCACGCGAGAGCAACATCACCTGCTCCTGATACACGGTGATGCCGTAGGTCTCCTTCAGGTATTTCTCCATGCAGGGCAGGTCGTAGCTGATGGCCTGCCGGCCGTGCTTGCGCTCGATGAAGTCGGGAATATACTGCATGGGCCCCGGGCGGTAGAGGGCGTTCATGGCGATGAGGTCTTCAAACACCGTGGGTTTGAGCATGCGCAGATAGCGCTGCATGCCCATCGACTCAAACTGGAACGTGCCCACTGTGGCACCTGCCTGATAGAGCTTGTAGGTCTCCTTGTCGTCGAGGGGGATATGGTCGATATCTATTTCCTTACCCACGCTCTGGCGGATGTTGTCCAGGGTTTCTTTTATCTCTGAGAGGGTCTTCAGTCCCAGAAAGTCCATCTTGATGAGTCCGGTGTCTTCTATCACGTGTCCGTCGTACTGCGTACACAGTACTTTCTCTCCCTTGTTGTCGGGATCGGCGGCTGTCGACACCGGCACCCAGTCGCTGATGGCATCGCGGCAGATGATAGTGCCGCAGGCATGTATACCCGTGTTGCGCACGGTGCCTTCCAGGCGCTTGGCTATGCGAATGGTGTTGCTCTCCTTCTTATTGTCCGACATCTCGGCCTTCCGTAGTTC
The DNA here is from genome assembly GCA_017940185.1 of Bacteroidaceae bacterium. Lineage (GTDB taxonomy): Bacteria > Bacteroidota > Bacteroidia > Bacteroidales > Bacteroidaceae > Prevotella. The sequence goes on along the minus strand of JAGAZE010000038.1, from coordinate 64,416 downwards.
GGGTATCTCCTTGACGGCGTTGGCCAGGTTCATCTTCGCTCCCGAGGGCAGGCGGTCGGGGATGGCCTTACAGAGCATGTTGGCTTCGGCCAGTGGCAGGCCCTCCACACGCGCCACGTCCTTGATAGAGTTTTTGGTGGCCAGCTTGCTGTAGGTGATGATGTGTGCCACCTTGTCGTGTCCGTATTTGTCTTCCACCCACTTGAGCACATCTTTCCGCCCGTCGTCGTCGAAATCGGTGTCGATGTCGGGCAACGAGATGCGGTCGGGGTTGAGAAATCGCTCAAACAGCAGGTCGTACTTCAGCGGGTCGAGCTGTGTGATACCCAGGCAGTAGGCCACCACGGAGCCTGCCGCCGAACCGCGTCCGGGACCTACCATCACGCCGAGCTCGTCGCGCGCCGAGTTGATGAAGTCTTGCACTATGAGGAAGTAGCCCGGGAAGCCCATGGTCTTCATCACATGCAGCTCGAAGCGTATGCGGTCGTCCACCTCTTTTGGCAGCGGCATGCCATAGCGCTTGGCGGCACCGTCGTAGGTGAGTTTGGCCAGATAGGTGGCCTCAAACTTGATGCGGTATATCTTGTCGTAACCTCCCAGATGTTCTATGCGTTTCTTTCCGTCTTCGGCACTCATGGGATTATGTCCGTTCTCGTCGCTGGTAAACTCGCGGTAGAGGTCTTCCTCCGTATACTTGGCGCGCACGTCGGCCTCGCTGCCAAAGTCTTCGGGAATGGGGAAGAAGGGCATGATGGGGTCGTGGTTGAGCGTATAGAGCTCCACCTTGTCGAGTATCTCTATGGTGTTGTCGAGTGCTTCGGGCACGTCCTCAAAGAGGCGGTTCATCTCCTCGCGCGTCTTCAGCCACTCCTGCTTGCTGTAGCGCATGCGGTCGGGCTCGTCAACGTTCTGTGCCGTGGCTATGCAGAGCAGGTGGTCGTGGGCTTCGGCATCTTCCCGGTCTACGAAGTGGCTGTCGTTGGTACACACCACCTTGATGCCATATTCCTTTGCCAGCTCGAGTATCACCTTGTTGGCTTTCTGCTGCAGCGGGTAGGTGTCACGGTTGGCCTGCAGTGTAGGGTCAGTCACCTGATGGCGCTGTATCTCCAGATAGTAATCGCCGCCAAAGGTGCGGTGGTACCACTCTATGGCTTCGCGTGCGCCGGCAATGTCGTCGGCCAGTATCTTGCGGGGCACTTCGCCTGCTATGCACGCCGAGCACACGATGAGGCCTTCCTTGTATTTCTCCAGGTCGGCACGGTCGGTGCGCGGCCGGTAGTAGAAGCCGTCTGTCCACGAGCGGCTCACCAGACGGATGAGGTTGTGATAGCCCTGCTCGTTCTTGGCCAGCACGATGAGGTGGTAGCGCCGGTCGTCGCCCTGCGTCTTGTCCATGTCTTCTTTGTGCCTCGCTGCCACATACATCTCGCAGCCGAAGATGGGCTTGAAGAGGGGCAGGTTCTGCGCCTTACGCTCTTTGTTGATTTTGCTCACAGCATCGAAATACTCTTTGATGCCATACATCACGCCGTGGTCGGTGATGGCCATGCCGCGCATGCCGTCGGCCACGGCCTTCTTCACCAGGCGGGAGATGCTGGCCTGACCGTCGAGAATGCTGTAGTGGGTGTGAACATGCAGGTGGATAAAGTCGTGCATAACAAGTTACTATATATATAATGGTGTGAAAAACGGATGGTCGTGACAAGGTTCAAAGGTACGTATCTTTTGCCGTGCCCGCAATAGGTGCCGCGCTATTTATTTTCATCTTGTCTTCCCCCTTATTTTGGGCACAGCTACGCCTAAGCACTCGTACCTCCCCCAACTTTACCCCCCATATTTTGTCAGTTTCAGGAATTGTCATACCTTTGTAGATTATAAACTCGATACTTATTCTCTACTATGGGACGCAAAATACGCCAGCTCAAAGACATCCGCATACATAGCGAGGGCACGGCAACGCTCTTCTACAGCCTCTTCCTCATCGTGGCTGTGGCCGTGGTGTTGTGGCGGCTGATAGATGCCAAGTGGCCCTTCTGGATTTTCATCGTCTTGTCGGCCGTGCTCTACATTGCCGTGCTCAACTTCTTCCGCTGTCCGCGCCGGCGCTTCCCGGGGCAGGAGGCCGAAGGCATCGTAGTGGCACCGGCCGACGGAAAGATAGTAGTGCTCGAAGAGGTGGACGAGAACACCTACTTCCACGACCGACGGCTCATGATAAGCATCTTCATGAGTCCGCTCAATGTGCACGCCAACTGGTTTCCCGTCGAGGGAAGAGTGAAGCAGGTGAGCCACCACAAAGGCAACTACCACAAGGCCTGGCTGCCCAAGGCCAGCGAGGAGAACGAGCATGCCGACGTGCTCATCGACACACCCGACGGACACACCGTGCTGTGCCGGCAGATTGCCGGAGCCATGGCGCGACGCATCGTCACCTACGCCAAGGAGGGGGAAGACTGCTACATCGACGACCACATGGGATTCATCAAGTTTGGCTCGCGCGTCGATGTCTACCTGCCCGCAGGCTCCACACCGTGCGTGAGCATGGGACAGTCTACCACCGGCGACATGACAGTGATAGCCAAAATGCCGTCAGGACTCACGCTCACCATGGAGTGACTCCCCAAAAACACCACCCCTCAAACACCCGCCCCTCCCGTCCCGTATATCGCTGTACCACAGCAACAACCACCACTCACCACGTGCTACGCCAACTGCCCAACATCATCACCTGCTGCAACCTCATCTCGGGCTGCATAGCCGTCACCTTTGCCTTGCAGGGTGATATCGACCTTGCCTTTCTGTGTATCATCGCCGGTGCCGTGTTCGACTTCTTCGACGGCATGGTGGCGCGCCTGCTCGGCGTGTCGTCGCCCATCGGCAAGGAGCTCGACTCGCTGGCCGATGTGGTTACCTTCGGTGTGGCACCGGCCATGATGGTGTTTGTGGTGTTGCAGCTCCTGCCCTACCCTGCATGGGCGACCTCCGACGTGCCCATCGTCGGCACACTGCTGCCCTACACGGCCTTCCTCATGGCGGGATTTTCGGCTTACCGGCTGGCCAAGTTCAACCTCGACGAGCGGCAGGCCACCTCTTTCATCGGCCTGCCGACGCCTGCCAACGCCCTCTTCTGGGGTGCGCTCATCATCGGCACGGCAGAGCAGGCTGTCACCCTGCCCTACGCATGCCTCATCACGCTGGCGCTCATAGCGCTCAGCTGCTGGATGCTCGTGGCCGAGGTACCGCTGTTTGCCCTGAAGTTCAAGCACTGGGGATGGCATGGCAACGAGGTGCGCTATGCCTTCCTGCTCGTCAGCGCAGCACTGCTGCTCACACTCGGCATCGTGGCACTGGCCATCATCGTGGTGCTCTACGTCATCCTCTCACTCTGCACACAACGCACAGCCACCACCGACACACACTGATCACGACAAGAATCCCACATCATGTTCATCCTCAAATTTTTAGCCAGCATCGTCTTCTTCATCATCCTGCTTGTCTTCCTCTTGGCAGCGGCAGCGTTGTGGTGGGTGCGGCGCACAAAGCAGCAACTCGAACGCCTCGGTCGCCGTAGCGAAGCCTCGCCTCAACAGCAACGCCGACAGCAACGCACATCACGAACAAGCACAACGACTTCAGCACAGCAGACCGACGACGTGGCCAACGAGGGGGAATATGTCGACTTCGAAGAGGTGGGATAGACACTCTACATATAATTGGCTCATCCAAAATTTAGTGTGATAGGTATTTCACAGCCATCACTCCAAATTCCGGAAGGGGCACTTTTTTACCGAATTTTGCTCATAGTTTGAAAATAATTGAGTATACTTGCATCGTGTTTATATAATAGGGAGCAAAGGTAAATACAACAAACAACGCTTATGGAAGTGGGTAAGATTATAGACAGCATCAGGCAAGCGGCACACAACGTGCTGCCAAAGGGAAGTAGTCTTTATCTCTATGGCTCTCGGGCACGTGGCGACCATCATGAAGACTCCGACTGGGATTTGCTATTGCTCCTTGACAAGCCAAGAAGAGAAGTATCAGATTTTGCCAACTATGCCTATCCAATTATGGAACGGGGATTTGATTTGTGGCAATACTTCAGCATTCATACCTACACCAAGGAAGAGTGGTATAACACTCCTCATTCGATGTTTTACTTTAATGTTGAAAAAGACAAGAAATTGATTTATGAGTCTTAAGGAAGAGGATAGACGGATTATCATAGAGATGGAAATGGAAAAGGCAGAACATACCTTTGCCGAACAGTCCGTGTTGTGCAAGGCCGGTTTGTGGAACACGTTGGCCAATCGTCTTTACTATGCTCTTTTCCATGCAGTGAGTGCTTTGCTTATCAGCGAGGGACATGAAGTAGGAACCCACAAAGGTGCAGTTATACGTTTTCAACAGTATTTCGTGAAAACGGAACTGTTTCCAGTGGAGGATGGACGCTTCTATGCGCAGATGCAAACCATGCGCGAGAACGCTGACTACAATTGTTCTTATGACGTTTCGGAAGAAGAAATCCGCTCGCGTATAGAACCAGCCCGACAACTTATTGAGAAAATCAAACGATATATAAAAAACAAAGGGATGTATACCCCCTTAAAACCATAGCAACACAACACACGCACAGACACCACTTCCACAGCGCAGCAGACCGACGACGTGACCGACGAGGGGGAATATGTCGACTTCGAAGAGGTGGGATAGCCTCCTCACTCTTCTATCAGAATTGCCATTTTGCCTGCACGCTTGCACCAAACGCGATAACGGCCTGACCTTCAAGTTGCTGCGAGGTGTAAGCGAGTTTTTTTTGCTTACACCCGCTTACACTGCCTGCACCAATAAGGGAAGAGAGGAACCGAAGGACACCAGCCGAAGAGAAAGGCGAAGAGGATACGTTCATCGGCTTGCGAAGCAGATGGCGCAATAGTGATACGAGTGCTATCGAGGGCGTCTGCGCTCCCAGTGTTGAGGGCCTTCTTGGCAAGTATTGCCTGATCACGCTCCAAGTATTGCCCGATTGCAATGCAAGTGTTGCCCAATCACAACCCAAGTAAAGCCCAATTGCAATGCAAGTAAAGCCCAATCACACTGCAATTGGGCTACACTTGCGCTGCGCTGTTTCCTGCCAAGACCCCATCGTTTGTCGTAGATGTTGCAGGCGAGTGCAGGCGAGTGTAAGCAAAAAAAAACGCTTACACCTCGCAGCGCACTGAAGGTCAGGTCGTTATCGCGTTTGGTGCAAGCGTGCAGGCAAAATGGCAATTCTGATAGAAGAGTGAGGAGGCTATCCCACGCAGGGCGGAGGATTGGAAAGGGCGTTCATAGAATTTCTGGACAAAGACGGAGCGGTGGAACGCTTCTTGAAAATCAGCGAGAATATGCACCCGTTTGCTGTCATCTACTACATGCGCAGCGACGGACTCATGGCCACCTATCATCCCGACTTTATTGTCGCAACCAAGGAGAAAGTGTATCTGATAGAGACGAAAGGCAACGACAAAATACAAGACAGGAATGTGCGGCAGAAGCAGACCGCGGCGGTGGAATGGACGAGTAAGGTCAACGAACTGAAGCCCATACAGCGAATGGGACGCGAATGGGAGTACGTGCTCGTGAGCGAGGACAACTTCTATGGCTTGGCGGGCAATGGTGCCACCCTCGCCGATATTGCCCGATATTGCAAAGTGTCACTATCCGCAGCCACAGGACAGTTGTTTGTGTAGCGCGCTTGGTGGGAAATGGTAGGCGAGGCGTGTATTTACGGATGCACGAGGGTGCCGATGTTGTCGCCTTCCATCACACGGCGGAGGTTGCCGAACCGATCCATGTTGAAGACATAGATGGGCAAGCCGTTTTCCTTGCACATCACCACGGCGGTGAGATCCATCACCTTGAGTCCGCGTGCGAGCACTTCGTCGTAGCTTATCTCGTCGAACTTCACCGCCGTGGGGTCTTTCTCCGGGTCGGCAGTGTAGATGCCGTCGACGCGTGTGCCTTTCAGCATCACGTCGGCCTCTATCTCGATGCCGCGCAGCGAGGAGCCCGTGTCGGTGGTGAAATAGGGTGAGCCCGTGCCACCGGAGAAGATGCACACCTTGCCGGCCTCGAGGGCCTCGAGGGCGCGGTCCTTGCTGTAGAACTCACCTATGGGCTCCATGCGTATGGCGGTGAGCACCTGACTGGGCACGCCCTCAGCCTTGAGGGCTGAACATAATGCGAGGGAGTTGATAACGGTGGCGAGCATGCCCATCTGGTCGCCCTTCACGCGGTCGAAGCCTTTGGCTGCGCCGCTCATGCCGCGGAAGATGTTGCCGCCGCCGATGACGATGCCTATCTGCACGCCCATGGTGTGAATGTCTTTTATCTGTCGGGCATAATCGGCCAGCCGTCCGCTGTCGATGCCGTAGCCCTGAGCGCCCATCAGGCTCTCGCCGCTGAGCTTGAGAAGTATTCGGTTGAAACGTTTCATGAGTATTGTGTGTTTGTTGTTGATTACTCTATCACAGTATGTACTCCACCTCTTTCACGGCATAGCGTCGCAGCGTGCCTTCTGTGTCGCGCAGGAGCAGATGTCCGTCGTCTGCCACGCCCTGCATGGTGGCGCGGAATATGCCTTGGCTGTCGCGATAGGCATGCGTGCCCGTGCGGCGGTAGAGTGCTGCATGGTAGTCGGCGCGCAGGGCGGCGTAAGCCCCACTGTTGACAGCATCCATACGTTGACGGAATGCTGTCACGATGCTGTCGAGCCAGTGGCACACATCGGTATCGACGCCTACGATATGGCGCAGACTGACGGGGTTGGGTACGTCGGCAGGGAAGTGCTGCTGGTTGACGTTGAGCCCGATGCCGAAGATGCACGCCTCTATGCAGCTACCCTTCAGCGTCGTCTCAATGAGCGTGCCGCTGAGTTTGCTGTCGTGCCAGTAGACATCGTTGGGCCATTTCAGGGTGAAACCCTCGCCGAGCGGTTTGAGCACATCGAAGAGAGCGAGCGCACCTGCCATAGAGAGGATGTACTGCTGCGCAGCCATCACTCCCCTTGGCTGCATGAGGATGGAGCAGAGCAGGTTTTTCCCCTGTTCGCTCGCCCAACGATTGCTGCCCTGTCCGCGTCCGGCCGTCTGGAAGTCGGCACGCACCACCACAACCTCCGCTTTTCGCAGAGGGGCATCATCAGCCGCTGCACGATAGGCATCGAGCAGATAGCGGTTGGTGGAGTCGGTCTCCGCAAGGTGTATGGAATATACGTCGGGCATGAAAGCAGAAGTGTCGGGCACAAGTTGTCATTGCAAAAATAGGCACTTTTGCCGGCACTTCCAATAATTGCGCTTATATTTGGCAACAAATACAAGGTGTGCTATTTCTTCGATTAAGCCCATACTTCAAATGACACGACCAATATGGCTTTGCACCTCTCCAAAAGCCCCATTCCTACATATCTTCCATAGACAGCCCCCTCTGTTTTACTTCTTTGCCACGAAATATGCGTCGCTTCATTTCTGCTACTTTTTCTTCCAGTCGGGCAGGTGAGTACTTCTGGGGATTGCGCTTCACCTCATACACTTCCACGTTGCCTTCAAGCGTTTCGGCTACAATATCAATCTCAAAATCATCTTTGTTGCCCTTTGCGTTTACACCATTCGGTTGCCACCAGCCGCCAATCTGCTTGTATTGACAGCTCTCCATCATCTTCTGACGAAACCAACTTTCCAAGGCTATACCAGAGAATGTGGTGTAGTCGTCGGTCATGATTTTCTCCAATGCAGGCATATTCTGTAGTTCGATAAGAGCAGCGTATCTGTGAATGTAGCGAAACCAGAAACGAAAGAAGTTGTCTTGTATTTCATATCGCACTGTCTGGCTACCTTCTTTAGCACCAATCGGACGTTTCTTCTTGATAATGCCGTATTTCTCTTCCAACAACTTCATTTGTCCGCCGAGACTTTTCATTCCCAAGGCCCCTTCTATCTCGCTTTGCGTAACATCACCGTGGGCTATCTGATCAAGAATGCTGAAATACGTGCCATACTGCTTGCCAAACTCCTGGATGAGTATCTTTTTCCCTTCGTCCACGAAGTAGCTTTCGCCGCTTGAACAGACGTAGCGGATCATCTTTTTTACGTCTGTACATCTGTTGTTCATGAGGAGTTCGATGTATCGGGCCACCCCACCGGTAATAGTCCAAAGAGCAAGAAGATCTTCTGAAGTATATTGGGGCTTGTAGTCACCGAGTATTTCCTTTATGGTCTCCGTTGTGAAAGGCTTCAGCTTAATTGTGCAGTCATCCCTGCCAAAGAGGGGTTGTTCTTCTTCTTTGAAAATCTTTTCCATCATGCGGAATATAGAGCCTGATACTATCAGACAAACGTTGGTCAGCTTCTTGTATTTGTCCCATAGCTCCTGTATGTCACTAAAGATGCCAACATCGATATTATCAAACTCCTGAAACTCATCAATAAAGAGGGTGAACTTCTTACGTTTTCCAATCTCCAGTATCATCTGAAAGAGTTCACGAAACGAATTTATTCCATCAGGAACGAACTCCCCGAGCTTTTCGCGAACCTCCTGTGCAAAAGCTCTTACGAGCATGGCCTCCGTCTTTCTGCTAACAAAGAAGTAGAGACCAGAGGCATCTTTCTGCGTCTCACTGATAAGTCTATATACAAGGCTTGTCTTACCCACACGTCTACGGCCTGTAAGCACGACAAATCGTGAATAATCGTGGTACGCCTGACGTTGCATTTCCCTAAGCTCGGCCATTTCGAGCACTCTGTCATAGAACTTTTTCATAGAATTTTACGCTTGTAAATTTTACAGCAATAACGTTTCGTTGCAAAATTAAACGAAATCTTTTATACAACAAACTATTTATCGAAAATCTACATTGTTTATTTAAATAGGCACTTTTGCCGGCACTTCCAATAATTGCGCTTATATTTGCAGGGCATAACCACGCTGCGCTTTTCACAGATGGGCAGCCGACAACGGGGAATACGATGACAGAAGAACAACGACAGACCGACGAAGCCATGATGCGCAAGGCATTGGCCGAGGCCGAGGCAGCCTATGCCGAAGGCGAGGTGCCCATCGGTGCCATAGTGGTGGCCGGCGGTCGTATCCTTGCGCGTGCGCATAACATGACAGAGCGTCTGGGCGATGTCACTGCCCATGCCGAGATGCTGGCACTGACGGCAGCCGCCAGCGCTTTGGGAGGGAAATACCTCACCGACTGCACACTATATGTCACCGTGGAACCGTGTCCGATGTGTGCCGGCGCGCTGGGATGGGCACAGCTGAAACGCATCGTCTATGGTGCTCCCGACCCCAAGCGGGGCTACACCACCTGCACCCACGGCGTGCTGCATCCGAAGACACAGGTGACGGCAGGCGTGCTCCACGACGAATGTGCTGCGCTGATGCAGCAGTTTTTCCAAGTGCGCCGCAGCAAAGCCTGATACCACACCATGGCGGTGATAGTGGCACACGGAAAGCACGGAAAGCACGGAAAGCACAGAGAGCACGGACAATATGAAGAAAGCAGACAATCGGACACAAGCCATTCGTTAGCTATCCTACCCGCAAAAAACACACCGCCCCCCTTCTCACGAAGGAGGGACGATGCTAAGAAACTAATAAAAAAACTATAATGATAAATGTTGTGGCTCCGACGTGTGTCAGGCAAGCAGGCAAACGCTATGGGATTGCTTGAATTTGGGAAGCAATCGTTCTCCACCATAAGGCTGTTTTATAAGCGTTTACACTGGCAGCAGGGACGTATAGCGTGCATGAACTGGGTATGAATGGTACGTCTCCTACGTAATTTGCATCATTTTTAGTATTGATATTTCCATCACCATCTATCACCGTCGGTGGTGTTGTCGCATAACAATATATTGATAAATTCTCTGTCATAAATGCTGACAGAACTTCACCGGTATCATATTGAACTCTTTTTAAAGTACTAGGCAATATTAGTGTGCCACTATAATCACCAAAATACGAGTTAAAACCGATGGCTTCGGTAGCCAATTCCTCTAACACTGGGAAATTTAATGTTGGATAGAGTCGTGTAGGATTACTCATATTAAAGAGATTGCAGAATGCATAATAAGAAATTCTTTTTACATTAGGACCGGAAACATTTGACAAATTGAAACAGTACCAGAATGCGTAAGCGGGGATTTCCGTCAGTAGTGGAGCGGATACAGATGTTAATGATTGGCAACCGAAGAATGCTCTCTCACCTATCGTTGTACAAGCTGTCAATTCGGGAAGATTGTCAAGCGACTTGCAATTTTCGAACGCTCGATCACCTATCGTTGTAACATTTGCCAGGGAGGGGAGAGTAGCAAGCGATGTGCAATCGTAGAACGCTTGATTACCTATCGTTGTAACATTTGCAAGTGAAGGGATATTGGCAAGCGACGTGCAACCTTGGAACGCGTCCGCACCTATCTCGGTGACATTTGCCAGCGAGGGGAGAGTGGCAAGCGATGTGCAACTGAAGAACGCACTATTACTTATTATTTTTATTCCGTCATGTATACCTATTTCCTCCAACTTTGTGCATCCGTTGAATGCGTTGGCCGATATCATTGTGAGGGCGTTGAAGTATTGCAGTTCGGGGAAGTAGCGCATGTCTGATCCTCGGAAGGCGGTGCCGAGGTAGGTCACCGAGCGTGCCTCGCGGTAGGAGATGCAGCCGTTGTCGTCGGTGTCGAAATTCTGCAGGCAGATGGCTTCGGCCACCGCGTCCTTGAAGTCGATGCACTGTTCCGACACATCGGTGCCCGGATGCTTGAGGTTGTACATCTTGCCCGTCTCGAAATGGCTCTTATGGAAATTGTACATGCTGTAGGTGTTGACGTCGTTGCCCGACTGTATCTCGACGTTGAAGAGCGACACATCGGTGTCGATGGGCACGAAGGCGAGGAAGACATCTTCCAGGGGCTTGCCCGATGTGGCATCGACAGTCACGGTGGCTGTGATGGAGCCTGCCGTGGCCGTCTCGTCGTCGGAGCACACGTCGGCGAGGTGGTTACCCAGTCCGGCACCGCTGACGGTGACGGTCAGCTCACTCTTGCCCTTGGTCTTGGTGTCCTCACCCAGGTCGAAGAACTCCTTGGCGATGCGCAGTACGGAAATCTTCGTCTTGAAATAGAGGTCAGCCACGTTGGCATTGTTCAGTTCGCCGTTGTCGGCACGCACGTCGAAGTCGCCCAGTCCGGCGATGGTGCCCGGCTGCACGTTGAAGTCGTAGGAGCCGTCTGCCGAGTAGGGATACACCGCCACGATGTTCTGCGACCCCTCGGGCAGCAGGTCGTTGCGCGAGTAGGCCAGACCTTCGAAGGTGGCCACCGTGTTGCCGGCACCCGCATCGAGGGTGAGCATGGTCCACTCCTTTGTGTTGTTGGCGGCATTGGCAACGGTCTTGATACCGATTTTGTCGCCGGCCTTCCAGGTCACGCTGAGGTAGTTGTTGTTGCCGTCGTAGCGATAGAGTGTCTTCATGCGCGTGGCGAAGTCTGTCATCTTTGCCGTAAGCGACTCGGCCTGCGGGTCGTTCCATCCTTCGGGATTGATGTCTTCTTCGCCATGCACGAGCAGTGCCAGCGGGGATGCCGCCTCATTGTCGCTGTCTTCATCGTCGAAGTCAGCGGCCTTGGCCGAGCTGCCGCCAGCCCCTTGCGTGCCGCGGGCGGTGATAGTGAAGCTGAAGTCTTCAACGGGAGTCTGCTCCGGGAACTCATCGCTCGAGCACGACACCAGCGCGCTGCCTGTCAGCAGGGTGGCACATGCAAGAAGCAACATGCCGGAAATGTGAGGGATTGTCTGTTTTTTCATAACGAATGGTATGGTTTATGTTGTTGTACTTACTGTTGCATGCTAATCGGCATGGTCGTTGAACATACTGTTGCTCCTTGCCGGTACTCCCCAGATGATGTCTTCGCCATCGAAGCCGCCGCCGGGATTTCCTCCGCCTCCCGTGCCGATGTCTTCACCCACGAAACCGTCTCCGGAGGTGTTGCCGCCACTGATGTCGTCGTTCTGGTCGAAGCCGTCGCCGATATGCGCATTCGATGCCATCAGGGGTAGCACGGGCGAGTGATGCCTGTGTATCACTATCTCGGGCGAAGCGTATGGTTTCCTGCCATCGGGAGCGTCGGCCGGTGAGACGGGACGTGAGTCGGCGGGCAACTTCAAATCGTGCAATTCGCTAAAAGACAGCATTGTGCTTAACTTGCTCATTGTATATTCAGTTATGATTTATATGTTATATATATTGTGTGATATAATCTTTCTTTGGTTGAAGAAAGGGTTGGTGGGGTATTCGGAGTATTCGGAGTATTCAGAGTTTTCGGAGTATTCAGAGTTTTCGGAGTATTCAGAGTTTTCGGAGTATTCAGAGTTTTCGGAGTATTCAGAGTTTTCAGAGTATTCGGAGTTTTCGGAGTTTTCAGAGTTTTCCGAATACGTCCACACAGAAAAGCCCGCACGGCAGGCGTTGCCATGCGGACACAATGCTGCCCTTTCGGAGCAATAGGCTCACTCCAAAGGGCTGTTTTTGCGTTAAGATTTCTTAAATTCGGGGGGGGGGGTAAATAAATGTTAAAACAGCACGGGCGCAATGCTGCTCAGCAGGTACAGGAAGAAGGCAGATATGGCAGGGCTGTTTCATGGTAACGGAATAAACGGTGCTATCGTGGAGCAGTCGGAGCTACAGGTGTATTCTTGGTGTGTTTTTCCAGATTATTTTTTTTCTATTTTATAAATGGGGGGGGGGCGAATAATGCACTGCAAAGATAAGGACATTGCGGAAAACTGCAAATAAAAAGAATTAAAAATTTTAATTCAGCCTTTACATTACAGAGTGTATAGGGGTATGGAGAACGGGAGGGGTTGAAGCCCCTCCTATTATCCTGCGCTCCTACGGGTTTACCGCACGATGTGTTTCTTACCATCTTGCACCACGATGCCGCGATAGTCGGCTCCCACGCGCTGTCCGGCAAGGTTGTAGGCTGGCGACGGGGTGGTGCCGCCGGTGCTTGCCTCGGGTGTGGTGATGCCCGTGGCATCGCCTTGCACAACGCGCACCATTTGCGACTCGGCACCCAGCTCGCTTGTTATGCGTATGTCGGCATGACGCGTGCTAAGTCCTTCGGGGAGTGGGCCGGCAACGAGGTGAAGGGTGTTGACCCAGTTACTGGAAGAGAAATACTTGCTTTTGTCGTTGCTCTCTATGCGCAACCACTCGGGCAAGCCCTGCACACTATAGTTTGGGGTGGGCACGCCCGACGTCTTGTAAGCACGGCTCGACTGGTAGCGAAGTCCCTCTACGCGCTGTGCCTCTGAGAGGGTCCAGCAGCGTCCGCCGTCACTACCCACATACAGGCTGTCGCCACTTACCACGTTGACTACATCGAACATGGCATCGAAGAAGATGCGCGCATTGTTGCCGAGCACCCAGAATATGGATGTACCTCCATAGGTGATGAGCGTGGGCGGTATGCCCCACGACTGTGCCGTGGCGAGGTCGGCACTGCGGTCGGACTCGTAGTAGAGGCTCTGCTGATGCACATTGTCGATACCGACATCGACGTTGTCGTCGTCGAACCCTTCAAGCACGAGGGTGAAGGGTTGATTGATTACCACGGGTTTTTCTTCCCACTGTCCCTGGGCATTGCGCACGCTGAGAGACACCTCGTAGGTGAAGTACCAGGTATTCATTCCTGTATTCCACCATCGGCTTAGCACTTGCTGATTGGTGATGTCGGCCTTTGCCAGCGTGTCGGTGCCGGCCCGGTCGTTGCCGGCGATGATGTAGGCGTGCAAGGCATAGCCATCTTTGATAGGGATGGTGTCGCCACCACTCCCGGGGCCGTCGAGGTTGAAAGAGTTGCCCATCCATCGTATGCTCTTCAGCGCCATGGGGCGGATGGGTTGCGGATAGTATTGCCATACCGCCTTACACACCGACATGCCATAGCCTGGCTCGCTGCTGCCATAGAAGGCACCACGCTTTCCCTGGCTGTTGACAAAGGCACCATATACCAACACATTGTCGGTGAGTGACATTAGTCCCACACCAAGGTTGTCGGCAGTGACGATGTTGGCATTGGCAGCATTGGCGCTCCATAACGGCTGCCCCGATGCGTCAAGGCCCGAGAATTGTCCGAAATGGAATCGCTCGCCGTTGAGTAGGAGGGCAGGCACCTGATTATTGGTGGTGAAGAACCCCTTTGAGGGTGTCATGGTGTAGTTGCCATCGGCATCGGGGGTGGCATCATTCCATGCAGAAGCACCACGGTCGTAGCATTGCCACTGAGCAGCCACGCCTGCGGCATTTCTGTTGGTGAAGGTGAGTGGCGTGAAGGGAGCCGACACAATGGTGGTATTGGTGCTCAGGTTGCCGTCGTAGCTCGTATTGCGATAGTAGGTGCCGAAGTGGCGGGTGTAGTAGTTGCCGTTGGCTTTATTCTTTCGCAGTTCGGGGACTGGCATGTCGGCACTGTTGCACACGATACAACGCGGAGCAACGCCAGTGCCCACTGCCACGGCTGTTGACTCATCAACTGATTGGGCCGACAGGGAGGAGGCTACGGCAGTGAGGCCAAAGAGTGTGGCCATCAGAAGGCGGAAACCGGGAATTGTGGTCATGAGGCAAAAATCTGTAGGTGTATCATCTGACGAGTATTTTCTTCCCTTTCTGCACCACGATGCCGCGATAGTCGGCTCCCACGCGCTGTCCGGCAAGGTTGTAGACAGCAGCATTGCCAGTGTTGTCGGCCTTGTCGTCGATGGTGGTGATGCCCGTGGCATCACCTTGCAGGAAGGTAATCACCTGGCTGCATGCGCCGAGGTCGCTCACAACCTTCACCTGTGCTGTACGGCCGGAGAGGCCTGCCGGCAATGCCTCGGCATTGACGATGAACACCTGTGTCCAACTGCCTGAGGAGTTGTAGTTGTTGGTGGCGCAGCGTTCGATGGTGAGCCATTCGGGCAGGTTTTCCAACCGATAGTTGGGTTCGCCGCTGACACTATTGATATATGCATGCGAAGTCTGCACCTGCGGTCCATAGTAGGTGTTGCCGTTTGCCTCAAAGGTGCATGCTCCGCCTGCTGCGGGTGCTGTGAGCGTGGTGCTGCCTATTACGTTGGCCACGTCGTAGCAGCCATCAAAGTAGATGCGTGCATTGTTGGCGGGCATGGTGTAGTCGGTGCCATCGGTGTAGACGGCATGTGTGGGGCGTACGGGTGCTGTGTCGCTGCGGTCGCCGTCCCAGTACACCTTGCTTTGGTCGGTGTTGCCTATGCCGATGTCGGCCTTATCGGGCGAGAATCCATCGATGACGAGGGTGTATTCGTCGTCTACGACAAAGGGTTTGGCCACGATGTTGCCTTCACCGTCTGCGTCGGCGGGCGTTGCCTCTATCTCATGGTAGGTGGCTCCCACCACGTCGTCGTAGTAGCTGAGCACGATGTTGCTGTTGTCGACCTTCATCTGTGCTATGATGTCGGTGCCGTTGGGGTTGTCGCCGCGTAGGATGCTGATGGTGAGGCATCCGTCGCCGTCGAAGGGAAGGATGCTTGCTGCTGCATCGGTGCGGTTGAAGCTGTAGCCGGAGAACTTTATCTTACTGATGGCCAGCGGCTTGATGGGTTTAGGGTAGTATTGGTATACACGTGTGCAGTGTCCGATGGGTGTGTTGCCGCGGTTGGAACCATAGAAGCTGCCTTCGGTGCCCACGCCGAAGTCGGCAAAGTAGCCGTAGGCGTAGTAGTTGTCGGTGAGCGAGAAGAGTTCGCCGCCCATGGTGTCGCGCGTGGTGGTATATACGTAGTCGGAGTAGCCGATATTGCGGCCCACATAGAAGGTGTCGCCAGGCTCACCCTCGCTGGGCATCACCATGGGGATGTAGTAGTTGGAGCCCTTGGTGGGTGTCATGGAGTAGTTGTCGAAGATGTCTTTGGCAAAGTCGATGTACACCTTGTAGAAGCTGTTGTAGCACTTGAACACGGTTTTGCTCTTGTCGGAAGCCATATTGGTGAACATCAGCTGTGTGAAAGGTGCCGTCATGAGGTACATGCCGTCAACCCACTGTCCCACACCGCCACTGAACACTTCACGGCGATAGTTGATGTAGTAGGTGCCGAAGTCGCGGTGGTAGTAGGGGTCGCGCATCAGTTCGGGAGCCTGCTGCGGGGAGCCCTGCGCTTTGAGGGTGCCGCGTGTGGCTGCGCTGATGCGGGGCAGATAGTTGGAAGCCGAAGAAGAAACATCGGCAGTAGTTGACATGGAAGGTTGTGAGAAACTTGTCAGGCTACACAGCGAGCAGACCAACAATAACAATTTGCGTGTTTTCATATTATTTTGTTTATCTTTTCTTACACACTACCCACAAACACCGGCTGAGGGGAAAGCACCTCAACCTTGTGTGTTGCCTGTGATGTGCGAACAAAGGTAATGCTTATTTCGTGGACGCAAAGGTTTTATGCAAAAAAAGTGTACTAACCCGAGGCCGGTACACCTTTCTGTTTTCACCTGTGATTTACTTTCTGATGATTTTCTTTCCACCGTCTATCACTACGCCGGTGTAAGCACTGTTGACTCTCTGGCCTGCGAGGTTGTAGGCGGTTCCATTGCCCGTGCCCTCACTCTTGTTGTCGATGGTGGTGATGCTTGTGGCATCGCCCTGTACGACTGTAACAATCTCCGACTTGGCTCCATACTCGCTGACAATGGTGAGCTCGGCCTTGCGTCCCGCCACGCCCTCGGGCAGCGGCTCTGCCTGCAGGGAGAGGATGTTGATCCATGCGTTGTCGGTGTTGTAGTTGTTGTCGAAGTTGCCTTCCACGGTCAGCCAGCCGGGCAGGCCTTCGACGGTGTATTTGGGCGTACGGCTGTCGGGAAAGATGTAGGGGCGTGTAGACTGATACTGCGGCCCTATATAGGCAGTGCCTCCGTTCTCGAAGGTGCACCTGCCTCCGGCGGCGGGTGCCGTCAGGCTGTCGCCGGCCACTACATCCACCACATCGAAGAAGCCGTTCAGATAGTTGACCATGGAATAACTTCTCGTGCCGGCGGTAAACTGATAATATCCGCTCGTGATGTTGTCGTAGGCATAGCGATAGCCTCCTTCTTCATCGGTATATTTCGGCTGTACGCGCGTGGGCACGATGGCATCGCTGACGATGTCGTGGCGTTCCCAGGGCAGGTTGCCCTGTGCCGTCATGTAGATGCCGCACTCTACGCCTTCGCGGTCGAAGCCTTCCATCACCAGCGTGAAAGCTTCGTCGAGGATAATGGGTTTCACTGTCTGATTGCCAAACCAGTCTTCTTCTGTCTGCGCCACCTGCACCACAGACACGCCACGCTCGAGTGTGGCATTATAGGTGTAGCTCAGTGTGTCGTAGGCAGAGGCTGTCATGTGGCCGAGCGTATCGCCACTCTCACGGCCGATGAAGTAGATGTCGAGACAAGCATCGTCCTTAAAGATGGGATGCGGGTCGTCGGCGGTGCACTTCATACTTTGAGCCGTGAACTGCAAACTATGCAGGCAGAAAGGGCGCAGCGGCTCGGGATATTGCTGAATCAAGCGAAACGTCTCTCCCGGACGGGTAACACCATTGACAGTGATGTTCCAGGTTGTTTCCTTTCCATATAGTCCGAAGAAACACCCATCGTTGAATCCGCTGTAGGTGTAGCGTGTGTCTTGCAGTGTCATGAGCTGGAAGGTGTCGGTGGGTTCGTAGAACATACGGTCGACATCCAGCCCGAGACAGAACGTTTCTGCTCCATCGGCATGGAGGGCAGGAAGTGTGTAGACCAGGCCATTGGCGCGCACGCCACGAATGACAGCATTGCCTTCGGCATCTGTGTTGGTAAAGGGCGTGGTGCTGTCTTTACTGATGGTCCAGTGTGTATTATCCTTGTGTGCCGAATGGTTGGTGAGCACCACATCGGTAGCGCCGGGCACTTTCAGAATACTGCCGGTGAAGCCGGTCCAAGAGAGGTTGCTGCGATAGAAAGTACCCCACGGACGTGTGAAATACACGCCGTCGGCCACGCTCTTGCGACGCACGGGCACTGCGGCGGTAGCATCGTCGGAGCATTGCGGGACTGCCATGGGCATGTCGAGCACGCCGATGTGCTGAGAATAGCGCACAAGCGGCATATCTGTTTCACGTTGCGACACCTGAGCGCACACTGTTAGCACACTGACGAGCAAAGTGCTGAGAAGTAGTGTTTTCTTCATAATAGTAGAGATTATTAGGATTGACGAGCGAATGTACGAAACTTTCAGGTTTTCGCAAACATTCCGTCGCTTTTTCCCATCTTATGTGTCCCTTCTGCATGATATCGGAAAAGTGTTGCAGGATACTGCCGCTGACTCAGCGACTGCTGAGCAGGAGTTTGTATAAAGGAAAAGTGCGGAGCTTGACGGCTCCGCACTTCAATGTAGCAATGTGAAAACGCTTCAGCGCGCATGCTTACTTCTTGATGACTTTCTTGCCATTCTCGATCACTACGCCGTTGTAGCTGTCGTTGACGCGCTGGCCTGCAAGGTTGTAGATGGCACCGTTGCCTGTATTCCCAGTCTTGTTGTCGATGGTGGTGATGCCGGTAGCATCACCCTGAACGACAGTGACAACATTCGACTTGGCACCAAACTCGCTGGTGATAGTGAACTGAGCCACACGACCGGAAACACCATTGGGCAGAGCCTCGGCATTGAGGTCGAGGATGTTGACCCATCCGGCGTCGGCGTTGTAGTTGGCATCGATGTTCTGTGTGATGCTGAGCCAGCTGGGCAGGCCCTCTACTTGGTAGTTGGGCACGCGGCTGCCTTCCTCAATGTAAGGACGGGTGGACTGGTACTGCGGGCCTACAAAGGTGGAGCCATCGCTTACGAAGGTGCAGCGTCCGCCTGCTACGGGAGCAGTGAGCTGGTCGCCGGCAATTACGTCGACAACATCCCAGAAACCATTCAGATAGGTAACCATTGAATAGCTGTTGCCTGTGGCACTATACTGCCAGTAGCCGCTGGAGATATTGTCGAGCGGATAGCGATAGCCACCTTCAGTATCGATGAACTTAGGCTGTACCACAGTGGGACGGATAGCGTCGGCCACAACGTCGTGGCGCTCCCAGCGCACGTTGGTCTGAGCGGTCATATAGATACCGCACTCCACACCTTCACGGTCGAAACCATCGATGACGAGGGTGAAGGGCTTGTCGAGGATGATAGGTTTCACCACCAGGTTACCGAAAGCGTCTTCCTCATACTGGGCAGCGACCACTGTGGAGGTAGCACGCTCTACGCCCACGTTGTAGGTATAGCCAATGGTGTCGGCGGCTCCGGCAGTCATGTGTCCGAGAGTGTCTTTGTCTTGTGTGCCGATGAAGTAGATGTCGAGGTGTGCATCGCCTTTGAAGATGGGGGTCATCTCCTCAGCAGTGCAAGGCATACCCTCGGCATTGAACTGCAGATTGTAGAGGCAGTAGGGGCGCAGGGGTTGGGGATACGGCTGAACGAGACGAGCCACGGTGGCAGGACGTGTGACACCGTTAACAGTGAGGTTCCAGGGGTCGTCCTTACCCTTCAGTCCGAAGTAGCCGGTGTTGGAGAAGCCTGTGTAGACATAGCGTGTATCTTGCAGTGTCATGAGCGAGAGGCTGTCGGTGGGCTCGTAGTACATGCGGTCGACATCCAGACCAAGGCTGAAGGACATGGTATCGCCAGCCATCATGGCGGGCAGGTAGTACACATAACCGTTGGAACGGGCGAGACGCACTACGGCATTGCCGTTTTCGTCAACGTTGGAGTAGGCGTTGGTGCTCAGCTTGCTGGCAACCCATGTTGAGGCACTCTTGTCTGCGGAGCGGTTGGTGAGCACGATGTCGGTAGCGCCAGGCACTTTCAGAACAGTACCTGTCCAATCGGTCCAAGAGAGGTTACTGCGATAGTAGGTTCCCCAAGGACGGGTGAAGAACACCTTGTCGGCCACGCTCTTCTTGGGACCTGAGGCCTTGAAGGTGATGTCGTCGGTGCATGTTGCTTCGGGAGCAACCATGTTGAGCTGCGGTGTGTGGAGAGCCATCTGAGAGAGCGCTTGCTCCTGTGTGCTCTTCTGCACCTGAGCGGTGGCAACGGTGGCGGTGGCTACCATGGCCAAAAGAAGTAGTGATTTCTTCATAAAACAGTGGTTTTGGTTAAATAATAATTTGGTGTGTCTGATAATGGAAGTGTCCGTGGTTAAAAGTGTCGGAATATGGTGTGCGAGCACAAGATACAACGTGACTGAAAGTTGATGTTACCCGCTGTGAATGTTGCAAATATAAGAAATGTTTTCGCAACTAACAAATGTTTCACAAGAAAAAATCACTTAGCACTGTCTGTTCATCCAAGGGGAGCACCACAGGGCGTCCCCCCGGTACACAACAAAAATAGTGCGGAGTTTGAGGACTCCGCACTACTGTGTCGCGATGTAAAAGCGCTTCAGCGCGTATTACTTCTTGATGACTTTCTTGCCATTCTCAATCACTACGCCAGTGTAGCTGTCGTTGACGCGCTGGCCGGCGAGGTTGTAGACAGCACCGTTGCCGGTGTTCTCAGCCTTGTTGTCGATGGTGGTGATGCCGGTGACATCGCCTTGGATAACAGTGACAACCTGCGACTTTGCACCATACTCGCTGGTGATGGTGAACTGAGCCATACGGCCTGTTTCGCTTGAGGGCAGTGCTTCTGCGTTGAGGTCGAGGATGTTGACCCAACCGGCATCGGCATTGTAGTTGGAAGCGATGCACTGCGAAACGGTCAGCCAGTCGGGCAGACCCTCAACTTGGTAGTTGGCTACGCGGCTTCCCTCAGGGAGCCACTCACGTGTGGACTGGAACTGAGGACCTACATAGGTGGAACCATCGCTTACGAAGGTGCAACGACCACCGGCTACAGGAGCAGTTACTTCCTCACCGCTCACGATGTTGACAACGTCGAACATACCCACGAAGTAGAAACGGGCATTGCAGGACTGAATACGATAAGGGGAGTTGGGGTTGCTGCTATATACAGCATAGGTGGGACGGATGGGGTCGGTGGCTGCGCGAGCACCCTCCCAATAGAGATTCGTCTGTTCGGTGCAGCCGATACCTATGTCGGCCTTTTCGGGATCGAAGCCGTCGATAACGAGTGTGAACTCATCGTCGATAACGATGGGCTTGAGGTTGAGGTTGCCGAAGGCATCTTCCTCAGTCTGATAGGCTTCAATGGTATTGTAGCAACCTTCCACGGTAGCATTCCACTCGCCAGAGTTGGCGGTGAGGTTGTCGTTGTTCACCTTCATCTCAGCGATGATATCGGTGCCGTTGGGGTCTTGTCCGCGAACAAGCTTCACGGTCAGGTAGCCGTCATCGGAGAAGGGCTTGAGGGTGCCTTCCTCGTTGGCACGGTTGAAGGTCCAGCCACCAAACTGTATTCTCTCCACTACCATGGGAGCGATGGGTTTCGGATAGTACTGATACACCTTCGTGCAGTTGCCGATGGAGGATTCGCCTGCGTTGGAGCCAAAGAAGCTACCTTTAACATTAGCACCGAAGTTGGAGAAGTAGCCATAGGCAACATTGTTGTCGGTGAGCGAATAGTTCTGGCCGCCGATGGAGTCGTAAGCCTGTACGTAGCAATAGTCGGGATTGCCAATCAGACGGCCCAGATAGAATGTGTCGCTGCTGGCGTCGTCGGCAATGCGTGTGATAGGCATGTAGTAGGCGCTGGCGTTCAGCCCCTTGGAGGGAGTGAGCACATAGTCGCCGTTCTCATCGGGAGTGAAATCGACCATGCGGCCTGCCGAGCGATTCCAGCACATCCAGGCAGTCTTGGTCTTGTCGGCAGCCATGTTGTGGAACTTCAACTGGGTGAACGGGGCGGTAACGAGCCACAGACCTGAGTGCTGATTCTTCTCTTGGTCAGTGTAGGTCACGTTTACGTAGTAGGTACCCCATTCGCGATGGTAGTAGTTACCATTGCTTTGGTTGTACATAGGAGCGTCGGCCACTTCGTCGGTGCTCACTGCCTTGACGGCGGGGGCAGCCTTCAGGGCTACGTCCATGTTCTGACTGCTCTGTACGGCGGGCATGTTGACCTTCACCTGAGCAGTAGCCATCGTTGCGCCAGCAACAATAGCTGTCATGAGAAGTAGAGATTTTTTCATAATAATTGATTGATTAATGAATAAAAGAGTGATTTTCTATAGTAAACGTCAATATTTTGTCATGCTGTCGGGAACTTCTAGGATTTTCTCCCGCAAAAGTATATCTTTGGTTGGAAACGCACAAGTTTTTTTGAGGTTTTCTTCGCCCTGTCTGCACGCTTTTTTCTTTACAGCATGCTCTTTTGAATTGTTTGCGAAAAATTATTCCGGCAGTCAGCCATGATGCCGGCCGCCGGAATATCAGTGTACTGCCGGATTATTGCTTGACATACTTCTTTCCGTTGCAGATGACTACACCCTTGTAGTCGTTGCCTACACGTTGGCCGGCGAGATTGTAGAGTGCTTTGTTGGCACTGCCTGTGTTGGTCTCGGTGGTGGCTTCCACGATACCCGTCACGTCGCCCTGTATGAGCACGATGGGCTCGGAACGCGCGCCAAACTCACTCGTGATGTAGATCGTGGCCATGCGCCCGCTGATGTCTGCAGGCATCGTTGTGGCACGCAGCAAGGTAATATTCACCCACTGATTGTCGCCGTTCCAGAAGTTGTCGTAGTTGCTCTCGATGGTGACCCAGTCGGGCAAGCCCTCAAAGGTGTAGTTGGGCACGCGGCTGCCTTCGTACTGATAGGGGCACGACGACTTCCACTGCGGTCCGACAAGCGTGATGTGCTTACCGTCGACATTGCCCACGTAGACCATCTGTCCGGAGGCGGAGGCGGTGAGGGTGTCGCATTGACTGTCGTGGAGCGTCACCACATCGAAGAATCCTGAGATGAAGTGGAACATGTTGTACTGCCGGTCTTCTTCAGTGGCACCATAAGCGCGGCTCTGGGTGTAGCCGTTGTTGATGTTGTAGATATCGTCGGGCGGATAGACATCGCCGGTCTCAGGGAAATAGTAGTGCTGATAGGTGGGACTCACGCCGTCGCTGAAGTATTTGTACTGGTCCCAGGGCATGTTTTTCAGGCTCGACTGCATGATACCCATGTGTACGTCATCCTTCTCAAAACCTGATACCACCACGTAGAAGTCTTCGTCGACCACGAAGGGCTTGACATACTGATTGAAGTACATGTCTTCCTCCATGTTGAATGCTTCTATCCTGCCGAGAAACTGCTGTGTGCCTGCATTGTAGTAGCGTTCAGTCACATGTTCGTTGCCCATTATCATGTGTGCCAACGTGTCGGCGGAAGTGGCACCTACAACGTAGACATCGAGGTAACCGGTGCCAGAGAAGGGCTGCAGGTCGGCTTCTTCTTCAGCATGCTCGGTGACAAACTGGAATACTATCTTCTCTATGCACAGCGGATGGAGGGGACGCGGATAGTACTGATGCAGCGAGTGGCTCTTGCAGGGATAGCGTGCACCGCCTCCGCGCGAGGCTGTGCGCTCGCCTTCCTTGCCATACAGTCCCATCCACACCACGTCGGTGAAGCCTGTGTAACTGTCGCCGGTGTCCATGAGCGACATGAGACTGAAGCTGTCGACACCCATCACCATGGTGTAGTTGGCACCATAGCCTATATGAAAGAGCTCGTTGGTGCTTTTCTGCTTCAGGGCTGGCACGAAGAAGGCCGCGCCGCCGTCGGAGCGCCCCACGTAGAGGTGGAGGTCGCCATCGGGTTTGGCATAGGTGCCGAAGATGCGCTTGCCCTCATCGTCTACAATTGTGACATCGCGGCCATCGTTGGCACCCGTGTCGTGGCTCACCCATTTGGTGTCGGTCTTATCGGGAGCCATATTGGTGAGCGTACCACCGACGAAGGGCGGCATCATAATCACCGTGCCGAGGAAGGTGCTGTAGTTTATTTTGCTACGGTAAAAGGAGCCTAAGGGTCGGCGATAGAAGTGGCTGTTGGCAAAGGTATACCATGGTGTCGCAGCAGGTGCTTTGGCAACCTGCGTTGTGACAACCTGTGCATCAAGGGCTGTTTCCGAGGCAGCACTGTATTGCCGATGCATGACGGTGTTGCTCTCCCGACTTGTCACCTGAGCGTGGGTGCTCAGCATAAAGACTGCCAGAAATGGCATGAGAATGAGCGAATGTTTCATAATATTAAGTTAAAAAGTTTTGTTGGTATAAGGTTATGAGAGCATGCCTTTCCGGATTCATTCACTTTCACTTCACGAGGATGACGAGGTAACGACTCGTCTGCCAGAATTGCTGTGCGTTGACCACGCGGAAGACATACTGTCCGTTGGCATCTTTCTGCAAGGAGTAACTGCCTGCGGGGTGGTTGGTGAGCAGCTTGGCGTATTTTGAGTAGAGCTTTATCTCGCGGTCGACGCGTGTGTCGATTTGCGTGAAATAGCCTTTATTGTAGTTTTGCCGCAGCACACCTTCGCGGGTAAGTATATTCTGTGTTCGCAGTTCCTTCTTTGTGCCAAACACATACCATGCCTGATGCATCTGCTTCTCCTGCTGGGCAATGGTCTGAGTCTTCTGCTTGCTCTCCTCGGTCAGATTTTCCACACTGGTGTTGAGGTCGGCTATCACGTTGTCGAGTTCGTTGATGTGCACATCTTTTTCGGCCAGCTGTGTGCGCAGGCGGTTGAGTTCTTTGTCTTTCTCTACCAGCTGTGCCTGTATGTTTTCGATGGTGCGCTTCAGTTCGTCACTGCGGAAGGAGCTCTCGCGTTGCTGCTGCTGTAGCTTGGCAATGAGCTTTTTGTTTTCTTCCATGCGGCGCTGTATGAAGCGTATGTCGCGCTTCATGTGCTCGGTGGGGTCACCGCCTTCGCTGTTGTCGGCAAGTGCCACACGCCCCTCGGCCTCGCTGATGAGGCGGAAACCCTCCTGTATCTCGTTGAGGGTGGCAAACATGTCGTTCACCTCGTTCTCGCGCTGCTCTATCACCTTGCGCAGCGAGTCTTCGGCGGTGGTGTTGATGGGCTGAGGCTTGGTCTTATCTTCACCGCAGGCTGCCAACAGCACGGCAAGGAGCAACAGGGTAAGACTGCGCCCTATATATATATAAGTGGTGTCAGTGTGTTTTGTGTTTATGTTTTCCATCGTACTTTGGTTCCTTTCCTTCCATCAATCGTTGCTGTCGTTGTCTTGACCGGCAGCGGCTTTGTCGCGTTTTCCCTTGCCCTCTATCACCACCACTATCTCTCCTCTCGGCGGGTTGTCGGCAAAATGGGTGGCGAGTTCTCGCAATGTGCCCCTCACGTAAGTCTCATGAATCTTGGTGAGTTCTCTTGCTACGCATGCCTTCCGCTCTTCGCCCATGATGTCGGCTGCCTGCTGCAAGAGTTTGAGCAGCCGGTGGGGCGACTCGTAGCACACGATAGTGCGCGTCTCCTCGGCGAGTGCCTGTAGCCGACTCTGACGCCCCTTCTTCTGCGGCAGGAATCCTTCGAAGACAAAGCGGTCGCAGGGCAATCCCGATGCCACCAAAGCAGGTACAAAGGCTGTGGCACCAGGCAAGCACTCCACATGGACGCCCCCTCCGAGTGCTTCGCGCACGAGAAAGAAGCCTGGGTCGCTCACACCGGGAGTGCCGGCATCGCTGACGAGTGCCACATTCTGTCCGCCCTGCAGTCGCTCCACCACAGTCTGCGAGGTGCCGTGCTCATTGTATTTATGATGGGAGAGCAGGGGACGGTGAATGTCGTAATGACGCAAGAGGTGTGCCGAGGTGCGCGTGTCTTCTGCCAAGATGAGGTCGGCCTCACGCAACACCCGGAGCGCACGGAGGGTGATGTCCTCCATGTTGCCTATAGGCGTGGGTACTATGTATAGTGTTCCCATTGCGTGCAAAATTAAACAATGCAATCCGTGAACACAACTTTTAAGAAAAGAATTTTCACTTTCGCGCTTGCAATGGTCGGGCAGATTGCTTACTTTTGTGGCGATATGAACAACATTTTCGGTGAGGCACGCCGCCCAGGGCGCATTGAGGTGGTGTGCGGCTCGATGTTTTCGGGCAAGACAGAAGAATTGATTCGGCGCATGAAGCGCGCCAAGTTTGCCAAACAGCGTGTGGAGATATTCAAGCCATCCATCGATACGCGCTATAGCGAGGAGGATGTGGTGAGCCACGACCAACAGCACATTCCCTCCACGCCTGTCGACTCGTCGGCAGCCATCCTGCTCTTGTCTTCAGACATCGACGTGGTGGGCATCGACGAGGCGCAATTTCTCGACGACCAACTGCCGGCAGTATGCAACGAGCTGGCCAACCGTGGCATTCGCGTCATCATCGCAGGGCTCGACATGGACTTCCAAGGTCGCCCCTTCGGTCCTATGCCGGCACTGTGCGCCATTGCCGACGATGTGACCAAGGTGCACGCCATCTGTGTGCACTGCGGAGCCTTGGCCTATGTGAGTCACCGACTGGTGGACAACGACCGGCGCGTGCTGCTCGGAGAGGTCAACGAGTATGAACCGTTGTGCCGCGAGTGCTACCAAAAAGCCATCGCCGACAATAACGAAAACAAGAACGACGACAACAAGTAGATACCGATATCCCCCCACCCTTTTACCCATGACATCACAACCCATCACCTTCGACCGCGTCGTCAGATGGATAGGTGCTATTGCCGTAGTAGGCATCGTCATCTATTTCATCAACGAGCTGAGCAGTGTGCTGCTGCCCTTTGCCATAGCATGGCTGCTGGCCTACCTGCTCTATCCCATCGTGACCTTTGTGCAGTATAAGTTGCATGTGCCCACGCGTGTGCTGTCGATAGTAGTGACCCTGCTCTTTGTCATCGGAGTCATGGCCCTGGTGGTATACCTCATCGTGCCACCCATGATAGAGCAGTTTGAACGGCTTGGAAAGGTGGTAAGCAACTATGTGTCGCAGTCGGAGACATTGAAAAACATACCCGACTTGGTGCGCAACTGGATTGCCGAGCACCGACAGGACATTGAGCAGTTCTTCCAAAGCGATAAGTTTATGGAGACGCTGCGCACCACCGTGGTACCCAATCTCTTCTCGTTCATCAGTCAGACGGCAGGCATCATCATCAGCATCGTGGCCAGCGCCATCACTATCTTGTATCTGTTTTTCATACTGATGGATTACGAATACCTCACCGAAAACTGGATAAAGATATTCCCCAAGAAGAACCGTCCCTTCTGGAACGAGTTGTCGGGTGACGTGAAGCGCGAGCTCAACAACTATATCCGCGGACAGTCGCTCGTGGCGCTCACCATGGGCATCCTGTTCTGCATCGGATTCACCATCATCGACTTCCCCATGGCTATCGGTCTGGGCATCCTCATCGGCATCATGGACCTGGTGCCCTACCTCCACACACTGGCGCTGATTCCCACCGCCATACTGGCATTGCTCAAGGCCGCCGACACAGGACAGAACTTCTGGTGGGTGTTTGGTGCTGCAGTGCTGGTGTTCTGCGTGGTGCAGGTGATTATCGACATGATTGTCACACCAAAGATTATGGGTAAAGCCATGCGCCTCAATCCCGCCATCCTGCTGCTCTCATTGTCGGTGTGGGGCGCACTGCTGGGATTTATCGGACTCATCATCGCCCTGCCGCTCACCACTATACTCATGGCCTACTGGCAACGCTACGTCACCAAGGACACAGCAGAGACAGCAACGGCAGCTGCCACTACCGACACACCACCCGCTAAGAGCGAGAAAAAAGAAGAGGAATAAAAAAAGCAAGGCAGACTGGTAAGTTGGCGGAAAACTTTACCTTTGCACGATGTTCTGCCCCCCCCTAATATTACACGACACATATGCCCAAACGCAATACTAATAAATCGAAGAAAAAGAAGACCACGACGCCCCGCAAACCTTTTGCACAAGTGCTGGGCTTTCGACATACCGACAACCTGCTGGCAGTGATAGGATGCCTGTTGCTGCTCGTAGCTATCTATATCACAGTAGCCTTTATCTCCTATTTCTCTACGGGTGCCGCCGACCAGAGCCTGGTGCGCCACCTGCAAGAGGGCGACATGGCCAACACGCAACAGACATTCCGCAACATATGCGGCAGCACAGGCGCGCTGCTCTCACACTTCTGCATAGCACGCGGCTTCGGCATCATTGCCTTCACCATCCCCTTCTTCATCGGGTTGTGTGGAGTGAAACTCATCAGCGACAAGCGACGCCTATCACTGACGAAGTGGTTTTGCGCGCTGGCAGTGGTCACCATCTGGTGCAGCGTGGCCTTTGCCAAACTGCTCACCCCGCTGCTCGGCGACCGCATCTTCAACCCAGGCGGCGACCACGGCCAAGCCATCTGCCAAGCAATAGAAAATGTGGCGGGAGCACCAGGACTCTTCGCACTGCTCATCATCGTGGCAGTGGTGTTCCTCTCACTGCTCGGCGTAGAGGTGGTGCACATCGTGAGCCGCAAACTCAACCCCATGCGCTATCTGCAAAAGGTGAAGTGGGACTACAAGACAGCACCCGATACCGACACCGCCTTCGATCCCAACGAAGGAGGCGAATATGACAACCCGGAAGTCCAGCGTATAGACTACAGCAGTGGTCAGCCCACCGTGATAAGCACTGAAGGCAGCATCGTTGATGGTAACACAACGGAAATGGAAATCATTGAGGGCAAGGAAACAGAGCGTGCCACCAAGTCGACACTTGCCAGCAACACGAGCGGCAACAAGCCCATCGACCACCGCGAACCATTCATCAACTACCGCTATCCCACCCTCGACCTGCTCAAGACCTACGAAAACGACAGCCGACCCGTCATCGATCTCAACGAACAAGAGCGCAACAAAAACCGCATCATTGACGTGCTGCACAACTTCGGCGTGGACATCACACACATATCGGCAACAGTGGGTCCCACCATCACGCTCTATGAGATAACACCCGCACCAGGCATACGCATCAGCAAAATAAAAAACCTGGAAGACGACATCGCCATGAGTCTCTATGCACTGGGCATACGTATCATAGCCCCCATCCCCGGCAAGGGAACCATCGGCATTGAGGTGCCCAACGCTAAGCCCGCCGTGGTGTCGATGCGCAGCATACTCGACAGCAAGGCCTTCCAAGAGACGAAGATGGAACTGCCCATGGCACTGGGAAAGACCATCACCAACGAGATATTCATGGCCGACCTCACCAAGATACCTCACCTGCTCGTAGCGGGTGCCACGGGACAAGGTAAGTCGGTGGGCATGAATGCCATCATCACCTCGCTGCTCTACAAGAAGCATCCCAACGAGTTGAAGTTTGTGCTCGTCGATCCGAAGAAGGTGGAGTTCAGCGTCTATGCACCCATCACCAAACCCTTCATGGCGGCACTCATAGAGAACGAAGACAACGCCATTATCACCGACACGCAAAAGGTGGTACGCACGCTCAACGGCCTCTGCGCCCTGATGGACAACCGCTACGACATGCTCAAGGCCGCCGGAGCACGCAACGTGAAGGAATACAACGAGAAGTTCCTCAACCACAAGCTCAATCGCGACGACGGGCACGAGTATATGCCCTATATCGTGGTGATTATCGACGAGTTTGGCGACCTTATCCTCACCGCAGGCAAGGAGATAGAAACCCCCATCACACGCATAGCACAGCTGGCCCGCGCCGTGGGCATTCATATGATTATCGCCACGCAGCGCCCATCGGCACGCGTCATCACCGGCGGCATCAAGGCCAACTTCCCCGGCCGCATCGCTTTCAAGGTGGCACAGCGCATCGACTCACAAATTATCCTCGACCGCACTGGTGCCAACCAGCTGATAGGTCGTGGCGACATGCTCTACTCCAAGGGCGACGAACCAGTGCGTGTGCAGTGTGCCTTCGTCGACACACCAGAAGTGGAGCGCATCTCGCAGTTCATAGCAGAGCAAAACGGCCCCATCCGTCCGCTGGAGTTGCCCGAACCCGTGATGGAAGACAGCATGGTGGGCGGCATTGCCAGCGGCGACGAGATGGAAGGCGTAGACCCACTCTTCGAAGAGGCGGCACGCCTGGTAATCAACGAGAACGTGGGTTCCACCTCCATGCTCCAGCGTAAGATGACCATCGGCTTCAACCGTGCCGGCCGCCTTATGGACGAACTGCAAAAGGCAGGCATCGTAGGACCGCCGCGCGGGTCAAAACCCAGAGAAGTGCTCGTGCAGGATGAAGGAAGCCTGCAAGTGATACTCAATCAGATACGGAAAAAGTAATACCTACTCCCCCACCACCCCACTACAACATCATCATGCGACATCATCTCTCATCCCTTCTTCTCGTCAGCTTCCTGCTCCTTGCCGCCACGGCACATGCAGCCCTCACCCCTCGCCAGCTGCTTGACAAGGCGGCAGCGGTAGTGGGACGCAAAGGAGGAGCCACAGCACAGTTTACCATCACCGCCGACAAGCATACCATGAGCGGAACCATTGCTATCAAGGGAAGTAAGTTCTACGCCAAGACGCAACAGACCACCACGTGGTACGATGGTAAGACGCAATGGACCTATGTGACCGACACCGACGAGGTGAACATCAGTCAGCCTACCAAGGCACAGCAGACGCAACTCAACCCCTATACCTTTCTCTCACTATATAAGAAAGGGTACGGACTCTCTGCACGCACGGTGAAAGGCATGCACGAGGTGCGACTCGTAGCGCTGGGCACCAAGCAGCCCATACGGGAAGCATTCATCACACTGAACCCCAATACCTATCAGCCCACTATGGTGCGCATGAAGCAGCAAGGCAAATGGCTCACCATCACCATTCGCAACTTCCGCGCCGTCAATCAGTCCGACGCCACCTTTGTATTCCCCGCCAAGAAGTATCCCACGGCCGAGGTCATCGACCTGAGATAGTCACTCCCTCCCCCATTCCATCGACAATGTGCCATGAAGCGTCTTGAGCTCTTTCGCATCCTGCGCCACCACCATCGACTCTACAACCGGCGTCATCCCATGTGGGAGCAAAACCGCGTGATGAAGGTGGTGGTAGGCATCGTGGGAGCCATGGTGGCATTGTATCTCATCTTCTTCGGCATCACTTTTGCCCTCGCCGCCAACGAAAGCGACACCTACACCGCACCCGAACTGATGTTCGGCATTGCGCCCTTCATCCTCACCCTCGACTTTCTGCTGCGCTTCATGCTGCAACAGACCCCTACGCAGATGATAAAGCCCTATGTGCTGCTGCCTCTGCCGCGCAACGCCTGCACCGACGCCTTCGTGCTGCAGTCGCTGCTCTCCACAGGCAACCTCACATGGATGGCAATGCTCGTGCCCTATGCTATCATGGCAGTGGTGTTCAGCTATGGCATCGGCACCACCCTGCTCTTCCTGATCGCATTCTACCTCTGTCTGCTGCTCAACAGCCAATGGTATCTGCTTGTGCGCACTCTCATCAACGTGAGCCTACGGTGGTGGGCACTGCCACTGGGGGTCTACGCTATCGTCTTCTCACCATTATATATATATAGTGGTGGCGACGGGCTTTCCACGCTGTGCGATGCCTTTGCCTTCTGTGGCGACAAACTCAGCAGCGGCAATGTGCTGGCATGGAGTGTGCTGCTGCTCATGCTCGGCGTGGCAATTGAGGCAAACCGCCGCGTGCAGCAACGGTGCATAAAGAGAGAACTGAGCCGCACAGAACAGACACACCTGCGCCATGTGAGCCGCATGGCATTCTTCAACCGCTACGGCATCACGGGCGAATTTCTCAAACTTGAGGCCAAAAGCATCATGCGCAACAAGAATGTGAAGAAGACCTTCATCTTTGCCAATGCCATCGTACTGGGCATCAGTCTGTTGATAGCCCTTACCGACATTTACGACACACCGCTGATGAACTACTTCTGGTGTATCTACAACTTTGCCATCTACGGCTCGATGCTGCTCACCAAGACGATGAGCTATGAGGGCAACTACATTGAGTGTCTGGCCACCCACCGCCACACCTTTGCCTCACTGCTCACAGCCAAATACTTCTTCTGCATGGCCATGATGTTGGTACCGCTGCTACTGATGCTGCCCACCATCATCACCGGCAAATGCAGCGTGCTGCAGGTAGTGGCAGTAATGGTGTTCTCCGGCGGCACCGTCAATGCCTGCCTGCTCCACTTGTGCCTCTACAATAAGCAGACCATGCCGCTCAACACACGCTTCCTAGGCAAGGGCTCGATGGAAAACAACTGGACACAAGTGGTGGCACAACTGCTCATCTTCTTCCTGCCCGTTGCGTTTATTGCCATCGGACGTGTGCTCATCGGCCTCAATGCCACATACATCGTACTCATCGTTATCGGACTGACCACCATACTGACACACCACTGGTGGCTCAACCGACTCTACCGCCGCTTCTACCAACGCCGACACAACAACATCGCAGCACTCATATCAACAAGATAAAATATCCTTTTTCCAGATATCACACACCAACAACATTATGTCAACAACACCTGAATTCCGTTATGCACCCATGTTCCAATTGGGCAAAGACAACACAGAGTACTATCTGCTGGGCAAAGAAGGCATCAGCACCACCACCTTTCAGGGCAAAGAGATACTCGTAGTGTCTCCCGAGGCCATCACACGCCTCATCGAGGCAGCTTTCCACGACGTATCGTTCTTCCTGCGTCGCGCCCACAACGAGCAAGTGGCAAGCATCCTACACGACCCTGAAGCTACCGACAACGACAAATACGTGGCACTCACCATGCTGCGCAACGCCGAAGTGTCGGCCAAGGGTCAACTGCCCCTCTGCCAAGACACCGGCACAGCCATCATACACGCCGAAAAAGGTCAGTGCGTGTGGACCGATGCCTGCGATGAGGAAGCTATCTCGCGCGGTGTGTACAACGTGTATACCACCGACAACCTGCGCTACTCGCAGAATGCACCCCTCAACATGTATGACGAGGTGAACACCAAGTGCAACCTGCCTGCACAGATAGACATCCACGCCTCCGAAGGCGGCGAGTATCATTTCCTGTGTGTCACCAAGGGCGGCGGCAGCGCCAACAAGTCGTACCTCTATCAGGAGACCAAAGCACGCATACAGAACCCCGACACCCTCGTGCCCTTCCTCGTAGAGAAGATGAAGACCCTCGGCACAGCAGCCTGTCCACCTTATCACATCGCCTTCGTCATCGGCGGCACCAGTGCTGAACGCAACCTGCTCACCGTGAAGCTGGCATCCACACACTACTACGACACACTGCCCACCACTGGCGATGAGACAGGACGCGCCTTCCGCGACACCGAGCTGGAAGCCATCCTGCTGCGTGAAGCGCACAACATAGGTCTCGGCGCACAGTTTGGCGGAAAATACATTGCCCACGACATACGCGTTATCCGCCTGCCGCGCCACGGAGCCTCCTGCCCCATCGGACTAGGCGTGAGCTGCTCGGCAGACCGTAACATCAAAGCCAAGATCAATAAAGACGGACTGTGGATAGAGAAGATGGATGACAACCCCTCCTCACTCATCCCCGAAGAGCTGCGCCAAGCCGGCGAAGGCGATGCCGTACGCATCGACCTCAACCAGCCCATGAAGGATATCTGCGCCACACTGAGCAAGTATCCCGTGGCCACACGCCTATCGCTCAACGGTACCATCATCGTGGCACGCGACATCGCTCACGCCAAGCTCAAGGCACGTCTTGACGCCGGCGAAGACCTGCCCGACTACTTCAAGCGCTATCCAGTCTACTACGCCGGACCCGCCAAGACTCCTGAAGGACTGCCCTGCGGCTCCATGGGACCCACTACGGCACAGCGCATGGACCCCTATGTAGACGAATTCCAGGCCCACGGAGGCTCCATGGTGATGATAGCCAAGGGCAACCGCACACAACAGGTAACCGATGCATGCCAAAAGCACGGTGGATTCTACCTCGGCTCCATCGGCGGACCGGCAGCAGTGCTTGCACAAAACAATATCAAGAGCATCGAATGCGTGGAATATCCCGAACTGGGCATGGAAGCCATCTGGAAAATCACTGTAGAAGACTTCCCCGCATTCATCCTCGTCGATGACAAGGGCAACGACTTCTTCAAACAGCTCAAGCCCCTCTGTTGTAAAGCATAACACCCTGCGAAAGCCCTCTATGAGAAAATCACTGCTTATTACCGTCACTATCCTCCATGTCTTTGCCCTCTCTACGTTGGCACAGAGCACGTCTATTTTTGCACCAAAGTTGCAGGAGCTCTACGACCAGGCAGCGCAGGCAAAGCCCGTGAAGAAGTCGGCAAAGCCCGTCATTGGCATCACCACGACACTGAAAAACAATGCCCTTACCGTCGGATACGACAGCCCGCAGGCGGTAAGAATGGCAGGCGGAATACCTATCCTCATTCCCTCTACCGATGATCCCTACCTGATTGAAGCAATGCTCCCCCATCTTGATGGTGTGCTCGTGGGAGGCGGCACCGACGTTGACCCCGCGTATTACGGTTCCGAAGCTCATGAAATGCTTGGAGAGGTAAACGAAGCGCGCGATAAGTTCGAACTGATGCTCATCAGGAAAGCGCTGGAACACAACCTCCCCGTCTTCGGCATTTGCCGTGGCATGCAGATAATCAACATCGCACTGGGCGGTACTTTGTACCAAGACATTCCATCCGACTTCCCCGAAAGCGAGCTGACACATCGCGACAGGGTTAACAGAACATCAGAGATACACACCATCCGCATTGCACCCAACACCTTGGCAGCCCAGATCTTCGGCACTGACGAGATTGGAGTCAACAGCATACACCATCAGTGTGTGAAGGATATTGCCCCCGGTCTGCGCATCACGGCATGGAGTCCCGACGGTGTGCCCGAGATGATGGAAGGTTATCCGCAAATTCCCGTCTTTGCCATGCAGTCGCATCCTGAGATATTTACAGCACGCAACAATGACCGGTTGATGCTGCGTTTCTTTGAGTTGCTTGTGGAAAAAGCTTCCAGAAACAAGAGACGTAGATGACCTCTGCAACACAGATACAGAATAATCGTATCAAGACCGCTGTCAGTATCGTGCTGCTTGTTGTAATATGCATACCACTGCCCATGACTTGACAGAAATCACACATGAGGACATCAAACAAGCAATTTAACTCCAACAATTCATCTACCATGAAGCAGACTCTCTCCTTCAAGACAGCCATTGCCCTGCTGTCATTGTTCCTCTCCGGAGCCATCACCCTGCAAGCCAAGGTCAAGCCCAAAGCCAAACACGTCATCATGATAGGCATTGACGGATGGGCCTCAAAGAGCATGGCGCGCGCCGACATGCCCACCGTGAGAAAGATGATGGCAGAGGGCTGTTGGACACTGCAGAAACGCTCGGTGCTCCCCTCGGCATCGGCCATCAACTGGGCATCCAACATGATGGGAGCAGGGACAGAGAGCCACGGCTACACCAAGTGGAACAGCGAGAAGCCCGACTTCCCGTCGTCGGTGGTCAACAGCCACGGCATCTTTCCCACTATCTTCTCCATACTGAAGGAACAGCGTCCCAATGCCAAGACAGCGGCACAGTTTGACTGGATTGGCATCAAGTATGTCATCGACACCTTAGCTGTCGACGATGTGATGTTCTACTATCGCGGCGGTTATGGTGCCGACAGTTGTAAAGACTGCGGATCGACGTACGAGTACACACAGAAAGCCGTCGACTACATCAAGGCTGAGAAACCCACACTCTTCTTCCTCTACTTTGGAGGACTGGACATGCAGGGACATGAGAAAGGATGGTATACCGATGACTACTACGCCTTCGAGACCATCCTCGACAACTGTATTGCACATGTGATACAGGCAGTAAAAGATGCAGGCATCTTCGACGACACCATCTTCGTGCTCACCTCTGACCATGGCGGCATTGGCAAAGGGCACGGAGGTCCTACGCTGGAGGAGATGCTCTCTCCAATGATTGTCTACGGAAAAGGTGTTCGCAAAGGATATGAAATTACTGATGCCGTCATGCAATACGATGTTCCTGCCACCGTTGCATACATCCTTGGACTCACACCCCCGCAGGCATGGGTAGGACGCCCCGTGATGCAGATTTTCTGAAACGACAACACCACATAACACCACAACAGCCATGAAACACCTATTCCGAATGCTCCTCCCGGCACTGCTCATAGCCGTCGGAGCACAAGCACAACAGAAAGAATACACGTTTGCCAACCACCACGTCAGTTTCGTCCAAATAGAAAAAGAATGGGGAGAGCAACATGTGTACTCAGCAGGTGACCAAGACTCGCCCGACATTCGCGCCTACTTCCTTGGTTTCTCACACACCTACCCCAACGACATCGTGCAACGCATGGTAGATGTAATGGTAGGGCTCGGCGGTGAAATCAATTTCGGCGACACCTACGTATGCGACCTGCAGCACGGATACATCGGCGCCGAAGCCATGACAGAACTCAGCATCGCCGTGCAGATGCGCTACTGGCGCTGCAACGATGGCAGCATACTCATCGGTGTGGCAGTGGAAGGCGACGAATATACCGATGGCGACTGCGATGACCGCTCCACAGTGAACGTCAACGCCATGCAGTTCTACCGCACAACGACAGACATCGCACTCTGGACACCTTATCCCATGAAGGAGATATGCGGCAAAAACTATAAACTGAGCACCTACCATATCCAACTGCCGCGCCAAGGCAACGACATTGTGCTCACCCACCAGTCCAAGCCGTCTGCAAGCGTGGTGCTGAAGTGGAACGGCAACGGCTTCACCCCGTCAAAGTAGCACACACCATCCACAAGTAGTCGCAAACTCATGGTGCAAGGTTGCCTGTCACACGCTTGCGGCTTTGCGCCATTGTCATATCTCCGCCACGGAAGAGCAAGGATGCGAGGACTAAGAATGAAAAAAAACGCCAAACTATTTGGCAGAACAAAATAATGCCTTACCTTTGCACCGCAATTAGTAGGCGTTTCGGACAGTCCGGACAGCCATGTGAATGGAAGTTTGGGTGAGTGGCTGAAACCAGCAGTTTGCTAAACTGCCGTACGGGTTCCCGTACCGGGGGTTCGAATCCCCCAGCTTCCGCCACCGTGAGCCTGCCAACGCAAATGGTCGATTCATCTAATGGTTAGGATACAAGATTCTCAATCTTGGCATAGGGGTTCGATTCCCCTATCGACTACAAAGCAAGAGTACCGACAACGGCACTCTTGTTTTTTTTTGAGAGTTGACCCTCACGCCAACTGTTGCCCAATCACACGCCAACTGTTGCCCAATCACACGCCAACTGTTGCCCAATCACACCGCAACTGTTGCCCAATCGCACGCCAACTGTTGCCCAATCACGCGCCAACTGTTGCCCAATCACACGCCAACTGTTGCCCAATCACACGCCAACTGTTGCCCAACTGTAAAACTACAGTTATCTCACTATCCAACCGCAGCGCTTCAGCAGGTTTTGCGCGGGGCGGCACAGGCGTTTTTCTTAATATATATTAAAAGCAGCGGGTTTTCTGTCGTTTTCTTCTAATTATCACTACCTTTGCGCGCTGAAAGCGCGAACGACAAAACAACAGCGCACATTGATAAGAAAACGACACACAAAAGAAATAGAAAAATGAAAGCATTGAGAACCACATTCTATGCCGCACTGGCAACACTGCTCACCGCTTGCGGAGGAAGAGGCAACATGCAGTTTGGCGACAACGAATTTCCTGTAGTCACCGTACAGCCCTCCAGTGCTGAGATGCAGTCCACCTATCCCGCCACCATCAAGGGACAGCAAGACGTGGAGATACGGCCGAAGATTGCCGGACTCATCACACGCATCTGCGTGCAGGAAGGACAGAGCGTCGGTGCCGGGCAACTGCTCTTCGTCATCGACAACGGCACATATCAGGCACAGGTGCGGCAGGCACAGGCTGGCGTGCGACAGGCACAGGCTGCCATCAACACGGCCCGCGCACAGGTGAATACCGCCAAGCTCACCTACGACAACAGTCAGCAGCTCTACAACCAAGGTGTCATCGGCGCCTACGAACTCCAGACGGCACGCAACAACTACGAGAGTGCCAAAGCACAGCTCAATCAGGCACAAGCCTCACAGGGACAGGCACAGGCCTCCGTCTCCGCAGCACAGGAGACACTCAGCTTCTGCTACGTGAAGAGCCCCACCAACGGTGTGGTAGGCAAGCTGCCCTTCAAGGTGGGCGCACTGGTGAGCGGACAGAGCGTTGAACCGCTTACCACCGTATCGAACATCAATGGCATCGATGCCTACTTCTCCATGACGGAGAAAGACCTGCTGGAGATGACCAAGGCCTCGGGAAGCATGAACAATGCCCTTGATGCCATTCCTCCCGTGCAGCTGCGCCTGGCCGACGGCAGCATCTTCAACCAGAGCGGCACCGTGACAAAAGCCAGCGGTGTGGTAGATGCCGCAACAGGAACGGTGCAGATGATAGCCCACTTCCAAAACCCGCAACACCTGTTGAAGAGCGGCTCCACGGGCACCATCATCATCCCGCGCGTGAGCACCAATGCCATTATCGTGCCGCAGCAGTGCGTCACAGAAGTGCAAGACAAGCACTTCATGTATGTGGTGGGCAAAGACAACAAGGTGAAGTACACAGAAGTGACGGTGCAGCCGCACGATGACGGCAAGAACTTTGTCATCACCTCCGGACTGCGCATGGGCGACAGATATGTGACCAACGGCATCACCAAGCTGCAAGACGGCATGGAGATAAAGCCCATCACACCCGAACAATATAAGAAGAAGATGGACGAAGCCGAACAGCTTGGCAAAAACCAAGACAACGCAAAGAAGCTAAAAGAAATCTTCAAATAATGAAGAGGTAAAAGTAAAGAGCGGCAAAGAGAGTGGGGCGTTGCGACGCTATCTCACCATTGCAGCCACTCTACCCTCTTCCCCATCGCCGAACTATCCCACACCCCGTTCCCGAACTTTAATACCACCCAAATGAACGTAACCAACTTCATACAGCGCCCGGTGCTCTCCACAGTCATCTCCGTTGTGATAGTGATACTGGGTATCATCGGACTATTCTCACTCCCCATTGAGCAATATCCCGACATTGCGCCGCCTACCATATCTGTACGCACCACCTATCAGGGTGCCGACGCCGAGACCGTGATGAACTCTGTGCTGGCTCCGCTCGAAGAAAGCATCAATGGTGTGGAAGGCATGGACTACATGACCTCGTCGGCCGACAACTCAGGCTCGGCCAGCATTACCATCACCTTCCGCCAAGGCATCAACGCCGACATGTGCGCCGTCAACGTGCAAAACCGTGTGTCGCAAGCGCAAGGACTGCTCCCCGCCGAGGTGACACGTGTGGGCGTGACAGTAACAAAGCGACAGACATCGCAGGTGATTATGTATGCACTCACCTCAGAAGACGGGCGCTTCGACGACGAATTCCTCACCAACTACGCCAACATCAACATCGTGCCCGCACTGAAACGTATCAGGGGCGTGGGCGACGTGATGAGTCCGGGTATGAAGACCTATGCCATGCGCATATGGCTCAAGCCCGATGTGATGAAGCAATACAACCTCATGCCTTCCGACATCTCTGCCGCCCTGGCAGAGCAGAATGTGGAAGCTGCACCTGGTTCCTTCGGAGAACAGAGCAACATGGCATACGAATACTCCATGCGCTACACTGGCCGACTGAAGACGGCAGAGGAGTTTGGCAACATCATCATCAGCTCAGACCAGACTGGTCAGACGCTGAAACTGAAGGACGTGGCGAAGATAGAACTTGGCGGACTGATGTACAGCGTGTCGATGCGCGACAACGGACACCCCTCAGTGATGGGTATGGTGCAGCAGACGGCAGGATCCAACGCCACACAGATAGCCGAAGACGTGAGAAAGACACTGGAAGAGCAATCCAAGAACTTCCCGCCTGGAATGGAGTATAAGCTCAACTTCGACGTCACCGAATACCTCTACGCCTCTATCCACGAAGTGGTGAAGACACTCATCATCACCCTTTTGCTGGTGTTCCTCGTGGTGTACATCTTCTTGCAAGACTTCCGCTCCACGCTCATCCCCATGATAGCGGTGCCAGTATCGCTCATCGGTACGTTCTTCTTTCTCAACCTCTTTGGTTTCTCCATCAACCTGCTCACCCTCTCGGCGTTGCTCTTGGCCATCGCCATCGTGGTCGATGATGCCATCATCGTGGTGGAGGCCGTCCACGCCAAGCTCGACCTGGGCTACAAGAGTGCCATGCAGGCGAGCATCGACGCCATGAGCGAGATAACAAGCGCCATCATCTCCGTAACACTGGTGATGGCATCGGTGTTCATCCCTGTTTCGTTCATGGGAGGCATCACCGGCACCTTCTACCGTGAGTTTGGTCTCACCATGGCCATCGCCATCTTCATCTCCGCCCTCAACGCCCTCACCCTGTCGCCGGCATTGTGTGCCATCTTCCTCAAGCCTAAGGACGAAGAGGGCAAGGAGCGCAAGATGTCGCGCATCGACCGCTTCCACGCATCCTTCAACACTGCCTACGAGAAGATACAAGGCAAATACCGCCGACGCGTGGAGCGACTGGTGAGGCGTCCGATGCTCATCGGACTCTTTGTGGTGATAGGCATCGGCGCACTGGCATGGGCCATGAAGGCCACGAAGACGGGTCTGGTGCCCGACGAAGACACCGGCGCATTGTTCTGCACCATCTCCATGCCACCAGCCACCAGCCAGGCACGCACACAAGAGGTAGTCGACCGCGTCGATGCCATGTTGGCAAGCAACCCCGCCATACAAAGCCGCGAGCAACTGCTGGGCTACAACTTCATCGCGGGAGCGGGCTCCGACCAGGCCACCTTCATCATTAAGCTCAAACCCTTCGAAGAGCGCGGACTCACTGAAGGCGCCATGGCAGTGCTGGGCATGATATACAAGCAGACGGCAGAGATAAAAGATGCACAGATCTTGGCCTTCGCTCCGCCTATGGTATCAGGATTCTCACTCAGCAACGGTGTGTCGCTCGTCATGCAAGACCGCACCGGCGGTTCGCTCAACCACTTCTTCGAAGTGACGCAAGGCTATTTGGCCGAACTCAACAAGCGACCGGAGATACAAATGGCCATGACTTCCTACAACCCCAACTACCCGCAGTATATGGTAGACGTCAATGTGGCAAAGTGTAAGCAAGCCGGCATTTCGCCCGCCCTCGTGCTCTCCACCCTGCAAGGTTACTACGGCGGACTCTATGCCTCCAACTTCAACGCCTACGGCAAACTCTACCGCGTGATGATACAGGGCGATGTGGAAAGCCGCAAAAACCTCGAAGGCATGAACAGCATCTTCCTGCGCACACCCAACGGCATGGCACCCGTCAACGAGTTCTGCTCCGTACGGCGTACCTACGGACCTGCCACCATCAACCGCTTCAACCTCTTCACCTCCATCAATGTGACGGTGAACATCGCTGAAGGCTACTCCACCGGTGAAGCCATCCAGGCGGTGGAAGAGGTGGCAGC
This sequence comes from Bacteroidaceae bacterium, assembly GCA_017940185.1. Taxonomy (GTDB): domain Bacteria; phylum Bacteroidota; class Bacteroidia; order Bacteroidales; family Bacteroidaceae; genus Prevotella. The sequence continues at coordinate 22,794 of JAGAZE010000038.1, read as the reverse complement.
CGAAAACCTACCGCAAGGCTATACTTACGAATACTCTGGACTGACGCGTAGCGAGCGCGAGTCGAGCAGCTCAACGGCCATGATCTTCATACTGTGCTTCATCTTCATCTACCTCATCCTCTCTGCACAGTATGAGAGCTACCTGCTGCCGCTGGCCGTAGTGCTCTCAGTACCTTTCGGATTGGCAGGCGCCTTCTTGGCCACAAAGTTCTCCGGACACAACAACGACATCTACATGCAGATATCGCTCATCATGCTCATCGGTCTGCTGGCCAAGAACGCCATCCTTATTGTGCAGTATGCCGTAGAGCGCCGCGAGACGGGTATGTCTATCACTTGGGCAGCCATCAACGGCGCCGCAGCACGTCTGCGCCCCATCCTCATGACATCGCTCGCCATGATTATCGGTCTGCTGCCCATGCTGTGGCCCTTCGGCGTAGGTGCCAACGGCAACAACACCCTCGGCTACGCAGCCATAGGAGGCATGCTCGTGGGCACGCTGTGCCAGATATTCTTCGTTCCTGCGCTCTTCGTCATTTTCCAAAGCCTGCAAGAGCGCTACAAGCCCATGCGCTTTGAGAAGGAAGACAACGAAGAACTCGCTGCCGAACTCGACCAATATGCTCACTCCATAGAAGAATATAAAGTAGAAGAATAAGCCATGAAGAAACCCATATTCACCCTCTTCGTCCTTGTTGTGCTGACGCTCACAGGTTGCAAAAGCCTCTACGCCCCCTACGAGCGCCCCGACGTGAACACCGACGGACTGATACGCGACCCGCTGTCGATGTACGACACCCTACTGTCGACCGACACCATGAGCTTCGGCAAGCTGCCCTGGCGACACGTGTTTACCGACCCGCAGCTGCAAGCACTCATCGACACGGCACTCACACACAACACCGACCTGCTCAACGCTGCCCTCAACGTGCAGATTGTGGAGGCACAGCTGAAGGCGGCGCAGTTGGCATTCCTGCCGCAGTTCACCTTCTCGCCGCAGGGCACCATCGCCTCGTGGGACGGAGGCAAAGCCACCAAGACCTACCAACTGCCCATCAGTGCCAGCTGGAATGTAGACCTCTTCGGCAACCTGCTCTCGCAGAAACGTTCCACACAGATGGCACTGCTCGCCACAAAGGACTACCAGACGGTGGTGAAGTGCAACATCATCAGCAACATCGCCAACATGTACTACACCCTGCTCATGCTCGACCAGCAGCGCGAGTTGCTCACGTCGATGACAAGCCTCACCCACGACACATGGGAGATGATGAAGGCGCAGATGGACTTGGGACGTGCCCGCAGCACCAGCGTGCAGAGCGCAGAAGCCAACTACTACAGCGTGCAGGCGCAGTCGGTAGACATGGAGCGACAGATACGCGAAGTGGAAAACGCCCTCTCGCTGCTTATCGGCCAGCCGGCACAAGCCATACCACGCGGACGACTTGAAGACCAGCAGCTGCCCGCAGCCTACTCAGCAGGCATCGGCATACAGCTGCTTGCCAACCGAGCCGACGTGCATGCTGCCGAGATGCAACTTGCCAGCTGCTTCCACGACATACAGACAGCACGCTCACGCTTCTATCCCAGCCTCAACATCTCGCCGTCGGGCATATTCACCAATAGCGCTGGCGGTGCCGTGGTCAACCCAGGCAAATGGCTGCTCTCGGCAGTAGGCTCACTGGTGCAACCCATCTTCATGAAGGGACAACTCACCATGGGTCTGCGCGTAGCCGAAGCACAATACCAGCAGGCCTACAACAATTGGCAGAATGCCATACTGAAGGCAGGCAGCGAAGTGTCGAACGCACTCGTGCTCTACAGCAGCAGCGACAAGAAAAGCCGACTTGAAACACAACAGATAGAAACGCTGCAGAAAAACGTGGAGCACACCAAGCTGCTCTTCCGCAGTTCTGGCAGCAGCTATCTGGAAGTAATCACCGCACAACAGAGCCTGCTCAACGTGCAACTGTCGAAAGTGGCCGACGACTTCTACAAGATGCAAGCCGTGGTCAACCTCTATCAGGCTTTGGGCGGTGGCGCACAATGACGCGACAATCCGACAATGGCGAAACATCCATCCTCCGACACGCCGCCACTACCATTCAACCGTCACTCCGACTGAAAATACTCACATCCACTATCAGCACACCCTACAAAGACTATGGCAAACGACATCAGCCCGCGCTCAGAGATTGACCCTCGCGCAAAAATAGGCAACAACTGCAAGATATTCCCCTTCGCTTACATCGAAGGCGACGTCGTCATCGGCGACAACTGTATCATCTTTCCCTTTGTGAGCATACTCAATGGCAGCCGCATAGGCAACAACAACAAGATACACCAAGGGGCGGTGGTGGCAGCACTGCCACAGGACTTCAACTTCCGTGGTGAGAAGTCGGAATGCGTGCTGGGCAACAACAACATCATCCGCGAAAACGTGGTGATCAACCGCGCCACGCACACTGGCGGACGCACCTCGCTGGGCAACAACAATGTGCTGATGGAAGGCGCACACATCTCCCACGACACCCACGTGGGCAACGACTGCGTATTCGGCTATGGCACCAAGATTGCCGGCGACTGCGAGATAGAAGACCGCGCCATCTTCTCCTCTTCGGTGATAGAGAATGCAGCCACACGCGTCGGCACAGCATCGTTCATACAGGCTGGCACCACCTTCTCCAAAGACGTGCCTCCCTATGTGGTGATCAGTCCTGATGCCACCTACGGAGGAGTCAACAGGATTATCGGCCAACAGCAAGGCATTGCCGATAACGTGCTCAAACACATCGCCAACGCCTACCGACTTATCTACAACGGAGGCACATCGCTCTTCGATGCCATCATGCAGGTGCGCGAGCAGGTGCCCGACAGTGAGGAGATACAACACATCGTAGCCTTTGTGCAGGCATCGCAGAAAGGACTCGTGGGCAAACTATAATCTACCCCACCCTACACCACTTATTGTATACGCGCGCGCGAGGACACTGCAACTGACGGCAGCACTACCTGCGCAACCGGCAAGTAGCGAAAAGCGGTACTAAGTGGCATACAAGCCCTGCACACACGACCAGACATGCAGAAGGTTGAGCACCCGCGATGCTCAACCTTCTGCATTGTAATGTGCTATGAGATTATTCGTTGTCTTCCACTTCGTCTTCCTCCCACAGGTCATGCTCTTTGTTCCATTGTGGTGCATCGGGTATTTCTGCCGTGCCAGGGTCTACTGGTGGATCGTCAGGGTCAATGGGCATCGACAATGCAAAAGCACTCTCTGCCTTCAATGCCAGAACCTTCAGGAATGGCAAGATGTACTTCTTTTTTTTGCTGTCTTTCATGTATTGCGTTGTTTTTATATGTTGGCGATTGGGAGATTTCACTCGGTTTCTTTCACTTAATCACAACCTGGAACTTAGCTCGAGTTTGTTCACGCTCGAAAACACTCAAATTGTGATTTGGTGTTCTGCTCACTTAATCACAACCTTTTTACCATTGTTTATATACACACCCTTCTGAGTAGGTGTGCCGTTGAGCTTCACGCCATTGAGGGTGTACCATGTTGCATGGGTGTTGGCATTGTTGTTGAGCGTATTGATGCCCGTTGCTCCGCCTATGGCTATGCTGAGTTCCTTTCCTTCGCTGCCATTGGTGAAGGTGTGTGGCAGATAGGCCAGACCGGCTGCCAGGGTGCCGCTGTTGGCTTTCACAAACTTGCCATCGTTCATTATCAGGTTCCAGGTGTTGCCTTCGTTGCCGACGAAGTTGGTATTCTCGTCCACATTGGCCACGAGCAGATTGCCTGCAAAATCGTCGGCACTCTCAGTGTTGTCGAAGAGCACTTTCACCAGCGTGTAGGAATAGGTGCTGCTCTCACCATTTGCTCCCATCTCGAGCACGGCGCCAGTGTTGGCGGGCAACTTACGTGAGCTTACGGGTTCCAGCGTTGCCGATGCGTCGGTAGTGGTGCTCACCTTATAAAGGTTGGCAGCAGAGGTATACTTAAAGTGAAGCGGATAGGCGCACGACACGGTGCCGTATAGATTGGTCTTGTTGACAGCCACCTCAAGGTCGTAAGCGCTTCTGGTGCCGTCAAAGATTTGTTTCCAATTGGCATCGCCTGCATAGGTGCCGGCTTTCTTATAGCTATCACTGTAGTTGTATCTGAAGATGGCTGTCTCCTTCACATTGGCAAAAGCGTCATCGCCGAGGGAGGGTGCGGTATTCGGGAGAGTGAACAAGCTGAGCTGCGCACAATTCTTGAAAGCATTTTCATTTACTTCTTCACAATAGGTGAGGTCAACGTATGTTGGATCGTCGGTATTGGCTACGCCAACCAAGAGTTCGCATCCCTCAAATGCGCTTGCCAATATTTTGCGCACATATTTCGTCGTCACCTTCGTCAGACTGGAGCATCCGTACAAGGCCTGACTGTAGTAGTTGCTGTAGTAGTTGCCTTCCTGGTTCATCTTGATGGCTTCGATGGCCTTACAGTTGCGGAATACGCCATAGGAGAGTGTCGTCACCTTGGGCAGGTATACGAGCCCTTCGGTGTCGCCTATTGTCTTCAGGTTCTGGCAATTGTCGAAGGTGTACTGACCTAATGATGTGAGCTGCGTCCCGCCCGAAACGGTTTTGATGCCCGACAGCACATTTGAGAAGTTGCACTTGAAGGCAAAGTTGCCGAGTGTGGTGGCTACGGGCAGATTTACTCTTGTGACCTGGTAGCATCCGTAGAAAGCGTAGGCACCTATCGTTGTCACCTCTGGCAGGTCGAGCAGATTTTCGGGTTCTTCCGATTGGGATATCACTGTGCGACGGAAGCTCTGGCAGTTGTAGAATGCGCTGTCGCCTATCGATGTGATGCCTGGCAGCGTGCCGGTGGCGGTATAGTTGGTACCGTTGTAGGCATAGTTCATCATGTATTGTAGCTTCGTGCATCCCGAGAACATTCCTACTGGAATGGCTGTCAAAGGTCGTTTATCTTGGCAAAGCTGTGCGGCTGTCATGCCTGTGCAGCCTTTGAAGGCATTCTTGCCGAAGGTGAGGGTTACTGTCGTCGATGCATAGGTCAGAAGGTTGAGCGTTGTGATGGCAGTACATCCTTCGAAAGCACTCTCGCCGATGTTGCGCGCATTGGCAAGGTTTATCGTGACGAGACTGGTACAGTTCTTGAACCAACGCACCCCGATATCGGTGGAAGCGAAGTGATAGGAAAGGTAGGTTATCGACGTGCATCCCATGAACACTTCCTCTTGATTGGCAAGGTTGCTGCCAAGCTGCACTCTGTTTGCCGTGGCTCCTATCTGGGTAAGACTGGTGCAATTCTTGAAAGCGCGGCTGTAGAACACCTTTCTTTGGGTGTTGGAACCTAGTACGATAGCGGTCAGGTTGGCGCATCCTTCGAAGCAGCTGGCATAGAAATACAGGTAATCGGCCGCATCTGTCGCTGCAAATGTCACCTTCTGCAGTGTGGTGTTGTTCTTAAAGGCCTCGGCTGCCACACCGCCCACTTTGGCGGTCTTGTCTTCTGTGCCATCGTTGTATGTGATGGTGGCGGGCACATTGAGCTCTGTCAGTGTGGCATCGGCCACACCGCTGAGCAAGGCCTTGCCATTGGCATCAATGGTGTAGGTAAGATTGTCGACTGTGATTGCCTGAGCCTTCACAGTACTGCTGCCTATGCACAGGAATGCAAGCAGCAATAGTTGGGTGTAAATCTTTTTCATATATTAGCAGTGGTATTGGTGTGTCGGATTTCAAATACGGATTTTACGGTTAAGATAGTAATCTATAATCACTTGCAATGTTAACGAAAATTTCTCATCTGTACAAATTTTCCACCATTTTCTTTCCTATCCGCGCATATACCTTGCATTGGCATTCGCTCACACCGCTAAAGCCAAATCGGTCATTATACTTTATGTAATGCAGTGCTTATTTCGCGCAGATTGGTAAAGAGAGCAACGTAGGCGTCGCGGACTACATTGAGATGCGCTCTATGACAAGATACCGAAAGAAGCACTGCGGGCAAACATCCCGCTTTTGTTGGAATGTTCACTTGCTTTTCGTATCTTTGCCGAGCACTACTCGCTCACACCATATATATATTATCATGACCAAACGATTATTAGATTTTCTCGATGCCTCTCCTGTCAATTTTCTTGCCGTGCGCAACATTGCGGCAGAGCTGGAGCAGGCCGGTTTCCGCCGCATCGACCCCACAGCGCCCCTCGGCAAAGTGAAAGCGGGCGACAAACTCTACGTCACAAAGAACGATTCGTCCATCTATGCCTTCCACATAGGACGCAAGAGCATGGCCGACGCGGGCTTTCGCATGATATGCGCCCACTGCGACTCGCCCACCTTCCGCATCAAGCCCATGGCTGAGATGTGCTGCGAAGGCATGGTGAAGCTCAACACCGAGGTGTATGGTGGTCCCATCATGTCGACATGGTTCGACCGTCCCCTCACCCTCGCTGGCCGCGTGCTACTGAAAGGCGCCGATGCTCTTCATCCACGCACCATGCTGTTGCACATCAAGCGCCCACTGCTGCAGATAAGCAACCTCGCCATTCACTTCAACCGACAGGTGAACGATGGTGTGAAACTCTCCAAGCAGAAAGACATGCTCCCCATCCTCGCACTCATCACCGACGAGATGGAGAAGGACAACATGCTCGTCAACCTCATCTGCGAGGAACTCAGTAAGCAAGAAAAGGTAAAAGCCTCCGATATTCTCGACTTCGACCTCTATCTGGCCGACACCACGCCGGCGTGCACTTTCGGCCTGCACAATGAGTTCCTGTCGTCAGGCCGCCTCGACGACTTGTCGATGTGCTTTGCCGGCCTAGAGGCCATGCTTGCCTCGAGCACCAAGGGAGCCACGAAGGTACTGGCCATCTTCGACAACGAGGAGACGGGTTCGCAGACCAAACAGGGTGCAGGCAGTCCCTTCCTCGCCACCATGCTGCAGCGACTCTGCATAGCACAGAGTGGCACCCAAGAAGCCTTCTATCAGGCCGTGGAACGCGCCTTCATGATCAGTGCCGACAACGCTCATGCTTGGCATCCCAACTATAGCGAGAAGTACGACCCCACCAACCATCCCATGCTGGGCGGCGGACCCGTCATCAAAATCAATGCCGCACAGAAGTATGCCAGCGATGCCTACTCGGCAAGCGTCTTCGCTGAGCTGTGCCGCGAGGCAGGTGTGCCGTGCCAACGCTTTGTCAACCACAGCGATGTGGCTGGCGGCAGCACGCTGGGCAACATCCTGGCATCATCGCTACCCGTGAAAGGTGTCGACATGGGCAACGCCATACTCGCCATGCACAGCATACGCGAAACAGGCAGCGTTGCCGACCACCACTACTGCGTGAAAGTCTTCACACATTTCTTCAGTTGACAAGCCGACGTGTTGTCAACTCATCAAAGTGTTGCCCAATCACAAAGCATTAAGCCCGCCTTGCAATGTGATTGGGCCATTCTTGTAGTGCCCGTACTTTATAGCCGGGAGTGCAGAGTTCCCCGTGATGAAGTAGCACGAAGCACACCTGATTTCAACATTCTGCTGCGCATCGACTTTACCGTGACAGAATTGTATCGGCAATACATGCAAGTTAGCGCGTTGACAAGTTGATTTGTAAAGACGAACGAGGTCGTGTCCGTTACTCCGGATACGACCTCGTTGTGTTGGTGGGTGGATAGTCGGACTCGAACCGACGACATTCAGAACCACAATCTGACGCTCTAACCAACTGAACTATATCCACCATGTTGCTGCCGTAGCGCTGTGCTCTGTCGACAGCTTTTTCTGTTAGCGACTGCAAAGGTATGTATTAGTCTGCAAACGTCCAAACATTTCGCTTGTTTGTTTGCACTCCCTTGCCGTTGCTGTTGCCCTTTTCAGCCTATTGTGCGGGCTGTGCGGGTGCTGGTGCGGGCTGTGCGGGTGCCTGCTGCGCTGCGCCTTCGGCGGCAGGAGCTGCTTGCTGTGCTCCCTCAGCGGCTGCTGGAGCCTGCTGCTGGGTGGTGCCGAAGTTCTGCTTCTGCTGCGGGTTGGCCAGCGGATTTTCTATGGCTTGCTTTTCCACGGCACTCTGTGCTGCGGTGGCATGAGGTGCCACATAGGCGCATATCACGCTGAGCACTACCATGGCACAGGCCAGTCCCCACGTGATTTTCTCTATCAGGTCGGTGGTCTTGCGTACGCCGACGAGGGCATTGCCTCCGGCGAAGTTGGACGACAGGCCTCCACCTTTCGACTCCTGAATGAGCACGATGAAAATCATGAGGAAGGCTGCAATGACGATGAGGATGACGAACAATGTGTACATGTTATCTGTCGGTTTTGTGTTATTGTTGATGTTTTGTCCTGCTTGCTTCGCATGCGTTGCGCAGCGACAGACAGGGATTATTTCGTTTGTTGTGAGAGGATTGCTTTTTCAAGAAATCGGATTTGGTCTGCAAAGTAACGGCTTTTTTCCGGATAATTCAAATTTAGTTGCTTAATTATTTGCAGTGCCTTGTCGTATCTTCCTTGTTGCAGGTAGATGCGTGCGAGTGTCTCGGTGAAGAATCCGCCCTGTTCGGCGTTGTCTTCGGTGGGTGTTGTATGCGTGTCGGGGGTCTTCTCCGTTTGTGTTGCTGTAGGTGTGGTGACAGGCTGCCCTTGCTCGGTGCTGCTGATGAAGCTGTCGATGAGTTGTTGTTGTCGTGTGGTGTGCTCGTTGGCAGTGACAGGATTGCTCTCCGCCTGTTGCGCCAACATGTAGGCGGTATAGTCAGTTGTGGCGAGGGCTGCTGTGGAGGGCTGCTGTGGTGTAGGTGCCGATGTTGTAGCTGTCGGTGACTTCTTCTTGGCTTTGCCTACGGTATGGTGTACGGCTTCCACCATGTTGAATATCACGTTGCGGTCTGTGATGAACACCGATGCGCGGCGCATCTCTTCGTCGAAGGTGGGGTCGTGCAGCAGGTAGAGGTTTTGCAGCATGAGCAGTCGTGCTACCTGATGTGTGGGTTGTGCTGCTACGGCGGCACGCAGTTCGTGCAGTGTGTCTTTGTTGAGTTGTTCGGGGTGTTGGGTGAGATATGCCAGATTCATATTATTGTCGTACTATGTGTTTACCAGTTGGCCACGGTGGCGTTGAATATCTGTTCGGTGATTTCTTTCACCATTTGTGTCACGAGTTCTTCCTGCACGCTGTTGAGCGACTGTGTTGTCTCATAGGTGGCCGATGCTGAGAACTGCCTTTCGAAGTCTTCCTGATGGTTGGCGTTGTTTGTGAATCGCACGTTGACGGTCATGATAAGTTCGGTCTGTGCGGAATATCCTTCACTGCTCACACTGCGGTTGCGTTGCTGATAGTTGGTTATCTCGCCTTCTATCTGCAGGTCGCCGTTGCGTTTCACCTGTTCGAGCCGTGTGTGGTTGGCGTAGATATCCTTCAATTCGTTGTTGAAGATGCCTTGCATGGGTCCCCACACATAAGCCGAGCGTATGGGAAAGTCAGCTATCTGTATGGTTTTTGTCTTGTTGTAGTCTATGCTGGCGCCATTGAAGGAATACGACACCTTGCATGCGGTGAGGCACAGCATGGTTGCTGCGACAGTCAGCAGCAGTGTGTGGCGTAGGAAAGTTCTCATGGGTTGCTTATATTATGGTATTGACTGGTCAGTAGGAATGATCCAGTCCATACTGTTTTAGTTTGCGGTAGAGTGTACGGTCGGATATTCCCAGTTCGTCGGCTGTTTTCCGTCGGTTGCCCTGGTTGCGTTCGAGTGCTTTTTCTATCGTTGAGCGGCTCACCTCACTGAGATTGAGCGTCTCTTCGTCTTCTATTTCTTCAGCCTCTGCCTCTTCGGTGGGTCGTGATGTTCTATCAGCAGCGTGATGCGTGGGTACGAGTTGTGTTGTCGACAGCTGGTGGTTTCCGCTGTCGGCCATCACGGCGGTGTTGTGATGTGTGCCGTCGTCAAGTTGTTTGCGCAGGCTGTTCATCTCTGCCCGCAGTTCGCCTACGTTGGCACGCAGTTCGTAGAGTATCTGGTAGAGCATCTCGCGCTCGTTCTCGTAGGAGTGTTGTCCGCCGGCGGTGGGTATGGTGGCCAGCTGTGTGCTCTCAGGGTCGGTGGGGATGTATTGCTTTATGGTCTCAGCGCTTATCTCGCGCTCCTTGGTGAGTATTGACAGCTGTTCGGTGATATTTTTCAGCTGTCGCACGTTGCCAGGCCACTTATAGCGCATCATCACTATCTTGGCTTCGTCGGAGAGCGTCACGCGGGGTATGTTGTACTTCTCAGCCATCTGCATGGCGAAGAGTCGGAACAGCAGCAGTATGTCTTCTCCTCTGTCGCGCAGCGGCGGCATCTGTATGGGTATGGTATTGAGTCGGTAGTAGAGGTCTTCGCGGAATCGTCCTTCGCTCACTGCCTTGCGCACGTTGACATTGGTGGCAGCCACGATGCGCACATTGGTCTTCCTTATTTCTTGTCCTCCCACGCGGATGTATTCTCCTGTTTCAAGCACTCGCAGCAGGCGTGCCTGTGTAGCGAGTGGCAGTTCGCCCACCTCGTCGAGGAAGATGGTACCCTTGTTTGCCACGCCGAAGTAGCCTTCGCTCTCGCCTATGGCACCGGTGAACGATCCTTTCTCGTGTCCGAAGAGTTCGCTGTCGATGGTACCTTCGGGTATGGATCCGCAGTTAATAGCGAAGTATCGTCCCCGGCTGCGTGGCGAATTGTCGTGGATGAGGCGGGGTATGATTTCTTTTCCCACTCCGCTCTCACCCACTATCAGCACGCTGAGGTCGGTAGGTGCCACCTGCAGGGCCACGTCGAGGGCATGGTTGAGCGCCTCGCAGTTGCCCACGATGTTATAGCGTTGTTTTATCTGTTGCAGTTGACTTGGGTTCATGATGTGTTTTTTCAAATTTGATGAGCAGCAATCCTATGGCCGTCCATATCAGTTCGCGGAAGCGCACGATGAGTGCCACGAAGATACCGTCGCTGGCAGTGAGCCCCATGCCTTTCACCGACATGTAGAAACCGCCTTCGCGTCCGCCCATCTGCAGGGGGAGGAAGAAGAGCAGATTGGCAAAGAGCGTGGTGAAGGCCAGTATGAGTATGCAGTGCAGGTAGTTGGCCGAGGGATAGAGCACCAGCAGGATGAAGTATATCTCCAGTGCCGACAGTATGCGGCATGTCAGCTCACTGGCCAGTGCCATGGCAAAGGTGCGCGGACTCTGTTGGTGCAGTGCTGCTATCTGCCTGTCGATATTGTCCAGCTGTTGGCGGTTGTTGGCTATGTAGCGTGTGGCCCACCGTTTCACGAAGGGTATGTGTTTCAGCACGTTCATGGCACGCACGGCCAAGCCCTTGCGATAGCCTTTCATAAAAAACCATATGCCGAGCAGACAGAAGGCGGTGGCAGCGGCGAGCATAATGGCGAGGGGCAGGGTGATGGTCTGCGTGAGCAGGAACAGCACCACACTAATTATCCAGAACCAGAAGTGGCTGAATATGTGAGTCATCACGAAGAGAATGACCGATGCTGATGCGCACTCGGCTCCTACGCGTGGCGAGAGTGCCATGATGCGGTAGGGCTCGCCGCCCATCAGTCCGCCAGGGGTGGCATAGTTGAGGGCAAAACCAGAGATGGTAATCTTGTACAGCCACCAGAAGGGCACCGGGTGCTTGGTCTCTGCGCGCAGGATAATGAGCCAGGTGAAGGTATTGAACAGATAGAGGGCTGCCCACAGTGCCACGACGGCGAAGAACCAATAGCCGGCTCTTTGCAGTCCCTCCCACACTTCGCGGTAGTCGAGCTGCCATAGCATGAGGCCGAGCAGCACGGCGCCGAAGAGGAAAAATCCGTTCTGATACTTCTTCTTCATTCGTTCGCGGGTGGTGTGTCGTTGCTGGGTGCGTCGTTGTCGTTTGCCTCGGACATATCGGCAGGCACTGTCGGTAGTGTCTCTGTATCAGGTGCTTCGTCAGCAACTCTCTCGTTGTCGTTCTGGGGATAGCGTTTGCGGTTGTTCGACACGGCAAAGCGCACTTTCTCGCCCTCGTCGCGACGCTCATGATAGAGTTTGGGCAGGGGGTTGGCGTGCGCCTCGTCGTATGCCTCGCGCTGTCGGCAGATGTCGATGCACGCATAGATGGCTTGTCGCAGCAGGGCGGTATTGGCGGTGTTGCTTCCCGCCTTCGCATAGTCGGCACCTGCTGCGACGAGGGTCACCACGGCGGGCAGACCGGCAATATATTCGTAGCCCACATGGTCGGTGAGTTGCTGCATTAGCATGGCTGCCTGCCCATCGTGCATGGCGAGCACGGCATCGTAGGCACCGTCGCCATAAGCCGACAGCAGCTCATTGAAGGAGCATGGGCCGTACACCTTCATCCCCTCTTCAGCAAGTTTTTGCTGCGTAGGCACCATGATGTCTTGCTCTTCGTCGCCGTAGAAACGCCCGTTGCGGTCTACATCGTTGAGTGCCATCACGGCTATGCGCGGGTCATCGATACCGTAGTCGCGTCGCAGCGTGGTGTGCAGCAGGCGCAGCTTCTCCTCAAGATGTGCTGCGCTGACGGCGGCAGGCACCTCACGCAATGCCTTGTGGTCGGCCAACGAGGCGATGCGCACTGTGTCGACCACATAGAGCAGCAGCCCCTTGTCTTTGTTGTCGAGCATCATCTCCACATAGCTCTTCTCACTGCCAAACTGATAGTCGGGTCCCTGCATGGTAGCGTTATCGGCGGGTGCGAGCACTAGGGCATCCACTTTCTGATTTTTTGTGTCATCGACGGCTGTGCGCATGGCGCGGAAGGCGGCATTGCCTGCCTCGGGCGTGGGTGTGCCGAGCTCTACGCGCACCTCTTCGGCAAAGGTTGTCAGCAGATTGAAGCGGTTGTGGCGGGCCTCTTCGGCCTCAGTGATGATGGTGAAGTTGGCAGGCACATCGATGGCCTTGCGATGATAGGCTGCCACCTTGGGCGAGCCGTAGACGATGGGGGTGAACAGTTCGAGCAGGCTATTGTCGGCAAACGACTTGAGTATCAATTCATAGCCTATGCCATTGGTATCGCCGTGTGTGATGGCGATGGTGGGATTGTTGGTATTCATTCTCTGTGGTTTGATGTGTGTATTGTTGTTGTCGATTCAAGGTCTATTCTTTCTCCTTCTTTTTCTTTTCCTTTGTGCTCAGCATGCCGCAGGCGGCGTCGATGTCTTGTCCTCTGCTGGCGCGTATGGTGGCAAAGAGTCCGTGCTGTGTGAGGTAGTCGCGCAGCTGCATCAGGCGCTGTTCGTCGGTGTCGGGCAGGTCGACATCGGGTATGCGGTGATAGCGTATGAGGTTGATGCGGCAATCGAGTCCTTCGAGCAGGTTCACCAACGCTCTGCCATGGGCGCGTGTGTCATTGAGGTGTCCGAACACGGTATACTCAAACGACAGTCGGCGCTGATGGCTCCAGTCGTAGTGTCGCAGCAGTGCCACCATGTCGGCTATGGGCATGGCACCCTCTGCCGGCACCAGTGTGCGGCGTTCGGTGGCGATGGCGCTGTGCAGGCTCACGGCAATGTGGCAGTCGGTGTCGCGCAGCAGCCGTTCACTCTTCTCTCTCACGCCCACGGTGCTGATGGTGATGCGTCGCGGACTCCAGCCATAGCCCCAGGGTGCGGTGAGTATGGTGGCGGCCTGCACCACGCTGTCGGCATTGTCGGCGGGCTCGCCCTGTCCCATGAAGACGATATTGGTGAGCTGTTCGCGCTCGGGCAGCGACGCTATCTGGTTGAGAATATCGCCGGCGGTGAGCTGACCGTCAAAGCCTTGCTTTCCTGTCTGGCAGAAGCGGCAGTTCATTCGGCATCCCACCTGACACGACACACACACCGTGGCGCGGTCGCCGTCGGGGATGTACACCGTCTCCACATAGCGCTGTCGGCTGTCGTCGGGTGTCAGCGTGTCGACTGCGAAGAGGCTCTTTGCCGTGCCGTCGGCCGAGGTCTGCGTAGCCATCGGTGCACGACGCCCCACCATATAGCGCTCGCCGAGCAGGGCGCGATGCCGCTTCGAGAGATTGGTCATCTGCTCTATGCTGTCAGCATGACGGTGGTAGAGCCACTCCGCCATCTGGCGGGCAGCAAACGAAGGCATGCCCACCTCGGAGGCCACGCGCTGAAGGTCGTCGAGCGTCATGCCGAAAAGGGGGAGATATGGTGTTGACATCGGTGGGTGTCGTATTTTGCGGGCAAAGATAGCAAATATTCTGCGGATTGTGGTTAACTTTGCGCTGACTTTATGCATTAGCGACTGTGGCAGCCTCTCTGCAGGGCGCTCCACAGCTTGGTCTCAACCCTTTCACCTACCACCCTCTAACACACGCTTCACACACTATGCTTATCAATGGATACTTCCCCTGCGACGATGTGGCGACCATGACTTCTCTGGCAGCGCAATGGCAGCGTCAGGACGGTGCCGGCACGCTCTGCTTCATCGTCAGCGAGGCATTCAGCAAGGCGCACCCCTGTCCGGAGGGATGCTGCTACATGTCGGGACACATGCTTTGGGACACGCCCACGCTGCAGCACATAGCTCAGCAGGCCTCCACGCCCTACATCGCCCTGGCGCTCACCACACAGCGCCTGCTGCTCGGCCAACACGCACTCAAGCGCATGGCATACTGCGCCGAGGGCATGGAAGCCACCATGACGTATGCCGACTACCGCGAACAGCAAGGGGATGAGGCCGAAAACAGGTGCACGCCGCATCCCGTCATCGACTGCCAGGCAGGAAGCATCCGCGACGACTTCGACTTCGGGCCGCTGGTGCTCATCCACACGACGACGCTGAAGCGGTGGGCAAATCAGCCACACCTGCATGTCTACCGCTATGCCGCCTGGTACGACCTGCGTCTCTTCCTCAGCCGACAGGCATTGCCACACCACATACGCGAGATGCTCTATACCACGCAACCTACCGACCGGCGCACCAGCGGCGAGCGACAATTCGACTACGTCAATCCCCGCAACCGCGAGGTGCAGGTGGAGATGGAGCAGGCTGCCACGCACCACTTGCAGCAGATTGGCGCACTGGTAGACACTTCACGCTATGCCGAACCCGACCTTGCCGCCGGGAGTTTCGACGCTGAGGCATCGGTAATCATCCCCGTGTTCAACCGCGAGAAGACCATCGCCGATGCCATACGGTCGGCAGCAACACAACACACCGACTTCAAGTTCAATATCATCGTCGTCGACAACCATTCCACCGACGATACCACAGACATCATTCGCAGCCTCGGCGACGAGCTGTTGCAGCACGCCGATGCCCCGGCGCTGCTTCACCTCATCCCCGAACGCCTCGACCTCGGCATCGGCGGATGCTGGAACCATGCCCTGCTGCACCCGCAGTGCGGACGCTTTGCCGTGCAGCTCGACAGCGACGACCTCTACTCCTCGCCACTGACACTGCAACGCATCGTCGACACGTTCCGCAAGGAGAATGCAGCCATCGTGATAGGTTCCTACGGCATGTACGACTTCCAGCTCAACCCGCTGCCACCAGGACTCATCGACCACCGCGAGTGGACACCGCAGAACGGGCCCAACAACGCCCTGCGTATCAACGGACTGGGTGCACCGCGCGCCTTCTTCACACCCATAGCACGGCAGATTCTCTTTCCCAATACCAGCTACGGCGAAGACTATGCCATGGCGCTGGCCTGCTCGCGCTGCTACCGCATAGCACGCATCTACGACGAACTCTATCAGTGCCGACGATGGGCAGGCAACAGCGATGCCAATCTCTCGCAGGAAAAAATCAACGCCAACAACAGCTATAAAGACATGCTGCGCACCATCGAGATGCATAAGCGACAGACTCAGAATGCTGCAAACTGACTCCGATGACACTTCCGCACACACCTCTCCACGACTTCTTCCACCGCCAGCTCAATGCTTGGCCCGACGCACGCAAGCGCTTCGACGACCTGCAACAGGTGCAGACACGCGAGGCACGCTTCGGCGATGCCGTCGCCGTCTTGCAGCACAACCCGGGGCGCATGCTATCCACCAATGCCGACATGGCGAAGGCACTGCGTGGTGAGCGCCCGTGCTTCCTGTGCAGTCACAACCGTCCCGAC
Organism: Bacteroidaceae bacterium; assembly: GCA_017940185.1. GTDB lineage: Bacteria > Bacteroidota > Bacteroidia > Bacteroidales > Bacteroidaceae > Prevotella. Next base: position 6,648 of record JAGAZE010000038.1, on the reverse strand, counting down.
ATACAGATAGGAGAAGACTTCGCCACCGACTTCGAAATACTTGTCAACCCCTACCCCATTCTGCCCGAGCACTACACCATCGCCCTGCGCACGCATGCTCCGCAGCGCATACTCGCACCCCTGCCACACAACGACAGTGCCTTCGCGGCACTGCTGCAGTGGATTGACACATATCCCGACTACACCATTATATATAATGGCGCACGCGCTGGAGCCTCGGCACCCGACCACCTCCACCTGCAAGCGGGCAACGGCGACGCACTGCCCCTGCGCACACGGTGGGACACACTGCAACGACAGTTGCAACACATTGCCACCATGCCGCAGGGCACGGCCCTGTATCGCCTGCACGGACACTGTGCCAATGCCTTTGCCATGACCTACTGCGACGAGCAGGAGGCACAGCATGTGTTCCGCACACTGTGCCACGCCATGCAGCATACACTTGCCACACAGGACGAACCGCCCATGAACATCGTGGCATGGCACGGCGACGAGCGATGGGTGTGCATCTTCCCGCGCAAGGCGCACCGCCCCGCATGCTTCTTTGCCACCGACGAGAGCCAGCGCCTCATCAGTCCGGGAGCCCTCGACATGGCAGGACAGATGACGGTGCCGCGCCACGAAGACTACATGAAGCTGACCGACGACGAGGTGGCACGCATCTACGACGATGTGTGCGTCGACGACAACGCCATGCAGCGCATTGCCGAGACGCTGTCTGCCCTGCTGCAACCCGTCGTCAGCGTAGGACTGATGACTGCACAGCGCCTCACCGTATGCTTCCACAACCCCTACTGCTATGCCGACGGCACGCTGCAAGGACAACACACCATAGAAGTGAAGGACGGACAGCTGTGGTGCAACGGGCAGAACTGGCGACAACTGTGCTTCTCTCCAACTACCGCCAAGGGCACCTTCACCCTCGACGATGTCACCATAGGCGTGCACTTTCACTGGCAGCGCAACGAGGCGCAGACCTTTGAGGGCGAGTTGTTGCTCTCCGTCAACACCCGGGGCGAGATGGAGGTGGTCAACCGCCTGCCAGTCGAGCGTTATCTGGTGAGCGTCATCAGCAGTGAGATGAGCGCCGACGCTCCCCTCGAGTTGCTCAAGGCGCATGCCGTCATCTCCCGCTCATGGGTGCTGCGCATGATGCAACGGCGCCGGCAGAGCGTACACCCCGCAGCATGCCATGAGGAGCGCAGCGTCATGGCCGACGGCACACGCTGTCTGTTGCGCTGGTACGATGCCGAGGGACACAATAGCTTCGACGTATGCGCCGACGACCACTGCCAACGCTATCAGGGCATGCGCCGGGCCACCAACGCCAATGCCGAGAAGGCTGTGGCAGCCACCCGCAGCATGGTACTCACCTACAACGGGGAGCTGTGCGACGCACGCTACGCCAAATGCTGCGGCGGAACGACAGAGACCTTCGACACCTGCTGGGAAGACATGCCCGTGCCCTACCTCACCTCTGTGCTCTGCCCCTACTGCAACACCGCCGACACCGTCTCCATGCTCAATGCCTACGACCAGGAGACGACGGACTTCTACCGCTGGGAGGTGGGCTACTCGCAGGAAGAGCTGTCGCAACTGGTCGACGACAACCTGCATGCCGACCTGGGACTTATTACCGACCTCATCCCGCTGCGCCGCGGAGAGAGCGGCAGGATATCGCTGCTGAAGATTGTAGGCAGCAAGCAGAGCATCGTCGTCGGCAAGGAGCTGGAGATACGCCGCACACTGAGCCGCAGCCACCTGCTAAGCAGCAACTTCACCGTGCAACGCACCGAGGGCGACACCCCGGCAACCACACGTTTCACCCTCCGCGGACGCGGATGGGGACACGGCGTGGGACTATGCCAGATAGGCGCCGCCAACATGGCAAGCAAAGGGTTCACATACGAAGAGATACTACACCACTATTATATAGACACGACAATAAAAACATACTTCCGATGAAGAAACGCAATCCTTGGGCGTGGATACCTACGCTCTACCTCTCAGAAGGTTTCCCCAACGTCATCGTCATGACGGTTGCTGTCACCATGTATATGCAGCTGGGCATGAGTGATACCGAAATAGCACTGTACACCAGTTGGCTCGGACTGCCTTGGGTCATCAAACCCCTTTGGAGTCCTTTCGTCGACCTGTTCAAGACCAAGCGTTGGTGGGTGCTTGCCATGCAGGTGTTACTCGGTGCCTCTCTGGGCGGCGTCGCCTTCACGCTCAACGCCAGTTTCTGGTTTCAGGGCACCATGTTCTTCTTCTTCCTGATGGCTTTCAGCAGTGCCACGCACGACATTGCCGCCGACGGCTACTACATGCTTGAGCTCGACAGCCATCAGCAGGCACTCTTCGTCGGCATACGCAACACTTTCTACCGCATTGCCGTCATCGTTGGCACCGGACCGCTCATCGCCGCAGCAGGCATGTTGCAAGTATTGCTACGCACCAAAGTGGCATACACATGGAGCCTGGTGTTCTACGGTCTGGCAGGACTCTTTCTCGCCCTATGGCTCTACCACAACTTCATCCTGCCACATCCCATGGCCGACAGAAAACAAAAAGTCAATGCCCACGACATCATGGTGGGCATAGGCAAGTCGTTCGCCACTTTCTTCAGCAAGTTTCCCGTCAAACAAATGGTGTTTGTCATTCTCTTCCTCATGTTCTACCGTTTTCCCGAGGCGATGCTCACCAAGATGACCACCACTTTCCTGCAACGTCCGAGCACTGAGGGCGGACTGGCACTGGCACCGCAAGAGTTTGGTCTGGCCTACGGCACGGTGGGACTCATCGGACTGCTTCTCGGCGGAATCATCGGCGGCATGCTCGCCAGCCGCGACGGACTGAAGCGCTGGCTCTGGCCTTTCGTCATAGCCCTCACACTGCCCGACCTGGTGTATGTGTACCTCAGCTATGCCATGCCCGACAACCTGTGGATCATCAGCTCATGCCTCTTCGTGGAACAGTTCGGCTACGGACTGGGATTCACAGCACTCACACTCTACATGCTCTACATCTGCCAAGGCGAGTTCAAAACCTCACACTACGCCATCTGCACCGGCATAAGCTATCTGGGACTGATGCTACCAGGCATGGTGTCGGGATGGTTGAAGGACTCTATGGGCTACCGCGCCTTCTTCATCGTGGTGATGTTCCTCTGCGCTATCACTTTCATCGTGACCGCATTCGTAAAAATCGACCCCGCCTTCGGAAAGAAAGAAGAAGCTTAATATTTACGATCTGACAATTGTCTGATTACTATTTATAGATTTACCCTTTAGTGCTTTAGCATAAGCGACATCCCCAAACACCCTCAAACACTACCCTGTCCTCTCTCCCCTATACCATGCACAGCGTCCGTCCCAAGAAGCACCTCGGCCAGCACTTCCTCATCGACCTCGACATTGCCCGTCGCATTGCCGACACCGTCGACGTGCGCCCCGACCTGCCTATCCTTGAAGTGGGACCCGGCATGGGCGTGCTCACACAGTATCTCATGCAGAAAGGGCGCCCGCTGAAGGTGGTGGAGATCGACCGCGAGTCGGTGGCTTACCTCCACGAGCATTTCCCGCAACTGGAGGGCAACATCCTCTCCGACGACTTCCTGCGCATGGACCTCAGCAAGGTGTTCGACGGACAGCCCTTCCTGCTCATCGGCAACTATCCCTACGACATCTCCTCTCAGATATTCTTCCGCGTAGCCGAGCATCGCGAACTCATCCCCTGCTGCACGGGCATGATACAGCACGAGGTAGCGCTGCGCATGGCATCGGCGCCAGGGTCAAAGGCCTATGGTGTGCTCTCCGTGCTGCTGCAGGCGTGGTACGACATCGACTACCTCTTCACCGTCGATGCCTCGGTGTTCAACCCGCCGCCCAAGGTGCAGAGTGCCGTCATCAGCATGCAGCGCAACAGCCGCCGGCAGCTCACCTGCCCCGAGCCCCACTTCCGCCGCGTGGTGAAGACAGCCTTCAACCAGCGCCGCAAGATGCTGCGCGGATCGCTCAAGGGCATCCTGCCGCCAGGTACCGCGCTGCCGGAACCCTACCAGACCCTGCGCCCCGAGCAGCTCTCGCTGCAACAGTGGCAGCAGCTGGCTACTGCCATTATGCAAGAAAATATCACAAAATAGCCGACAGTAGACGAAAAACTGCTACATTTGTATGTTGAACAAAAGCGAACAACCCAAAACCACACTACTATGATAGACGTTAAAGCAACCCTCAACGAGGCCGACGAGCGCATGGAAATGGCTTGCATGTACCTCGACGACGCCCTGGCACGCGTGCGCGCCGGACGAGCCAACGTAGCCATCCTCAACGCCGTGCGCGTCAACAGCTACGGTTCCATGGTGCCGCTCAATCAGGTGTCGACCGTCAGCGTGCCCGACGCACGAACCATCGCCATCAAACCATGGGACAAGAAGCAGATACGCGACATAGAAAAGGCCATCATGGACAGCGACGTGGGCATCACACCGGAAAACAACGGAGAGGTGATACGCCTCAACATCCCACAGCCCACCGAAGAGCGGCGACGCGACCTGGTGAAGCAGTGCAACAAGATGGGCGAAAAGGCAAAGGTGGAAGTGCGCAACGTGCGCGGCGACATCAAAGACCGGCTCAAGAAAGCCATCAAGGACGGATTGTCGGAAGACAACGAAAAGGACGCCGAAGACGAACTGCAGAAACTGCACGACAAGCACATCAAACGCATCGACGAGCTCCTTGAAGAGAAAAACAAGGAGATAATGACGGTATAGCGTGCACGGTCTGGTAGTAAAAAACACGGGCAGCTGGTATATTGTGCAGACTGCCGATGGCACCCGCTTCGAATGCAAGGTGAAGGGCAACTTCCGCCTGCGCGGCATACGCAGCACCAACCCCGTAGCCGTAGGCGACCACGTCACCATCAGCGTCAACGCCGAGGGACGCGCCTTCATCACAGAGATTGCCGACCGACGCAACTACATCATACGCCGGGCGGCCAACCTCTCGAAGCAGAGCCACATCCTCGCCGCCAATGTCGACCAGGCGCTGCTCGTCGTCACTGTCAACCATCCCGAGACGAGCACCATCTTCGTAGACCGCTTTCTGGCATCGGCCGAAGCCTATCGCGTGCCGGTGATTTTGGCCTTCAACAAGGCCGACCTGCTCACCGACGACGAACAGCAACGACAGCAGCAACTCATCCAGCTCTACGAAAACATAGGCTACCGCTGCCTCACCACCGTCGCCACAGCACCCGACACATGCCAACAGCTTATGCCCCTGCTCCACGACAAGGTGTCGCTGCTGAGCGGCAACAGCGGCGTGGGAAAGTCGACACTGCTCAACACACTGCTGCCCCATGCCAACCTGCGCACGGCACCGCTCTCCGAGGCACACAACAAGGGCATGCACACCACCACATTCTCGGAAATGCTGCCGCTCGAAGGCGGAGGATGGGTCATCGACACTCCAGGCATAAAAGGATTCGGCACCTTCGACATGGAACGCGAAGAACTCACAGGCTATTTTCCCGAACTGTTTGCCACCGCAAAGCAGTGCCGCTTTGCCAACTGCACACACACGCACGAACCGGGATGCGCCGTACTGCAAGCCGTAGAGCAAGGACAGATAGCACTCTCACGCTATGCCTCCTACCTCTCCATGCTCGACGATAAGGAAGAAGGAAAATACCGCGAAGCCTACTGACACGCCACATCCGCATACACACACAAGGCAAGACGACCTGCTGCGCGCAACCGTTTTTTGAAATTTGCCTACACGCTTACACCAATAGCTATAACCGTCTGACAAAAAGACAGATAGCAGGTGTAAGCAATTTTTTTTGCTTACACCTTGCTTACACCAACAGTCTGCACCGACTGGCATAACAGCCTGAAAACAAGCCAGATGTCAGGTACAAGCCATTTGCATTGCCTACACACCGTCTGCACCACAAGCACCAACAGACAGTACTAAGCGACTGATTCTCAACCTTGTAGAATACAGATTCCAATCAGGCAACAGTTGGCATGTGATTGGGCCCCGATTGCACTGCAATCAGGCAATACTTGCAATGCAATTGGGCAACAGTTGGAGTGCAATCGGGCAATACTTGCAATGCAATTGGGCAACAGTTGGAGTGCAATTAGGCAATACTTGCAATGCAATTGGGCAACAGTTGCAAAATCCGCGTTTTTCCGTCCTGTTTCGAGAGCGCAGATGTTCCTGTCTGCACTGATATTGATTGCACTGAAGTCGATATTGCGATCCCCCTTCGCAAGCAGGCATAAGAACACTCTCCCCCCCTCTCCTCATTTTGGTGTAGGCGGTGTAAGCGACGAAAATTGCCTACACCTTGCAACGCACTGACTGACAGCACGAAAACAAACGCTTAGTGTAAGCAGTGTAAGCGGCAAAAAACTGCTTACACCTCATCAACACACTGACACTCAGCGACAAACAGCCGATTGGTGTAAGCAAATGCCAAAAACGCAAATTCAACTGGTTCATCCGAGAAATGACGTGATGTGGAGCTGGTAGATAAAGAAATTGCTGGAAAAATCTTATCTTTGTAGCGACCAAACTATAAATGATATGATTAGTTCCAGCTTTCTGTTATTTGCATTTGGTATCCGAGGATTCC
>JAGAZE010000037.1 GCA_017940185.1 Bacteroidaceae bacterium | reverse complement strand
TGCCTGCACGCTTACACTAACGCCAGTAACAGCCTAACATAAAGGCGGATAAGGCGTGTAAGCGGCATTTCGTCGCTTACACGCGCTTACACGCACTTACACCACATGTCTGCGGCTATTTACGAGTGGAGAAGAGCAAGGAGAAAAGGGGAAAATCGCAACTGTTGCCCAATTGCAATGTGATTGGGCAACAGTTGCTGTGCGATTGGGCTTTACTTGCAAGGTAATTGGGCAACAGTTGCTGTGCGATTGGGCTTTACTTGCAATGTGATTGGGCAACAGTTGCTGTTGGGCTGTTCTCACACATCTACGTCAGCTTCGTCCTCCAAGCCTGGTATATACATACTGGGTTCGTTGTCGCGTGAAAGTTGGTATTGTGCAGAGAGGTTGAGTAGCATCTTCACAGGTTCGATGTCGTCGCTGACGGGGTCGGGCGAGCCTACGCTGCCTCTGAAGAGCAGGTTGCCGTTGTCTATCCTGTCGAAGGGGAGTCCGAGCAGTGCGCCGTGTTTCTTCCATCGCTGGCTGATGTGGGGCAGGAAGTCGTCTTTGGTGAAGTAACGTTCGAAGAATGTTTTGCCTTCCTTATTTACCACGCGCACAAGTATGCGTGTGTCATAGTATTTTCGTCCGTCGGTTTCTTCGATGACGCGCGGTCGTTCCTTGTCGATGGAGCGCGCCACGGTGACGGTGCACTTGGCACCGCCCCACGTAATGGTGTCGGTGCGGCTTGTGGAAGAGGTGACAACGGTGGACGTGTCGACCACTTCTTCCTGTTCTTCTATCAGGATGACCTCGTGTGCAGGTTTTTTCTTACATGCTGTGAAGCTGACGGCTGCCATGAACATGAGTGCGAGAGGTAGTAAACGGTGCATAGCGTAGGTAGGGATTGATTATTGGAAGGCAAAGATACGGTTTTGCTTGGATGTTTGCAAACTATTTGCTTATCTTTGTGGCATGAAACGCACGTCATCTCCTTTTGCCATGGTCATTGTGTGGTTGAATCTCATTCGACATTTTCTTGCCTCAGCAATTAAAGTAAACTTCTTTGCTTTGACCTTTGGTCTTCCTCTTTGCTTTTCCGCTTTCGCGCCAGCGACCTTCGGTTCGCGCCTCAACAATGCTCAAGCTTGCTTGGCATTGTCTTCGGCTTGGCATCGGTTCGGCTTATCGAAAATGTTGTTGGCGGTGGTCGTCATGGTGTGCAGTTGTGGCGGTGCTGCTGACAGTGAGCGCATAGAGCGCGACACGCTGGCGCTGCTCACCACGCAGGTGCGCAGTTGCAACCGGTTGTACAGTGCCGAGTATCGTGTACGCAAGATTGTGACCCACGACGATGCCGTGAAGTTGCGCGGCTCGTTGTTCGACTGGCAGTTCAACATCGGTCTGCCGCTGAGCACGCGCAAGATAGCGGTGCCCATCGACGCCACACTGAAGGGCTGCATCGATTTTGCTCATTTTGGCAAGGACAACGTGCATCGTCACGGCAAGGCGATAGAGATAGTGCTGCCCGACCCGCAGATAGTGCTTACCGCCTCGCGCATCGACCACCGCAAGGTGAAGCAGTATGTGAGTCTGCTACGGTCGGACTTCTCCGACGAGGAGCTCAACCGCTTTGCCGCCGAGGGACGCAAGTCGATACTGGAAGACATGGCAAAGAGCGACATCGTGGAGCGCACACGCCACAACGCAGCCCTACTGCTCATCCCAATGCTGGTGCAGCTGGGCTTTGACGAACAAGATATCACCGTCACCTACCGTAAGGATTTTGACCCTCAGCGGGTAAAGGTGCTCACACAATCTCCCCAAGCAGGCCGATGAAACGCAAACGACTTTCCCTCTCTCCCACTCTGCTGCTGCGGTTGGCCATATTAGTGGCCGCAGTGGTGCTCATAGTAGTGCTCATCAAGTGTAGCAAGCCCTCGCTGGGCGTTGCCGCCGAGGGGCGCATGTATCTCACGCCGACGCAGATAAAGAAGATAAGGGATATCGGTGAGTGGGAGTTTCTCACGATAGAAGACGAGGAGGTGGTGGACACCTCTGCGCAGGGGCTGCTGTCGACACGCGAGCTGGTGCGTGTCTACTTCGGCACGCTACGGTTGGGCATCGACATGAGCAAGGTGGGCAACAACTGGCTGAGCTACCACGGCGACACGGTGGTGGCGCTGCTTCCGCCGGTGCAGCTGTTGAGCGACGACTTCATCGACGAGGCACGTACGAAGACGTTCTATGAAGAAGGAAACTGGAGCGAGGCCGACCGCGAGCGACTGTACCACAAGGCGAAACGCATGATGAAGCGACGTTGCCTGACGAAGGCCAACTATGCCAGTGCCGAAGCAGCGGCAACGACACATTTCACTCAGATGCTTGAGGCTATGGGATTTCCGCTGTCGCGTGTGAGCTGCCAGCCACGCCCCAAAGAGAAAGCACTCACGCCCATGGAGCGTCTGCAACGGCGCTGGCTGGAGTGGCTCGACGAGGAGTAGAGAGAGGAAGGGAGCGGCAAGGATGATTACAGACGAGGACGTCTGCGCTCCCGATTTTGCGAGAGGTTATTCGTGGTTTTCCATTCGGCGTTGTGCCAGGTTCTCATATTTCGTATTGGAGCGTCCGTAGTTGGCATAGGGCCAAATGCTGATGCCGCCACGCGGCGTGAAGCGCCCTTCCACCTCTATATATTTAGGGTCCATCAGGCGGATAAGGTCCTTCATGATGGTGTTGACACAATCTTCATGGAAGTCGCCGTGGTTGCGGAAGGAGAAGAGGTAGAGTTTCAAACTTTTGCTCTCCACCATCTTTCTGTCGGGTATGTAGCTGATGCGTATCTCGGCAAAGTCGGGCTGACCGGTAATAGGGCACAGCGAAGTAAACTCCGGGCAATTGAAGCGCACCCAGTAGTCGTTGTCGGGATGCTGGTTTTCAAATGTTTCAAGAACCGACGGACTGTAGTCGAACACATAGTCGGTATGCCGACCAAGTTGTTGTAGTTTTTCTGATGAGCGAGACATGGTGTTTGTCGTTTAGGGGATTGGTCGTTTAGTCGTTTGAGGGGGTGGTCGTTTGGGGGATTGAGCGTTAGAAACAGAACCAACAACTCGTCAACTTGTCAACTTGTCAACTGACTCAGATATTTTTCACTTTCCATGGCGAGTAGCTGATGCCGTGGTCGTAGACATCGGTATCCTCATGCTTCTTCACATAGCGTATGATGCGTATGGTAATTGGCAGCACGGCTATTTCGTATGCGGTTTTCAGCACCACCTGCCAAAAGACGAGTTGCGGCATTGCCTCCCATGGCACGATGCCGCCGAGGGCGAGGGGGAAGAATATGAGCGAGTCGATGGTCTCGCCCACCAGCGAGCTGATGATGGCGCGCAGCGAGAAGCGCTTGCCCTGCGAGCTAATCTTCATGCGGCTCATCACATAGGCGTTCATAAACGAGCCCACGAGGAAGGCCAGAAACGAGGCTGCCGCCACACGCGGGGCCAGGCCGAACACTGCGTGGAAGCCCTCGCTGTTCTCGTAGTAAGGCGCAGCGGGGATGATGTCGCACAGCGCACCCATCAGCACGAAGAAGAAGTTCATGGCAAAGCCCGTCCATATCAACAGACGCGCCTTGCGATAGCCCCATACCTCGCACACGCAGTCGTTGACGATATACGACACGGGAAAGATAAGCACGCCACCGGTCACACTGATGGCACCTATGGCTATCTGCTTGGTGGCGAAAAGGTTGGCTGCTATCAGGCAGACACAAAAAAGTATGCCCATCAACATAAAGAGCACACTTAGGGAGGAACGTTGTTGTTGCATGTTTCTAGTTTTTTGAGAGGTAGCTAGCACTCTGATTGTATGCGGCGCCACGGCGTTGTGGCGTTATGCGGCGGCAAAAGTAGACATTATTTTGCATTTACAGCATCGCAGCGCAGAAAATGTGAGCACATGCGTGGAGAGCGGCGCACATTTCTCACCTCAAAAAGTGTGCCGTAAGAGAATATTGCTATCTTTGTGGCGTAAACATGACATCAACACACACTTATTATTTTATGAAACGAGTTCTCACCCTTGTCCTGCTGCTGGGCAGCATGTTCACCGCACAGGCACAGAAAACATTCGTCGTCAAGGGCACTGCCCCTACCGACGTCAAGACGCTCACCCTGCTGAATATCGACGGCCGTCGGACGCTTATAAAAGAGATTCCCGTGAGCAACGGCAAGTTTGAGTTTGCCTACACCGGCGGCAAAGACAACCAGTTACTGGCCCTGGCCGACGAGAAGGAATACATCCCCTTCTTCATAGAAGACAAGAAGGTGGAGATAGACTGGGCCGCCCGCAAGATTGTGAAGGGCGGTGCCTACAACGAGCTTGTCTCAGTCATGGAGCGCGATTTTGCCGCCCTCGACAAGCAAGCCATGGAAGAATTTGAGCGGCGTTCGCTCGTCAACGATGCTACGCCCGAGAAGCAAAAGGAATGGCAGGCAGCACTCGCTGAAGGACTCGCCCACCGCGTGGCTCAGCAAAAAATTGCCACCCTGCTGGAGAAGAAAGAAATGCCGGTGGTGGCACCCTTCATCTCCGACCTGATGTACGACATGAGCTACGAACAGCTGGCAGCACTGGTGAAACCCGAGCATGTGTACTACGACTATCCCTGCATGGCCATGGCCAAGCGCCACCTCGCCTCAATGGAGAAGAAGCGCCCCGGACTGCAATACACCGACCTCACATTCAACGACCCTGAGGGCAAGGAGCATAAGCTGTCGGACTACGTGGGCAAGCACAAGTTGGTGCTTATCGACTTCTGGGCAAGCTGGTGTGGTCCGTGCCGCCGCGAGATGCCTGTAGTGGTGGAGTCGTACCAGCGCTTCCGCGACAAGGGCTACGAGATTGTGGGCGTGTCGTTCGACAACAAAGCCGATGCCTGGAAAGGAGCCATCAAGCAGATGAACATGACCTGGCCGCAGCTTTCTGACCTGAAAGGCTGGCAGTGTGCCGCCGCCGAACCCTATGGCGTGATGTCGATACCGAGCAACATTCTCGTCGACGAAAAGGGCGTGATAGTGGCCGCCGACCTCAGAGGACAAAACCTGATAAAGAAACTCGAAGAACTGCTGGGAAAATAACAATTTAGCGGAAGCCAACGCATGACAAGCTGCGGCCACTCCCGTAACCCCTCAGCCCTCCCGTCCACTCCCCTTTCCCTTTTTAAGCCCTATGAAACACATCCTCATAGCCATCGCCCTGCTGTGCAGCATGACAACAGCAGCCAAGAAAGTGAAAGTAACCATCGTCGGCACCAACGTGCAATGGCATACCGACGTGCGCATCATCGTCAACGAACAGCCTGCCGACTTCCACCATGCCTATGTCGACAACGGACTGTTTGCCATCACACTGAAGGTGGAGAAGGGCTCCTTCATCCGTTTGGCCCCCTACAAGACGGAGCCTATGGGCAACGGCACACGCCGGGTGGTGCGCGACTTCTCCACCAACTCACGCGAGGGTATCGTCCTTGTGGCCGAAGGCGGCAAGGTGAAGGTAAACATGGACAGCGGCGACATCAAGGGCTCCCCGCTGAGCCACACCTTACAGCAGCAGCGAGCCACACTGAAACGCATGGAACGCACCATCGACGAACTGCGCAATCCGCCACGTGGCAAACGCTTCACGCCCGAGGAATGGGCGGAGCGCGAGCGACAAACCAAGCAGATGGAAGAAGCATGGCAACAACAGGTGGAGAAATATATGGCAGAGACAGACACTACTACCCTGCCTGCCTGGTACGCACACAATTACCCCTTCTGCCGACAAGGAGGAGTCTACCACGCAGCACAAGCAAAGAAAGCAGCATGGCTCAAGCACCCCATACTGAAAACCCACTAACACTATCACACCATGAAAAACAGTTTCATCATCTCACTTGCCATGGCATGGACCACACTCACCGCATGTGCCAAGGCGATAGACGTCACCATTGAGGGCACACACTACGACTATGTGGAAGAAGTGTACCTCATCGTCAACGAAGACACCGCCCATGCGCAACTGGTGCCGCTCAAAGACGGACACTTCAAGACCACCATCCGCGTCAACCGCAACGACTTCATCCGCATAAGCAGGTCGAAAGATCTCGACAAGGAAACACGCAACGTGGTCATAGCCGACAGCAAAAGCATCACTGTCAACCTGTATATGGGAACCGTGGAAGGCTCCGAGCAGTCGAAACAGCTCAACGACTGTCTGCTGGAAATAGAACGCTCGGGTCCCGGAACATTCCATATCGACTACTTCGGCGACGACCCTGCCGTGTGGGAAAAGATAAGAGCGGACGAACAAGCCACCCGAAAGAGGATGGAAATGCACCAGCAAGAAATTATCAGACAAAAAATAATCGACAATGCCGACAATCTCATCCCTGCCTGGCTGGTACGCACACAGCAGGACATTCCGGCAGAAATCCTGAACAAAGCGACAAAAGGCAAACCCAAATGGATGAAGCATCCGATACTGACAGGCAAAAAGAAATAACACAATGAAACTCCGTCACCTATTCATCGCCTGCCTGCTACTCGTAGCAGCAGCAGCCAGCGCCAAGCAAGTAAAAATCACGGTCAACATCCTCGCCCCGCAACACCGCGACAGCGTTTACCTGGTCGTCAACGAAGATGTGGCACACTACATCGCCCTGCCCATAGAGAACGGCGAGGTGCATGCCACTTTGAAGTTGGAGAAAGGTGCCTTCGTGCGCGCTAACTGGGAACTGAGCGAGCGCATCTACGTGCAGACCATCTTCATCGTCGACGGCAAGAGTGTCGACATCAACCTGCGACGCGCCAGCGTGAAAGGCTCGCCACTCAACAACCGCTTCTTCCAACACGTGCACACCATCGACAGCGTAGTCAACAGCCGACTGTATATCGACCCGCCACACAGCAACGACCCGCAAAGGCAGAAGGAGATAATGGAAAACTTCCATGCCGCCACTCAGGCCGAGGCTCAACGTATACAGATAGAGACGAGCCGCATGTTGGACATCATCTTCATGAACGAGAAGGACAATATCATCCCGGCATGGTTCGTATTCCAGTACTACGACGCCCGCCAGAAGGTGCCCTACTATGCCAATACGAAGAAGCCGCAGCCGTGGATGAAGCATAACATCCTGCAGCAGAAGGCAGAAGAACTGGCAATAATAATGAAGAACGCGCTGGGCAACAAGTAGACAGCACCCGTTTGCAGAACTTTCGGCGCACGAAAGAGCCCCGAACAATCCGTCATCTGGGCACAACAAGAAAGCAATATCACTGATTTTGACTGCCAATATCAGTGTTTTTGGTGATCAATATCACTGATTTTGCTTTGCCATCGTTCGCCCTTTACCTACCTATCATGCACAAACGCACTGCGCATTGCGTTTGACAAGATGTTGTCAGTAGCATTCAATACTTGCCTTGGGCAAAACGAAGACGAATAAACACCGCTTTTTGGACTAAACGAAGACGAATAAACGGGCATTTTCAGACAAAACGAAGACGAATAAACGGCAACTTTCAGACAAAACCGAGAGGAAACGGGCTGTTGGGCAAGGTGGTGTCGCAACAGAGAAGGGCTGGCCTGAACGTCAGCTTTTGATACATGGATGAAAAAAAATGTACTTTCCTTGTTCGGTTGAGTGGGTTTTTCCGTACTTTTGTGGCGCAAACGAAGAAAATGCGGAATTTATAAGATGCCGCACACATTACCATTGCTAACAATCATAAACTATAAAATTACAACACAACACCTTATTCATGAAAAAAAGAATTCAGTTCAGCCTTGTCTATCGCGACATGTGGCAGTCTTCGGGTAAGTTTCAGCCCCGCAAAGACCAGTTGGAGCGCATTGCTCCCGTTATCATCGACATGGGCGTCTTCGACCGTGTGGAAACCAATGGTGGTGCCTTCGAGCAGGTGAACCTCCTCGCCGGCGAAAACCCCAACCATGCCGTACGTGCATTCTGCAAGCCCTTCAACGAGGTCGGCATCAAGACTCACATGCTCGACCGTGGTCTGAACGCGCTGCGTATGTACCCCGTACCCGACGATGTGCGCGAACTGCAGTACAAGGTGAAGCACGCTCAGGGCGTAGACATACCCCGTATATTCTGCGGACTCAACGACGTGCGCAACATCATCCCCTCCGTGAAATGGGCTAAGGCTGCCGGCATGACACCGCAGGCAACGCTGTGCATCACCACATCGCCCATACACACTGTGGAATACTACAGCAACATCGCTGAACAATGCATCGAAGCCGGTGCAGAGGAAATCTGCTTGAAGGACATGGCAGGTATCGGCCAGCCCGCATTGCTCGGTAAACTTACCAAGGCCATCAAGGAAAAACATCCCGACATCATCATACAGTACCACGGACACTCAGGCCCCGGACTCTCCATGGCCAGTATCCTGGAAGTGTGCAACAACGGCGCCGACGTGATCGACACCGCCATCGAGCCGCTCAGCTGGGGTAAGGTGCATCCGGATATCATCTCCGTGCAGAGCATGCTGAAGAACGAAGGCTTCGAAGTGAAGGAAATCAACATGAACGCATACATGAAGGCACGTTCACTCACTCAGGAGTTCATCGACGACTGGCTCGGCTACTTTATCAACCCCGGAAACAAACACATGTCTTCCCTGCTGCTCGGCAGCGGACTTCCCGGCGGCATGATGGGCTCGATGATGGCCGACCTTGCAGGCATACACAAGGTGATTAACAACACCTTGAAAGCCAAAGGCGAGCCCGAGCTCTCCACCGACGACATGCTCGTGAAGCTGTTCAACGAGGTTGAGTATGTATGGCCGCGCGTGGGCTACCCACCCCTCGTAACTCCGTTCAGCCAGTATGTGAAGAACATCGCTCTGATGAACCTCCTCACCATGGCACAGGGCAAGGGACGCTTCGTGATGATGGACGACTCCATGTGGGGCATGATTCTCGGCAAGAGCGGACGCATACCCGGCGAGATCGATCCCGAGCTGAAGGAACTGGCTGCCAAGCAAGGCCGCGAGTTTACCGATGCCGACCCACGCACTCTCATCCCCAACGCACTCGACGACTTCCGCAAGGAAATGGACGAGAACGGATGGGAGTACGGACCCGACGACGAAGAGCTCTACGAACTGGCCATGCACCCCGAGCAGTATCGCAACTTCAAGAGCGGACAGGCTAAGAAGAACTTCCTCGAAGACCTCCAGAAGGCTAAGGACGCCAAACTAGGCACCAGCCTCTCGCCCGAGAAGATTGCTGAATTCAAGCACGCCAAGGCAGATCCCATCATCGCACCCGTGAAGGGACAAATCTATTGGGAGTTCCAAGGCGAAGGCGAATGCCAACCTGCAGTAGAGCCCTACATCGGTAAGGAATACAAGGAAGGCGAACCTTTCTGCTACATACAGACCCCATGGGGCGAGATAGCCACCATCCCCGCCGATCTCGGAGGCAAACTCGTGGAAATAGCAGCCCATGGCGGCAGCATGGTTACCAAGGGACAAGTGCTCGCATACATCGAGCGTCCTCATGAGGAGTAAGACGACTTACACCATTAATAATATATAGGCGGACGATGCATCGGGCATCGTCCGCCTATTATTGTGTATTACTTTGCAGATATAACGAAAAAAAAAGTACCTTTGCATTGGTTCTTCCAATGACGGCGACCACTTAAAGCAACCTACTATTATGACTGCAAACACCTTACATAGATTTGGCATCTTTGCCTTTATGCTGTTTTTCTGCCTGTCTCTTTCTGCACAGCGCGTCAGCCTTGATGTTGCACGTGCCAAGGCACTGGCCTTTCTCGGTAAGGCCGGCACCTCATCCTCTCTTGCACAGATGGCAGCTCAATAGACTGGGACCACATACTGGAAGACTACAGCTACAAAGGCATCGTCATTGAAAACGGGAAGAAGACGATTGTGAAATGAACCCACGTGGATAATCGCGCGCGCATCCACGCCGAAGATGTAGGAAAAAAGAATGATGAGCGACTGACTGCACAGTTGCTCACCATTTTCTCATTTACCGGTCACAAAGTAAAATCACCTATAGTATGTAATAGGGAATAGTCAGACTATTCGTCGTCATCGCTGAAGTCATCGTCATCGAAGCCGAAGAGAATAGGTTCTACAAACGACTCCATTGCGCGGCGTTCCTTCTTCGTAGGCCGACCGGTGCCGCGCTGCCGCGCCACAAAACCGCTGATGCGGCTCATCTCCAGCAGTTCGTACTGCTTGGGATCGGTCACATTTTCGTACACCTCGGGCACGAGTTTGGCACCCACGCGTTGCTCGATGCACTTCAGTATGCGGTAGGAATAGGTGACGGGAGGCTTCTTCACGCTTACCACCTCGCCAGCCTTGACTTGTCGGGAAGGCTTCACGTTCATGCCCTCGATGGTCACGCGCCCATTCTTGCATGCGTCGGCAGCCAGTGAGCGCGTCTTATAGATGCGTGCCGCCCACAGCCACTTGTCGATACGGGCTTCTTCAGGTACTGTCATACGTCGGATGTTGGAGTTTTGGCGTTGTCTTTGTCCTTCACTGTTGTCGCTGTATCGGGTGCGGGTGCCGTCTCCGGCTCAGCTTTCTTCTCAGCTGTTATCACCGTTTTGCGTTTGCGGGTATTGAAGCGGTTCATGGCGCGGTCTACTCCTTCCATCACAAAGGCTGGAATCACCTGACATGCCGTGTCGATGGCCTCGTTGAGCAGCGGTTGTTCGTCGGCATCGAAGTCGCCCAGCACGTAGTCTATCTGTCGTCCCACTCCGAAGTGGTGTCCTATGCCTATGCGCAGACGGGCATAGTTGGCACCGATGAGCTGCTGAATGTGTCCCAGTCCGTTGTGTCCTCCGTTGCTGCCCGATGCCTTCAGGCGCAGTTCGCCTACGGGCAGCGCGATGTCGTCGACGATTACCAGCAGACGGCTTTCATCGATATGCTCCTTGCCGAGCCAGTAGCGCACGGCATTGCCCGAGAGATTCATAAAGGTGGTGGGTTTGAGCAGAATGAGTTTGCGTCCGCGCAGGGAACACTCTGCCACATAGCCATAGCGTCGGTCGGAGAAAACGATATTGGATGCCTTGGCAAAGGCATCCAATACCATGTATCCCGCATTGTGGCGTGTGTGAGCATACTCGTTGCCCGGGTTGCCCAACCCCACAATTAAGAATTTGTCCATAGACAAGTGGTGTCAGTGGTTTATTCTTCTGCAGCAGGTGCTTCTTCACCTTCGGCAGCAGCTTCTTCGCCTTCAGCAGCAGCGGCAGCGGCAGCAGAAGTAGCGGCACGAGTCATCTTCACGGTGCAGACAACAACTTCCTTGCTTGTAGCAATCTCAAGGCCGGGGAACGACAGGTCGGCAACCTTCTTGCTCTTGCCGATGGTCATTGAGGTAACGTCGATTTCGAGCACCTCTGGAATCTGCTGATAGGGAGCAGTAACGTCGATTTTGCGCACGATGAGACTCATGCGTCCACCGTCGCGCACACCTTGTGCCAGGCCGACGAGCTTGACAGGGATGCCAATGGTGAGAGGCTTAGCCTCGTTGATTTCAAAGAAGTCGATATGCAGCAACGCATCGGTAACGGGGTGGAACTGCAGTTCCTTGAGCACTGCTGTGTGGTGCTCGCCGTCGAGGTCGAGGTTAACCACATAGATGTGCGGTGTGTACACCACCTTGCGCAGCTCTGCCATGGGCACAGCTATCGACAGGGCCTGCGGACGGCCGTTTTCATCCTTTGCCTCACCATACAGATTGCAGGGGATGAGACCTTGCTTGCGCAACATCTTAGCAGCCTTCTTGCCGCTGTCGGTACGCTTCTGACCTTTTACTTGAATTTCTTTCATGGGTTGTGTTACTCTAAATTAAGTGTTGTTGATTACTGCTTAATTCGCCATCACACGATAACTTTCTCATCGTTAGATTTCAGAAAAGCGCGGCAAAGGTAAGGTTTATTTATGATTTGACAATTTCCTGTGCACTATTTTTTTTTGAGCATGAAACGTCCCTCTCCCCTACCCCGCACAGCACTGCCGGCTGCAACTTTCCTGCGCCGTTTCTTGCACGACAAAGAGAAAGACCCTACTTTTGCAGAAACTTCGTTGTACACTCATTAGTTGCTCTCACACATGATAAACAGGGAACTCATTCGCATCAAGATTGTTCAGTTGACATACGCCTACTATCAGAATGCCAACCTCGACCTTTTGGCCGATGAGCAATCGTTGCTCGACAGTAAGACGTCGGTCACACAGCTTCGCGGTCGCTCGGTTCAGCAAGCACTGCACGAGACCGGCATCACCCCCGATGAGCACCAACGCCTGCTGCAGAAGAGTATCGACAGTGTGGAGAAGGAACTGCATTTCAGTCTAAACAAAGCCTACGAACTCTATCATCTGCTGCTGTCGTTTATCGTGGCCGTGCACAATGAGATGACCCACCGCTACGATGTAAGCACCATCATAGCTGTGCGCGAGGGACGCGAACGTCCGTCGATGCGCTTCATCGACAACCGCTTTGCACGCCAGCTGGCCGACAATGAGACACTCAAGGAATACACTGCCGCACACAACCCCGACTGGCAAGAACACATCGACGTGGTGCGCAAAGTGTGTCAGCGCATAGAGCAGAGTGACATCTACAACCAGTATCTCACTCAGGACGAGGCACCCGACTACGATGCCGACCGTGAATTGTGGCGCAAGCTCTACAAACTCTTCATCCAAGACAACGATGAGCTCGACACCCTGCTCGAAGAGCAGAGTCTCTATTGGAACGATGACAAAATGGTGGTAGACGACTTCGTGCTGAAAACCATCCGCCGTTTCCGCGAGAAGAACGGCGCACAGCAAGAATTGCTGCCCGCATGGCACAGCGAAGACGACAAGCTGTTTGCCGAAAAACTGCTACACGCCTCACTCACACGCGCAGAGGAATACCATCAGTACATGCGCGACATTTCCGAAAACTGGGACTTTGAGCGCCTGGCCTACATGGACGTAGTCATCATGCAGACAGCACTGGCCGAGATGACCACCTTCATCAACATTCCTGTCAACGTGAGCATCAACGAATATGTGGAACTGGCCAAGGTGTACAGCACCGCCAAGTCGGCCACCTATATCAACGCCATGCTCGATGCCATAGCACACAGACTCATTGCCAAGGGCAAGATGCTCAAGCCCATGACATCGCCCGACAAAGAAAAAACGGCTGAAGAAGAAAAAGAACAAATAGAATAACACAACCAACAATATTTACAACCCTATGCACACACTACAACTATTGCTCCAGCAGGGCGGTACACAACCGCAGGGCGGCGGAGGCATGGGCTTTCTCATCATGATGGTAGCCATCTTCGTCATCATGTGGCTCTTCATGATACGCCCGCAGCAGAAGAAACAGAAGCAGATACGCCAGTTCCAGAACTCGATAGAAGCCGGCACCAAGGTGGTGACGGGCGGCGGCATCTATGGTACCGTGAAGCACGTCGACACCAACGGAAAGGTGGAAGTGGAAATAGCTCGCGGCGTCACCATTGAGGTAGACCGCTCCTATGTGTTTGCTGACGTGAGCGCACTGCAAACCAACCAACCGCAACAGAAGTAACCCCTCTTTTCCACCCCTCGCCGTGGCAACACTACGCTCCGCACTGTCTACAGTGACCACCTTCCTGCGATATCTGCTCAGCAAGAAGGTGCTTGTCTTCATCTTCTTCCTCATCCTCAGCTCGCTCATGTGGATGATGATATCGTTCAACGAAGAGATGGAGAAGGAGTTGCTGGTGCCCATACAGATTACCAACGTGCCCAAGAACGTGGTGGTGACAAGCGATGTGAACGACACGCTACGCCTCACTCTGCGCGACAAGGGCTACACACTGGCCAAATACTTCTACGGCAAAGGCGTGAAGCCCATCAGCATCAACTTCCAGCAATATGCCCGCAGCAACGGAATGTTCACCATCAGCAATGCCGACCTGTTGCGCATGGTGAAGCAGCAGCTGTCGCCCTCCACACACATTCTCTCGGTGAAACCCGAGCGGCTGGAGGTGTTCTTCAACCACGGCAACCATAAAGTGGTGCCCATTCGCCTGCAGGGCAATCTGGTGCCGAGCGCCAGCTACATGCTCACCCACACGCGCCTCACACCCGACAAGGTCACTGTGTATGCCGCCGACGGACTGCTCGACAGCATCACCGCCGTCTACACCGAACCGCTCAACCGCACCGACATCAGCGACAGCGCACGCTACGAAGTGCGTCTGCAAACCATTCGCGGAGCTAAGATAGTGCCGCAGAAGGTATACGTCGACGTTATGGCCGAGCTGCTCACCGAGCGTACACTAGAGGTGCCCATCAGCGTCGTCAACGTACCGGAAGACAAGCACCTGCGACTGTTCCCGTCGACGGCGAAGGTGAAGTTTGTAGTGGGTACCAGTCGCTACGCCACAGCCAAGGAGGGTGACTTCCAGATTGTGGCCGACTACAACGACGTGGTCAACACCGAAGGCGACAAGGTGCGCATACGCCTGCGGCACAAACCCGCCTACGCCCGGCAGGCAAAGACCGACATCAACGAGGTGAGCTTCCTCATAGAAGAGCGATAGACATGGGCTTCACCACTACCCCACAGCGCTTCCGCGTGGCTGTCACCGGCGGCATAGGCAGCGGCAAGTCGTATGTATGCCGTCTGCTCGAGCAGCGCGGTATCAGCATCTACGACTGCGACGCACAGGCCAAGCGCCTCATGCGCACCTCGGCAACGTTGCAACACCAACTGTCGGATACCATCGGTGCCAACATTGCACCCTGCGGACACATCGACAAGGCTCTGCTCTCGCGCTACCTGCTGGCCAGCGACGACAACAAGGCGCGCGTCAACGCCATCGTACATCCGGCGGTGATTGCCGACTTCCTTGCCTCGCCCTACACGTGGATGGAGAGTGCCATACTCTTTGAGAGCGGCTACGCCCACGTGGTACAGTGTATCGTGTGTGTCTGCTGTCCCGATGCGGTGCGCATAGAGCGCATCTGTCAGCGCGACGGCATCACACCGACACAGGCACGTCAGTGGATAGACGCCCAGTGGCCGCAAGAGCGCGTGCGACAGATGGCACACCTCGTAGTTGACAACGACGGAACCACACCCCTCACACCACAGATTGACAACCTGCTGCAACGCATCGGCGACATGCAGACAGACTACAACAACTCACACACCATTTAACGACAAAACGATTTTCCTATGAAGACAACCATTCTGGCCATCGCAGGCCGTCCCGGACTATACAAACTGCTCACCCATGCCAACGCACGCCTCATCGTGGAAGCCCTCGACGAGACCCATCGCCGCTTCCCAGCCTTCGAGCGCGACCGTATAACAAGTCTGGCCGATATCGTGATGTATACCGAGGGCGAAGACAAACCCCTCATGGAGGTGATGGCCAACCTCAGAGAAAAGGAGCAGGGCGGCAAAGTGTCGATAGCCTATAAGAAATGCCCCACCAGCGAGTTGCACGACTACTTTGCTCAGGTGCTGCCCGAATACGACCGCGACCGCGTGCACGACAGCGACATTCGCAAGCTGCTGCAGTGGTACGACATCCTCGTGGCCAACGGCATCACCGACTTTGAAGACGACCTGCAGCCCACCGAAGGCGACAATATCAAAGACCGCGAAGAGAAAAAGGCGGAAGCAGAATGAGACTGCACTGGAAAATAGTACTCTGCGCATTACTCGGCGGCATGCTCGCTCCACGCGCAGCACAGGCGCAGATATACTTTGTGTCGACAGGTACACACGTCAACGTGCGCACAGGACCGGGAACAAACTACGCAGTCGCACAGGCCGACGGTTGGGTAGGCTCAGGGATAGACACCCGGCAGCAGCTCGACGTGGGCGATATAGTGAAATATGCCGGCACCGAGCGCAATGGCTTTGTGAAGGTGATATATGTCAACTGCGGCGGCACGGCCATGTCGTGTCATCAAGAAGAAGGATGGGTAGCAAAAAAATATCTCCGCCGACTCATTAAGAGGTGTCCGTCGTGTGGCGGACGGGGATTCTTCAACCGCCCGTGTACAGACGAAGACGGAGAATATCACTCGGGAGCATGCATGTGCTCGGCGCGCTTTTGCCTCCACAGCGGATGCAGCGAAAAGCAGCACTGCCACAACTGCGGTGGAGTAGGCTTCCTTAAATAGCTCACTACACTCCCGCGCTACGGCTTCCAGGCCCAACGACATAGCAAAAGCAGTGATATCGGTTCTCAATATCACTGCTTTTGCTATGTGTACGCTTTCATCCGAGCGTCGGCTCAAAGCGTCGTTGCCACTCAAGGAAGCGCTGTACGCCCTCTTCGCCGAACTTCTGCAGGCTGCGGGCAGCCTCTTCCAGCGTCTTCTCGTGGGTGAGCCGCGTCTTGGAGTAGAACTTATCGGCATAGCATATCACCTGTTCCTCGAGCGTCTCGGGCAGATAGTCGCGCTCGGGTAAAGGCAACTGCTGACTGCGTATTTGTCTGGCGGTGATACCCGCGCCGGTGTGTCGCTCGCATACACGCGCCAAGCGTTCGGCCAGCGTCACGTCGGTGCTCATCGTACCCGACAGCAAGTCGTTGGCAGGTAGCACGGTGAAATAGTCGCGCACCATGGCAGCACCCAGCACACCATGGCAGATGTAAGGTTCGGTGCCGTGGCAATGGATGGCAGGTGCATGACAGCGCACAATGCCTATGTCGTGCACCATGGCGGCACACACAAGGAAGTCTGTATCAAGACCCAGTTCAGGATGATTGGCCGCAATAAGCCGGGCACGCTGCATCACCGACGTGCTATGCTGCAACAGCACGTCGCACAAGGGCGAAGAAGAGGGATAATAGTGGTCGATGATGCGCCGGGCATTGTCCATGCCATACTGTATTGTTCTCATAATGTGATAACGGCAGCAACGGTTTATTTAGTATGCAGCAAGGCGAAAACAGCTCCCAAGGGGCAAAATCTTTGTCAGGCAATGAGTAAAACAGCATTTTTTCACTACCTTTGCAGGATAACACTATCACCACCGACAATCACCACATACCACAATGGATACCGACTTCGACCCTATACAGCCTGAAGAAGAGGCTCTCGATGCCTCCGCCGACATTGTCTCTCCCAACGAAGAGGCACACACCGACTATCAGCCTGTCAACCGCTTCGACGCAGCGGCCGTGCATCACCTCAGCGGCATGTATCAGAACTGGTTTCTCGACTACGCCAGCTACGTCATCCTGGAGCGCGCCGTGCCACACATCGGCGACGGGCTGAAGCCCGTTCAGCGACGCATACTCCACTCCATGAAGCGCATGGACGACGGCAGGTTCAACAAGGTGGCTAACATCGTAGGCCACACCATGCAGTTTCATCCTCATAGCGACGCTTCTATAGGCGACGCGCTGGTGCAGATGGGGCAGAAAGACCTGCTCATCGACACGCAAGGCAACTGGGGCAACATACTCACGGGATCGGCAGCAGCCGCACCGCGATATATCGAGGCGCGCCTGACGAAATTTGCGCTCGACGTGCTCTTCAACCCCAAGACCACCGAATGGAAGAAGAGCTACGACGGCCGCAACCGCGAGCCCATCGCCCTGCCCGCCAAGTTCCCGCTGCTGCTGGCACAGGGAGCGGAAGGCATTGCTGTAGGCCTGTCGTCGAAGATACTGCCCCACAACTTCAACGAGCTGTGCGATGCTGCCATCAAGAGTCTGCGAGGCGAACCCTTCGAACTCTACCCCGACTTCCCCACCGGCGGCAGCATCGACGTGTCGCGCTACAACGACGGCATGCGCGGGGGCACGCTGAAGGTGAGAGCAAAGATTGAGAAACTAGACCAGCGCACCCTCGTCATACGCGAGATACCCTTCTCGAAAACATCGGAAAGCCTTATCGACAGCATCACACGCGCCATAGAGAAAGGCAAGATAAAGGCGCGTAAGGTGGAAGACCTCACCGCCGCCAACGTGGAGATACTCATCCACCTGGCACCGGGCATCTCCTCTGACAAGACCATTGATGCGCTCTACGCCTTCACCGACTGCGAAATCAACATCGCACCCAACTGCTGCGTCATCGAGGGCAACAAGCCGCGCTTCCTCACCGTGAGCGACCTGCTGCGCCATAGTGCAGAGCAGACCAAGCAGCTGCTACAACGCGAACTGGAGATACGTCGGCAGGAGTTGCTCGAACAACTGCACTTCGCTTCGCTCGAGAAGATATTCATAGAAGAGCGCATCTACAAGGGCAAACCCTTCGAGAATGCTCCCACAATGGATGCCGCCTGCGAGTATGTTGACGAGCGGCTCACGCCGTTCTACCCCGACATGATACGCGAGGTGACCAAAGACGACATACTGCGTCTCATGGAGATAAAGATGCAACGCATACTGCGTTTCAATGCCGACAAGGCTGAGGAAAACATGCTGCGCCTGCAAGACGAGGTGAAGCAGATAGAACACGACCTGAGCCACATGACAGATGTGACGGTGCGCTGGTTCTGCTACATCAAGAGCAAATATGGCGACAACCATCCACGATTGACAGAAATACGCAACTTCGACACCATCGTGGCAGCCAAAGTGGTAGAAGCCAACGAGAAACTGTACATCAACCGGCAGGAGGGATTCATAGGCACCAGTCTGAAGAAAGACGAACTGGTGTGCAACTGTTCCGACATCGACGACATTATCATCTTCTACCGCGACGGCAAATACAAGGTGGTGCGCGTGGCCGACAAACTATTTGTGGGCAAGAACATCATCCACCTCCAGGTGTTCAAGAAGAACGACAAGCGCACCATATATAATGTGGTGTATCGCGATGGCAAACAGGGACTGCACTACATCAAGCGCTTCTTCGTGAGCTCTATCACACGCGACAAGGACTACGATCTCACCATGGGCACGCCAGGCTCGCGCATCAGCTATTTCACCGCCAACCCCAACGGCGAGGCAGAGGTGATAAAGGTGACGCTCGAGCCTTCGCCAAAGCGCAAGAAGCCCTTCCTGGAGAAAGACTTTTCGGAGATAGCCATCAAGGGACGAGCCTCCAGAGGCAACATCCTGACAAAGTTCCCCGTGGTACGCATAGGACTGAAGAGCCACGGACACTCCACGCTGGGGGGAAGGAAAGTGTGGTTCGATGCCGATATCAACCGCATCAACTACGACGAACGCGGACGACTGCTCGGAGAGTTCTACGACGACGACAGCATACTCGTAGTACTGAAAAACGGCGACTTCTACATCACCAACATCGACCCCAACAACCACTACGAAGACAATATACTGCGCATTGAGAAGTGGGACAAGGACAAGGTGTGGACCGCCGTGCTCTACGACGCCGACAACAACGGATTCCCCTACCTGAAACGCTTCGTCATGGAAGCTATACGCCGACACCAGAACTTCCTGGGCGACAATGCCGAGACGCGTCTGGTGTGTCTCACCGATGCGCAACGGCCGCAGTTCCATATCAGCTATTCCGGCGTCGATGCCGTGCGACCCGACATAGACATCGACGCAGAGACCTTCGTGGGCGTGAAGGGATTCAAGGCCAAGGGCAAACGCATCACCACGCTCGGCATCAACGAGATAACACTGCATGTGCCCGAGCAGAACGAGGAAAACGAAGAAGCCGACACGCCCGACGACCTCCCCACCATGCCTGAAACAGAGGCAGAGCCGGAACACCACGATGCCGACACCACCACCGAAGAGCACGATGCCTACACACAACCGCAGGCTGAGCATCCCGAGGTGCCGACACAGACGGAGACGCAACCACTCCACGACAACCACGACACCATACAACTAGACCTCTTTGCCGATGCCGACGTATAAGCACATATTCTTCATCGCACTACTCACGCTGGGCATTGCCCATGCACAGGCGCAACACTCCGATACACTGGGCGTCGGCTACGACGACATGCGCACCGCAACGCATGCCAATCCCGAACGAGCCAAGGCTTTCTCGTCAAGACAATGGACGACGACCACACTACGCTCTCACTACATCAGCATGGGATACACCGACATGCTCGACACTTATCTTTCCCCTGAGAGCTACTGCGGACTGGAGTTGCGCTACACCTACGACCGCGAAATGAAGATGCGCAAACCGCGATGGACAGCCTACGACCAAATAGAGATGCAGCTACAGGGGGGGCGCAACCGCGCCGACAACGCCAACACCCTCGGCGGCATGTTGCGTGTGCGCAGCGGAGCACTCTATCAATGGCAGCTGCTCGACGACAGGCTCACACTACGCGCCGGAGGAGGAGCAGACATAGAACTGGGATTTCTCTACAACACGCGCAACCAGAACAACCCCGCCCAACTGCGCCTCGCTATCAACATCGAACCGCGTGTGCAGGCTTCCTATCGCTTCCACATCAAGGGCAAGACCTACTACCTGCGCTACGATGCCATGGTGCCGCTGCTGGGCGTGCGCTTCTCACCAAACTACGGACAGTCGTACTACGAAATATTCACCCGCGGCAACTACGACCACAACATCGTGCCCACCACTATCATTGCCACGCCCTCACTACGGCAACAGCTCACCGTCGACTTCTATGTGGGGCCGATGCAGATGTCGATAGGCTATCTCGGCGACTGTCAGCAGGCCGACATCAACCAGCTGAAGAGCCACAGCTACTCCCACATGGTTGTCGTCGGATTCCGAAAGCTACTCACCGTCACACGCTCCCGACCATGAATACAGCTCATCACCGCCCCAACATAAGGCTCCGCCTCCGCACCGCCGCCACACTGCTCATCGCCCTGTGGACAATCGGCGGCTTCACATCGTGCATCGATGAAAAGGAATTTGCCGACAACCCGCGCGGCAACTTCGAGGCACTGTGGAAAATCATGGACGAACACTACTGCTTCTTCACCATGAAGCAGGAGCAGTTGGGAGTGGACTGGGACGAGGTGCACACACGCTACAGCCGACAGATCGATGATGGCATGACAACGGCACAGCTTTTCGAAGTGCTCTGCCGCATGATAGGCGAACTGCGCGACGGACATGTCAACCTCTCAACAGGCTTCAACTACGGACGCAACTGGGCATGGAAGGAAGATTATCCAGCCAACTTCAGCGACACACTGCAACGCCGCTACCTGGGTACCGACTACCGCATCAGCAGCGGACTGCAATACCGCATCCTCGACGACAACATCGGCTACATCTATTGCGGCTCGTTTGCCAACGGCTTCGGCGAAGGAAACCTCAGCGACATCTTCTACTACCTGCTCCCCTGCAACGCGCTCATCATAGACGTGCGCAACAACAGTGGCGGACAGCTCACCGCCGCCGAACAGCTCGCAGCACGCTTCTTCGACAAGACAACACTCGTGGGATACATGCAACACAAGGACGGCAAGGGACACAACGACTTCTCCTCTATGCAGAAGCAGCAGATAAAGCCCACACGCGAACTGCGCTGGCATAAGCGTGTGGCGGTGCTCACCAACCGCGCCACCTTCAGCGCAGCCAACGAGTTTGTGAAGTACATGCGCTGCTCGCCCCTGGTCATCACTGTGGGCGACCGCACTGGGGGAGGAGCGGGAATGCCGTTCACCAGCGAACTGCCCAACGGATGGGGCGTGCGCTTCTCGGCATGTCCCATGTACGACCGCGAAAAAAACAGCACCGAACAGGGAATAGCACCCGACCACCGTGCCGACATCAGCGACGAAGACTTCGCACGCGGAAAAGACACCATCATAGAACTGGCACGTCAACTTTTGAAGGAATAACGATTTTGATTCTCTCTGGAGAATGGACAGCCGACTGACAACGACTGCCGCACACACCGACATCAACATGCAGCAAGCGCCCATACCCGTTTCCATCGTGATGTGCACCTACAACGGTGCGCCCTGGGTGGCACAGCAGCTCGACACCATACTGGCACAGACCTACCCGCTGCTGGAAATCGTGGTGCAGGACGACCGCTCCACCGACGACACATGGCAGATACTGCAGCGCTATGCCCTACAGCATAGCCTCATACGCCTGTTGCGCCATGCCGATGATGCACCGCACGACGTGAATGCCAACTTCCTGAGCGCCATGCTGCAGGCAAAGGGCGAACTGATAGCCTTTGCCGACCAAGACGACCTGTGGGAACCCGACAAGATAGCACGCTAAGTGGCGGCACTCACCGAACACGATGCCTGGCTGGTGTCGCACAAAAGCAAGCCATTCTCCGACGACGGACACAATGTGCATTACGACGCACGACGACCCAACACAGGACTGCTGCGACTGTGCTACCAGACAGAGATGCACGGACACACACAACTGTTTCGCCGGCAACTGCTGCAACACATCCTGCCCCCACCGCCCTTGTTGGCAGTGACCAAATACGATGTGCTGACACAGCTGGCAGCAGCGGCAGCGGGGAAGGTGTGGTTTATCAATGCGCCGCTCACCCACTTCCGACGCCACACCGGAGCCAACACGCTCACCGACATGACCACCAGTAAACACAGCATACACAATGCCTTGCGACAACTGATCTTCTGCCTGCACCACTACCGCACGCTGAAGAAACGCTCACGAAACGACTACAAAATGGTGGCTTGCTTTCTCGACAGCCTGCCCTTTCATAATAAAGAGAAAGACGATGCCTTGCTGATGATGCGCCTGCAGACTGGAAGGGGTGCCGTCAACTTCCTGCGCTTCCAATGCTTCTGCCTGCGACACCGACACGAGATTTTCTACGCCCCCGCACATGGCCTTGCCAATGCACTGAGGGCATGGCTCTATCCCGTGCTCTGTCTGCACTACAAGCGCCGCTACATACTGGAAAATAATAAGGAAGAAAAAAAACAAAACTAAAAACGCTCTACCCCACTCTCTCCACAAACTTTCTCTTCTTCCTTCCTCTGTCTGTTGCGCTTCCAACGCAACAATACCTATCGCCGGCGGAGGAAAGCCATGCTTTCGCGGAATATCTGCACATGCAGCAGGCGCATGGCTGACACATAGAGCAGGGCAGCCATCACAATACGTACCAACAGCTTCACCCACAACAGACTAATCCACTGGGTGGCCAGATAGGTGGCCCCCGTCACCGCCACGGCAATGGCGGCGAAGGGAAGGATGTCGCGCAGCATATCTGTCCAGCGCAACGCTATCAGGCGTCCGGCAGCAGCATGGAGCACGCCCAGCCACAGCACGTTGAGTAAGGCATACACCGCCACGAGCACCACGATGGGGTAGCTGCTCAGCAACAGCACCAGCATCAGCTGCAACACGATGAGTCCCAGTCCGCACCACATGTAAATGTCGCTGCGTCCCTTGCTCACTGCCAGCTGCTGATACAGGGTATGGAAAGGCAGTGCCGTGCCGCCGAGGCAGAGCACCTGCAGCAAGGGAATGGCTGCCGCCCACTTCGCCGAGATAGCCAGCACGATAAGTTCGTCGGCCACGATGGCCAGTCCCAGCAGGGCGGGGAAGGTGAGGAAAGCTGTAAAGCGCAGCATCTTGCGGAAGGCATTGCATTGACGGCCGGAGGCATCGTCGTTGAGCTCGGCCATCACGGGCTGTGCCACCTGCGCCACGGTGTTGGCCACCAGAGCACTGCCCATAAGTTCCCACTTGGCTGCTTGCGTATAGTTGCCCACGTCGTGCACGCGATACAGCCGCCCGAAGATGACGGTGAGCAGATTGGCACTCAGCGCATTGACGATGGCGGTGAGAAGTATTTTGCTACTGAAGCCGAACATGCGGCGTATGGGGTCGAAGGAACCCAGTCCTGTCGGGTGCCAGCGCGTGCATAGCAATCGCCCGAGCAGCGTTACGGCGTTGTAGACCACCTGCTGCCATGCCAATGCCCAGTAGGAGTAGCCTTGCAGCGCGAGGACGATGCCCGTGAGCCCCGACACCACCAGCGCGGTGAGGCTGATGACGGCTTTCTCGCGTTGGCGGAGCTGCCTCACCAGAATGGCATTGGGCACGATGCCCAGAGCTGAGAGCAGGAAGGTGATGAAGAGGAAGCGCGACAGTTCCACCAGCACCGGCTGATGGAAATAGGCGGCGATGAGCGGTGCACAGCAGAACAGCATGGCGTAGGCCAGCAGGCTCACTGTGACATTGAACCAGAACACCGCATTGTAGTCACGTTGCGTAGGCTGCCGCAGATTGATGAGAGCCTGTGTGAAACCGCTGTCTTGCAAGCAGCCGGCAATGGCAGTGAAGATTGCGAGCATGCCCACTACGCCATAGTCGGCCGGCGACAGCAGTCGGGCAAGAAAGATACCTATCAACAGGTTGAGCACTTGTGTACCTCCACTGTTGACGGCAGCCCAGAAGAGACCGCGCGCTGTCTTTTGCTTCAACGACTCCGACATGGATAGATGATATATATATTATGGAACGCGCGCGCGAAGACAACTGCGCGCTGCCACAAAGGTAGTACTTCTTCCACAAACATCCAAATGCCACCGCCCACTCCAGTAAAAAAGAAGAGAAAAACAACTACTCACAATGTCGCACTACAGTGCTGACATCGTGAGTAGGTTGCTAATGTGCTCTTTTCACCTGTTATGGCATGGCGGGGAAAGATTTTCGTTCTTTACGCCTCCATGGAATCATAATACGTAAAACCTTTATCGCACACCTCGTCTACGTTGCCCTCAAACGACAATTCAAAAGTATTGCCGAGCTTTGTAGTTCCTTTGCCTGTGACTTTGAATTTGGTGTCAGATAGTTGATTGACGGTGAGCGTGCCGTTTTTGAAGTCATTCTCATCGGGCCAGTACATTACACCTTGAATGCCGATACCCAAAAACCAGCCGTCATAAGTATAGGCTTTGGTGAGATCCATGTTTTGGTTCAAAAAATGTGAATGCACATTGATTAGCACAGCATCATCTTCAATGAGATAGTAATCAGTTGTTTGCTCCTGTGTGGCCAAGTCTATTTTCTCATCACTCAGAAGCATCTCCAGAGCCTTTCCAGATTTCATGTCCACCCAATGAATGCCAGACCACCGGATGTTCTTCACCTTACCGTCGATTTTCATGTAGTTGCCCGTGGGTGTAGGGTCATTCTTTTTGTCATCGTCGTCACCGCAGGCGGTGAGCGAAAGGGTAAACACGCCTGCCAGCAACAGAGTAAACAGGGCGCTCAGCGAGCGCAGGGAGAATGATTTTTTCATAATAATTGTATAGGTTTTAGTTGGTGATTAGTATCTATGCAAATATAGTAACACTTGTGCATACAGCCAAGCAAACAGTCAGAAAATCATCAAATTGTTTTCTTGTTTCGAAAAAGTATCTACCTTTGCAGTCCGATTATTATGGAGCGAGTCTTAGACGCTCCGGTGCTGACGTGTTAATAGTGGCATCTTTGGCCGGGTGACCATGGTTAGTGAATCGAAAGCACAGCGACACATAAGGTGAGCAGCACAGCGTTCGCTCTGTTTGTTGTGCGCCTGCGTGTCGAACGAAATAACACACTTATCTCTCACGAAGTAAAACGTTTTTTTAGACAACAATGAACACTCTGAGTTACAAGACCGTTTCTCTGAATAAGGAAACAGCACAGAAGCAATGGGTTGTGGTCGACGCTACCGACCAGGTAGTAGGTCGTCTGTGCACCAAGGTGGCCAAGCTGCTCCGCGGCAAATACAAGCCCGGTTTCACCCCGCATGTAGACTGCGGCGACAATGTGATTATCATCAACGCCCAGAAGGCATACTTCACTGGCAAGAAAGAGACTGAAAAGGTGTACACCCGCTACACGGGCTACCCCGGTGGCCAGCGCTTCGATACTCCCGAGAAGCTCCGTCGCAAGGCCGACGGTGCCGACCGCATACTGCGCCACGCCGTGAAAGGCATGCTCCCCAAAGGCCCACTCGGACGCAAACTGCTCAAAAACCTCTACATCTACGAAGGAACAGAGCACAAGCACGAAGCACAGAAACCCGTAGCAATCGACATCAACACCCTTAAATAAACACAGCCATGGAAATGATTAACGCAATAGGCCGCCGCAAGAGTGCCATCGCACGCGTATACCTCACCGAAGGAAGCGGCAAGATAACTATCAACAAGCGCGATCTGACCGAATACTTCCCCTCTGCCATGCTGCAGTACGTGGTGAAGCAACCCCTCGCACTCCTTGAAGTGGAAGGCAAATACGACATCAAGGCCAACCTCGACGGCGGCGGATATACCGGACAGAGCCAGGCACTGCGTCTCGCCATTGCACGCGCACTCGTGAAGATTAACGAAGAAGACAAGAAAAACCTGAAAGACCACGGATTCCTCACACGCGACTCACGCGTCGTAGAGCGCAAAAAGCCCGGACAGCCCAAGGCTCGCCGTCGCTTCCAGTTCAGTAAGCGTTAATGTCGGAATCGACTGTTTAGCATCTAAACCGGAAGGATTCGACGCCATACTACTGCATAGCGGACAAACAACACCACTTTATTATAGTATGGTTGGCGCAAGCCCTCCGACTACCCTCCGGCTGATTCTAACAAAGAATTGAAAAGAAAGTAAACAAACCATTAAACCAACACAACACATGTCAAGAACAAACTTTGACCAACTCCTTCAGGCAGGCTGCCACTTCGGCCACCTGCACAGAAAGTGGAACCCCGCCATGGCTCCCTACATCTTCATGGAACGCAATGGCATACACATCATCGACCTGCACAAGACCGTAGCCAAAATTGACGAGGCCGCCGAGGTACTGAAGAACTTTGCCCGCCAGGGACAGAACATACTCTTCGTCTCCACGAAGAAACAGGCCAAGGACATCATCGCCGAGAAGGCACAGAGCGTAGGCATGCCTTACGTTACCGAGCGCTGGCCGGGCGGCATGCTCACCAACTTCCCCACCATTCGCAAGGCCGTGAAGAAGATGACCACCATCGACAAGCTGATGAACGACGGCACCTATGCCAACCTGTCGAAGCGCGAACTGCTGCAAATCACACGCCAGCGCGCAAAGCTCGAGAAGAACCTCGGTTCTATCGCTGAGTTGCGCCGTCTGCCCGGAGCACTCTTCGTGGTCGACGTGATGAAAGAGCACATCGCCGTGAAGGAAGCCAACCGCCTCGGCATACCCGTCTTCGCCATCGTAGACACCAACTCCGACCCACGCAACATCGACTACGTGATTCCCGCCAACGACGATGCCAAAGACAGCATTGAGGTGATACTCAACGCCTGCTGCGAGGCCATCAAGGAAGGACTGGAGGAGCGCAAAGTGGAGCGCGCCGACGAAAAGGCTGCTCAAGAGCAGAACGAAGAGGCACCCGAACGCCAGCGCCGCCAGCGCCGCACACGCAAAGACGCGCCCAAGGCTGAAGAGGAAACCGTAGAAGCTCCCAAAGTTGAAGAGGAAATCGTAGAAGCTCCCAAAGCTGAAGAAGCTGCACCCGAAGCCGCCGCAGCTGAGTAATACTACACAAACACACATTTCACCCACACCTTTAAACAACACACTACCATGGCTGTAACAATTGAAGACATCAAGAAACTGCGTGCTATGACCGGTGCCGGTCTTGCCGACGTGAAGAAGGCACTGACCGAGGCCGATGGCGACTTCGACAAGGCGAAGGAACTTCTGCGCGAACGTGGTCTGGCCATCGCCGCAAAGCGTAGCGACCGCGAGACTTCCAACGGATGCGTACTCGTGAAGGTCGACGGCAACTTCGGTGCTATGATAGCCCTGAAGTGCGAAACCGACTTCGTGGCCAACGGTGCCGACTTCATCGCTCTGACACAGAGTATCCTCGACGCTGCAGTAGCCAACAAGTGCAAGACACTCGAAGAAGTGCAGGCACTCACACTCGCCGACGGACAGAAAGTGCAGGAAGCTGTCACACAACGCTCAGGTATTACCGGCGAAAAGATGGAACTCGACGGATACCTCACACTCGAAGGAGAAAACATCGAGGCTTACGACCACATGGGACGCCACACTCTTTGCACCATGGTGCAGACCAACAAATGCGCATCTGAGGTGGGTCACAAGCTCGCTATGCAGGTGGCTGCCATGAAGCCCGTGGCTCTCAATGCCGAAAGCGTACCTCAGCAGATACTTGACGAAGAGTACAAAACCGCTGTTGAGAAAACCAAATTGGAGCAGGTCGAGAAATACGTAGAGTCTGTTCTCAAGAAGGCTGGCATCAACCCGAACCTCGTTGACAGCGACGACCATATCGAATCGAATATGGCCAAGGGCTGGCTCACACAGGAAGAAGCCGACCGCGCACGCAAGATTAAGGAAGAAGCTGCCGCAGAGAAGGCGGCTAACCTGCCCGCACAGATGATAGAAAACATCGCAAAGGGACGCGTAGCAAAATTCTTGAAGGAGAACTGTCTCGTCGATCAGGAATTCCAGTTTGGCGATGGCGACAAGGCTACTGTCACACAATGGCTCGCACAGCAAGACAAAGAACTGCAAATCGTCGACTTCAAGCGCTTCACGCTCT
The DNA here is from genome assembly GCA_017940185.1 of Bacteroidaceae bacterium. Lineage (GTDB taxonomy): Bacteria > Bacteroidota > Bacteroidia > Bacteroidales > Bacteroidaceae > Prevotella. Next base: position 6,082 of record JAGAZE010000037.1, on the reverse strand, counting down.
CTGCTGAATAAGATTCACGTCAGCGAAAACGCATGATAACCAAAAGAGGATGTGTCAGTATAGGCACATCCTCTTTGTTGTTGACGAGTAGACAAGTTGATGAGTTGTTGGTTTACTTCTACACTGTTATGCTCCTAGCTCACCATATCTGCTTGTCGCTGCGCTGGGCGCTTCCTTCGTAGTAGAGCGACAGCTCAGGACCTTTTTCGGCAGTGCCGCTGAGATGGGCCTTCACCTTCGAGCCGTTCACGCTGATATAGATTCTTCCCTTGGCGAAGTCGGCAAAGGCTCCATCGGAAGTCTGCACGTAGAAGATGGCATAGCGACTGTTGAGGCTCTGTGTGAGGTCGAGTGACATACCACACTTCTCCTGCGGGATATTGATGATGAGGTAGGGCGACGTGGGCTCGCTGGTGAGCTGCCGCGACAGGTCCATCTCGGTGCTGGTAAACATCAGCTTGAAGTTGCCATAGGTGTCGTTGAAGTAGTAGCCCACCGACTTCACGGGATAGGTGGCATCGTTGATGGAGAATGTCTTGGTGTTGTCGAAACTCGGTCCGTCGTCGTTGTTTTCGTCGCCGCAGGCACTCATCGACAGCGATAGTGCTGCCACAGCTACAACCGACAATGTCATGGAGCGAAGTGCTCGCAGTTGATTCATGATTTTCATTGGTAAATTAATTAATGGTGTATTGTTGTCTTGGTACATATCGTCAGCCTGATCCTTCTTCCCCTACCCTTCTCTGAGGAAGTCGAGCGTCTCGTCGAAGTGCCGCCTGTCTATGGGTATGCCTGTCTGGGGTTGTCCGATATCGTCAAGCAGTACGAAAGCAGGTATGCCATCGGTGTTCTTCTTGTCGTGCTGTGCCAATGCGTATAGAGCCGCATAGTCGTCGCAGCTGATGGGAGGGCGTCCGTAGAGTATGCGTATGTGTGCAACGGTCTGCCGCATTTTGTCGGTGGGAAAACCGCGTAGCGCACTGCTCAGGTAGAGTGCTGCCACCAGTCCGTGCGCCACAGCATTCCCGTGGGGCATCACCATGGGTGTACCACGTTGCTGCAGCAGTGCCTCGAGGGCGTGACCGATGGTGTGCCCCAGGTTGAGCACCTGTCGTCGGTCGTGCTCCAGGGGGTCGCTCAGCACAATGTCGGTCTTCACCTGTAGCGAGCGCGCTAACACCTCGCCGGCTCTGGGATGGACAGCAAGAGTGAGGGGGTCGAGTTTCAGCACATCGGCCCAATGGTGCACATCGGCCAGCAGACCGTGCTTGAGCATCTCGCCGTAGCCCGACAGCAGCTCGCCGGCAGGCAGCGTAGCAAGCCACTGCGGATGGACAAGAGTAGATACAGGCGCAACAAAAGTACCTATTTCATTTTTCAGTCCCTCGAAATTCACCCCGTTTTTTCCTCCCCAGGCGGCATCCACCATCGCCAGCAGCGTAGTGGGGATGTTCACCGCTGTCATGCCGCGCTTGAAGGTGGCCGCCACGAAAGCACCGAGGTCGCACACCATGCCGCCGCCGAGGTTCACCAGCAAGGAGTGGCGCGTAGCACCTTCTCGCACCAGCTGGTGCCACAGGGCAATGGCAGTGTCGATGGTCTTATGCTCGTCACCTGCTGCCACGCGCAGCACCTTGGCACCCACCCTATCAAACGCCGTGCGCACCAAGGGCAGACAATGGCATTCAGTGTGTTCGTCGACAAGCACAAATACCCCAGAGCGGGCATGGCGCGACAGCAACGCACGCAACCCGACTCGCACATCGCGCGGGAACAAGGGAGGAGATAGGGTGGGCATATTGAGTGTTGTAGGGTGTTGTTGATGACACAGCAAAGATAGCAACTTCGCACGCAACTACACACTGCCGCACCTCATTTTTTGCACCCATAGCCATGCCACCACAAAACGAAAGTCATCTTTTTTGTACTCATTATTAAACGTTTGCACATATTTTGCGTCATATGAGAAAAATCCGATTATCGCGTATGAACAAGTATCACCTGTTTTTGCTCACCCTTCTGCTATCGCTGTCCACCATCGTCACAGCACAGACACGCCGCATCAGCGGCACCGTCGTCGACAAAGACAGCAAGGAGGGACTCATGTTTGCCACCTTTCAGCTGCTGAAACCCGACAGCACCTTTGTCACGGGCGGCACCACCGACGATGCCGGCACCTTTTCCACACATGCACCTGCCGACGGCAGCTACCTGCTGAAGTTCACCAACGTAGGCTATAAGCCACTGGTGAAGAGCGTCAGCGTCAGAGACAGTGCCGATGTGCACCTGGGCACGCTCACCATGACAGCCGATGCCATCGTGCTCAAGGGTGTCACAGCCACTGGTTACGCCACAAAGGTGACAGTGAAGGAAGATACCTTTCAATACAACGCCTCGGCTTACCGCACACCTGAGGGCTCCACCATTGAGGAACTGGTGAAGAAGCTGCCCGGCGCGGAGGTGAGCGACGATGGCACGATAAAAATCAACGGCAAGGAGGTGAAGAAGATTCTCGTTGACGGCAAGGAGTTTATGACGGGCGACACGAAGACGGCGCTCAAAAATCTGCCCACCTCCATCGTCGACCGCATCAAGGCCTACGACGAGCGTAGCGACCTGTCGCGCATCACAGGCATCGACGACGGCAACGAACAGACAGTACTCGACTTCGGACTCAAGCAGGGCATGAACAAAGGTATGTTTGCCAACGTCGATCTCTCCATCGGCACACACCACCGCTATAGCGAACGGCTCATGGCGGCCTACTTCCGCAGCCGCTCGCGCATCATGCTCTTCGGCAGTGCCAACAACACCAACGACATGGGCTTCCCCGGTGGCGGCGGAAGAGGACGCTTAGGAGCCAACCGCAACGGACTCAATGCCGCAAAGATGGCAGGACTCAACTACAACTACGAGAACAAGGGCAAGCTGAAGCTCGATGCCAGCCTGCGATGGAACCACAGCAACGGCGACATATGGTCGCTCACGTCGATGGAAAACTTCACCAGCACCATCGGCTCGTTCTCCAACAGCCTTAGCCAGCGATACACACGCGGCAACAGCTGGGACGGACGACTGCGACTGGAGTGGACACCCGATTCGATGACCAACATCATGTTCCGTCCCAGTTTCACGCTCTCCACCAGCGACGCCACCACACGACAGACATCGGCAAGCTACAACGACGACCCCTACTCCTACGTCGACGACCCGCTTTCCGACGAGAGCATTGAGCAGATGGCAGAAAGCGGACTCATGGTCAACACACAGCGCAACCGCGGCATCACCTACGGCAAGACACAGAGCGGAAACGCCATGCTGCAATACAACCGCAAACTCAACACAAAGGGACGCAACATCACCTTCCGCACCGACTGGAGCGTGGGACGCAACGACAGCAAAAGCCTGTCGACCAACGACGTGCACCTCTACATGGTGAAGACGGCACTCGGACTCGACAGCACGTACCAGACACACCGCTTCAACGTCACACCGCAACGCAACTGGAGCTACGCCCTGCAGGCCACCTACAGCGAACCCATAGCCAAGGCCATGTTCCTGCAACTCAGCTATAAGTATCAATACCGCTTCACCAAGAGCGACCGCGCCACCTATGACTTCAGTCAGGAAGGACCGGACTTCTCCGCCGGCTTCAGCCCACAGTATCGCGACTGGGGAAGCCTGCTCAACCGACTGCCCTACCCCTACACCGACTATCGCGACGACCAACTGAGCCGCTACTCCGAATACCGCAACTACACACACGACATACAGCTGATGTATCGCTGGATACAACCTAAGTTTCAGCTCAACGCCGGCGTGATGCTGCAACCACAGAACTCTAAGTTCATTCAGGAATATCGAGGAATCCACATCGACACGCTACGCCACGTGTTCAACTGGAGCCCGACGTTCGACTTCCGCTACCGGTTCTCCAAAGTGAGCAACCTGCGCATCAACTACCGAGGCTCGTCGTCGCAACCGAGCATGACCGACCTGCTCGACATCGTCGACGACAGCGATCCGCTCAACATCACACGCGGTAACCCGGGACTGAAACCTTCGTTCACCAACAACTTCCGACTCTTCTACAACGACTATAAACAGAGCCACCAGCGTGCCATCATGACCTTCGTCAACTTCCAGCAGACACGCAACAGCATCGGCACACGCGTGGAATACGACGAGAGCACTGGCGGACGCACAACGATGCCCGTCAACATCAACGGCAACTGGAACCTGCGCGGCGCATTCATGTACAACTTCTCCATCGACTCCATCGGACGCTGGAACGTCAACACCTTCACCGACGCCGCCTACGAGCACAATGTGGGCTTCCTCGCACTCGACCGCACATCGTCGTCACAACGCAACACCACACGCGTGACAACTATCGGCGAACGCCTGTCGACAAGCTGGCGCGGCGACAAGCTGGAGATAGACCTCAACGGCTCGCTTACCTACACACACGCACGCAACAAACTGCAGAGCCGCTCCAACCTCGACACGTGGCAGTTCTCCTACGGAGTCAACATCAACTACACCCTGCCCTGGGGCTCAAGCCTCTCCACCGACATCCACGAGAACTCACGGCGCGGATATGCCGACAACAGCATGAACACCAACGAACTGGTGTGGAACGCGCAGCTCTCGCACAGCTTCCTGAAGGGTAACGCCCTGACGGTGATGCTGCAGTGGTACGACATCCTGCACAAGCAGAGCAACTTCTCGCGCACCATCAACGCCATGCGCCGCAGCGACACGCAGTACAACAGCATCAACTCCTATGCCATGATTCACGTCATCTGGCGCTTCAACAGCTTCGGCGGCAAGGGTGCACGTCAGGGTGAGCGCGGCGACGGTCCTGGTATGGGCTATGGTCCCGGCGGCGACCGCCAACGTGGTAACTTCGGCGGCGGAAGACCTGGCGGTGGACGACCCGGAGGTGGTGGCTTCGGAGGAGGAAGACCTGGCGGAGGAGGATTCTGAGTGGGAAGACCCAGAGAATTCTTAAAAAAGAACTCAAGTAAAAGTCACATCATTAGTACCTTATACCAAGCCAGCAGAAATCATATAGTGAGAAGCACCTTCTGGAAGGTACAACGCAAAAGGAGGACGTGTCAAAAAAACTTGACGCGTCCCCTTTTTGTATGGTCGGCTTCTTGCCGCTATGTACAGAGTGCTTTTATTCTATTGTTTTGCAATCTTCCTGGTATACACCACACTGTCGTGCTGCATGACAGTGACGATGTAGACTCCCTTTGTCAGGCTTTCGGTGTTTATCTCTGCTCGTCCGTCGGCACCGGTTGTTGCCGAGCCAACGCGCATGCCGCTGTCATCAGAGAGGAACACACATCCTTCGCCGCCTGCCAGCAAATGGTCGGGGTCAATGGGATGGAATGTCGGTTGGTGTACGCAGTTGTCACGGGGAACTCGAGCGAATTGCCGTGGTCGTTCCACGTCTGTCCGCTGTCGTAACTGATTTTGATGTGACCTTCAAAAATCAAGCCTTCTCCACTATTGTAGATGATGTAGGGGCGTGCAGGATGAAAGCCGATGGCAGTTGCGGCAGGGTTTCCGTAAACGAATTCCGTCAGGCACTCCCATGTCTGTCCGAAGTTTGTAGAGAGTAACAAGCCGCAATAGGCAGAGAGAAATTCCCCTGCCGCTCGCCTCCGTTGAAGCCAAGATTGAGTGGGCGAAAGAGCTGCGCCGAGGCGACAAAAGGGAAAGTGAGGAGAACAATTAGAAAGTATCTCCTAAATATCATTAGTTTTATTTTCATCTTACTATTTGTGTAATATAGAATGATAATATTGTATCTCGACAGAACATAAGGGTGAGAATAGGAATCGTTATTGGTTTAGGGACTTGCTAAGTAAATACCACGCAGAAGTGGTATAGAAGTTTCGTAGATATGGAATATTGGCAAAGAAAGTGTACTGATGTCGAGGATTTATGTGGAACTTCTGCTTGTAGTGTGGGTTGATGAACCATAGAGTGCGTTGGCAGATAGCGTAGCCTGCTCCGGAAGACAGTCGCTCGAAACCTTCGACGGTTATACGCGAGGTTCGTATGCTCA
>JAGAZE010000036.1 GCA_017940185.1 Bacteroidaceae bacterium | reverse complement strand
AGCAGACGACTTTCTCTTGTACTACTTCTCAATCTGTATGTAAATCATTCAAAGATCTCGTGCCGCACATCGCATTTTTTCAGCGCAGCGAGTGCAAAGGTACGACTCCGAAACACTCCACAAAACTTTTCGCAAAAAAAATCATACTTTTTTTCATACAACATAAAAAAAACTTCAACAACACAGAAAAAATACACAATACACCATATATATATTATTACGCGCGCGCGTACGCGCGTAAAGAAGGGAAGAAAAGGAGCAAGAAAAGAGGGCACCCCAAGGAGGGGGCAAGGCGGGGGAGCATGGGGCGAGGGATGAGCACAGGTGGCGAATATTACACGCCGCGCCCCCTCATACGCAGGATCATCAAGGTGGTTGACCCCAAGATAGGCGAGACGGTCTATGACCCTGCATGCTTACCTGTCATTCGTTGTTTTTCCGATTTTGCCTACACGCTTACACCAACCGCCATAACCCGCTGTCAACGAGTGAGTTGGACGGTGTAAGCGTTTTTTCGTCGCTTGCACTGCCTGCACTTTGATTAAGGAGCAAGCCGGCGGCACTCTGCAAGTGTTGCCCAATCGCATTGCAAGTAAAGCCCGATTACGGTGCAACTATTGCCCAATCACCATGCAAGTAAAGCCCGATTGCATCGCAATCGGGCAACACTTGCGTCCTCGCCGCCTCTCTTCGGCGATTTTTGAATCCTGCAGCAGTTTTTCCTCTGTGCGCCTCCGCATGTCCTCCGTGTTCTTTGTGTTTCCCCTCTCCGCGCAGTCCCTTCACGAGCAAGGTGTAAGCAACGGGAATTTGCCTGCACCTCTCAACTCGTTTGCGCACAACGGGTTACAAAAAACAAAGTGCAGGCAGTGCAAGCGACGAAAAAACGCTTACACCGTCCAACCCACTCGCTGACAGCGGGTTATGGCGGTTGGTGTAAGCGTGTAGGCAAAAAGTGAAAATCAGATTTCCGAAGCTTTGGGGATATCCTCCCTCTTCGCACTATTTCCTCCACGTGCCGCTTTTGCTTGGGGTGTTTCCTCGTGTGTTGGTTGACGGACGTGTTGAGCGGGTGTTTCCTCTTGTGTTGCCGGGTCGGTTGTTGTTGCTGTTGTCTCGCCATGTGCCGTGGTTACTGGTACCGGTGGTACGTGTGTAGCGTCCCATGTCGGTGCGTGGCGGCGTGTTGGGCGTGGTGTAGTTGCGTCCGCGGTAGTAGTAGCGGTCGGCGGTGCGTCCGCCGCGATAGGTGTCGTAGCTCTTCGGTGATGAGTAGTAGTAGAGCGTGGTGTTGGCATAGCGGTCGTAGATGACGAGTGCCATGTGGTTGGTGCGCCATGTCACGGGGCGGTAGAAGTAGCCTATTCCCATGAAGCGGTTGTATTGTGCTGCGGTGAGCACATATTGCAGGTCGTGGTTGCGTCGGCGCCACGATGTGCCGTAGTATCCCGAGTTGCCGCTGAGTGTGAGCAGGTAGTCGAGGTTGATTTCGTAGACGGCCTCATACTGTAAGGTGTTGAGTCCGAGTTCGAGTGCCATCTTGTCGGTCATGAACATGGCTTCTCTTCTTGCGCTCTCGTAGGGCATGGCGTTGACCGAAGCCATTGTCAGCGTCAGCAGGAGCAGCGTGATGATGCGTCGCATAGTGATGATGTGTTAGATGGTTGAGTATTATTCGTATCCTTTTGTCTGGCACAAAGATACGGGGGATATTCCATCCGGATGGTATCGTTTTCCCTAATCGTGACCGGGGAAACACCTATTTGTGGCATGTGGGCACAAAAATAACGCCTCGCATCGGCGCCATATACCACCTTCCGCCAAGCTTTTTTTGTTGCACAAAACATCCTAAAATGTGCAAAAAAGGTTGTTTTTTGATAGAAATGTTTGTGTATCCGAAAGATAATCCTTTCCTTTGCGGCGTCTTTTCCGACACCTACGTTACATCCCACCTATGTGGGGCGGCAGTTTTTGTGCGCTCTGCGCGCAGACACCCGCCGCAGCACAGCGCGGTAGCGGAAAACAAAGAAAGATGAATATCACACTTAAACCATTACAATCATGTCAGAAATTGAAAGCAAAGTAAGAGACATCATCGTTGACAAACTCGGTGTTGACGAATCGGAAGTAACCCCTAATGCAAGTTTCACCAACGACCTGGGTGCAGACTCCCTTGACACCGTAGAGCTGATTATGGAGTTTGAAAAAGAATTCGACATCAACATCCCCGACGATAAGGCAGAGACCATCGGCACTGTAGCAGATGCCATCGCCTATATTGAAGAGAACACCAAGAAATAAGCAGTAGGGATTTCCCCTCTGCCCATTCTCCCTGCTTTCCGGCAACCGGGAAGCAACCGTCTACACCTTCACCCTCAACCTCTCCGATGGGAGGAATGAAAGACACTCCCTCCAGCCGCGTGCCACTGCGCGTGTGTGCTGTGTGAAGGGCGGTTGAGGGTGAGCGTGTTTTTAGGAAACAATGCAAAGACTGTACAGACTATGGAATTGAAGCGAGTTGTCGTCACCGGTTTAGGTGCTGTTACTCCTGTGGGCAATACGTCCGAGGAGATGTGGAACAATCTGTTGGCAGGCGTGAGCGGTGCTGCCCCCATCACGAGTTTTGACGCTTCCTTGCTGAAGACGCGTTTTGCCTGCGAGGTGAAAGACCTCGACGTCAACGCATACATCGACCGCAAGGAGTCGCGCAAGCTCGACCGCTACACCCAGCTGGCCCTCATCTCTGCCATCCAGGGTGTGGCCGACGCCGGCATCGACAGCGACGACATCGACAAGAACCGCGTGGGCGTGATCTACGGCGTGGGCATCGGAGGCATACACACCTTCGAAGACGAGATAACCTACTACGGCTGCCACCGCGACGAGGGTCCCAAGTTTTCGCCCTTCTTCATCCCCAAGATGATAGCCGACATTGCCAGCGGCCACATCTCCATCCGCTACGGCTTCCATGGTCCCAACTACACTACGACGAGTGCCTGCGCCAGTTCGTCGAACGCGCTGGCCGATGCCTTCAACCTCATCCGTCTGGGCAAGGCCGACATCATCGTGAGCGGTGGTGCCGAGGCCGCCATCTGCGCCAGCGGCGTGGGCGGTTTCAACGCCATGCACGCGCTCTCCACGCGCAACGACGACCCCGCCCGCGCCTCGCGTCCGTTCTCCAAGAGTCGCGACGGCTTCGTGATGGGCGAGGGTGCCGGCTGCATCATCCTCGAAGAGCTGGAGCACGCCAAGGCGCGCGGTGCGAAGATCTACGCCGAGATGGTGGGCGAGGGCGAGAGCGGCGACGCCTACCACATCACCGCCTCCCACCCCGACGGGTTGGGCGCCAAGCTGGTGATGCAGGAGGCCCTGCGCGATGCCGGACTGCAACCCGAAGACATCGACTACATCAACGTGCACGGCACGTCGACACACGTGGGCGACATCTCGGAGATGAAAGCCATCAAGGACGTGTTTGGCGAGGCAGCCTACAAGCTCAACATCTCGTCGACAAAGTCGATGACCGGCCACCTGCTGGGTGCCGCCGGAGCCATCGAGGCCATGGTGGCCATACTGGCTGTGAAAAACGACATCATACCCCCCACCATCAACCACGAGGAGGGCGACGAGGACGAAGAGATAGACTATCGACTGAACTACACCTTCAACACCGCCGCCCGGCGCCCGGTGCGCGCAGCACTGAGCAACACCTTCGGCTTCGGCGGACACAACGCCTGTGTGGTGTTCAAAAAGTATGAAGGATGACAGCCTATAGCCTTTACCACCGAATAGTGGCACGCATAAGACTCCCTTTCCGCAAGGAGAAGGAGTTTTTTTCGTTACTATATAGTGTGTTGGGTTTCTATCCGCGCTCGGCGGCGCCCTATCGTCAGGCCCTGCTCCACAAGAGCATGCACCGCAAGGAGCAAGGCCACCAGATTGACAACGAGCGTCTGGAGTTTCTGGGCGATGCCATCCTCGACGCAGTGATGGGCGACGTAGTGTTTCGCCGTTTCCCCGGCAAGCGCGAGGGATTTCTCACCAACGTGCGCAGCAAGGTGGTGCAGCGCGAGAGCCTCAACCGCCTGTCGCACGAGATAGGGCTCGACCGCCTGTTGCAGACACAGAGCCTCAACCAGTCGCATAACAGCAACCTGGCAGGCAACGCCCTGGAAGCCCTCGTGGGTGCCATCTATCTGGACTACGGCTACGCCACTTGCCACGCCTTTGTGCGGCAACGCATACTCAGACGCTGCATCAACATCGAAAAGGTGGCCTATCAGGAGGTGAACTTCAAGTCGAAGTTGCTGGAGTGGAGCCAGAAGCGTCGCGTCGATGTGGAGTTCCGCCTGGTGAGTCAGCGCAGCGACGAGCACCACAACCCTATCTTCACCACGCGCGTGATGCTCAACGGCATCGCCACCGAGAGCGGTAAGGGCTACTCCAAGAAGGAGAGCCAGCAGCAAGCCGCCAAGAAGACGTGTCAGCGCCTGTCGCGCGACAGAAACCTGGTGGAGCAGGTGATGAGCCGCCACGGCAACAACAGCCCCTCGACAGCCACCGGCAACGACGCCAACATGCCCACGCAAGGTGCCAGGCAACGAAAAAAGCGCGATGATGCGTCGTAAAACCAAGAAACAACGTACATTTGCAGAGATTTGTTTCAACGTGTCGGCTCCGGCCCTTTGAAAAACACACACTCTCTCCATATACGAAACTATGTCCATCGACCCTACATTCCTCATGCGTCACATGCTCAGGCACCGTCTGAGCGCTGTGGCGCGCTATAGCCATGAGGCCAAAGCCATACAGCAAGGCGTGCTGCAACGTCTTGTGCAGCGTGCCGCCGGCACCGAATACGGGCGCCGCCACTCCTTTGCACGCATCGACAACTACGACGCTTTCAGCCACGAGGTGCCACTCAACAGCTACGAAGAGTTGAAGGACTACATCGACCGCATGCGCCACGGCGAAGCCGACCTGCTGTGGCCCGGACAGGTGAAGTGGTATGCCAAGTCGTCGGGCACCACCAACGACAAGTCGAAGTTTATCCCCGTGAGCAAGGAAGGCCTCAACCGCATCCACTTCCTCGGTGGGCGCGACACCGTGGCACTCTATCTGCACAACAACCCGCAGAGCCGTCTGCTCAGCGGCAAGTCGCTCATCCTCGGCGGCAGCCACTCGCCCAACTACAACCTGCCCAACAGCATCGTGGGCGACCTGTCGGCCATACTGATAGAAAACATGGTGTGGTACACGCACCGCCTGCGCGTGCCCAGCAAGAGCACCGCCCTGCTGTCGGACTTCGAGGAGAAGCGCGAGCAGATAGCCCGCGAGACGATGGGCAAGAATGTCACCTCCCTTTCCGGCGTGCCCTCGTGGATGCTCAGCGTGCTGCTCAGCGTGCTGGAGAAAAGCGGAGAGCAGACCCTCGACGCCGTGTGGCCCAATCTGGAAGTGTTCTTCCACGGAGGCATCGCCTTCGCACCCTACCGCAAGACCTACGAGCAGCTCATACGCTCACCGCACATGCACTACATGGAGACCTACAACGCCAGCGAGGGATTCTTCGGCATACAGAGCGACCTGAGCGACCCCGCCATGCTGCTCATGATAGACTACGACACGTTCTACGAGTTCATCCCCATGGACACCTTCCACTCCGAGACGCCCGTGGTGATGCCGCTCAGCGACGTGGAAGTGGGAAAAAACTACGCCATGGTGATATCCACCTCGTGCGGACTGTGGCGGTATATCATAGGCGACACGGTGAAGTTTACACAGAAAAACCCCTACAAGTTTGTCATCACCGGCCGCACCAAACACTATATCAACGCCTTTGGCGAAGAACTCATCGTAGACAACGCAGAGAAGGCTCTTGCGCACGTGTGTGAGGAGCTGGGTGCCGAGGTGCGCGACTACACGGCAGCACCCATCTTCATGGACCAGCAGGGCCACTGCCGCCATCAGTGGCTCATCGACTTCGCCAAGCGCCCCGCCGACATGGCACGCTTTGCCGACATGCTCGACAAACAGCTGCAACACATCAACAGCGACTACGAAGCCAAACGCTATAAAGACATCACCCTGCAACCCCTCGAGATTGTCGTGGCACAGCAGGGACTGTTCGACCTCTGGCTGAAGTCGAAGGGCAAGCTGGGCGGACAGCATAAGGTGCCGCGCCTGTCCAACGACCGACATATCATCGACGAACTGCTGCTGATGAACGCCGACCTGAAGGCCAATCAATCATGACCACACCCTCTCCCCTCCCCCACCCCGCCGCTGCCTGCTCAGCATGCCGCCTGTGGCACTGCCTGCTGCTGGCCGTAGCAATGTGCCTCACATCGTGCGCCCGCATGGGACAGCCCGACGGCGGATGGTACGACCAGCTGCCGCCGCGCGTCATGGGAAGCATGCCCGCCGACGGTGCCACAGGCGTGAGCAACCGACGAATCATCATCAACTTCGACGAATATATCAAGCTGGAAAACCCACAGCAGAACGTGGTAGTGTCGCCCGCACAACATGAGCCACCCACCATCCGCGTACAGGGACGACGCATCGTGGTAGACCTCAACGACAGTCTGAAGGCGAACACCACCTACACCATCGATTTCTCCGATGCCATCACCGACCTCAACGAGGGCAACCCCATGGGCAACTACACCTACACCTTCTCTACCGGCACTTCCATCGACTCCATGCAGGTGAGCGGGCATGTGGTGGATGCTCTCACCCTTGCTCCCGTGCAGGGCATACTCGTGGGCGTGGTGACGGCCGACGACGGGGGAGCGTTGGAAAGCGCAGAAGCGCGAGCGTCTGAGACGGGCCATGTGTCGTTGCAGCGTGTGGCGCGCACCGACGCACAAGGACACTTCACCGTGAAGGGCGTGGCACACGGACGCTACCGCGTGATGGCACTGGCCGACATCGACGCCGACTTCAGCTATAGCCTGCCCTCGGAACAGGTAGCCTTCGACGACAGCATCTACGTGCCCTCGCTGTCGGCAGCCAACCGCCAGGACACACTGTGGCGCGACTCGCTCCACATACGCGACATACGGCGCACAGCCTATACACACTACCGCCCCGACGACATCGTGCTGCGCGCCTTCACCGCCACACCCACGCAGCGCCACCTGCTGAAGGTCACACGCACCGACGCCGACCGCCTGAGCATACTCTTCACCGCACCCGACACGGAGCAGCCCCGCGTGAGTGGTCTCAACTTCGACGACACCAATGCCTTCGTGGTGGAGGCATCACAGCACAACGACACGCTCACCTACTGGCTGCGCGACAGCACACTCATCAAGCAAGACACGCTGCGCCTGAGCCTCACCTACCGCGCCACCGACGACAGCCTCGACGTGCTGCTGACGCGCTCCGACACCCTTGATGTGGTGGCACGACGCTCTTACGAGCTGCGACAGAAAGACCGCGCCAGGGAGTACGCGCGCTGGCAGCAGCAGCAACAGCGGCGCAAGCAGCGCGGTGAGTCCACTGAGAGCATGATGCCCGCCGACATGCTGCAACCCAAATACAACATACTGCCCATTATGCCGCCCGACTACGGCATCCCCATACAGATGCCCACGCCGCTGGCACGCATCGATACCGCCGCCATACATCTCTACGCCACACAAGACAGCACGTGGCACCCCATCGACAAACGCTTTATAGAGACGGGGCACCGACAGTATGAGTTGCGCGCGGCATGGCAACACAACACGTCGTACAGTCTGGAGATTGACTCTGCCGCCTTTGTTGACATCTACGGTCGCGTGAACACCGCCTATAAGGTAGGACTGAAGGTGCCCGATGCCTCGGAATACGGTTCGCTTGTCGTCACCCTCGACGGATGGGCCGGACAGCACGTGGTGGCACAGCTGCTCAACAAGCAGGGCAGCGTGGTGAAGACAGCGACAACCGACGACGGCACCTTGCCCTTCTTCTACCTGCGTGCCGGCACCTACTACCTGCGTGCCTTCATCGATGCCGACGGCGACGGACAATGGAGCACCGGCGACTACCACCGGAGGCAACAACCCGAACTGCTGTGCTACTATCCGCGCGGCATCAACGTGCGCGCCAACTGGGACATACGCGAGCGATGGAACCCCACCGCCGTACCGGCACACAAGCAGAAACCACGCGACATGGGTGCCGGCACAGCAGCAGGCAACAACATGAACAACACCCAGCAAAGAGAAGAAAAGAAATCGGTGGCACTGCGCAACCGCGACAGAGCACGACGACTTGGAATAAAAGAAATACCACCCAAAGTACTGGGAGCAGAAACAGAACAGTAAGAGCAGATAATTATCTATTGTCAATTGTCAACTATCCATTCCCATGTCAGTTTTTCGTTTTCGTCCTATACTGAAGTCCACCCTTTGGGGTGGCGAGCGACTTATCCCCTTCAAGCATCTCGACGTTGTGCAAGGCAATGTAGGTGAGAGTTGGGAGATCAGTGGTGTTGGTGGCAGCGAGTCGGTTGTTGCCGACGGTCGCTATGCCGGCTACACGCTGCCGCAGCTCATCGACGAGCTGAAGGGCGACCTCGTGGGCGGTGACAACTATCGGCAGTTCGGCAATGAGTTTCCGTTGCTCATCAAGTTTATCGATGCGCGCCAGGATCTGTCCATCCAGGTACACCCCGACGATGCCACTGCGCGCCGGCAAGGGTTGCCGCGCGGCAAGACAGAGATGTGGTATATCATCGACGCTACCGAAGCGGCACATCTCTACAGCGGTTTGCGACGAGAGATAACGCCTGCGGAGTATACCCGCCTGGTGGAGAGCGATGCCATCTGCGATGCCCTGGCACACTATAGGGTGAAGGCTGGCGATGTGTTCTTCCTCCCCGGCGGACGCATACACAGCATCGGTGCGGGATGCTTCCTCGCCGAGATACAACAGACCAGCGACACCACCTATCGCATCTACGACTTCAACCGCCGCGACAAAGACGGGCATCTGCGCCCGCTGCACACGCAGCAGGCAGCAGAGTGCATCGACTATAGCGTGAGCGACGACTACCGCACACACTATCCCCATAATGACAACGAAGGCACCGTGCTCGCACAATGCCCCTACTTCACCACGTCGCTCTACCGCCTCACCGAGCCGATGACGCTCGACTACAGCGAACTCGACTCCTTCGTGGCACTCATCGTCGTAGAGGGCGAAGGCACGCTCACCACCGAGGAGGGCGAAGAGATGCCCGTAAGGCAAGGCGAGACATTGCTACTGTCGGCCACTACGCAGACAGTGACCATCAGCGGAAAGGTGAAGGTGCTGGAAACGTTTGTGTAACCGACAATTGACAATCGATAATGCGCTTTCTCAGGCGGGGTTGTCAATTGCCGATTATTCTCTCTACATCTTTCAACAATTGCAGGAAGGGCAATGCCGTCTGGTATTCGGTGTTGCGTCGCAGCATGGTGTTGATGTCGCCCACGGAGTGGCTGTAGCTGGCCAGTTCGTTGCGCAGCTGTGTTCCATGCTGCGCGTTGTGGTGTATTTCGTTTTCGCGTTGCTGGCGCAACCGGCTGCACACCTTCTTGAGCAGCGGTGTCACCACCTTGTCGTAGAGGTGGTGTCCTTGTATATACAGATAAGTGGTGTCGGGCGTGATGCCCAGTTGTGTGAGCTCCTGCGCCAGTTGTTCCACCTGCGGGACGGCGTCGGGATGCATGTGCTTGAGAGCACTGACCTTGCGTTGCACCTTTCGCTGCACGTTGTCGATGGCTTGCGCGGGCCGCCCGATGTTGATGTTGCCCGTCTCTATCACACGGTTGAAGTCGCTCATGGTAAAGTCGGAATAGCATCCATACCGGTAGTGCCAAATGTTCCACACGAAGAGGGGATAGATGGCTTGGGAGTATGTGCGCATGAATCGTTGGAAATCGAACACTTGCCGGTCGTTGAGTGTCACCATCACGCACACGTTGTGCAGCGAGGGAGCGTAGCACTGGTAGTTTTCAATGGCGTAGACGTATGTGTGAAGTATGTAGGGGTTGTTGATGATGTCGGCAGAGAGTTTGGTGCGTCCTTGGAGCAGGTAGTCGTAGTCGGCGTCGACGCATGCTATCATATCGTGTCCCACCTTGTTGCCGATGAGGTTCATGAGCACGGGTTTCTTTCCTTTCGACAGGTTGTAGCGCGATGGCAGCATCACTTCGAAGTAGAGTTGCTCGTTTTCGAATCTTGAGAGCACTGTTCGCCAAAAGAAGATGTCGTCGTAGCTTTCCACATAGGCTACGATGCGTCGCCGCGCCTGTCGGGAGCGCATCCTGTTGGCAGCAGCGATGTATTCGCTATTGATATTGTCGCGTAGGGAGGGCATGGGAAGAAGTTGGGAGAGGGGGCGTGAAAGTGGAGGGAAAGGAGCGCAACAGAATTGCGCTGCAACAGACGAAGGCGAGGGGGTGCTAAAGTTTCCGGCTCTATCCAGAGCTTCCAGGCCTTTTCTTTTCTACTCGTCGACTGTGATATCGCTCACTTCTGTCACCTGGTCGAGCCATCCTTTCATGATGACGGCCGGCGAGTGTGTGGTGAGTATAATCTGCACGTTGGGGTTGAGTTCGAGAATGAGGTCGATGAGTTGTTTTTGCCATTCAATGTGCAGGCTCACTTCGGGTTCGTCCATGAAGAGCACTGTGTGCTGGTTGTCTTCAATGAGCACGGTGAGGAGAATGGCGAGCATTTGCTTTTCTCCGCTTGAGAGCTGGTAGGGGTGGAGTGTTTCGCCGATCTGTGTGAACCGAATCTCGTTTTCCGTTCGTAAGATTTTCTTTCCTGTGTCGGCAAAGAGATTGTCGACGATGTCTTGGAAGCGTGTTTTCGGTGCGCTTATCAGTGCCGCTTTCTGCGCTGCATCGGGCCCGCCCTGCTGCAACACATTGATGATGCGGTTGCCGATGTTGACCTGGTAGTCGAGATACTTGCGCTGCAGCTGGAAGAGCTGCCAGTCGAGTTCTGTGACGAGGCTGATATCGATTTTCCCTATTGTCTCGCTGTTCATGAGCGGCCTGTCGAAGGAGCGTATCACATCGAAGCGTATCCACTTGCACGCTTCGGGAAACACCTTCAGCTTCACGCCCTTGAGCATGTGGCTCGGAAACTCACCTCCTGCGCGCAGGCCCTTGACGACCTTGTTGAGGATGGTGCTCTTACCCATGCCGTTGACACCGCTGAGGATGTTGACTTGCGGGTGCAGGTTCCACACGATGTGCTTCTTACCGCTCCAAAGGGAGTCGATTTCTATTTGCTGGATGTAGTCTGCGTATTTCTGCATAGTTCGTGGAGGTAGAGTTCGGGGATGTGTTATATTATCTGGATTCCGTTCTTGCTTTTATTTCTTTGTTCTTAAAGTATTTTCCGTTAAGCGCTTTGGCCACTCTGTCGGCATCGCGTGCCGGCACCTCTATGAGCGCTTTGTGTTCGTAGAGCTGGATGTGCCCCACTGTCTGTCGGCCGGGGATGTATCGGTTGATAAGCTGCATCACCACGCCGGGGTAGAACCCTTCGTGCTTGCCGAGGTTCACCTGCACGACCTTGTAGCCCCGTTCGGGTTTATGTGTTGCGTTTTTGGGTGAGTCGCCGATGTCTTTTCTGCCTTTTCCCTTTCCGGTTGTGCGGCTCTTCGGTGCTTCCACCTTTTCTATCTCGGGTGCATGGGCATAGTAGTTGAGAAACTTGCCAAACTCGCGTGCAATGACCTTTTGTATGATGGTGTCCTTGTCGAGGTAGCCGAAGTGCCACTGCAGGTGTTGGAGGAAGGGAGCTATCTGCTGCTCGTCGACGTCGGTGTGCTCTATCTCGTCGATTACTTTATAGAGTTGCTTGGTGCAGATGTCGTCGGGTGAGGGCAGGGGCTGTTGTTGGAATTGTTTTCCCAGCTGCTTTTCGATGTCGCGTATGCGGTGCATCTCTTTGGTGTGCACGATGGCTATCGACGTGCCTTTTTTCCCAGCTCTTCCCGTACGTCCCGCACGGTGCGTATAAGTCTCGTTGTCGCCGGGCAGTCCGTAGTGTATCACGTGTGTGAGGTTGTCGACATCGAGTCCTCTTGCTGCCACGTCGGTAGCGATGAGCAACTGGGTGACATGTGTGCGAAACTTCTGCATGGTGAGGTCGCGTTGTTGCTGTGCCAGATCGCCGTGCAGCGCTTCGGCGTTGTATCCGTCGCGTATGAGCTGGTCGGCAATCTGTTGTGTCTCTGCCTTTGTGCGGCAGAAGACGATGGCATAGATGCGCGGGTGGTAGTCGACGATGCGTTTCAGAGCGAGGTATTTGTCGGCCGCTCTGACAAGGTAGTAGAGGTGGTTTACATTTTCAGCCCCTTCGTTGCGGCTGCCCACCACTATTTGTTCGGGTTCGTGCAGGTAGTGTTGCGCTATCTGCTCCACCTCCCGGCTCATGGTGGCTGAGAAGAGCAGTGTGCGCGGGTGACGTCGGTGCAGCGCTTGCAGTATCTCGTCGAGGGCCTCGCGAAATCCCATGTTGAGCATCTCGTCGGCTTCGTCGAGTATAAGCGTGCTGATACCGTCGAGTCGGGCGTCGCCTCTGTTGTATAGGTCGATGAGTCGTCCCGGTGTTGCCACGACGATGTCTACGCCTTTGCGCAGTGCTTTCTGCTGCGGCGGCAGGGGTGCTCCTCCGTAGACGGCGGCTATGTGCAGCTGTGGCATGTAGGCGGCGTAGGCTTGCAGGTCGCCGGTGATTTGCAGGCACAACTCGCGCGTGGGACTGAGAATGAGTGTTTGGGGCTGGCGAGTCGCTGCGTTATTGCCTCGTGTGCTGCCTGCCAGCAGTGCGAGCAGTGGCAGTCCGTAGGCCGCTGTCTTGCCCGTGCCGGTCTGTGCCAATGCTATGAGGTCGTGTTGTGTGTGCAGCAGGAAGGGTATGACAGCCTGCTGTATGGGCATAGGTTGCTCAAATCCCATCTCTGCCACGGCTTGGCAGAGCGGGGCGGGAATGCCCAGCAGGGCAAAGGGCAAAGGGGTGACTGACGGTTGCATAGCGCAAAGATAGTGGTTTTTGGCAAATGAGACATGGAGAGAGAAAAGAAAAGACTACCTTTGTAGAAAGATTAAAACCTGATTGCCCTATGCGTATATGTATTTTTTGTTCAGCCAATGAGCGCATCGACCCCGACTTCTTCAGTATGACGCGCGAGTTGGGTGTGCTGTTGGCCCGCGATGGTCATGAGATAGTGTTTGGCGGTTGCGCCATGGGACTGATGGAGGCCCTGGCTGAGTCGGCTTATGCTGCCGGCGGCAAGGTGGTAGGCGTTGTGCCGCGCATCGTCGAGGACGGCGGCGGACAGACACCGTATCTCACCGAGGTGGTGCCTTGCCGCGACCTGACGGAGCGCAAGGCCTTGATGCTGGAGCGCAGCGACGTGTTTCTGGTGTTGCCCGGCGGACTGGGCACCCTCGACGAGCTGTTCACCATTGCCGCCTCCGCCACCATAGGCTACCACAGCAAGAAGATAGTGGTGTGGAACATGAAAGGTTTCTGGACGGAACTGGTGTCGCTGCTCGACGCCTTGCAACAGAAGGGCATGATACGCGGCACGTGGCAGCGCTATATCATCGTGGCAGAGAGCATGGAGGAGGTGATGAGAGAACTAAAGGAAGAGCGAGAAGAGTAGAGGGGGTACCTTGGATTTCATCCTTCGTTTTTCTGCGAACGTGGCTTTCGACGGTTGGGGATGACTGCATGAGGGCATTATTTCCACTTTATGAGACGATGAAAATGCAAGAATTTTAGTTCCGAGATTTCCAGAAAAAGAGGCTTTATCCGCAGTAAGCCCACGCTACCTATAAAAAACAGCAGAAACAGCACACTATTTTATATTAGTAATTATTTACAGTTGACACTGTATTACGCAAATAGTATTATTTTTTTCATGGTATAAAAAATATACCGATTTGTTTTGTAATATGCGATTGTTGCTTACCTTTGCCGCGTGAAACTAAAAGCAACTGACTACTAGGTGTTTAAGTTTTTATTAACAAATATTATCGCGATAGTAAGGAAAAGAAAAATCGGCGCAGGCTGTTTTTCGAGCTGTAATGGCGGTTCCTACTATATTTCCAGAGTTTTTTCTCTGGAAAGTGAGGGTAATCTACCACCCCCTCCTCTCATTAATATTTTTAACAACTGAACACCACTGATAAACCTTTGTGGGTGACCATTGCTTTACGCAATAGGCGCAACGATAGTCGTGGTGGTCTGTAGTTGGTTTCTTCTGCATACCCTATTCCTATAATTAAACTCATCACTTATGAAGATAAACATTCTCGCTCTGTTCCTCTTGCTTTGCGCGCCATGTGTGGCCGATGTGGCCGACCCGCCCGTGCCCACCGCCGAAAACAGCGCACCCGTGTATTACCTCATACAGAACTGGAAGACAAAGGCGTTCTTTCTGGATGACGGCAGCAGCAACCGTTTCTGGTCGGCCAGAGACGGCATGGCAATGACGGAAACACCTGACAAGTATCTGTTCTACTTTGTCAAGGATGGCAACGGCTACAAAATAGGAACCAAAACAGCTGGCAGCGGCAAGTATATGACCACTGACGTTTTTGTTTCCGATTTGCGTCGCGACAAAATGAATGCCACGGGCGTGACATGGCTAATCAACAAGTGCCAGTACAACAATGTAGGCGTGGAGATACACACCGCTGACGGCAACTACTGGGAGGATGAGACCAAACTTGATGGCTTCACATATTATGGGTACATCCAGTTGAAGTCCACCGCTGACATCGACGAGCAGGTGTGGGTGCTATGGAGCCTTGACGACCTTATAGAAGAGGCTGAGCGCCATGGTGTGACGGGCATCGACTACGAGCAGCTCGACCCCCAGGCAGGCAGCAGCTTCAAGACACTGGTGGATGCCATTAGCGCCAAGCAGACGACAGCCTATGTCGACGACTTCGTGAGCAACTTCCAGGACGGCCAGTATCTGCTGCGCAACCGACAGTATGGCACCTATCTCAACACCAACGAAAACGACATGGTTCCCACCATGCTGCCCACGCAGTACAGTGTGTGGACCATCTCCACACTCGACAGGAATGGCACGCTGAGCATTACAGGCTATGGCGCCAAGCCTATCCGTGTGGTGAACAGCGGAGCAACCAGTGTCACATGGACCCTGTTGGAAAGCAGCGGCACGGAATGGCAGCCCAGCTTCACACATTCCACCGACAACAACAACCGCTACATCAGCTTCACCGCCAACGGCAATGCGCGAAATCCCCGCTACTTCGGCATGGGCAAGACAGCCACCGAGACGAAGACCGATGCCAAGCCCTCTGTAGACTGGGAGCTGATACCTGTGAGCAATGGGCAGTATGAGCGCAACGGCAAGACCTACAAGATACAGCTGTCAATCCACAGCGAAGAAGAACTCTTTGCCGACGACAAGAGCCAGAGCCCCATCGTACGTTTGCGCAACGTGACCCGCAGCGTGGCAGACCCGACGACAGATGTCTTCGACGGCGGCGGCTATCTGGAGGACGTAGACCATGTGCACTTCACCCACCGCAAGGACGAAGATCCCGCGACGAAGGAGAAGAACGAGGACCCCGACAAGGCATTCCTCTACGATGCCACCGAGGCAGAGCTGATGTACAGCGCACGCACCTCGGAATTCTACCTTGCCAAGCCCAACGACAGCCACGCCTCGGCACTGTGGCAGCTGCAGCGCGTGGCACAGGCCGCCACCTCGCACGATGCCGCCACGGGTCATATACTGCCCGAGCACAACATCTACGTGGTGCGCAACCTCAACACAGGCCAATATATCAAGGGCAGCAACTCGGTGGCAGTGGACGGAAGAAACTATCCCGTGACGACAGCATCGGAACACGAGGCAGCCAAGTTCTTCCTCACCAAACTTATCGACGGACAATATGGCTTCTACCTCTACCACGGCACGAGCGCCAGCGGCATCGATGCTGTAGACGGCGGCAGCATCTATGCTGACGGACAGGGCGACGGCTATCAGGGCGGACTCAACTGGAAGAGCAACATCGTGCCCCACCTCAACGAGAGCAGCGCCTGGGTAATCTCGCCCGCACCGACATTGGAGCTGCCCCTGCTTGTCACAGGGCTGACACCCGAGCCCGGCCGACAATACGACCAGCTCGACTGGACCACACTCTATTACCCCTTCGACATCGTGCCTGCTCCTGCCGACGGACAGACGGTCACCATCTATCAGGGCGGCTGGGCAGGACAATATGAATATGACAGCGGCAAGAAGGGCGGAAGCATACAGATGATACCCGTTGCCGACGTGCCCGCAGGCAATGCCGTGTTTGTGACAAGCAGTAAGAGCGAAGGCGAGAGCTACGGCAACATACGCTTCAACATCTACCCTGCTGGCAGCGGACAGACGACGACGACGGCGGAGACCTTCGGCACCAATGTGTGGCGCGGCATCGTGCAGAGCGACGACGATCCTAAATACTATTGGGGAAGCGGCTCGGGCTGGCGCGATGTGTGGGTGCTGTCGCGCAATGCCAGCGGCTACCTGCGCCTGCTGCATCCCGCCGGCGACTATCTGCTGCCCAACCGCGCATATATCGACGTGGAAACGGTAGACCTGGTCAACGGCGGCAAGGTGACAGCCTTCGACATGCTGTTGGGCGGCGGAGGCAACACCACGGGCATCACGACCGTTGACGGCAATGCAGACAGAAACGCTGACTGGTACACCCTTGACGGACGACAACTCAGCAGCCGACCCACTGCCAAAGGCATCTATATATATAATGGTAAGAAAACAATCATACGATGAATACTCCCTATATCTCCCCCTGCACTGAGGTGCTCCGTGTGCACTTGCAACGCATGATAGCCCTCTCCACCGGTGACGACGATGAGCGCGGCCCGCAAGGCGCACCCGTCGACCCCTTCGGCAATGAAGACGAAGAACACATGGCCGAATGGGACATGGAAGACCCCGACTCGTGGATTAACACCAAACCACAACACGAAGAAGAAGTAGACTAACCCCCACTTTTCATCACAGATTATGAAACACAGCATACACCTATTCACCCTGTTTTTGCTTCTGTGCCTTGGCCACCAACCCCTGTTTGCCGATGACGACACCGGCGACGTGAGCGATGAAGAGAGCGCACTGATGGCCGGCAAGAAGGTCAATGCCCCCACATGGCAGGAGACCGACCCAAGTCAGAGCACCGACCCCACACAGACACGCACGCCCTATCTGAACAAGCGGCGCGCACTCGTGGGCTACAACTGCCAGATCAACCGTATTATCACAACCGTCGGTGTGGGCGCGTGGACAAATAGCCTCACCAACCTGGTGGACGACGACTTGGACAACAACGCCACCTTCCCCGGTATCGTGGGAGTGACAGCCGCCGTGAGCCCCATCGTGGGAGTACGCGACCTCGATAATTATTATGCCGCCGGAACGACGGTCGGTTTTTGCGTTGTAGCCAACAGCGGCACAAAAGTCTTATCACTTGATGTAATCAAGACCATGCACATTTGGCTGTATTGCGATGGCAAGCGCGTGGACGATCTTACCGTGCGTGAGGGAAATGCAGGCAGTGGAGTGAAACTGTCGCTCATCGGCGTGGGCAACGATGCAGCCTGCGTGAACCTCACAGCCAAGTCGACGAAGAAGTTTGACGAGGTGGTGCTGGTGAAAGGCGGCGGTGTTGATGCAGAGGTAGGCGGTGTACTGCAAATCAAGTATGCCTTTGTAGGCGATCCGCACGACATACTGCTCACCACCAATGGCGTGGCCGACTATTGCACCGAGACAGGGCACCCGCAGATGAACGTGAGCTGCGATGCCTATATGCCCAGTCCGCTCGTGGGAGGAATACCGCTGCCTGTGGTAGAATCCTACTGCCAGCGTGCCATTGATGACGACCTGACCAACACGGTGCCGCTGGTAAGTGCCGTACAGCTGGCAAGTGTCGCCTTCAAAGGACGCGTGCGTGTGAACGTGAAAAACAGCGACCGTAGCGTAGGCGAACTGTTCAACGCCGGAGACCAGGTGGGATTCAAGTACAACTTCGTACAGGTAGCCGATGTATTGCAATTGGGTACATGGGTTGATGTAAAACTCTACGACCACAATGGCGACGAGACGGAAACTATCACGGTGTCGGCCGAAGGCTTGGCACTTGCAATAGCATCGGGTGGCGACCAGACTTCGTATGTGGAAGCCACGAAACCCTTCTCGGGTGCAGAAATATCGTTCTATACCGGTCTCGGCGTGCTCAATCTGGGCAGCGGTTTCGGCGTCTACTACGGTTTTGTGCGCCCCAAGCCCAGCATAGAGAAACACCACTGCCCCATCAACGCCTCGTATGGCGTGAACACCTGCGACCAGCAGAGCACCTACCAATTGCGCAGCAACGAACAGGTGGCAGTGACATGGACGCTCATCGATGCCCCCACAGGCAGCGCCGTGACAGTGGACGCCAATGGCTATGTGCGCAATCTCGATGAGGAGGGCGACTACACCTTCCGCGCCACTGCCGACGACGGATGCTACGAGGAAGTGACCATACACCATGGCATCACAGGCAGCGAACTGCAGTGCGAGATTCCTTTCGACAACCGCATAGAAACAAAGTATGCCCTATCGACAGAAGAATACGGCACCAGCGGCGCACTCATCTCTTTCAGCGAACTTCAGAACCCAGACAACACCCTCGACGGCGACCCCACCACCTTTGCCACCTACAATCCCGAAGGAACGCTGGCGGACAACCTCATGATAGTGGGTGTAAAGACGGTCGACGATGCGCTCATATACGATGGTTCGAAGGCAGGTGCTCTGCCCATGCGTATAGGCTATGTGGTAGAGATGGAGTCGACAGGACTTGACCTGAACTTGCTGAACTTCATCAACATCCGCTGCTACAACGGCACGGGCAACAACAAACAGGAAGTGTATCGCGGCACGCTCACCGAGCTTGGCATCATTGGCATCGGCATCGCTGGTGAGAAGAAGGACGAGAAAGTGAGACTCGCCATCAAGGTGCCCCCCGTGGACAACGAGGGCAATCCCATCAAGTTCAACGAGTTTCAGCTATGGAAGTCGGGCGTCGGAGGTATTGCCATCGACAAGGTAGACATCTTCTATCCATTCTTTGAAAACGTGAGCAGCAATAACGTCGACGGTTGCGGCAATCCCATCATGGAAGGCTCGGACATTCTGACCTACCACCGCGACCATGCCTATGTGTCGGCAGAGAACATCGGTGCCGTGGCAGTGGGCGATGTGACCAACAATCTGAGCAACATCGTGGACGACGACCCGAATTTTGACACCTATGCCACCATTGTGAAGGGAGCAGGCTCGGGACAGACCGTGATCAGCGTGAAGATGGGACACATACAAGACTTCCGTCAGCAGGTGGGCGTCGTGATAGACAACACGCAGTATGTGGATGTAGCGCTTGGCGATGTGATGACACTGGAGACCTATATGAACGGTGAGCCTACGGGCGAGAAAGAAAACGAATGGAAAGCAATTGGCGTGAATGTGGTGCAGAACGAAGACAAGGTGGTGCTGCTGATGAACCCGTCGAAGGAGTACGATGAGATTCGGCTTTCTATCGTCAATGGTCTGGGTGTAGCCAAGACCTTCAAGATCTACGGCATCATCCTGCGCAACGATATCGACCACGACGGCATCAGCGACCTGCGCGACAATGACAACTGCTCGAACACTATCAACGACATACAGGTGACCAACACTTGTCTGGGCGGAACACTACACCTGCAAGGACAGGCCACGACGGAGACCGACTTCTACTTCATCATCCCCGACCAGGTGAGCGAAGAGGCGGGTAACGTACAGGGTGAACGCTTCGACGTGCGCAGCTCGCAGACAGGCGAAGTGACAGTAGATATCCATGCCAACAAGGTGGGCTACCAGATGCCTATATATATATATGACGGCAGCGACAAGCTGGTGGGCACCGCCTCATACAACGTACATCCGCTGCAGACCACATGGAAAAAGAATCCCTCCGATGCCAACTGGAATGAATGGAGCAACTGGACAAATGGTACTCCGTATCTCTGTACCGATGTGATTATTCCCAATGGTGCTGCCATCTATCCGTCGTTGGACGGCACGGTGACACGTGGCGACGAGTTCGGCTGCGCACGCATACAGTTTGAGAGCCGCGCAGCAGTGGAGAAGGTGTTCAAACTGAACTACACCCAAGCTTTCGTTGACATTGACCTGCTGCGCAACCGCTACTACCTGCTGTCGGCACCGCTGCAGAACATGTACACCGGCGACATGTTCGTGGCCACCACTGGCGATGCCGTGACGAATCCCACTCCATGGCAGGAGCTCACCGGCACCAATTATCAGCAGAACCGCTTCTCGCCGCGCATCTATCAGCGTCTGTGGGAGAAGACGGCAGTGACGAAGCTGGCTACCGGCGACAACACCGACGCGACCATACAGGAGACGCGCTGGAGCAAGCGCTTCAACGCTCTGGCCTACGCCTACGGAAAAGGCGAAGGCTACTCGCTGTGGGTGGACCCCGATGACAGCCACGACGAGATGTTCACCTTCCGCCTGCCGAAGACACATACTGCATACAACTACTACAACGAGGTGACAGAAGAACCCATGACACTCGAAGAGAGCGGATTGACACGCGCCAACGCCTTCCGCTTTGCCTACGAGGCAGACCTGACGCCCACCGCCTACACCTACCTGACGGATAACGACCGGCAGCTGTTTGCCAACATCGGCGAACTGAGCGTGACGCTCACTGCTGAGGCTGCCACACAGACGTTCCTGGTGGGCAATCCCTTCATGAGTCACATCAATGTACAGGCATTCCTGGAAGCCAATGAGGACGTTGTCAGCGAGGTGAAGACCTACAACGGCAACACCCACAACTCGGCCATCGCCGTGGCAGGACAGTATATCACTACCGACGAGACGTTCACCACCATCAAGCCCATGGAGGCCTTCTTTGTGACGGCAAAGAATGCTGGCACGACACTGACGGTGGTATTCAACGAGTCGATGTTTGGCAATGCCGTACGTGCCCAGCAACCCTCGCCGACACCCCTGCTGGCAGAGACCAGCAATGAGGTGGGCATGCTTCGCATCTGTGCCTCGACGGAGAGTAGCCGTGCACGTGCACTGATAGTGACAGGACTCGACGACACCGACCGCGAGACGCTGTTTGACGACGAGGTGCAGCCACAGCTGGCAGTGTTTACCATTGACAACGGCAAGTCGCTCGACATCAACAGCCACCTGGCCGACAATATAGAACTTGGCGTATACGTGTCACAGGAAAGCAACGTGACGCTGGCTTTCCTCGCCGCAGGCAACATCAGTCTGGCCGACTATGAACTCATCGACCGACAGACAGGTGCGACCTACAGCCTCAACGAAGAGGTGAGCGTGCTCATCGGCGAGAGCAGCATCAACCGCTTCGTGCTACACCGCCGCGGTGCTGCCACAATGGTGACAGACATGAACCATGAGTCGACCGACATAGTGTTGACTTGGCGAGAGGGCGCCGTGACCGCCACGGCTCAAACAGCCAAACTGCAACGCATGGAGGTATATAGTTATGATGGTGTACTACTGGCACAATCCACCCTCGTCACACCGGCACGACACATTGGTGTGAAGATGCACGAGCAACACGCCGTGGTGCGAGTGACGGAGAAGAATGGACAACAGAGAGAGTGGAAGTTCTGAGCAGGCAAACACACGACCAACAGTTGTGAATAAAAAGAAGTGTGACGGAAACAGGAGCGTTCCGTCACATTTTTTTAGCAGCACATGGCTGAAAGTACTCGAAAACGTCGGCAAGTTGCCGCATTGCAGAAAAACGCCTTATCTTTGCATCCGATTATGAACCTCAAGCCGCTTTTCCCCCCCAGCACAGAGGTGATAGCCTTTGATGCCGACGACACACTGTGGGACTGCCAGATATACTTCAACGAAGTGGAACGCTGGTACTGCCACGCGCTGCAAGCCTATGGCAGTGCAGAGAGCATCTCAGCATCGCTCTACGAGGTGGAGCGCAGCAACATGGCGGAGTTGGGCTACGGCTCAAAGGCCGTGATTATCTCCTTAGTGGAAAATGCGCTGCGTGTGAGCAAGGGCCGCTTGGACAACGCCCTGCTGCAACGCATCATCGACAAAGGACGCACGCTGCTGCGCCTGCCTGCCACACCGCTGCCGGGCGTGGAAGACACACTGGCATGGCTCAAGCAGCACACCACCTATCGTCTGCTGCTCTTCACCAAGGGCGACAGTCTGGAACAGGAGCAGAAGGCAGAACGCTCAGGACTGCTACCCTACTTCGAGGAGATGGTGACGGTGTCGGACAAAGACGCACAGGCCTACCGAAAGCTCTGTGCACGTTGCCGCATCAAACCGCAGCAACTCCTGATGGTGGGTAACTCTATGAAGAGCGACATAGCCCCGGCAGTGCAAATAGGGGCCTATGCCATCTACATACCGCACCACTGCACATGGCAATACGAGGTGATGGAACCAATCCGACATCCCAATGTCAGAGAACTTAAGGAGCTGAGAGAGTTGAAAGAGTCAAGCCGATAGTTTCTGCTGATTGGAGTGAGTCAAGGAATTAAAAGTGTCAAACTGTAAACTACTACACTTAATATAAAAGCATTGTATCATGTCTGGTTCTGCAAAATGGTCTGACGACTACTGGCTTCCGTTGCTGGAGCTGTATTTGTGCAAGCCTGTTGGTGTGAAGCGCTTGTACAACCGTCGGCTTATTGACCTTAGTTTGGAACTGCACCTTCCTCCCGCATTACTCCACAAGCAGCTGCAGCGCTTGCGTCTGCTTGACAATCCACGCATTCAGCAGCTGTGGCAACGCTATAGCAATCATCCGCGTCAGCTGTCGAAGGCCGTTGCCAAATGGCGAAGCATGCGTGGTTTCGGCCTTGCCGACAACTTCTACGATGGTGTGGACAGGCTGGAGCAGGACTTTGAAAGGCTGCTATGCCCCATTGCCGGCGCTGAAGCATGGAACGAGTTGATGCTCGTGCTCGTACTGGACCTTTACTTCCGCCTCACCCCGCTCACCATGGTGAGCCACACGCCTGAGGTGCAACAGCTCGCCAAACGCATGAAGGTGACCGTGGACGAAGTGGTTGACGTGCTGCACACCTTTCAGCAATGCGACCCGTATATGATGCAAAAAGGAGAAAGAAAAGAGGAGAAGGGAGAGAAGGGCGGTAACGACAGCTTGAGAAACGCTGCTGCGCAGAGCATCGTCGGTGCCTGCCAGCACCTGTGGACACACTATCAGCATATGCCTACAGGCACGCTGGAGGGCGACGCAGCACAGATGAACGACTATTTTGAATAACTCCACAACTCATAACTGAAAAAATACTCCCCCATGTCCCAGCGTCTTATCCAAACCACCGAACAGCAGCAAGTGCAGCGCCAACAGCTCTCCGCCCAGCAGTTGCTGCAGATACACCTGCTCACCATGCCCGTAGCACAGCTCGAGCAGGCAGTTCAGGCCGAGCTTGACGACAACCCTGCGCTGGAGACAGAGAGCGGCAACGACGACTTCGATGAGGGTGCCTTCGAAGAGGAAAAGTATGAGGAAGGAGAGTTTGAGGAAGGCGGGGAGAACGACGACGCTGCGGGTGACTTGGAGCGTGAAGATCGACAGGAAGCACTCGACAATGCCCTGCAGTCGCTCAACGCCGATGACATGATGGACGATGAGAGAAAGTTCGGTGAGGGAAGTGCCGGAGAGACAACCTTCTACGAGCCCCGCAGCGAAGCGACCTTCTACGATGTGCTGCGCACACAGATGGGAGAACTGCGCCTCAGCAACATAGAGCAAAACGTCATGGAATACCTCATAGGGTCGCTCGACAACGACGGACTGCTCCGCAAGCCACTCACACAGATAGCCGACGAGATGGCCATCTACCACAATATCGACGTGCCCGACGACGTGATAGCCCACGTGCTCAGCATGCTCCAGACATTCGACCCCGCCGGCATCGGCGCACGCAACCTGCAGGAATGCCTGCTCATACAAGTGAAGCGCATGAGTCCGACACCCATGCAGCAACTCATGCAACATGTGTTGAAGCAACGCTTCAACGACTTCATACACAACCGCTGGCAGCGCATACAACACGCCTTGCACCTGAACGAAGAGCAGACCGCCGCGCTGCAGCAAGCATTGCGACGACTCAATCCCAAACCAGGTGCAGCACTCTCGGAAAGCAGCAACAACAGCGCACAACATGTAACACCCGATTTCATCGTCAGCATCGACGAGCAACAGGGAACACTCCACGTGCAACTCAACCGTGGCAACATCCCGCAACTCTATATCTCCGCCACACTCAGCAACATGGTCAAGGCGTATCAGAACAACCGCGCCGGCATCAACCGCACACAAAAGGAGGCACTGCTCTATAGCAAAGAGAAGGTGGAGCGCGCCAAGTCATTCATCAAAGCCGTACAACAACGCCACCACACACTGCTGCTCACCATGCAAACTATAGCAGAATGGCAGCGACAGTTCTTCATAGAAGGCGACGAAAGCCTCATACGCCCCATGATACTCAAAGATATCGCCGAGAAGACACAACTGCACAGCTCCACCATCTCCCGCGCATGCGCCAACAAGTATGTGCAGACACAATGGGGCATCTTCCCGCTCCGACACCTCTTCTCCGACAGCTATACCACAGAGACAGGACAGCAACTGTCCAAGCACGAGATAAAAGACGTGCTGCAAGCCATCATCAACGCCGAAGACAAAAACACACCGCTCAGCGACGAGGAACTACAGAAAACGATGGCCGAAAAAGGATACCCCATAGCACGACGCACCATAGCCAAATACCGCACACAACTGCACATACCCGTGGCAAGACTCAGAAAATCTTAACCAAACGACGCCCATGCACACACACACCGTTCACGTCGGCAACCTCACTATCGGAGGCGACGCTCCCATACGCATACAGAGCATGGCCACCGTGTCCACACTCGACACCCAAGGAGCTGTACAGCAAGCCATAGACCTTATCGACGCCGGAGCCGAACTTGTGCGCTTCACCACGCAGGGCATTCGCGAAGCCGAAAACATCAGGCACATCAAGGCAGCGCTCGTGCAGCGCGGATACTACACACCCATCGTCGCCGACGTGCACTTCAACGCCGCCGTGGCAGATGTGGCAGCACGCTATGCCGACAAGGTGCGCATCAACCCCGGCAACTATGTCGACAGGGCACGACGCTTTGAGCAACTGGACTACACCGATGCCGAATACCACGCCGAACTGCAGCGCATAGCACAACGCTTCATCCCCTTCCTACACCTGTGCCGCCGGCACCACACCGCCATTCGCATCGGCGTGAACCACGGCTCGCTGTCAGACCGAATCATGTCGCGCTACGGCGACACACCAGAAGGGGTAGTGGAAAGCTGCATGGAGTATCTGCGCCTGTGCCGGCAAGAGCAGTTTGCCGATGTGGTAGTATCCATCAAGGCTTCGAACACCGTGATGATGGTCACGTGTGTGCGTCAGCTGGTGCGGGCCATGGCGCGAGAGGAGATGACCTATCCGCTGCATCTCGGCGTCACCGAAGCCGGAGAAGGCGAAGACGGCCGTCTGAAGAGTGCCATAGGCATCGGCACCTTGCTGCAAGAGGGCATTGGCGACACCATCCGCGTGTCGCTGTCGGAATCTCCCGTATGCGAGCTGCCTGTGGCACGGAGCTTAGTGGAAGTAGTGACAGAGGAGAGAGGGGCGCAACAGGCGCAACCAACGGGCGCAACCATGCTGAGGAACGACACCCTAGAGTTCAGCAGCGACGAACCCGACTGGCAGCGCTACAGCCTGCGCGCCTGCCTGGCGGCGGGTCCGTCGTTGTTGGACCGCAAGGCGCATACCCTCGTGCTCCACTCTCCACACTTCGACACCCCGCGCCTTGAGAGTTTGGCCGACGGCATACTGCAGGCAGCACGCATCAAATTTACGAAGACCGAGTATATCGCCTGTCCTGGTTGCGGCCGAACGCTCTACGACTTGCCCTCCACACTCCATCGCGTGAAGGCTGCCACAAGTCATCTTGTGGGGATGAAGATTGCCGTGATGGGATGCATTGTGAATGGTCCCGGCGAGATGGCCGATGCCGACTACGGCTACGTGGGGGCGGGCCGCGGCAAGATTTCTCTCTATCGCGGCAAGGAGTGTGTGATGAAAAACATTCCCGAAGAAGAGGCCGTAGACAAACTGCTGGAGCTGATAGAGAGAGACAACGACAGCAGTACACACACACAGCGATAGCACAGCAGGGCACAAACTCCTTCGTGAGAGTTGACCGTTAGAGCTATGAGAATACAACAAGCAGGCCACCGACAATAATCGGTGCCTGCTTGTGTAGTGTTGGTGTTCGTGCGTTGTGTTATTCTTCCGGGCTGAAGTCGCCTTTTCCTACTCCGCAAACGGGGCATACCCAATCTTCGGGTATGTCTTCGAATGCTGTTCCAGGGTTGATTCCGCTGTCGGGGTCGCCCACAGCGGGGTCGTAGACGTAGCCGCAGACGTCGCAAATGTACTTTTTCATGTGTGTGTCGGTTTTTTGTTGGTTATTATGGTTCAGTTGGTTGGGAATAAGACTAACAATGTTTGTCTACTCTCCAACAATTTTCATTACTTTATCTACTATTTGTTGTGGTGTGATGTTGTTGAGGCATGCGTAATCTTTTCTCAGGCATGGTTTGTTGCCATAGATGGAGCATGGTCGGCATGGGAGTGAGGTTTGCAGTATGTTTTCTTCTTTTTGTGTGTAGGCTTTAAATCCTGCGTATGGGTGTGTTGCTCCCCATATAGACACTACTTCAGTTCCTGCCATTGCTGCGAGGTGTGCGTTGCCGCTGTCCATGGTGATGAGCAGCCGTAGTTGTGCCATGAGTTCTATTTCCTTTTCGAGACTGTGTAGCTGTTGTGATGCGTTGGTGCATTTTGGATATTGGCTACACCATCGGTTGACGATGTTGGTTTCTTCTCCCTTGCCGCAGAAGAAGTAGATGTGTTGTATGCTTGTGTTGTTGTTGAGCTGTTCTACCACTTGCTGCATCAGGTGTGTTGGATATATTTTTCCTTTGTGTGCTGCGAATGGTGCTATGCCGATGTCGACGCTGTTGTTGCCGGTTTGTGTAGCGTGAGTGTGGAGGGTAATGGGGTATCCGAGTTTTGCGAACACGTCGGCATAGTTTTGGAACTGTGTGGGGAGCTGGTGGAGTTGTTTGTTGTGTTGTCTGACCAGTTGTCGTCGCTGTTGTCGGTGTTTGTCAATGTGTGCGATGGGGTATCTGTTGATGTGGAATCGCAGTCGGAGATATTTTGTTCTGAGTACGTCGTGCAGGTCGGCGACTGCTGTGAAGTGCTTGGCATGCAGTCGGCGGAACAACTCGTTGAGACCTTTTACACCTTTGTGCTTTCCCTTGAGGTCGGCCTCCATGAAATGCACGTTGGCGGGCATACCAGCATAGAGTGCTCTGGCGAATGGTCGGCTGAGAATGGTGATTTTGAGCTGTGGGTATTGTGCTGCGAGTTGTCTGACTACTGGCACTGTCATAGCTACGTCGCCGAGGGCTGAGAGTCGGATGATGAGTATGTGGGGAGGATAGGTCATGTAAGGAGAGTTCGGGGGTTGTCACTGTGGTACAGCAACATACGGAACAGGGGGAGGCAGAGGTGTGGTCTTATTTTTTGTAGAGCACGGGGTTGGTGTCGGGGTCGTTGTACATTTTCATCTGTCGATAGACTTTCATGTATTTGGCTCCGTTCTGTATGTCGTTGAGCAGTTGTTGTATGGCGAGTGTGAGGTCTTCCTGTTGCTGTTGCAGTATGTTGAGTTTGGCTTGGCACTTTGCGATGTGATCTGCAGTGGCGTCTTTGCGCTCGGCCTGTTCGCGCATGTGGTAGATTTTGAGTGCGAGGATGGATAGTCTGTCTACCGCCCATGCGGGGCTTTCGGTGTTGATGGTTGCTGTGGGCAGTGGTGTGACATTGCTGTAGAGGTTGCGGTATGCAGTGTCGATGTCTTCTACCATGTCGGTTCGCACTTGGTTGGACTTGTCTATTCTTCTCTTTATTACGAGTGCCTCTGCGGGGTCGATTTCCGGGTCGCGTATGATGTCTTCGAGATGCCACTGTACGGTGTCGACCCAGCACTTGTGGTAGAGCAGGTTGTCGAAGGATTGTGCGTCGTAGGGGTTGTTGATGGGCTGGTCGACGTTGTCGTATTTGTGGTAGTCGTCGATGGCTTGGTTGAAGACGCTGTTGTAGTGTTTGATGTCTGTCATGATGTTTATCTGTGTTTTTTGGTTATGTTTATTGTGTAGTTGATTGCTGTGTAGATCAGTGCTGCAGAGATGAGTCCTGCTATGACGTCGATGGCATAGTGTGCTTTGATATACACTGTAGCTACGAGCATGAGGAGTGTGAATGGCAGGAGAGTGTAGAAGAGAGGTTTGCTGTGTGCTCTGTATGCGAGGAACAGCAGGATGGTTGATATTCCGACGTGACTTGAGGGAAACGCTGCCGTGGGTCGTTCGCCTACTTGGTGTGCTGTCTCGACTATGTCATAGAAGAGTCCGTCTGTCCATCCTGGTGCCGTCATGCGGTCAGCATGTGTGGTGAAATAGTAGTGAAGGTTTGGAAATTGTGCATTGAGTATGTTGTCTTCTCCGACTGCGAGGTAGTAGTATTGCGGTCCTGTGACTGGCAGGAGGACAAAGATGACGTAATAGGTCATGAATGCGGCGAGCAGGACAGTCATTGCTCGTGGGAAGTCTTTCTGTCGGCAGAAGAAGTAGTAGGCTGCGGTGAGCGCTATCATTGGGAAATAGGCGGCATAGGCGAGATACATGATTTCGCTGACTATTGGTTGCGGTGCCCATGTGCTGAGCAGTGCTGCGGGCTGGCAGCCGAAGATGTTCTGCTCGGCTGCTGCGAAGACGTGGTCGAGGTTTGGCCACACGATGTTGAGGTCGTATGTGTCGGGATACCACCATGAGAGCATCATGAGTTGTGCTGTGGCGCGCAGCAACACAGTGATTGGCGCAGGCCATAATCGGCTGAGTCCCCACAGCGCGAGCATGACTGCGAGCACACGTGCTCGCATGAGCAGCATGTCGGCGGGGTGGTTGAGGCGTGTCCAGAACAGCAATATATATATGGTGGTTGCGGCGAGATAGATAAGCACCACCCATTCCCATGTGTAGAGAGTGCGTGTGGTGTGCTTGTCTCTCTGGAAGAGTGATGTGAGCGTTGCCCATGGTTTTCGCCTGCTCATAGCCATCCCTCCTTTCTGTACCATTCAACTGTTGCTTCGACACCTCTCTGAAGGTTGTATTGAGGGTTGTAGCCCAATTGTTGTCTTGCCGGCTCAATGTCGGCCATCCAGTTGCGCTGCCTCAGTATGTGGTATTTGTCGTTGTTGAGTGTGGTGGCTTTTCCTCTCCATCGCGCCATGGTTTGGCTCACGGCACAGACGGCTCGCAGCAGCCACAGCGGTGCACGCAGTCGCAGCACGCGTCGAACGCCCATGGCTTGCTGCAGCAGCTTACTGAAGTCTTGGCTGGTGTAGGTATGTCCGTCTGTGAGCAGATAGGTCTGACCACTGGTGTTGCCCTGCAAAGCACAGAAAACAGCTTGTACGACATCGCTGACATAGATGAAGGTGATGTCTTGCTGTCGGTAGCCCACGCTGAAGTCAACGTGACGATTTATGCTCTGCGCCATCAGCAGATAGTCTTTCTCTCTGGGTCCGTAGACCCCAGTGGGTCGCAGGATGGTGTAGGGAATGTCGTTCATGCACTCTCTCACCCTCTCTTCGGCTTGCAACTTGCTTTTGCCGTAGTGCGTGTTGGGCAGTGGTGTGTCGTCAATGGTGATTTCCTGGTGTGGCACTGCTTCCCGTATGGCTCCCATGACACTGAGGGAGGAGAGGAACACGAAGTGGCGCAAGGCGGATTGTGTGGCGGTGAGGGCCTGACACAGGTATTGTGTACCCTCGGTGTTGACACGATAGAAGTCGGCATGGTCTTGGCACTTGGTGACTCCGGCGGCGTGCACGACATAGTCGAAATGCCGACCTTGCAGTGCTTGTGTGAGTTGCTCCGCAGAAGAGAAGTCGGTCTCGATGCAGTGTATGCGCTCATCGTTCAAGTATTGCCTCGACGACGACTGTCGCACTGCGGCATATACTTGCATACCAAGACGCAGACTCTCTTCTACAAGAAAAGAGCCTATGAATCCGCTTGCTCCCGTTATGAGAATAGATTTCGCCATGGTGTGTGCAAAGATAATTAAGTGGAGCGAAAGAGCGAAAGAAAGCGAGTTTTTTTCCACATTTGCGGTTTACATGCTACCTTTGCCGGCGTAATGGCTCACAAGCACTATCCCCTGCTACAATCTGTCGACAGCCCTGCCGACCTTCGACGACTGGATAAATCACAGTTGCCGCAACTTTGCCAAGAGTTGCGCGACGACATTGTGTGTGAATGCAGTGAGAACCCTGGCCATCTCGCCTCCAGTCTGGGTGCGGTGGAACTTACCGTGGCACTGCACTACGTGCTCGACACACCTACCGACAAGATAGTGTGGGATGTAGGTCATCAGGCTTACGGACATAAGATATTGACAGGTCGTCGCGACGTGTTCAACACCAATCGCAAACTTGGCGGTCTGCACCCCTTCCCCACTCCTGTGGAGAGCGACTACGACAGCTTTGTGTGCGGTCATGCCTCCAACAGCATCAGCGCTGCTCTGGGTTTGGACATCGGCATGGGCCTTCAGCACCATGTGGCGGTGGTGATCGGCGATGGTGCGATGAGCGGCGGACTGGCCTTTGAGGGTATGAACAACGTGGCTGGCACCGACAACAACCTGCTCATCGTCATCAACGACAACGACATGTCGATAGACAAGAGCGTGGGCGGACTGCGCCGCATGCTCGTGTCGCTCAATACGGGCCGTGGCTACAACCGCTTTCGCGACCGTGTGTCGCGCTGGATGCGACGCCGCGGCCAACTCAACGTAGTACGCCGCGGACGAATCATACGTATGGGAAACGCTCTGAAGGGATTGCTCGGCGGCGGACAAAATCTCTTTGCTGGCATGAACATACGCTACTTCGGGCCATTTGACGGACACGATGTAGAAAGTTTGGTCGACATCTTGTCGCGTGTGAAAGACATGAAGGGTCCGAAGCTTGTGCATCTGCACACCGTGAAAGGCAAGGGCTACAAGCCTGCAGAGGAGGGAGGCAGCGTGTGGCACGCACCAGGACGCTACGACGTGGCGAGCGGCAAGCGCAAGGAGACGTCGGGCAATGGACCACGCTTCCAAGACGTGTTTGGCGCCACGCTGGTGGAACTGGCCGAGCACAACCCACGCATCGTGGGCGTCTCGGCTGCCATGCTCTCCGGCACCGGCATGCAGCGCATGGTTGATGCCTTTCCCGAACGCACCTACGACGTGGGCATCGCCGAAGGACATGCCGTGACCTTCAGCGCCGGACTGGCCAAGGAGGGAATGGTGCCATTCTGCGCTATCTACAGCGCCTTTGCCCAGCGCGCCTACGACAATATCATACACGACGTATGCCTGCTGCACCTGCCCGTGGTGATCTGCATGGACCGTGCAGGACTCGTGGGCGAAGACGGTGCCACACACCACGGAATGTTCGACATGGCGGCCCTGCGCCCCATACCCGGACTCACCATTGCCGCACCCATGGACGGCAGCGAACTGCGACGCATGATGTATACCGCACAGTTGCATGCCGACGGGCCATGGGTGATACGCTATCCGCGCGGATATTGCGGATGCGACAACTGGCAATGCAACTTAGAAGATATGCCGATAGGCACAGGACGCTGTCTGAAAGAGGGCGAACACATTGCCGTCATGTCCATAGGCTCCACGGGTATTGACGTGCAGAAAGCGCTTGCCATGCTCAGCGAGGAAGAGAGCCTGCGCGTGGCACACTACGACATGCGCTTCGTCAAGCCCCTGGACACCACCATTCTGACTAAGGTGCTTGCGTGCCGGCACATCGTGACAATAGAAGACGGTTGCCGCAGCGGTGGCCTTGGCAGTGCTGTGACAGAATGGCTCACCGACAACGCCTACAAAGGCACCATTACACGCATGGGCATCAGCGACCATTTTGTGGAGCATGGCACAGTAGCAGAACTCAAACACCTGACCGGGCTCGATGCATCAGCAATAGTAGAGCAACTGAAAAAACTACTCCATTTATAACCCCCTCTCTCCCTATGAAGATTGTAATAGCCGGCGCTTACGACATCGGCAGACACCTGGCCCGACTGCTGTCGCGTAACAATCAGGATATTGTATTGATAGACAATGATGTGGCGCGTCTTGACAGCGTGGGCGCCGAATACGATATCATGTCGCTCCAAGGCGAGGTGACAGATATCAGTGCCCTGAAAGAAGCCGACGTGGCACATGCTGCCCTCTTCATCGGCGTGACAC
This sequence comes from Bacteroidaceae bacterium, assembly GCA_017940185.1. Taxonomy (GTDB): domain Bacteria; phylum Bacteroidota; class Bacteroidia; order Bacteroidales; family Bacteroidaceae; genus Prevotella. The sequence goes on along the minus strand of JAGAZE010000036.1, from coordinate 48,192 downwards.
CCTTCGAACACCAAAACCTCACGGCATGCATGCTGGCGCGACGGCTAGGAGCCAAGCGCACCGTGGCACGCATCGACAACCACGAATATATAAGCCAGGAAGGAAAGCAGCTGTTCAACGCCTTGGGCATCGACTCGCTGATATATCCCGAGATGCTGGCAGCACAGAACATAGCGAACGGATTGCGCATGAGTTGGGTGCGTCAGCGCTGGGACGTGCACGGCGGCGCACTGGTGATGCTGGGCATCAAGCTGCGCGAGGGATGCACCATACTCAACCGGCCGCTAAAGGAACTCTGCGGACCCGACGACCCCTATCACGTGGTGGCCATCAAACGCCGAAAAGATACCATCATTCCAGGAGGTAACGACAGTCTGGAACTCTACGATCTGGCATACTTCATGACCACTAAACAATACATACCCTACATCCGCCGACTGGTAGGGAAGGAACACTATGTCGACGTGCGCAACGTGATGATTATGGGAGGCGGAAAGACTGCCGTACGCCTGTGCAAACTGCTGCCCGACTATATGCAGGCCAAGGTGATAGAAACCAATGCTGAGCGCTGCGACTATCTCAACGACATATTGGACACCGACCGTGTCATGGTAATCAATGGCGACGGACGCGACATACCACTGCTCACCGAAGAGAGCATAGGCAACACACAAGCCTTTGTGGCTGTGACAGGCAATGCCGAAACCAACATTCTGGCGTGCCTCACAGCAAAGCGCTTTGGCGTGAGAAAGACGGCTGCAATGGTCGAAAACATCGACTATGTGAGCACCGCAGAAGAACTCGACATCGGCACCATAGTAAACCGAAAGACCATCACCGCATCACACATCTATCAGATGATGTTGGACGAGGATGTGCAAAACATACGCTTCCTGATGACGGCAAGTGCCGACGTGATAGAGTTTAATGCTCATCAGGGAAGTAAGGTGACGCGCAAGCGTGTGTTCGAACTGGGTCTGCCCCAGGGTGCCACCATAGGCGGACTGGTGCGACACGGCGAAGGCATGCTCGTCTCCGGCGGCACACAGATAGAAGCAGGCGACACTGTAGTGCTCTTCTGTCACGACGTGAATATCAAAAAACTGGAAACCTTCTTCAAATAAACACACAACACCTACTCTCACTGAACTTTGCCTCCAACATGAACAGATATCTTCTATACAGGGTAGTAGGCAGTTTGCTTTTTCTTGAAGCCTTCTTCATGACATGGTGTCTCGCTGTGTCGTTATGGTATGGCGAGAGCGACACGCTCGCCTTCGTGACTGGCGTGGTGATCACGGCATCCGTAGGGGCACTGCTGCGATGGGAGGGCCGAGAGGCAAAAGGAGGCATGACACGAAAAGATGCCTACCTGATAGTAACGGTGTTGTGGTTGGTGTTCAGCCTATTTGGCAGCATACCATTCATCGTGGGCGGCTATCTGCCCAACATCACCGACGCATTCTTTGAAACAATGTCGGGATTTACCACCACGGGAGCCACCGTCATCAATGATGTCGACAGCATGCCACACGGCATACTCTTCTGGCGATCACTCTCACAATGGATAGGCGGACTCGGTATCGTGTTCTTCACCATCGCAGTGCTGCCATCAATGGTGGGAGGCAGCGTGCGCATCTTTGCCGCAGAAGCCACAGGACCTATACGCACCAAACTGCATCCACGACTCTCCACCACGGCCAAACGCATATGGAGCATCTATCTGCTGCTCACGGCAGCGTGCGCAGTCACATTCTGCATTGCCGGCATGAATATCTTCGATGGCATCAACCATGCCATGACAACAACCGCAACAGGAGGATTCGCAACTCACAACGACAGCATAGAATTCTACAACTCACCTGCACTCGAATATGCAGGAGCATTCTTCCAGTTTCTCAGCGGCATCAACTTCACACTGCTCTATCTCACCTTCTTCAAAGGAAAATTCAAAGGCATGTTCAGCAATTCCGAACTGAAGTTCTATCTGCTTCTCGTTTGCAGTTTCACAGCAGTGATTACAGTGATGCTCATTGTCAACAATCATTACAACATAGAGCACGCCTTCCGCAGTTCGCTGTTCCAAGTAGTATCATTTATCACCACCACTGGCCTTTTCAGCGACGACGTGGCACAATGGCACCATCTGTCGTGGGTATTCTTGGCAATACTGATGTTCATCGGAGCCTGCGCAGGCTCTACCAGTGGCGGATTCAAAAGCATTAGGGCACTGATGGTGTGGAAAATCATACGCAACTCATTCCACCAAATACTGCACCCTAAGGCAGTGCTGCCCGTGAAAATCAACCAACACACCATCACAACCACGCAAACCAACACTCTCATGGCTTTCTTTGCAGTCTTCGTGCTCGCATGTCTCTTCACATCCACACTCATGATAGCCATGGGTATCGACAACACCAACGCCATCACCATATCCTTGAGCTGCATCAGCAATGTGGGTCCGACACTAGGCACACAGATAGGACCGGAAATGTCGTGGGCAACATTGCCCGACATCGTCAAATGGATGTGCTCACTCCTCATGCTCATCGGACGTCTGGAGATTTTCTCCGTGCTGCTGCTCTTCTCACGTTCTTTCTGGAAAGACAACTGATAACACCCATCATCCATAAAAACACTACAATGAAAAAAATCTTCTTCCTACTACTCTTACTCACCACCCTGGCACACAACACACAGGCTCAATGCACCTATGCCAACACGGCATTCAAGTCGGGAGAATATCTGTTGTATAACCTACACTTCAATTGGAAACTCGTGTGGGTGAAAGTCGGCACCGCCACCATGTCGACAGTACAAACCGTCTACCAAGGCAAACAGGCCTACCGATGCAGCCTTACCACACAAAGCAACGGAAAAATGGACAACATCTTCGTTATGCGCGACACGCTGCTCGCATATGCCACAACCAACCTCACACCACTCTACTTCCGCAAAGGCGCCAAAGAGGGAAAACGATACACCGTCGACGAAGTGTGGTATTCTTATCCCGGAGGCAGAAGTCATATCAAAACACGACGACTCAACAACGATGGAACCAATACCTATCACACCGAAACAGGCACTGAATGCTTCACCGACATGCTCAACCTGTTCATGCGCGCACGAAGTATCAACTTCGGAAGCTGGAAAAAAGGAAAAAGCATGCAACTCAAGTCTGCCGACGGAAAAGGAATAAAAAAGGCTACACTCACATGCCAAGGAAAACAGAACGTGAAGACCGACGACGGAAAACAATGGCGAACAATAGTGCTCGACTTTGCACTCTACGAAGCAAAAAAAGGACGATTCAAAAAAATTGCCACACTCTACATCAGCGACGACAACAACCACCTGCCCGTCAGAATAGATTTCAACATGAGCTTCGGAAGCGCAAAGGCATTCCTCATACAAAGCAAAGGACTGCGCAGCGCAGCAACAGCTATCATAAAAAAATAACACCAACACACCACTATTATATATAGCTCACAAGGTGATAATTCTACCCCTAAACAACCTATCCACAAAAAGTGTGGAAAAAATAGTGGAAAACTCACCGCTTTTCCACACACAACAGCAGCCAAACATCACACAAAGGGGAAAACAAAACATAACATCAGGGGTTGTTACCAACTTTTCCACAAACACACTACACAACGTAAACATATCAATATCAGACAATAACATACAGACAACACAGATTTATCCACTTTTCCGCAGCCATATATAATACATCATTGAAAAACTAAAAATAAAAAGAAAACAACCTATACATATATGAAACCGAAACAGCAATGGATACAACAGGGATATATCGACGAAGCCATACCCGACAATATAGACCTGCATAAAGCCATACGAGCACTGTGTGAAGAGAAGAACGCAGTGATATTGGCACACTACTATGTCGACAGCGCCATACAGCAAGTCGCCGACTTCGTGGGCGACTCACTGGCGCTGGCACGCCAGGCAGCACAAACAAAGGCCGACATCATCGTAATGTGCGGAGTACATTTCATGGCCGAAACATGCAAACTGCTCTGCCCCGACAAACTCGTACTGCTGCCCGACAACAACGCCGGATGCTCACTCGCCGACAGCTGCAACGCACAGCAACTCAAAGAGTGGAAACAACAACACCCCGACTATAAAGTAGTAAGCTATGTCAACACCACAGCAGCGGTAAAAGCACTTACCGATATAGTGTGCACCAGCGGCAATGCACTCAAAGTGGTGCAAAGTATGCCCGAAAATGAAAAGATACTCTTCGCACCCGACTACAACCTGGGCGCATACATCAATAGCCTTACAGGACGACAAATGACACTATGGCATGGCGGATGCCATGTCCACGAACGATTCAGCATCAAAGCACTCATCAACCTGAAACAACAACACCCCCAGGCCAAAGTGCTCGCACACCCAGAATGCAAAGCACACATCCTCGCAGCAGCCGACGTAGTAGGGTCAACAGCAGTGCTGTTGCAATACGTCACACAGCATCCCCGACAAAAGGAATTCATCATTGCTACCGAAGCAGGCATACTCCACCAAATGCAACAGCAATGCCCCAATGCAATGTTCTATCCGGTGCCCCCCGAAATAAGCGAAGCAACAACAGGATGCCACTGCAACGAATGCGAGTATATGAAAATGAACTCCATGCACAAACTCTACAACACACTCAAATACGAATATCCGTATGTGGATCTTGATAAACAACTCGCACACCAGGCTGTAAAACCTATAGAGAGAATGTTGGAAATAAAATAAATACTTGTAGAATTACAAATTATCCCTACCTTTGCACACCTGAACAATCAAACAACCAAACGACTAAACAACCAAATACCATGTCCTACAACAGAATGACGGCTCAAGAAGCCGCCTCACTCATCAAGCACAACGCCAACATTGCCCTCTCAGGATTCACGCCTGCAGGAGCCCCGAAGGCGGTCACCCGCGAACTCGCCGCCATAGCAGAGACCGAACACGCCGCAGGGCGACCCTTCCAGGTGGGGATATTCACCGGAGCGTCGACAGGAGAGAGCACCGACGGAGTGCTCGCACGCGCCAAAGCCATCAGATACCGGGCACCCTATACCACCAACGGAGACTTCCGCAAAAGTGTCAACGCTGGAGAAATAGCATACAATGATATCCACCTGAGCCACATGGCACAGGAAATGCGCTACGGATTTTTCGGAGAAATGGACTGGGCCATACTCGAATGCTGCGACATTGAGGAGGGTGAAACCACATGCCGCGCATACATGACAGCAGCCGGAGGCATAGCACCCACAGCAGCACGCATGGCAAAACGAGTGATACTCGAACTCAACCACTTCCACAACCCCAATGCCAAACTCATACAAGACATGTATGAACCTGCCGACCCGCCCATGCGCCAGCCCATACCCATCACACACGTGGGTGACCGCATCGGCACTCCCTATATCGAAATACCGCGTGAGAAGATAGTAGGCGTCGTGGAATGCAACATACCCGACGAAGCACGCGGATTCAAAGGCAGCGACCCGGTAACCGACACCATAGGACACTCCGTAGCCGAATTTCTCGTCAACGACATGCACCGGGGCATCATACCATCCACATTCCTGCCGCTGCAAAGCGGAGTGGGAACAACAGCCAATGCCATACTCGCAGCGCTCGGAAAAGACAAAAACGTGCCCGACTTCAACGTATATACCGAGGTAATACAGGATGCCGTCATCGATATGATGCTGCACGGACGAGTGAAAGACGCGTCCACATGCTCACTTAGCGTGACCAACGAATGCCTCATGCAGGTGTACGACAATATGGACCACTTCAAAGACCACCTCACCATACGACCCGCAGAAATAAGCAACAATCCCGAAGTAATACGACGACTCGGAGTCATAGCCATCAACACTGCCATAGAAGTTGACATCTACGGCAATGCAAACTCCACACACATCTCCGGAACAAAGATGATGAACGGAATAGGCGGATCAGGAGACTTCGAACGCAATGCATACATATCAATCTTCACCTGTCCGTCAACAGCTAAAAACGGACTTATATCATCCATCGTGCCCTTCGTGTCACACCAAGACCACTCAGAACACGATGTCAACGTCATCGTAACCGAACAGGGAGTTGCCGACCTCAGAGGAAAAAGCCCCATGCAGCGCGCACAACTCATCATTGAAAACTGCGCACACCCTGACTACAAACAATTGCTGTGGGACTATCTCAAAATTGCCAACGGAGGACACACACAACACAACCTCACAGCAGCACTCGCATTCCACGACACACTGGCTAGAAAAGGAGACATGCACCTCACAGACTTCGCGGAATATATAAAGAATTAAACAATACACCATCAAAAAAAAGGTTCCATCACTCGATGGAACCTTTTTTTTGATGGTGAGAATGTTCCCCAATCACGCTGCAACTGTTCCCCAATCACACTGCAACTGTTCCCCAATCACACTGCAACTGTTCCCCAATCACACTGCAACTGTTCCCCAATCACACTGCAACTGTTCCCCAATCACACTGCAACTGTTCCCCAATCACACTGCAACTGTTCCCCAATTACACTGCAACTGTTCCCCAATCACACTGCAACTGTTCCCCAATCACATTGCAACTGTTCCCCAATCACACTGCAACTGTTCCCCAATCACACTGCAATTAGGCAACACTCGGAAAATCCCTAAATTTTCAGCATACACTATATGCACATATCATGCCAAGGAAAAATCCTGCCACTACCTGTGTGAGAGAGTGTTGCCTCAGAATGATGCGGCTACAACCCACCAGACCTGCCACAATCAAAGTGATGGCGAGCCACGTGGTAGGGTTGAATTGCAATCGGAAAGCAAAGGCAATAAGCCCACCGGCAAAGGCTCCTACGGCGGCGGTGTGAGTCGAAATCTTCCACCACACATTGATCAACGCACATAGTATCTGTATGAGCAGCGCAGCAATCAGTATGGAAGTGATGAAATGTGGTGCATGCAAGGCGCGAAGAATGTAGTAGCACACAAAGTAGAGCACAATCGTGATGATGTAAGGCACTATACGGTGTTGCCGCCGAAGCATCTCTATGTGCGTCCATCCCTGAGCATGGCGATACAGTCGGATGAGCAGTGTAGGCGCCAAAACGGTGAAGATGTACACCAACAACGCCACCTGACACTTGTACGCCCAGGGAAGCAACGACAAATAGCTAAACAAAAACAAAACCATCAACCCTACAATGGGAAGATAAAAAGGGGTGAACAACATGCTCATCACCTTAGCACCTATCAGTATGTGTTTGTTGGTAATCAAGAGAGTGGCAAACTTAATTTTTCTGTTTCTGACCTATGCGCGCTTCTACCACATTCACCACATAGTCACCCAGTTTTTCACATTCAGCCACAATGTCCATGTAAATGGTGCTGATGCCGTATGAGTAGCGGTGTTCGTTGAGGTCAATAATGTTTTGAGCCTTCAGTTGCGAGCGATAGTTGTTTATCTCGTTCTCTATATTAAATGAGGTGTGGCTGTCCAGCTGTTCACGCTTCCCCTGCAAGTTGTTGTTCATCTGCGTGAGTGCCTGATCGGTGAGATCCATCATCTGGAGCAAGTTGTGTTGCTGTTGGGTGGTAAAAGTTTCGCTATCCTTATTTCTGCGGTTGATTGAGCGTGCTATGTTGTAGCAAGCATCGCCAATACTCTCTATCTCCGAAATTTCCCTGAGCATGGCCCGTATTTTCTGCTTCGTCTCGTCGGAGAGGTGGGCATTGCTCACATTGTCGAGATATTTCGCAATCTCCAGCTCCATGTTGTCAGAGATGTTTTCATATTTCTCTATCCGTTCGTATAGCTGCTTAGCCTTAGCCTTATCTTCTTCCAGCAACATGTCCTTCACAAATCCAAACATGCGCTGTATGCGGTCCGCAAAGGCAGTGATTTCTTTCTCCGCCTCCAGCACAGAGAGTTCCGGAGTCTTCATGATACCGCTCTGGATGAAGTGCAAACCGAAATCTTCATCCTCATTAGTGCGCGTTCGGATAGCCCACGTCACAAAATGCTCTATCTGAGGAACCACCCAAATCAGCAATGACGTGTTGGCAATGTTGAAGGCCGAGTGGAATGTGGCCAGCAACACCGAAGCCTTCACGGCAAACGAGGGAGACGACGGTTGCAGGGTGTTGTCGAAACCCACAATGGAGCACACCAACTCAAAAAAAGGACGAATGAGCAGCAACGCCCACACCACACCTATTACATTAATAGTGAAGTGTGCAAATGCAGCACGGCGCGCCTGCGTGTTGGCACTCAGCGACACAATGTTTGAAGTGATGGTGGTGCCGATGTTTTCGCCCAATACCAACATCACACCCTGTTCTATATGGAGCACACCCGTCGAGCATAGCATCATCGTGATGGCCATGATGGCAGCCGACGACTGCACACACACCGTCAGCAAAGTGCCCACAAGCAAGAAGAGCAGCGAAGTGAGCACGTCGGCAGTGTTGAAGTGGCTGAAAAAGGAAGTGATGGCATCGCGTGTGTCGGCATCGTCGAGCAAGGCAAAGCCCGTCTCCTTCAGCGTGGCAAGACCCAAAAAGAGAAACGCCAGACCGAAAAGCAAATCGCCGATAATGCGGCGGCGCTTTATGTAGATAAGGATGATGCCAAAGAAAAAGGCAGGATAGACCACATTGGTGATGTTGAGCGAAAAGCCCAACGACATAATCCATGCCGTCACCGTGGTGCCGATATGTGCACCCATAATCACAGCTATCGCCTGCTGCAATGCCAGCAAACCAGCGTTCACAAACGACACCGTCATCAGTGTCGTGGCAGTGGACGACTGAACGGCAGCAGTCACAAACGTGCCGGTCAGCACACCGGTGAAACGATTGGTGGTCATCGCACCGAGAATGTGGCGCAACTGAGGACCAGCCAACTTCTGCAGACTGTCGCTCATGGCCTTCATACCAAACATCAGCAGCGCAAGAGAACCGAAAAGTTTGAATGCTATCAACATATTCACTACCTTTGCCTCCGATCTTTAAACTTATACGTCATGCAACACGAAATTATCAAAATCAGGTGCAAAAATACAAATAACATATTAAACATCCCCATCGGAAGTTCACTTTCTGATATCTACGACGCCTCGCAATGCCAAATGACACTGCCGCCGCTGTGTGCCAAAGTCAACAATAAGGTTAGGGGAATGGCATTCAGAGTCTATCAGAACAAAGATGTAGAATTCCTCGACATCACATCCGCCGAAGGCATGCGCGTATACACACGCACCCTTTTCTTCATACTAAGCAAAGCCGTCAATGACCTGTTCCCCAACGGATACGTGCGCATCGACACGCCGATAAGCAACGGATATTACTGCGACCTCAGAATAGGAAAAACAGTGTCGCTACAAGATGTGCAACGCATACAGCAGCAAATGAAAAACATCATAGATGCACAAATAAACATACAGCGACACGACTGCACCATGGAAGAAGCCATACAGCAATTCAATAAAAAAACTACAAAAACAAAAGTAAAACTGCTGAGAACGCTCGGAAACCTCTACACCACATACTACCAGATAGGAGACTATGCCGACTACTACTACGGACCACTGCTCAACAACACCGCACAAATCACAAACTTCGGACTCGAAAAATACTACGACGGAATATTGCTGCGAATACCCACACGCAACAACCCACAACAACTCGGAACCGTCATCAGACAAGACAAAATGTTCGACATCTTCAAAGAACACCACAAATGGCAAGACCTGCTACACATTGAAACCATAGGCGACTTCAACGAAGCTGTCGCACAAGGAAAAGCAACCGACATCGTCAATCTCTCGGAAGCACTGCAAGAGAAAAAAATTGCAAATATAGCAGAAGATATCGCACAAAGAAAAAATACCAAACTCGTACTCATTGCAGGACCATCCTCATCAGGAAAAACCACCACCACAAAACGACTCTGCATACAACTGCTCTGCAACGGAATACAACCCATAGCCATCTCGCTCGACGACTACTTCGTCGACAGAACACTCACACCAAGAGACGAAAACGGAGACTACGACTACGAAAGCCTCTACGCACTCAACCTCAAACAGCTCAACCAACAACTGCAACAACTGTTCAACGGAGAAAAAATACAACTGCCCAAATATAACTTCCACACCGGAAAAAGCCAAAACAACGGAAAACAACTGCAACTCAAAGAAAACCAAATACTCATACTCGAAGGAATACACGCACTCAACCCGCAACTCACTGCCGAAATCGACGACAACATCAAATACCGCATCTACGCCTCGGCACTCACAACCATACTCCTCGACTACCACAACTACATCCCTACTACCGACAACCGACTGCTGAGACGCATCATACGAGACCATAAATACAGAGGAACAACAGCAGAAGAAACCCTCAAAAGATGGCCAAGCGTCAGAAACGGAGAAAACAAATGGATCTTTCCATTCCAGGAAAATGCCGACGCCATGTTCAACAGCGCCATGATCTACGAACTCGGAGTAATACGACAACAAGCACTGCCACTGCTGCAGCAAGTGCCGGAAAACTCACCACAGTACAGCGAAGCACACCGACTGGCCAAATTCCTTAAATATATAGCACCCATCAGCCAACAGCAACTGCCGCAGACATCACTGCTGAGAGAATTTGTGGGAGGCTCGTCGTTCAAATACTAAAAAGCCATTGACTCGATGACCCCTCCCAGAGCAAAACGTAAAAGATTGTGGAATTATTTTTGCATGCAAAAAACAATTAAGACATTTGCACGCGATTTCAGGCACACGCCACACACAATATCAACAACTCACACTACAACAAACATACTAACACAATGGCCGAACAATTAGAAGTGAAGGGCCTCGAAGAAGTTGTAATACGCTTCTCGGGCGACTCCGGCGACGGAATGCAGCTGGCAGGAAACATCTTCTCCACCATCTCTGCAACCGTAGGTAACAGTATATCGACTTTTCCAGACTATCCCGCTGATATACGGGCTCCGCAAGGATCGCTCACAGGTGTGAGCGGCTTTCAGGTGCACGTCGGAGAGGGAAAGGTCTACACACCTGGCGACCTATGCGATGTGCTCGTGGCAATGAATGCCGCAGCACTGAAAACGCAATACCAGTATGCCAAACCACAGGCCACCATCATCATCGATACCGATGCATTCGGGCCTAACGACCTGAAGAAAGCGGAATTTAAAACTCCCGACTATCTCGCAGAGATGGGCATCGACACCGACCGCGTCGTGGCATGCCCTCTGACGACGATGGTGAAGTCGTGCCTTGCCGATTCGGGTATGGACAACAAAGCCATTCTCAAGTGCCGTAACATGTTTGCACTCGGACTGGTGTGCTGGCTATTCCATCGCGACCTCGCATTGGTGGAGACTTACCTCAATGAGAAGTTTGCCAAAAAACCCGAACTGGCTGAAAACAATATGAAAGTGGTGCGCGCCGGATACCACTTCGGCCACAACACCCACTCCAGCGTGCCTGCAACATACCGTATTGACTCCAAGCACAAGGAGACGGGCCGCTATATGGACATCACCGGCAACAAGGCAACGGCCTACGGACTGATGGCAGCTGCCGAGAAGGCGGGATTGCGCCTTTTCTTAGGGTCGTACCCCATCACTCCGGCCACGGACATACTGCACGAACTCTCCAAGCATAAGTCGATGGGAGTCGTCACCATGCAGTGTGAAGACGAAATCAGTGGTTGCTCCACAGCCATAGGAGCAGCCTTCGCAGGAGCACTCGCCGCCACGAGCACCTCGGGACCGGGCATATGCCTGAAAAGCGAAGCCATCAACCTGGCAGTAATCGACGAACTGCCACTCGTCATCATCGACGTGCAGCGCGGAGGTCCCTCAACAGGACTGCCCACAAAGAGCGAGCAGACAGACCTGCTGCAGGTGCTCTACGGACGCAACGGAGAAAGCCCCATGCCAGTGATTGCAGCAACAAGCCCTACCAACTGCTTCGACGCCGTCTATGCCGCCGCAAAGATCGCCCTCGAGCATCTCACTCCAGTGATTCTCCTCACCGATGCCTTTGTGGCAAACGGATCGGGAGCATGGAAACTGCCAAAGATGAGCGAACTGCCAGACATCCACCCACACTACGCCACAGCCGACATGAAGGGCAACTACACGCCCTACCAGCGCGACACGCAAACGCTGGCACGCTATTGGGCAGCACCTGGCACGGAGGGATACACCCACATACTCGGAGGACTTGAGAAGGACGAGAAGACGGGAGCCATCAGCACCGATCCCGACAACCACGACCACATGTGCCGACAAAGAGCGGAGAAAGTGGCGCGCATACCGGTGCCCGAACTCGAAGTGGCAGGCGACAAAGACGATGCCGAACTGCTCATCGTAGGATGGGGAAGCACCTACGGACACCTCTACACGGCGATGGAGGAACTCAGAGCAAAGGGAATGAAAGTGGCACATGCTCACTTCCAGTATATCAACCCGCTGCCGAAAAACACCGCCGAAGTGCTCAAGAAGTACAAAAAGGTGGTAGTGGCCGAACAGAACCTCGGGCAGTTTGCCGCCTACCTGAAAGGAAAAATCAACGGATTCGTACCCTATCAGTACAACGAAGTGAAGGGACAACCCTTCCAGGTGAAAGACCTGGTAGAAGCCTTCCGACACATTATAGAGCAATAAAAGAAAGGAGCACACAAGACCATGAACACATACACAGCACAAGACTATAAGAAAGGACAACCCCGTTGGTGTCCCGGTTGCGGCGACCACTTCTTCCTCGCATCGCTGCACAAAGCAATGGCCGAAGTGGGAGTGCCACCCCATCAGATGGCTGTCATATCAGGCATAGGATGCTCAAGCCGACTGCCCTATTACGTCAACACCTATGCCATGCAAACCATACACGGCCGCGCTGCCGCTATCGCCACCGGAGCCAAGATAGCCAACCCAGAACTCTGCGTATGGCAAGTGTCCGGCGACGGCGACGCACTCGCAATAGGAGGCAACCACTTCATTCACGCCATGAGAAGAAACATCGACATCAATGTCATTCTGCTCAACAACCGCATCTACGGACTCACAAAAGGACAATACTCACCCACCTCGCCGCGAGGATTCGTATCCAAGTCCTCCCCCTACGGCACAGTAGAAGACCCCTTCCGACCCGCCGAACTCTGCTTCGGAGCACGAGGAAGATTCTTCGCACGGTCCGTGGCCACCGACGCACCCGAGACCATCGACATCCTAAAGGCAGCCTACAAGCATAAAGGGGCAGCCGTATGCGAGATAATGCAAAACTGTGTCATCTTCAACGACCACACACACGACGCCATCTACACGAAGGAGGGAAGAAAGAAAAACGCCATCTACGTGCGACACGGAGAAAAACTCGTCTTCGGAGAGAACAATGAGTACGGACTTGTACAAGACGGATTCAACCTTAAAGTGGTGGAGATAGGAAAAGACGGCTACACACTGGACGATATTCTCACGCATGATGCACACTGCGAAGACAACACACTGCAGCTCAAACTGGCAATGATGCAGGTCGAAGACGGATTCCCCGTGGCGCTCGGAGTAATCAGAGACGTGGAAGCACCAACCTACGACACAGCCATCTACGTACAGATAGACGATGTGAAGCAGAAGAAAAAGTATCACAACTTCGAAGAACTGCTCGAAACCAACGATATCTGGGAAGTGAAGTGACAACACACAATGCCCACGCGACACGGAAACAAAATAACAAGAGTCGGAACAACCATAGTCCGACTCTTTTTCATACCTTTGCTTCCACTATCATACTCCTAAGCAACTATGGCAAAACAGAAAAAAAACAAGCAGCGCATGACAGCCCAGCGCATGGAGCAGGCTATAGAGCAACTCTTCCTTGCCAACCCCGACACGCCACTCACACTGAGAGACGTGGCAAGACAACTCAAACTCAATACACACCCGCAGAAACTCAACGCCCACGCCATCATGGACGACTTGGCATGGGACGACTTCCTGCTCAAAAAAGCACACGACACCTACCAGCTCAACCAAAGAGGGCAGGTGATGGAAGGCATATTCCACCGCAAGGCCAACGGCAAAAACTCCTTTGTGGCCGACGGACAGCAGCAACCCATCTTCGTGAGCGAGCGCAACTCATGCTTCGCACTCGACGGCGACAGAGTACAGGCTACACTAATGGCAAGACGAAAAAAACACGTGAGAGAAGCCGTCGTCACCAAAGTGCTCGAAAGAGCCAGAGAGACCTTCGTGGGAATACTCCATGTCGAGCAAGACTTTGCATTCCTCTCCACACAAAGCGACACCTACGCGCACGACATCATCATACCCGCACGAAAACTCAAAAAGGGTAAATCGGGAGACAAAGCACTCGTCAAAGTCACACAATGGCCGTCAGACACCGTAAAGAATATGGTAGGAGAAGTGGTCGACATCCTCGGTCCCGCAGGCGACAACAACACTGAAATGCACGCCATACTGGCCAAATACAACCTGCCCTACCGATTCCCGAAAGAAGTGGAGCAGGCTGCCGACAAAATACCTGCTGAAATAACAGAGCAAGACCTCGCAGAAAGAGAAGACTTCAGAGACACGATAACATTCACCATCGACCCCAAAGATGCCAAAGACTTCGACGACGCACTGTCGATAAAACCTATCAACACCACCGACGACACCCAACTCTATGAAGTCGGCGTACACATTGCCGACGTGTCACACTACGTGAAACGCAATTCCATCATCGACAAAGAAGCGCAACGCAGAGCAACAAGCATATACCTCGTCGACAGAACCATACCCATGCTGCCCGAGAAACTGTGCAATAACATCTGCTCACTGCGGCCAGACGAAGACAAACTGTGCTACAGCGTCGTGTTCCATATCGACAAAGACGCCAATATCTGCCATTGGCACTTGGCACACACCGTCATAAGAAGCAACCGACGCTTCACCTATGAAGAAGTGCAACACATACTGGAACAAAACGGAGTGGTAGACGGCACAGGAACCCCAGCACCCGCCGCCAAGGCATACCAAGGCGAATACGCCCCGCAACTCATCGTGCTCGACACCATCGCAAAAGCACTGCGCAAACAACGATTTGCCAACGGAGCCGTCAAGTTTGAAAGGGAAGAATTACACTTCGACACCGACGACAAGGGAAAACCCGTAAGCTGCTATTTCAAACAATCCAAAGACGCCAACAAGCTCATAGAAGAGTTTATGCTGCTCGCCAACCGAACAGTGGCCGAAAGCATAGGAAAACCAAAAGACAACACACAAGGCCAACGACGCACAAAACCAAAAACACTGCCCTACCGCATACACGACAAACCCGACCCCGAAAAACTCGAGACGCTACGACAATTCATACGGCCATTCGGATACAAAATAAAAACGGCAGGCTCCGCACAAGCACTATCCAAAAGCCTCAATAACCTCATGGACCAATGCCACGACCAACCCGAACAGCGACTCATAGAGACAGTAGCACTCCGGGCAATGATGAAAGCAAAATACAGCGTACACAATATCGGACACTACGGACTCGCATTCCACTACTACACACACTTCACATCGCCCATACGACGCTATCCCGACACCATGGTACACCGGCTGCTCACGCAGTATCAGAAAGGAGCACCATCGGCCAACGCTGATGAATATGAAACACTATGCCAGCACGCCAGCGACATGGAACAAATAGCAGCCAACGCCGAAAGGGAAAGCATAAAATATAAAATGGTGGAATTCATGGCCGACAAGATAGGAAACACCTACCAAGCGCACATCAGCGGAATACAACCCTACGGCATATACTGCGAAATCGACGACAATCACTGCGAAGGAATGGTGCCCATGAGCCAACTGAAAGACGACTACTACGACTTCGACGAGAAAAACTACCGTCTGGTAGGCCGCCGCCGTCACCACACATACCAACTCGGCGATGCCATCACAATACAAGTCGCAGCAGCCAACATCGAAAAAAGACAAATCGACCTCATCATCGCAGAATAAACCCACCAGCCACCCACCATCGTTCATTGCAGCGCAATCCTATAGCGCCCCAACAACCAACACACACATATGCCACTCCTGCAAATCGACAACGTGCTCCTCACATCAGAAATACTCACCGAGTTTTTCTGCTGCAATCTGCAGCAATGCCGAGGACAATGCTGCATAGATGGCGATGCCGGAGCACCCGTCACACAAGATGAAGAACTGACAATACAACAACACCTGCCACAACTGCTGCCACACCTCGCCGACGATGCGCAACAAATCATACAACAGCAAGGCATAGCCTACACCGACCAAGAAGGAGACCGCGTGACATCCATCGTCAACGGAAAAGACTGCGTATTCACATGCCATGAAAACGGATGCTGTCTGTGCGCCATTGAAAAACATACACCACAACTGCAAAAACCCATCAGCTGCGAACTATATCCCATACGCGAAGTAAAACTCAGAAACGGAAACATAGGACTGCAATACCACCAGTGGCACATTTGCAGAGATGCACGACAATATGGACAACAACAGCAAATACGCCTTTATCAGTTTCTGCGCAAACCGCTCACACGACGATTCTCCAAGCAGTGGTACCAACAACTGTGCGAAACTGCAGAAGAATACAACAAACAGAAATAACACACAACAACAAAAACCAGACTTACCACCAAGATAATTTTTTTCATAATCTTACTTCGCGCAAGGAAAAGAAAAAAGCGGATGCCTTTATTCTAAACCCTTCTCGCTCGCTTTTTTTCTTTCCTTTAGCGCGGGGGTTTAAAAAAAATGCTTTACCTTTGCACAGCAAAGCATCATTATACGCACATGCGCCATCGTCAACTTACCTCCCTATTGCTACTATCGCTACTGTTTATGCTATCCTGCAAGGAAGGCCAAAAGAGTGATAAGCATAAAGTGGTAATTATCAATCCCAATTCCACCCTGATGCCTAAGGGTGTACAGTTGCGCGAAGGAGATGTCTTGTACAGGCTCGGAGGAGGAATCATGTCCTCAGCAGTCCTCGAAGCCGATCCCAACGGCGGCTATTCCCACTGCGGCATCGTCGTCGACTCGGCAGGAACACTCATGGTGGTGCATGCCGTACCAGGCGAACCTGACTACGAAGGCGACCCCGACAGGGTGAAAATGGAAACTCCCGAAAAGTTCTTCGCAAAAGAAAATGCATTCAAAGGAGAGATAACGCGTCCACGCGATGCACAGATAGGACACAAGGCTGCGGAAGTGGCATTGAGGATATACCACAAAAAAACACTCTTCGACCACGACTACAACAACGAGGACACCACAAAGATGTACTGCACCGAACTTGTTATATATGCATACGAGAAGGCAGGCCGTCCGTTGGTGGGACCACCACAACACCACTTCAATATCCCTGCATACGAAATAACATGCTGGATGCCATCAGACATCTACGAAAGCAAGTTCTTCAAACCAGTGGCAAGGTTCCCAAAATATAAAAGGGTGAAACATTAATAACACAAAATTCATATCAACCCATTATTAAAAAACATCATTGCAATGAAAAAGTTTTTCTCTCTCGCCATTGTAGCTATCGCAGCTCTGGCAATCGTTAGTTGTGCTGACAACAAGAAAGCTCCTTCTCAGGTTGTTGAAGAAGCTTGCGCAGCTCTCAAGGAAGGCAACACCGAAAAGTTCATGGAGTTCGTTTACTTTGAGGGCGACAGTACAAAAGTTAATTCCGACAAGCAGAAGTACAAGAGTGCTCTCGACAAGCAGCTGTCTCCCAACATGAACGACTCCGTGAAGATTGAGAAGTTTGAAAAGGTTGGCGACGAAATGATCAACGAAGACAAGACTTCTGCACAGGTGAAGATGAAGTTTACCATGAGCAACGGTAACACCAAGGAACAGGACTTCAAACTCGTGAAAGACAAGGAAGAAAACTGGAAACTCGAGTCCGGCAAGTAATCATCCCTTTACCTGAAAATCAAAACACTCGCCCTGTCGTATACCTCTACGGCAGGGTGATGTTTTTTTGTATGACTTATTGTTGCCCTTTAGCCTGCCGATTGGGGCATTGAGGAAAAGCTGTATCGGAGTGCTTGCAATACAAAGAAAATGTCTTAAGTGTATAAGAGAAGAAAATACTCGCTATCTTTGTAGCGCTTATTTACGTAAATCTTTTTCCCAATGAACATATCCATCGTAGGCGCCAGTGGTGCCGTGGGACAGGAATTGCTGCAAGTGCTACAACAACGCAACTTTCCCGTCAGACAGTTGAGACTCTTCGGATCAGAACGCAGTGCCGGACAAACATACACCTTCCGCAACAATCCCGTCGTAGTAGAACGCCTGCAACACGGCGACCTCTTCAGCAACACACACATCGTTTTCACTTCTGCCGGTGCCGCTGTGAGCCGAGAATATGCCGATGACATCACACGACACGGAGCCATCATGATAGACAACTCCAGTGCTTTCCGCATGTGCGACGACGTGCCGCTCGTAGTGCCCGAATGCAACCCGAGCGATGCGCTGCAACACCCACGCAACATTATTGCCAACCCAAACTGCACCACCATCATGATGGTCACAGCACTCATGCCGATAGAGCGACTGTCGCACATACAACGCATACACGTTGCCAGCTATCAGAGCGCAAGCGGAGCCGGAGCACTGGCCATGAAAGAGGTGGAACAACAGTATGCCGACATCGCACAGGGAAAACAACCACACATACAGCGATTTCCACACCAACTGGCTTACAACGTCATACCACAGATTGACGTCTTCACCGACAACGACTACACCAAAGAGGAGATGAAAATGTATCATGAGACGCGCAAGATACTCCACTCCAATGTGCGCTGCTCGGCCACATGCGTCCGCGTCAGCACACTGCGATGCCACAGCGAAGCAATATGGGTGCAGACAGCAGAACAACTCAACATCGACAACGTCAGAAACGCCATAGTACAGGCACCAGGATGCACACTCGTTGACGACACACAACACGCCAAATACCCCATGCCCCTCTACACGCAAGGCACCGACAACATCTACGTGGGACGCATTAGAAGAGATATCGCCGAAGATAATGCCATCACACTGTGGATCACAGGAGACCAAATAAGAAAAGGAGCAGCCCTTAACGCAGTGCAAATAGCAGAACTGATCATCGAAAAGAACAAATAACAGAGACAAATTCAATGACACAAAAAGTGCGCCCGCAGATAGCAGAGCGCACTTTTTGTCGGCACTCCCCTTATAGAAACCACATATTTTCATATCTTTGCACAATACTTTGAACACAATATATGGACACGCTGCTACAACAGTTCGCTCCCATCACACTAGCAGAAATGCAGAAGGTGAAGCTCATGCAACGAACCGATACCAAGTATCTCACAACACCGGAGAAGTTGCATCAGTTGCTCGCCATGGCTGTCAACCAATATCATGTACAGGAAATTAACGGACAGCGCATAGCACACTATGCCACACTCTACTTCGACACGCCCGACAATAACATGTACAACATGCACCAGCATGGACACGTCAACCGACAAAAGGTGAGAATAAGATCCTACCTCGACAGCCAACAACACTTCCTCGAAGTGAAAACAAAAGACAACCACGGCAAAACCAACAAACAGCGCATCACACTCAAAGAAACACCTGACACGCTCCACACCACACCGCAACAGTTCATCATTCACCCCTGGACAAAGCAACACTGCTACCCATTCCTGCGGCAACACCTGCGCTACGATCCCGAAACACTCACGGCGAAAATGCAAAATCAATTCCAACGCATCACACTCGTCAACAAACAACTCACCGAACGGCTGACCATCGACACACAACTGCAATTCAACCTACTCAACAACCAACCAACACAACAGTTGCAACACATCGTAGTCATCGAACTCAAACGTGACGTCCGACAACCAAGCTACGCCACACAATTGCTGCGACAACAGCGCATCTTCCCACAACCGTTCAGCAAATACAGCCTGGCAAGGGCAATGACCGACAACACTGTACGCGTCAACAGATTCAAAGAGCGACTGCACAACATAAAGCGACTGCAGCAACAGGCCAACAACCCATTATAACACGCATATACTCCCTCCGTCCAGTATGTTGCTGTACCACAGCAACAAAATCACCTGCTCCACAAACTTCCCATACCATGTTTGAATTCACACTACAAGAAGACTTCCTCCTGATGCTCATGCGCTTTGCCATCTGCACACTCGTCAACTGGATTATTATCGACAGACTCTACTACCGAAAAAGTCATCGGCGCGACTTCTACTTCACGTTTATGCTCATGTCCACAGCCATCTTCTTCCTCGTCTTCTTCATGATATTCGTGCTCGACGACCTCAAAGGAAAGACAGGAATAGGCATCGGCATCGGTCTCTTCGGTATTTTCTCCATCATGCGATATCGCACCGAAACCATGCCGGTAAGAGAACTCACCTACCTCTTCGTGGTCATCACACTCGCTGTCGTCAATGCACTGGCCACCAACATTCCCCTATGCGAAACGCTCATCACCAACATCGTCATACTATTCGCGGTATGCCTCTGCGAAATGATGCTCAAAGCGAAACCTACTAAACTCATACAATACGACCGCATAGAACTCATCAAGCCCGAATGCCGACAGCAACTCATCGACGACCTGCAACAACGGCTCGGAATACAGGTGATAAAGGTGGAAGTGGGAAGCGTCGATATGTTGCGCGACATGGCCATACTCAAAGTGACCTACAACGACAATGGTGACGGAAACCCGGCAGAAATAAACAACAAACTGAAACTCAAAAGCGAAGACCTCACACAAGTGTGACAACACACCATCATGTCATGAAAAAACACTCTCTCACACTCCTGCTCCTACTACTATGCACCATCGTCAGAGCACAAAGTACGGGCGATGACTTCGGAATATGGTATACCCTCGGAGCACAGAAGAAACTATCGCAGCAGCTTAGCATAAGTCTGGAAGGCGAATACCGCACACGCAACAACGCGCGCACCACCGACAGATGGACCATCGAAGCAGCAGCAGCGTGGAAACCAAACAGAAACCTGAAAATTGAAGGAGGATACAAGTTCATCGACGAACAAAGACAAGAAAAGATAAGCTACACCACAACTCCCATAAACCTCAAACACTGGAGACCGTCCTACTACCACATCAGACACAGAGTTTTCCTTGGGGCTGAAGCTTCCATACAAATTCAACGATTCACAATCTCTCTGCGCGAAAGATGGCAATACACCTACCGACCCGACAAAAGCGTGTCACGATACGACTTCGACGACGAACGATGGGAGCAACACAACGTAGGAGCAAAGGCTAAACACGAACTGAGGTCCAGACTCAAAATGGAATACGACTTCCCACACTGGAAACTGGACCCGGAAGTGTCTGCCGAACTGTTCAACGCGTGGAGAACTGAACAAATAAGACTCACCATCGGCACCGACTATAAAATAAAAAAGCACCACGTCATTAAAGCATTCTACCGATTCCAAATCAACAACGAAGAAGGTGACATCTACGACTACAACGAACACATTCTCGGACTCGGATACCAATTCCGATTCTAATACCCCGCTCCCTCCTCTCTTCCCTCCTCTCTTCCCTCCTCTTTCCCCTTACCATGCGACACATCTCCACTTTCCTGCTGCTTTGCGCCATCGCCTTCACAGCATGCCAAAACGACGACTCCGAACTCGAAGTATTGATACAGCAATACAACAACAACGAAGAAGCCAACATAAAAGATATCAGCTTCTACTACGGCACACCCGATGACGACGAACAAAGCATCACCATGCCTGCAAACGACTCGGTGGAAAACTTCAGCATCGGTCACACTATACATATTGCATTCCACAACAATCAGGTAGAAGTATCACAATTGCCCACGGGCATATCATGCACCGCCAACGGCGCACGCCTGATGATAACATCGCAACTTGAGAATGTGCAATACATCATTAGCGGAACGTCACACAACGGACAACTGGCCATCAACAGCCAATACAAATACCGACTCGACCTCAACAACCTGACTCTCGCCAGCACCGACGGCTCCGCCATCTACAACATCAACAACAAGAGAATGTATCTCGTGCTGCAAAGAGGCACCATCAATACCCTCGTCGACGGAAACACATACACTCCCATAGCTGACCACAAAATGAAAGGAGCGCTCTACAACCGAGGCGACATCATCATCTCAGGAGAAGGAACGCTCCACGTCACCGGCAACGCACACAACGCTATCGCCACCGACGACTTCTTCCGACTGAGAGCAGGATGTATTCTATTCATCGAAGCTAAAGGAAACAATGGCATCAAAGCCAACGACGGCATCTTCATCAACGGCAGCGTAACCAACATCAATCTGACAGCCAACGGAGGAAAAGGACTCAACAGCGAAGCCGACATTCTCATAGAAGGGGGACACACCACCATCATCACCAACGCACAATCGAGCATCGCCAGCAACGACACCACACACTGCGCAGCAGTGAAAAGCGACGCCAACATCATTGTAGAAGCTGGAGTGCTCAACCTGCTATGTCTGGGCAATAATGCAAAAGGGATGAAAAGCGATGCCCACACCACCATCAACGGAGGAGAAGTCAACATCGTCACCAGAGGAGAAAGCCTGCTGTCGAAACCAAAGGCCATCAAGGCAAATGCCGACATCTATATCAATGCAGGAAATCTCTACGCATACGCAGCACATGCCAAACCCATCGATGCCGATGGAACAATCTACATCAAAAGTCCATACAACAAACTTATCAACACCACACACTTGTACCACATAAAATACTGACACCCACACGGAAAGAAAGCAGAAAAATGTGTAGAATATGTGTAGAATATAAAAAAACACACTACATTTGTAACCCTAAAACCTCAACACCACTCTCCCCAAAAAAGAAAATCATAACAAATACCTTAACACCCATGAATACACAACAACTCCTTCGCCCACTGGTAGTGCTGCTCTTCATGTGCACCACAGCACTGACAGTACGTGCCATACCAGCCGACCCCAACCTGTGGCACACAATCACACTCACCAATGGACAGACCGTGCAGGCACAACTCATTGGCGATGAATGGTTCAGCTACTATCGCGACGCACAAGGCAACATCTACACGCTCGAATCGAGCCTGCCAGGCGTTAAGCGCTATGCCAAGCGTACAACCACAGAGATAGTTGCCAAAGCCAAAGCCGCCAACTCACGACGCGAAGCCGATGCGCACAACGTGTGTGCACACCCGCAGCCCGTCCTGAGAAAAGGAATGAGCAAAACGCAAAACCACAGCAACTTCGACGCATTCAGAGGAAATAAAAAAGGACTCATCATCTTGGTCAACTTCCAAGACGTGCAATACACCACCACAAACCCAAAAGCCTTCTACAACAAGGTGGCCAACACCCTCAATTTCTCTGAAGGAAACTACAAACTCAGCATACGCGACTACTTCCGCAAACAAAGCTACGGACGCTTCGACCTCCAATTCGATGTCATCGGACCCGTGACAGTGTCACAAGACATGGTCTACTATGGAGAGCAACAAGGAGAAACACACGACCTCAGACCAGCCGAAATGGTGAAAGAAGCCGTAGAACTCGTACAAGACTCCGTGCGCTTTGCCGACTACGACTGGGACGGCAACGGAGAAGTAGACAACGTCTTCATACTCTATGCCGGATACAACCAAGCCGAAGGTGCACCCACCGATGCCATATGGCCACATAAGTGGTCGTTGAGTTCGGGAACAGGTTCCGCTCTCACGTTGCAGGGTATGCGCATCAACACCTATGCATGCTCTTCAGAGATGCGCGGAAGAAGCGGAAGCAACAACTGCGGAATAGGAACATTCTGCCATGAATTCTCACACTGCATGGGATTTCCCGATCTCTACGACACATCCTACTCAGGCAACATCGGTGTAGGATCATGGGACCTCATGGGAAGTGGTTCCTATAAAGAAAACGGCTTCAACCCCATGGACTACTCTGGATTTGAAAAGTGGACTGCAGGATGGCTTGAACCCATCGTGTTGACCGACCCTGTGCAGGTGAAAAACATGAAACCCATAGAGAGCAACGGCGAACTATATGTCATCGACTGCGAAAGCACCACGGGAGAAGAATACTACATCCTCGAAAACCGTAATGTGTCCAGAATGTACGCATACAACGACAATCCGAAAGGACTGCTCATCACACATATCGACTACAACTACTACGCATGGGCCTACAACAGAGTGAACACCTACGGCACATACTATGAGTACAACTACACCACACGCCAGTGGGAAGAGAAGAAAAACAACCATATGCGCTGGCAGATAATGCCCGCCGACGACAACATGCAGAGCTATCAGGGACAGGCAGGAGATGTGTATCCCTACAATACCAACAACGCATTCACTGACACCTCCACACCGAAGATGACACGCTACAACGGAGGCGATGATGCAACCGACTTTGCCAACCACGGCATAACCAACATCACACTCAACAGCGACGGAACAATCAACTTCACTTACCGCAACGCTGCGGCATCGGCAACAACATATCAGTCGCTCTATCTCGACGAACGCAACGAAAGTGAAATGACATACGCCGCCGGAACCTACAACGTCAACACCAACGTGATGTTCCCCAACGGACACTGGAGAGCACTCTGGCTGCCGTTCGACATGACACAAGCCGAACTGCAAGAAGCGCTCGGAGCCGACGTTAAAGTGGCAGAGTTCACCAACACATATCAGAATACCACGACAGGAAAAACCGAAATCAACTTCAAAACCGTCAACACAGGCATCAAGGCATTCCGCCCGTGCATCGTAAAAGTCAACAACCGCAACTGGGAATACACCGAGCTGGGACTGCTCATGCAGAAACAGGTCAAGGCAAGCACAGGAGTCGCAGTTGTCACCATTGACGAGTTTACCTTCAGTGGCAGAAAATATGCCGCACAACTCACACTCAAAAACCCAACAGCCAACGTCTACGGATACCACTTCTATGAGACAATGCCAAACTACCTGCCAGTGTCGGACTATTTTTACGCCTACGACTGTCTGTTGGCTACAAGAAAAACGGACAAGATACAGTACACCTTCGACAAAGTGGTGACCGCCATCGACGGCGTGGAAACCGATGTGGAAGGCATCAACACTCACAACGTCTACGATATGAAAGGCAACATCGTGCGACGCAATGCCAAAAACACCAACGGACTGCCTAAGGGCATCTACATCTTCCAAGGAAGAAAAGTTGTGGTGGAATAAACTCCTCACCAACAATACGCACAACTGGCGACATGACTACTACCCATGTCGCCAGTTTTTTCACACAAAGCGAAATAACTTCACCTAATCACCGCAAAGCTTGTACACTTGCCACCATCTCAGTATCTTTGCCCTATGATTACACGAAACAACGACACCATAGAGCTGATGGCTCCTGTTGGTTCCCGCGAAAGCCTGCAGGCCGCGTTGCAGGCTGGAGCCGATTCTGTATACTTTGGCGTAGAGCAACTCAACATGCGTGCCCACTCCGCCAACCATTTTACCATCGACGACCTGCACGACATCGCCCGGCTGTGTCTGCAACATGGCGTGAAGACTTATCTCACCGTCAACACCATCATCTATCAAGAGGAACTGACCACCATGCGAAACATACTCGATGCTGCACTCGAAGCCAATATCAGTGCGGTGATAGCCAGCGACGTAGCCGTGATGCAGTATGCACGAAGCATAGGACTGGAAGTGCACCTCAGCACACAACTCAACATCTCCAACACCGAGGCATTGAAGTTCTACGCACAATATGCCGACGTCGTTGTGCTGGCGCGCGAGCTCACCCTCGAGCAGGTGGCAGCCATCCATCGCGACATCGTGGAGCAGCACATCTGCGGACCGGGAGGACGACTCATACGCATTGAGATGTTCTGCCACGGCGCGCTATGCATGGCTGTCAGCGGAAAGTGCTACATGAGTCTGCACGAAGCCAACCGATCTGCCAACCGCGGAGAATGCGTGCAGATTTGCAGAAGGGCATATATCCTCACCGATGCCGAAACAGGAAACCAAATAGAGGTTGATAACAAATACCTCATGAGTCCCAAAGACCTGAAGACCATACGCTTTCTCGACCGCATGATAGCCGCAGGCGTCAGCGTGCTCAAGATAGAAGGCCGCGCACGAGGACCAGAGTATGTCTATACCGTGGTGAAAGCCTACAAAGAGGCACTCCACACACTGGCAGAAGGAAACGACAACTACACCGAACAGCGAAAAGACGAGTGGGACCGACAACTCGCCACCGTGTTCAACCGCGGATTCTGGGACGGGTACTACCAAGGACAGCGACTCGGAGAGTGGAACCGGCACTACGGATCTAACGCCACACAACGAAAGACACTGGTGGGAAAAGTCACCAAATATTTCTCACGTCTGAGCGTGGCCGAAGTGGCAGTGCAAGCCAACACCTTTGCCGTGGGCAATCGCCTGCTCGTCACAGGACCCACCACAGGCGTGATGTACATCGACGTCGACGAGATACACGACGACAACGGACCGGTACAAGAGGCAAAGCAAGGTACACTCGTCAGCGTCAGAGTGCCCGACAAAGTGCGGCCCAACGACAAAGTATTCCGCATCGATGCCACCACAACATCAACCTGACACACACTCACCCGCTCCGTACCGTATGTAGCTGTACCACAGCAGCAACCCTTCTCTCCCCGTCCCCAAATCTCACCCCTCCATTCTTTCCTCTTTTATAATAAGCAACATGACCATCAACGAACGTCAAGATGCCATCATCGAAGAGTTCTCAGCCTTCGATGATTGGATGGACAAGTATCAGTTGCTCATTGATCTGGGCAACGAACAACCCCCTCTCAAACCCGAATACAAAACAGAGCAGAACCTCATTGAGGGTTGCCAAAGTCGTGTATGGCTCCAAGCCGACTATGCTGATGGTGTCATACACTTCCAGGCAGAAAGCGATGCGCTCATAGTGAAAGGCATCATTGCACTGCTCCTGCAAGTAGTCGACGGACACACACCCACAGAGATCGTCAATGCCGACCTATACTTTATAGAGCGCATCGGATTGCGCGAACATCTGTCGCCCACACGCAGCAACGGACTGCTCGCCATGTTGAAACGCATCAAAGCCACAGCACTGGCCTATCAGATGAAAGAACAATAAAAGCACAACCCACACCGCCATGCGCAAACTACGCACCATAGAGATGCAACGCCTCACTATAGAGCAGTTCCGACAAGCCGACAAGTTGCCCCTCGTCGTCGTTCTCGACAATGTGCGCTCGCTCTACAACGTAGGGTCAATCTTCCGCACATGCGACGCCTTCCGTATTGAGGCACTCTACCTTTGTGGCATCACCGCCACACCGCCACATCCCGAAGTACACAAGACTGCACTTGGGGCCGAAGACAGCGTTACGTGGCAACACTTCGAAAAAACAGAAGACGCCGTGGCACAACTTCAACAGAGAGGATACCGCGTCTGTGCCATAGAGCAAGCCGAAGGAGCCGACAACCTCCTCACCATGCCACAACAATCACAACCCACCGCTGTGGTGCTGGGCAATGAGGTGAAAGGAGTGCAGCAACACATCGTCGACCAGTGCGATGCATGCATAGAGATTCCGCAATACGGCACCAAGCATTCGCTCAATGTGGCCATCACGGCAGGCATCGTGATATGGGAATATGCCAAACCCTTCTTCATGCACGCATAATCCGCAAATCATCACCTTTTTGCCGCTCAACTTGCCTACGTGCAATTGTTTGACTACCTTTGCGGCGCTTTTCAAAATCAATGCAAACAACAACACAACACAACAATAGACTATGAGCTTAAAAATTGTAGTGCTTGCCAAGCAAGTACCCGATACCCGCAATGTGGGCAAGGATGCCATGACAGCCGAAGGCACCGTCAACCGTGCAGCCCTGCCCGCCATCTTCAACCCCGAAGACCTTAACGCTCTCGAGCAGGCACTCCGAATCAAAGAGCAGCATCCCGGATCCACCGTAGGACTGCTCACCATGGGACCGCCGCGAGCCGGAGAAATCATCCGTCAAGGACTCTACCGCGGTGCCGATACCGGATGGTTGCTCACCGACCGACTCTTTGCCGGTGCCGATACGCTTGCTACCTCCTACGCACTCGCCACAGCAATAAAGAAGATTGGCGATGTCGACCTAGTTATCGGCGGACGACAGGCCATCGACGGAGATACCGCACAGGTGGGACCGCAGGTGGCGCAAAAACTGGGACTCAACCAAGTGACCTACGCCGAAGAGATAGTGAAGGTGGAAAATGGTAAGGCCCTCGTGCGACGTGTCATCGACGGAGGAGTGGAACTCGTTGAAGTGCCACTGCCCGTAGTTATCACCGTTAATGGAAGTGCTGCCCCCTGCCGCCCATGCAACGCCAAACTCGTCATGAAATACAAGCGCGCCACATGCCCCATGGAGCGACCCGCCGAAGACGATGGCTACGCATACCTCTACGAAGAGCGTCCATACCTCACACTCAACCAATGGAGCGTGGCCGATGTAGATGGCGACCCGCAACAGTGCGGACTGCCAGGCTCGCCCACAAAGGTCAAGGCGGTGAAAAACATCGCCTTCCAAGCGAAGGAGTCGAAAACTTTGACGGCTGCCGACGCAGACATCGATGGAATGATCAAAGAATTGTTGGACGAAAAAATCATCGGATAGGCATGAACAACGTTTTTGTATATTGCGAAATAGAAGGCACCCTCGTACAGGAAGTGTCGCAGGAATTGCTCACCAAAGGACGCAAACTCGCCAATCAGCTCGGTGTAGAACTACATGCCGTGGTAATTGGCACGGACATTAAGGGAAAGGTGGAACAACAAATACTCCCCTACGGCGTCGACAAACTCTTCGTCTTCGACGGAGAAGGACTCTTCCCCTATACCAGCGCACCACATACCGACATCATCGTCAACCTCTTCAAGGAAGAACAACCGCAGATATGCCTCATGGGAGCCACCGTCATCGGACGCGACCTCGGACCACGCGTCAGCTCCTCGCTCACCAGCGGACTCACTGCCGACTGTACGGAACTGGAAATCGGTCCATATGAGGACAAGAAAGCGGGTAAGATTTACGAAAATCTGCTCTATCAGATTCGTCCTGCATTCGGTGGAAACATCGTTGCCACCATCGTCAATCCCGACCACCGCCCCCAGATGGCGACTGTGCGCAGCGGAGTGATGCAGAAAGCTGTCTACGAAGGAAAGGCTAAAAACGAAGTTGTCTATCCTGAAGTGGCCAAGTATGTAAGCCCCGAGGCATTCGTGGTGAAAGTGCTTGAACACCGCGTCGAGGCGGCCAAGCACAATCTGAAAGGTGCGCCCATCGTCGTAGCCGGAGGATACGGCGTAGGTTCCAAGGAAGGTTTCGACCAGTTGTTTGAACTCGCCAAAGTGCTCCACGGCGAAGTGGGTGGCTCGCGTGCTGCCGTCGATGCCGGATGGATAGACCACGACCGACAGATTGGTCAGACGGGTGTCACCGTTCATCCGAAAGTATATATCGCATGCGGCATCAGCGGACAGATACAGCACATCGCTGGAATGCAAGACGCCGGCATCATCATCAGCATCAACTCCGACCCCGATGCACCCATCAACAAGATTGCCGACTATGTCATCGTGGGCACAGTGGAAGAAACTGTTCCGAAACTGATTAAGTATTATAAGCAGAACTCAAAATAATTACCGATATGGCAAACTATTTCAGCGACCATCCCGAATTGGAATTCCACCTTCATCATCCCCTGATGAAGCGCATCGTAGAGTTGAAAGAACGCAACTTTGCCGATAAAGACAACTACGAAGATGCGCCTGTCGACTACAACGACGCCATCGAAAACTATAAGCAGCTGCTCGAAATCACGGGCGACATCGCAGCCAACATTATTGAGCCCAATTCCGAAGACGTAGACCTGGAGGGACCGCACCTCGAAAACGGACGCATGATTTACGCTTCGAAGACCTTCGAGAATATCGATGCCACACGCAAGGCAGGACTGTGGGGCATCAGCATGCCGCGACGATATGGCGGACTCAACATGCCCATCACACCGTACTCCATGGCTTCGGAGATTGTCTCCACCGCCGATGCCGGCTTCCAGAACATCTGGTCGCTGCAAGACTGTATAGAGACGCTCTATGAGTTCGGCAGCGAAGAGCAGCGACAGAAGTACATTCCGCGTGTCTGCGCAGGTGAAACCATGTCGATGGACCTCACCGAACCCGACGCCGGCTCCGACCTCCAGCGCGTGATGCTCAAGGCCACGTTCGACGAGGAGAACAACTGCTGGCGTCTCAATGGTGTGAAGCGCTTCATCACCAACGGCGACTCCGACATTCACCTCGTACTCGCACGCTCTGAGGAAGGTACACGCGACGGACGCGGACTCTCTATGTTCATTTACGACAAGCGCGACGGCGGCGTCGACGTGCGGCATATCGAACACAAGCTCGGAATACATGGTTCGCCTACATGCGAACTTACCTATAAGAACGCAAAGGCAGAGTTGTGCGGCTCCACACGACTCGGACTCATCAAGTATGTTATGGCACTCATGAACGGAGCACGTCTTGGTATAGCTGCACAGTCGACAGGTCTCTCCCAGGCTGCCTACAACGAAGCACTCGCCTACGCCAAGGAGCGCCGCCAGTTCGACACAGCTATCATCGACTTCCCCGCTGTCTACGACATGCTCAGTCGCATGAAGGCGAAACTCGATGCCGGACGAAGCATCCTCTACCAGACAGCACGCTATGTCGACATCTACAAGACGCTCGAAGACATCAGCCGCGAGCGCAAACTCACTCCCGAAGAACGACAGGAGCAGAAACTCTACTCTCGTTTGGCCGACGCTTTCACCCCCCTCGCCAAGGGAATGAATTCCGAATATGCCAACCAGAACGCCTACGACGCCATACAGATACATGGCGGCTCGGGATTCATCATGGAATATAAGTGCCAGCGACTCTACCGCGACGCACGCATATTCTCCATCTATGAGGGAACGACACAGCTTCAGGTGGTTGCTGCCATACGCTACATCACCAACGGAACCTACCTCAATCTGATGAAGGAAATGCTGCAGAGCGAAGTGAGCGAAGAGATGAAGCCCCTTAAGCAGCGCGTAGAAGGCATGGTGAAGATGTACGAAGCATCTATCGACTGCGTCAAGCAACACGACAACCAGGCTGTGCAGGATTTCCTCGCGCGCCGACTCTACGACATGACGGCAGAGATAATGATGTCGCTCCTCATCCTCGATGACGCCACACGAGCACCCGAACTCTTCAGCAAGAGTGCAAACGTCTACGTCAGAATGGCGGAAGAAAACGTCATGGGAAAATATGTATACATACACCACTTCACACCGGAAGACCTCAACAACTTCCATTAACTCAATATCAGAAAAGACAAGTTTTTCCCCGCATCGGAAAACTTGTCTTTTCTTTCTCCCCCTCGCTTCTTATTCAACACTTCACAAAGTCATCCTCAACCAAATGCGACACCCAGTCTTTACGATTAAACCAATGCCGAGGCGACACCACAACCTTACCAGCGTACTGACCCAGATACTGTGCCCACCAGCTGAACGATGAATTGCTGATGATGAAATGCTTGCACGACGACATTAGGCGCAACTTCTCCCACACAGGATCGTCGCCATGCTCAAACAAGCTTCCCGAAGGCACCCACGACTGTTGGCGAACCCAATCAATGTCGTCAGAGAAAAACACAAACTGCGGATTCGGCACGCGCTTACGGATGGCTGCCATGGCGCGAACAAAGTAATCCGCATCGCACACATAGAAACCATCGCGATAAGTTGACGACAGATAGTCGCCACGCCGCACACTCACACACACCGACTCGCACTCCGCCATACGCGCATACAATCTGGCATTGCCGGCCAAAGGAGGCTCGCAGGGAACCAACTCCCTTAATAATATAGGGCGGATAGCGTCGAAATACATGCGGTTTTCAAAAAAGCCGTTCACAAACACTCGTTCCAATGGCGGCACAGCCACTCTCCTGTCGCCATCGCCACTGCCCAACACCACAATACCGGCACGAAGAAGGCGCTCGCGATACGCACCCGACACATCGCAACGACGCGACAGACGACGACATGCCGCCTCGGAAAAACGATAGGCACCGTAGATACAGCGCTGATGCACAGTGCCGTGACGCAACACCAAACTCCTATCGTCACGCACATAAGGCAACACACGGAAATGCCGCAAACTGTCAACAAAGCCCTCGCCCACACCACTCTCAACGCGGCGAAAGTTGAACAACAGCGCATCGCGACCACCACGCTCCGCCCACAACCGGCGAACAAAAGCATAGCGGAACAGCTGATTGCCCAAACGACCGGAAAAATAACAACCTATCATAATTAGCTAACAGTATTTTTCATTCTCCCCGGACTTTCCCTCGTCCTCTCATTTCGCAAAGATACAAACTTTCCCGCATTCATGGCCATAATACCACGAACCCTGACACCCGAACGAGCACTGCAACGACTCGCCGCCATATGCGCAAAGCGTGAAATATGCCAATACGATGCCCGTCAACGGCTCTATAGATGGGGATTAGAACCCGATGAACACGACGGCATCATACAGCAACTCGTAGAAAAAGGATTCATCGACGACCAACGCTTTGCCGAAATGTTCGTCAAAGAAAAATCAAGCCTCAACCACTGGGGACCTCACAAGCTGCAGCAAGAACTCCGGCGACGAGGCATACACCCGCAGCAAGTGCAACACCTCTTCGATGACAACGACAAAGACGACATGCGCAACACGCTGTGTGGCCTGCTGCAGCGCAAACTGCAAACCCTGCACGACACCGATGCCTACCAGTGCAAGCAGAAACTTATACGCTATGCCATATCCAAAGGCTACGCCTACGATGACATTATCCAATGCCTGCCTCGCGAAGCCAATACCGATTAACCATCTCGATAAGCCGAAGGCAATGTTGCTCGCTCTGATTGTTGAGGCGAGAGATGGTCGAAAGACATTCAACCATCTCGATAAGCCGAAGGCAATGTAGCTCGCTCCGATTGCTGAGGCGAGAGATGGTCGAAAGACATTCAACCATAACTCTGCCCCCTCTCCCCTTTTCCTCCATGCGTAGTCGCTACAGTTTCTTCCATCGTCTGCTCGACCTCATTGCACCATCGGCGTGCTTCTGCTGCGGGCGACGATTGGCACAACAAGAACGCTTCATCTGCGTAGCCTGCCAGCGCCACCTGCCCTACACCAACCATCACCTAACCCCCGACGACAACGAGATGGTGCGCCTGCTGTGGCTGCGCATTCCCGTCAACAACGCCGCTGCACTCTACCGGCACATGCCGCACGCACAGAGCGCACGCATCATCTACGACATAAAGTATCATCACCAGCCCGAACTGGCGCGCTACATGGGCCAACTGATGGCGCAGACTTTCCTGCACAACAGCTTCTTCAGCTCCGTCACGGCCATTGTGCCCATACCGCTCACGCAGCAGCGACAGCGTACACGCGGATACAACCAAAGCCTGCTCATCGCCGAAGGCATAGCGCAGGTTACACAACTGCCACTCCAGCCCACGTGGATTGAGCGAACGGCATTCAGTAAAAGTCAGACGCACCTATCACATGCCGAGCGCGCCGAAAATGTAGAAGATGCTTTTTGCAGCAACACGCACGACGACCTCACAAAGCAACACATACTTCTCGTCGACGATGTGATTACCACCGGTGCCACCATCTGCGCCGCTGCCAAAGCACTCATGCGGGCAGGAGCCACGCAATTCAGCGTCGCCACACTCTGCTTCGCTAAAGTATAGCAACCCATAACGAACATACCATGAGCAAAACACTCTTTTCATTATTCATCGCAGCAATGACGGCACTCCTGTCGCTGCCGCTTCATGCGCAGAGCGCCGACAAAATCTACCGTCAGGGCAAGCAGCTCTACGATGCCGGACAATATTCCGAGGCTGTTCCCCTGCTCAAAACCGCTGCCGACAAGGGGCACAAGAAGGCTCTCTACCGTCTCGGACGATGCTATACCAAAGGTAATGGCGTGGAAAAAGACCTGCGCATGGCCTTCGCCTACTACAGCAAGGCAGCCGAGCAGAACTATCATAAGGCGCAATACCGCATGGGAAAGTGCTACAAAGACGGCAAAGGCGTGCAGAAGGATAAGAAGAAAGCCTTCCACTACTTTCAGCTGGCTGCCAACCAGGAGTATGCCGACGCCGAATACCAGCTGGGAAAGTGCTATTTCAAGGGCAAAGGTACCGATGCCGATAAATCGTTGGCCAAGAAATGGTTGTTACGTGCCGTGCGCAATCCCAAAGGCGGCGATGACATACTGCGCAAGCTGCGCACCGATGCCTCAGCGGGCGACGAAGATGCCAAAGCCATGCTCCAGCTCATAGGTAAAGCAAAGCACTGACCACTACACACCATAGCCATGCAGCAGCCTCATCCTACTTTCCGTCCCATGCGTCGCCTTGCGCAGCAGCTGTCGCAAGAGCAATGCGACGACATACTGCGCCGTGCCACGTCTGGCACACTCGCCCTGCTCGGCGACAACGACTATCCCTACGCCGTGCCCATGAGCTTTGTCTACACCCGCGGATGCCTGTACTTCCACAGTGCCCTGCATGGACACAAAGTCGATGCCCTGCGTGCCCACGACAAGGTCTCGTTCTGCGTAATCGACCGCGACGAGGTAGTGCCCTCGCGCTACACCACCTACTATCGCAGCGTGATAGTATTCGGCACCCTGCACATAGTGGATGCCGCTGCCGAGCGCCTCAAGGCGGCACGTGCCCTCGGTGACAAATATCATCCCCGCCATGAGGCGAGTCTGCAGCGTGAGCTGGCATCAGGATTGTCGCGCATGCACGTTCTGCGGCTCGACATCGGGCATGTAACAGGCAAGCAGGCAGTGGAACTCATGGGGAAAGGCGCCATTACCCCTGACGAAACAACGCACAAGCAATACTGAACAACCCTTTCGAGGAGAACAGCGTCTCACCATGAAGGCATATACAGTTCAAAAGGGCCATACACGCCGTGTGTATGAGCCTTTTTGTGTTCTCTGTGGGAATGGCTTTATGCCATCAGGTCGTAAGAAGTGTTGTCCGAGGATGTCAGAATCCGAGTTTCTTTAGCCACTTTTCCACCCTGTCTTTTCCTGTGCGCACGTCGTGTCCGTAGATGGAGAATTGGCCGGTGACGTTGGCTTGCGGATAGGTGTCCTTCAAGTCGTCGACGCAGGCGCCCAGTCCACTTCCTTCGTGGGTAGTGAAGGGGATGAGGGTTTTGCCGTTGAGGTCGTATTTCTTGAAGAAGGAGAACATTACCTGTGGCCAAGTGCCCCACCAAACGGGTCCTCCGACGAAGATGGTCTGGTACTGCGACACATCAACGCTGCCTTCAAACTCGGGCAGTTCGTTGTCTTCCTGCTCTTGTTTGGCAAGGTCACACAACGGTCTGTATGCCATGCCGTCGTATTTGTTTGTCTTTATTTCAAACTGGTCGGCACCGGTGATGTCGCTGATGTAGTCTGCCACAATCTTGGTATTGCCCACGGCGATGTTCCCCACGGCATAGTTGTCGCCGGCGTGCGAGAAGAAGACGACGAGCGCCTTGTCCTTCGGGTTGAATTTCACGTTCTCCCCAGCAGTGTCGGTTTGTTTGTTGTCGTCTTTTTTGCTTCCGCTGCATGCCGTGGAGACGAGCAGGCAGAGGGCGATGGCTAAAAATTGGCGTATGTGATTCATGATGATAAAAGTTGAAAAGGGTAAATGATGGATGATTTATCCGTATGTTTCGATAAGGTATTTCACAAATTGCGGGTCTTGGAAGTTGATGGTACCCGTGTCGTGTTGGTTTATGGTGGCAATTGTTTTCATCTCTTCGTCGTTGAGTCTGAAGTCGAAGATATCGAAGTTTTGCTGCATACGTTCTTTATGGCTCGACTTGGGTATAGCTACTATGCCCCTTTGCGTGAGCCATCGCAGCGCTACCTGTCCGCCACTCTTGCCATATCGGTTTCCGATATTGCTTAGAAACTCGTTTTTCAGGATGCTGTCGACGCCCTGACCGCCCAACGGTCCCCATGCCATTATCTTGGTATCGCTCTCGTTCAGCAGAGGTTCGATGCCCGTCTGTTGTATCATGGCGTTGCACTGCAACTGGTTGACCATGGGTTTGATGTCTACATAATGGGCAAAGTCGAAGAAGCGGGCTGCCTGGAAGTTCGACACGCCGATTGCTCTCACCTTACCTGCACGGTAAGCCTGCTCCATGGCTCTCCATGTGCCGAACACATCGCCGTAGGCTTGGTGTATGAGCAGCAGGTCGATATAGTCTGTCTGCAGCTTGCGCAGGCTCTCGTCAATGCTCCGTGCTGCCTTTTCCTCGCCGGCATTGGATATCCACACCTTGGTGACGACGAAGATATCGCTGCGGTTGATGCCCGACTTGGCAATGGCGGCGCCCACGCCTTCTTCGTTGGCATAAGCCTGAGCCGTGTCGATGAGTCGATAACCTACCGATAGTGCTTCGCTCACGCAATGTTCGGCTTCCTGGGGAGGCACGAGGAATACCCCGTAGCCCAGCAACGGCATGCTGACACCGTTGGACAATGTGATGTTTTCCATGATATGTGTTGTTTGATGCTGGGTGTGTTGGTCATTATTTAGTAATGTCGGCTATTTCTTGAGCCTCGCGGTCGGCACTGTTTGCCTCGGCACCGTGGATGGCTACGCCGTCGGCAACAATGGCTGTGGGGCAGAGCTTCTTGATGAAGCGCACGCTGCTGCCCATGCCGCTTCCCTCATTGGTGCAGAAAGGAATGATGCGCTTGCCGCTGAAGTCGTAGCGCTCCAGGAAGGTGTAGCACACCATGGGCATGGTGCCCCACCAGTTGGGATAGCCGAGGATGACGGTGTCGTACTGCTCAATGGAGGGCAATGCGTCCTTCACCTCGGGACGGGCACCGTCGTGCAACTCCTGCTTGGCCTCCTCTATGCAGGTCATGTACGACTTGGAGTACTCGTATGTGGTGTCGATGCGGAACACGTCGGCATCGGGCAGCAGGGCTTTTATTTTTGCTGCCACCACTTCGGTGTTGCCTTGGGCAAGGTGTCGGATACTGCCGTTCACGTAGTTCTCGCCTCGCCGCGAGTAGAAGGCTATGAGAATCTTGTTCATAGGTGTGAATGTTAAGTTGTTGTGGGGGAGTGCAAGTTTCCGCCAGCAAAGGAAACTGGTCTGTGGCACACCGTTGTTACACAAGTTGCGGATGATTTTATCCAATTGTCATTTTCCGCCACTTACCATAGTCCCTATTCGCGGAAGTCTGAGGGTTTGGCACCGAGGTTTTTCTGTACAAAACGGTTGAAATGTGCCTGCGACGAGAAGCCGTACATGTCAGCCAGTTGGGAGAAGGAATACTGTCTGTCGCGCAACATACGACTGATATCCAATGCCGTATAGCGCGTTATCCAGTATGCGGCTGGCAGACCACTTATTTTTTAGCCACTTCCGACAGGTACTTCGGTGTGACACACAGCCTGTCGGCATAGTAGCCGAGGTTGCGATTTTTGCGAAAGTCGCCCTGTTCGAGCATGACGATGAACGACTCCATGAGCTGATGATACTGCGAAGAGATGCGGTCGAAGCCATATTGAGCGGCATGGAAATCGAAAAAGTCGAGTATCATCGTCTGAACGGCATTGATAAGCACGTCGCGGTAGAAGTGATGCTGTGGCATGGACAGCCGACGGTGAATCTCTGCAAAGTTGTCGGCACAACGTTGCTGCTGCTCTGGAGTAAGACGCATGATGGGATTGTGAAATAAAGCGAGATGACCGCGTATACCATAGTTGCTCCGCGGTGTTGCCGTCTCGATAAACTCCTGAGTGACATACACCACATCTACCTTGAAATCAGGGCTCTCCCGCAGCCCTTCCGTCAGGTCGCCTCGGCGCGGAACAATAAGGCAGTCGCCCTGCTGAAACGTGAAAGCGCGCCCGTTGCGGCGAAACACCGCATGACCGCCATAGCACCAGGCATGGCACAGGTAACCCGCAAAGCGTTCTTCGCCCATCCGACGCAACGTGTCGTCAATAATTATATCTTGTATGGCATCCATAGAGGAAACAAAAATACTTGAGGATTATCATCACAAAGATAGAGTAAAAGTAGAAAAGGCGATACAAAACAGCCAGGGTAGCGTACCGTAAGTCCCGCCATGCCCCCACGTTCCGTATGTTGCCGTAGCACAGCAACATGCCTATTCTCCAGCTTTTCCTTTTTTTTACATTCCCCGCTCCGCCCAGTCGCCACGGTCGAGGTTGCGATAGCCTATGGCCTCGGCCAGGTGTTGGCTTTCCACGCGCTCGCAGCCTGCAATGTCGGCAATGGTGCGCGCTACCTTCAGTATGCGGTTGTAGGCGCGCGCCGAGAGCGACAGCCGCTCCATGGCTGTGCGCAGCAGCTGCACGCCCTTGTCGTCTGGCTCGGCATACTGGTGTATCATGCGCTCGCTCATCTGCGCATTGCAGTAGACGCCCTTCACCTCCTTGAAGCGTGCCTCCTGTCGTTCGCGGGCTGCTATGACGCGCTGGCGTATCTGTCCGCTGCTCTCACCAGGCTGCGCCTTGGAGATGTCTTTGAAGGGAACAGGCGTAATCTCTATTTGTATGTCGATGCGGTCGAGCAGCGGACCGCTTATCTTGTTCATATAGCGCTGTATCTGTCCCGGCGTGCACACACACGAATGGGTGGGGTCGCCATAGTAGCCACACGGACAGGGATTCATAGATGCTACAAACATGAACGAACAGGGATATTCTATGGTGTACTTGGCGCGGCTGATGGTTATCTTGCGGTCTTCCAAGGGTTGGCGCAGCACCTCCAGCGTCTGCTTGTTGAATTCCGGCAGTTCATCGGCAAAGAGCACGCCATTGTGCGCCAAGCTGATTTCGCCTGGTTGTGGATTCTGCCCACCGCCCACAAGTGCCACCTGTGAGATGGTGTGGTGCGGACTGCGGAACGGCCGTTGTGCTATCAGGCTCTGCTCGCGTCCCATCTTTCCCGCAATGCTGTGTATCTGCGTTGTCTCCAGGCTCTCTTGCAGCGACAACGGCGGCAGAATGCTGGGCAGACGCTTCGCCATCATCGACTTGCCCGACCCTGGAGGGCCTATCATGATGACGTTGTGGCCGCCTGCTGCCGCCACCTCCAGCGCCCGCTTCACACTCTCCTGCCCACGCACATCGGCAAAGTCAAGGTCGAATGTGTACTGATGCTCGTAGAACTCGCGCCGCGTGTCGATACGCATAGGCGAAAAGTCGGCAGTGGCACCGTTGAGAAAGCGTATCACCTGCTGTATGTTTTCCATGCCGTAGACGTCGAGATTGTTGACCACGGCAGCCTCGCGCACATTGTCGGCTGGCACTATCAATCCTTTGTAGTGCTCTTTGCGTGCTTGGATGGCGATGGGTAAGGCACCACGTACGGGTTGCAAGTGTCCGTCGAGGCTCAGTTCGCCCACAAGCATATAGTCGCCCAGCAGGTGGTGTTGCATGTCCTCGTTGGCTGCCAGTAGGCCGATGGCCAAGGGTAGATCAAATCCGCTGCCTTCCTTTTTCAAGTCGGCAGGCGCCATGTTCACCGTCACGTCGGCGCGAGGAAAACGCATGCCTATGTTTTGCAGAGCGGCGGCAATGCGGTCGCGACTCTCGCGCACGGCTTCGTCGCCAAGCCCCGTCAACCGATAGCCGTAGCCCTTGGCAATGCTTACTTCTATGGTCACAGGGGTGACGTTGAGCCCGTTGACAGCGGCAGAAAATGTCTTGACTAGCATGAGTAATTGATAATTGTTGATTAGCCATTAGGTGGTGGCCAGAAAATGCAAGCGGGTATGTGTGCCAACTATTCTGCTGTGAGATATCCCTCTAAGCGGTCGGCTGGCAACGAGCGTGCTATGATTTTGCCGCGCTCCACCACAATGTTGTCGGGCACTGTCGTCAGTGCCAGTGCTTGCAGTGCAGGTTCGTCGAAGAGCGCATCGGGGCAGGCCACAGCACCACGCATCTGCTCCTGCTCGTTCAGACGACGGGCAATGCCCGCATCGCCGTCGAGGCTGATGGCAAGCAGGCGGAAGGAAGCTTTGTTGTCTTTCAGCAACTGATTGACCCGCCGCAGCATCGACATGCCCTCATTGCTCCATTCGGCATAAGTCATGATGAGTGTTCGCGGTGCTTCGTTGCACCATCGCTCGTTGATGCGCTCGCCCGAGAGGGTCGTCAGTGAGAAGCGGGGCAATGGCTGCCGTGCCTGTGTGGTGTGCATACTCCGCAAGTGCCGCGCCAACTCGCCCACGGCGGCAGAATGGGGCTGCGCCTGTTGCAACACTTTCACAAGGCGCAGTGCCACGCCATAGTCGGGTTTCGGCGTGTCGACATAGTGCCGGCGAAGCAGATAGGTAGCTACGGGCGAAGCGGCATGGTCGGCAATAAACTTCTCTGTCAGTGCTGCTGCGTCGGGTGGTGCGGCATGCGCCACTTGCAGCCTGTAAGCCGTCATCGCATCGTTGTCGTCGCCGCCATTTATCTCCATTTCCTTCATATTGGTGGCATCGGCTTTGAGCTTTGCCGAACCGCCGGGAGTGACAAAAAGCGGTTGCTCGGTGAAGTTGGGAAACACCAGCACGAGTGTAGCAGGATGCTCGCAGTCGGTTTCGTAGACAAAGCGCCCTTTCTCCAGGCGGATGGTATCGGTTTGTTGGAGTCCGCCGTCAAGAGAATACACATAGAGTTCGCCCTGATTGAGGTTGGCTATCTTGCCTTCCAAGCGAAAGCGGCCTGTATGCCGCTTGCATCCGGAAAGGGTGATGCCAAGCAGCACGAGCAGCAGCAATGAAAACAGACGGCTATGAGAAGGTATGTAGTGAAACATAGTCAGTAAATGTTTACAGACAAGAAAACGATAAACCGCGCGGCTTATCGTTGCTTGTGTGAGTGGTATGTGCCGCGAGCGGGACTCGAACCCGCACAGCCATCACTGGCCAAGGGATTTTAAGTCCCTCGTGTCTACCAATTCCACCATCACGGCGTAGGGATTGCAGGTGCAAAGTTACTACTTGTTGGGCGAACCACACAACACCTGGCTCTGAAAATCGTCGTTGCCCGCCCTCAGTTGACCACACTCACAACGGTGGCGTTGCACGTGGCCTGATGGTAGCGCCAGAGGTTTTTACCTGTAGTGCCGCTCACCACATTGCCGCCGGTGTTGAGGTTGTAGCTGCGTCCGCATGCCTGACAGTGCGCCATTCCCGCGGCATCAATGCGCAGGCGATAGTCCTTCACGGGTACGGCGTCAGGGTCGAAGCAGTTGCGGCATTGTGCATCGTAGGCATAGAGCTTGTAGGGCGTGTCAAACGTGCCGTAGCCGATAATCAGTCCATTGTGCACACCGATGAGCACCGTGCTCAACACGTCTTCCTGTGTAAAAATCACACTGTCGCACTGCCCGTGGTTGGTCTGGAAGCGATAGTAGCTCACCCCTTTGTGCATGACGTGGCTCACATCGCAAAACACGCCTGGCGTGCTCACCATGGTGTTGAGTGCCAATGAGATGCCATGTCGCTGCATGTTGAATACAAAGCGGCACGGAAAGCGGCAGTACGTGTTGTCAACCTCGGTGCAGGCACTCTGCATGAGGCACAGCAATGGTGTCAGGGCAAGGAGCCAACGGAGTTTTTTGATGTTATTCATATGGCAGCGCGGCCAGTGTGTCGGCCATTTTGTTGATTGCCTCTTGCAGCTTGCCCCCCACCATGGTGCGTATGAAGGGGTTGAGATCGGTCTGCAGGGTGAGTTTCATCTTACTGCTATTGTCGCCCGTGGGCAACAGTTGTATCCAGAAGGTGAAAGGCAGTGGCGACTGTTCTGCCTCCATCTTCACCAATTTGGGCTCTTCGCGTTCCACCACACACAGCCGCATGGCACCGACAGGGGCGATGTCGAAGCTGATGGTGTCGGGCTCAAACTCCAGGCTTTGCAGTCGTTGGTCGTCGACACGCTCTTTCAGACTTTGAAGATGAGAGAAGTCCGACAACTTGGCATAGACTTGCTGCTGACTGTAGTGGAGGTGTTTCACCTCGCTTTCGTATTTCGTTTCCATGAGTGAGAGAAAGTTCGAGGAGTGTGTGGGAATCAGAGTTCGGAGAGTCGTGTCTTGTTTTTCTCTATGCGCTGTGCGCAAGCCTGTATGCGTGCCTGCTGATCGGCACTCATTTGGCCTTCCAGCTTCAGGAGTTTCTCGCTTACTTCAAATCCTTCGTCGGTGAGCGCCATCAGCGCCTCGAAGATGTCTTCGCCAGCCTCCTTTTTGTCGGCCAGCTCTTCTTGTTTGTCAGCCCAAGCCTCGTAAGCCTTCACGGCCTCTTCAGCCTCAGGATTCACTTCTTCGGCAAGTGTCTCGTTGGTACCGCCGTTCTTCTTGTTGTCGCATGCGGTGAATGCGAAGCCAAGGGAGAGGATCAAGGCAAGGAACAGGATTTTTTTCATGGTGTGTAGAGGGGTATAGGTGTGCCTACTCTGTTATGGCTTTTCGGCTGCCGCCTTATTATATATAATAGTGGTGTCGGGTGTGTTATCTACATTTCGTAGATTACTTGCAGTACGGTTTGTCCCACGGCCTTGAGCGTCTGTCGGTCGATGTGCTGCATGTCGTCGTTGACAGTGTGCCACGTTGGACCGAACGACGACTGCTCACAGTTGGGATAGAAGGCGATGATGTCTACGCATGGCACGTGTGCATCGCGGTTGACGGGCACGTGGTCGTCGGTGACAAATCCCCCCTGCTCCATGGGGAAGTAGGTGCTGTAGCCAGCTCGTTGCGCTGCACTCCACACCTTGTCAACGATGGCAGGTGCGTACTGCAGCGACAATCCTTCCTGATAGAAGGTGGCATTCTCTCCGCCCACCATGTCGAGCAGTATGGCGAAGAGTGGTCGGTTACCAGCCTTGTATGGTTCGTGCTGTGCCCAGTATCGTGCTCCGAGCGCCCACGACTGCTCATCGTCGTTGCCTTCCCACAGCGGGGTGCCGTAATCTTCGGCATCGAAGCACACAAAGTCGACTGCCACTTTCAGCGTGGTGTCGGCTTGTATCAGTCGCGCTATCTCTATCATCACGGCGATTCCCGATGCCCCGTCGTTGGCGCCCATCACGGGCGTGTGGCGATTGGACTCCAGGGGGTCGTTGTCGGCCCAGGGGCGGCTGTCGTAGTGTGCGCACAGCATGATGCGCGGCAGGCTGCTGTCGGTTGATGTCGTGGCGATGATGTTGGTGGCTTTCAGGTCGGTGCCGTCCCATCCCTTCAGCGTGGCATGCTGCTCGCTCACGGTGCAGCCATACTGGCGGAATTTCTCCACTATCCAGTCTTTGCACTGCTCGTGTGCGGTGCTGTTCATCGTGCGTGGGCCGAAGGCGCACTGCTCTTGGCACCATTGCCAGGCGCTGTCGGCGCTGAAGTCGGGACCTAGGGCCATGGCGGTGCTGTCGGCATCGGTGCCTTGCACTGTGCTGCCGCTCTTTTGGCAACCGGCAGGAAGAAGGGTCAGTACGATGCCGAGTAAGAGGGAAAAAAGTGATAGGCGTTTCATGAAGAGGTGTGATAGCATTGATGTGTGGTGCAAAGATAGTGATGTTGCCTATGGTGTGCAATTTTTGTGTTTACTATCGTGCGCTATGGGGTAGGTGTCTCTGCAGACCGGGATAGCTGCCCGCCTGTTGAATCTCCCGCATCAGGTGCAGCCAGTTGCTGCCCCATATACGCCGAATGTCGCTGTCGTTGTAGCGTTGTCGGAGCAGGTGCATGGTGAAGTTGATTGCCTCTGATGCGTCGTTGAATCCGCGTATGCCTCCGTCGCCGTCGAAGTCGGTGCCGAGCCCCACATGTTGTATTCCCATGATGCTTACGGCATGATGGAGATGTTGGAGTGCGTGGCGTATGTCAGCCTCTTCGGCTTTGGCGAGAAATCCCGGATAGAGGGTGATGTGTGCCACACCGCCCTTCCGTGCCAATGCTCGCAGCTGGTCGTCGGTGAGGTTGCGCGGATGGTCGCACAGTGCGCGGCAGTTGCTGTGCGAGCACACGATGGGTGTGGCGCTTATCTCCAGCGCATCGTAGAAGGATGTCTCGGCAGCATGGCTGAGGTCTACCATGAGCCCGAGCCGGTTCATCTCTTTGATGACTTCTGCTCCGAGTGAGCTGACACCGTGGTGTGTGCCACAGCCGGCTGCGGAGTCGCACAAATCGTTGTCGCCGTTGTGACACAGGGTGATGTACACGATGTTGCGCTTAGCGAAGTGTGCCACATTCTCCACCCTTCCTTCCAGTGCCAGT
This sequence comes from Bacteroidaceae bacterium, assembly GCA_017940185.1. Lineage (GTDB taxonomy): Bacteria > Bacteroidota > Bacteroidia > Bacteroidales > Bacteroidaceae > Prevotella. The sequence continues at coordinate 3,501 of JAGAZE010000036.1, read as the reverse complement.
CCGTTCTCTATGGCACACATAATGCTCTTCTTGCCGCGTTGCTTGTTCAGGCGCAGCTGCGTGTCGGTGCATGCCAGTGCCATGCGTCCTTCCGAGTGGCGCACGAGGTGCTCTATGCGGTCGAGCTGGTGGTTGGCGTAGGCGAAGGGTGTAATCGGTGCGTTGCCTTGCCGGGCACTTTCTCCCTGTTGTGTAGGAGCCGTATGCATGTTGTCAGCCATGGTCTGTGGCAGATAGGCCACCATGGTGGCGGCATCAAGCCCTCCATCGAGCATTTTGTCGAGGTCAACCTTGATGCGCGGGTCACGCTGCCGGAAGTCGGCGCCATCGGCAAAAAACATGGGAGTGTCGCAGTGGGTGTCGAGTGTGATGATATGCTGGTGGAGTGTGCGTGCTTTTCGATAGAGTGCGGCTTGCTCTGTGAGCCACCGGAATAGTGGCAGGCCGTCGTCGTCCAGGCATTCGGGATGCCATTGCACGGCTAGTATGGGTCGATGGCAGCTGCTCTCCATGGCTTCGACGATGCCGTCGGGTGCTGTGGCGACGACGCGGAATTGCGGCCCGGTGTCGCCCACGGCCTGATGGTGCATGGAGTTGACGTAGAGGCGTTGGGCTCCGTTGTAGATGGCCGACAAGATGCTGTCGGGCAGCACCTGCACGGTGTGGGTGGGCTCATGGCGTGGCCCGTCCTGCGAGTGCTTCAGCAGTGACACAGGTTTTGTTTGCTCCTGGCCACGGGACGAAAGAATCTCCTCTCCCCTCTCCTCTTCATAAATATCCTGTGTGACCTTTCCGTCGAGTGCCATCGCCAGTGCCTGCATGCCTCGGCAGATGCCGAGCATGGGAATATCCCTGTCGTAGGCCAGGCGTATGGTGAGCAGTTCGGCGAGGTCGCGCTCGCTGTTGATGGCATGCAGCCGTGGCGACGGGCCGGCGCCTTGCCACAGCGGGTTGATGTCGGCACCGCCAGTGAGCAGCAGGGCATCAACGGAGTGGAGCGTAGCGATGATGGTTGACGCATCGGCAGAGGGAGGGATGATGACGGGCACGGCGCCGGCACGCTCGACCTGATGGTAGTAGGCCTTGGCGAGGCGAGTCTCGCCTTCGGCAAAATTGCCGGTGAGCCCTATGCGTGGGCGTTGCAGGGCATTATGACGCTCGTGGAGAGCTGAAGAGTGGTAGTCGGAAAGATTGAAGTGTCGCATGGTATGGAAAGGTTGGGGGCACGGGGTGGGGTGGCTATAGCGAGCACAAAAGTAAGGAAAAGGTGTAAAAAGAGAAAAGCGTTGCCCACAAAATAGCCTCTGTCGAGTAAATATGCCGGCAATTGACGCATGCCATGAGAAATAAGCGTACCTTTGCGGTGCTAATCAAATGACTACCATATGCAAGAAACCCGTCTGAACCGCGTTGCCCGCCTGCTGCAGAAGGAGCTGGCCCAGCTGTTTCAGGAGCAGACGCGTTCGCTGCCCGGCACCATGGTGAGCGTCACGCGCTGCAAGGTGTCGCCCGATCTGAGTGTATGCACTGCCTACCTGAGCATTTTTCCTTCGGAGCGAGCGGATGAACTGATAACGAACATCACGGACAACCAGTCTACTCTGCGCTATGAGCTGGGCAAACGCGTGCGCCACCAACTGCGCATCATTCCCGAACTGCGATTCTTCGTGGACGACTCGCTGGACTATCTGGACCACATTGACCGTCTGCTCAAGCAATAGCCCGTGAATCCTTCGCTCTTCATCGCCCGACGCTACCTCTTCTCCAAGAAGTCGACCCACGTCATCAACATCATCAGCATCATCTCGATGGTGGGAGTGGCGTTGGCTGCCATGGCCCTCGTGGTCACGCTCAGCGTGTTCAATGGTTTCCATGACCTGGTGGCATCGCTCTTCTCGCACTTCGACACCGAGCTGAAGGTGGTGCCCGCTACAGGCAAGATGCTTCCTGCCGATGCACCCGTGCTCACGCAGATACGGCGACATGCCGATGTGGCCAGAGTGGCAGAGACCATCGAAGAGCAGGCCCTTGCCATCTATGCGTCGCACCAGCGGGCCGTGGTCGTGAAAGGTGTCGACGACGCTTTCTTCAGAATGACACATCTGGACAGCACTTTCCTCGGCGACCCGCAAGCACGACTCACTGCTGCCAATCTCTCCTTTGCACTGCCAGGCATAGGCGTGGCACAGCAGATGGCCATGCCGCTGCGCTTTCCGGGATGGCTATATCTATACACACCGGTTCGCGAAGGACAGGTAGACATGCTCAATCCCACGGCAGCATTCCGCACCGACTCGCTGCTCTCAGCAGGAGCCGTCTTTCAGGTGCAGCAAGCACGCTACGACAACAACTACATCCTCGTCCCCCTGCCCTTTGCCCGCCAACTCTTCCAAGCCGACGGCATGCTGACAGCCCTTGAGCTACAACTGCGACAAGGTGTTGACGTGGGAAGGGTGAAAAGTGAACTGGAAGCCATAGGAGAAGGAAAGCTGAAAGTGCTGGACCGATACGAACAGCAAGAAGAAACCTTCAATGTGATGAACATCGAGAAGCTCATCGCCTACGTCTTCCTCACCTTCATCCTCCTGGTGGCATGCTTCAACCTTGTGGGAGCACTCTCCATGCTCATGATTGACAAGCGACGCGACGTGGACACGCTGCGAAGCCTCGGAGCAACAAACGGGCAAGTAGTACGCATCTTCCTACTCGAAGGAAGACTCATCACCCTGCTCGGCGCCATTGCAGGCATAGCGACAGGCTTGTTGCTCTGCTTCCTGCAAAAGCAGTACGGACTGGTAAGCCTCGGCAGCGGCAACAACCTTTTCATCGTCGATGCATATCCTGTGAGCGTGCACGCCTCCGATGTCGCCGCAGTGCTCCTCACCGTCATCGTAGTAGGATTTCTGGCCGCCTACTATCCGACGCGCTACCTTGCGCGCCGACTGCTGAGTTGAAGAGTTGTCAAGATGATAGTGCAGACGCGGTCATCTGAGCCCGCAACAGCAAGTGTTGCCCAATTGCAGTGCAGGTATTGCCCAATTGGAGTGCAAGTATTGCCCAATTGGTGTGCAAGTATTGCCTGATTGGTGTGTGATTGGGGCCCAGTTGGGGTGTGATTGGGCAACAGTTGGAAATCGGGCAATGTGAACATGGATGATTGCATCACAACAACAATCTTTTGCACAATAGTTTTTCAGAAAAAAAAAATACCACTACCTTTGCCCACCCACAACCATTGCAACAAAACCAAACAAAAACATAAAGATGAAAAAAAACTATAACACACCCCGCATCGCCACACGCCAACTGAAGGCGGCACGATTCTTTGCAGCATCAGTACTGGACCCCAACAGCGGTAACCCCAGCGTGACTCCGGGCAACGACCCTTACGACGACGAATTCAGTGCCCCGAAGCCCAACCTGTGGGACGAAGAGGATGGGGGCAACAATAAGCAATAACACTCCCTCCCCTCCCCGCACGCACAACCCCAGAGCGAGAGT
>JAGAZE010000035.1 GCA_017940185.1 Bacteroidaceae bacterium | reverse complement strand
GAATTTATGAAAGACAGCATTTATTCAATCTGCACTACGGATTTGTTTGCGTAACAGAAAATCCCGCATAACCACTTGAGTCATGCGGGATTTATATTATTGCTTGTTGTTTGCCTACCAACCTTACTTCACCTCCTCGAAGTCGGCGTCTTGTACGTTGTCGCCTCCTTGGCTCTGGGTGTTGCCTTGCTGTGCGCCGGCGTTGAAGCCTTGTGCACCTTGTCCTGCATCGGCACCGGGCTGTGCTCCGGGCTGTGCACCGCCTGCCTGACTGTACATCTGCTGTGTGGCAGCGTGCATTACCTGGTTGAGGTTGTTGATGGCAGTGTCGATGGCGGCGAGGTCGGCAGCCTTGTGTGCGTCCTTCAGCTGCTGGAGTGCTGCTTCGATGGCGGGTTTCTGGTCTGCGGGCAGCTTGTCGCCGTTCTCCTTCATGAAGTTTTCGGTGGAGAATATCATCGAGTCGGCCTGGTTGAGCTTGTCAATGCGCTCGCGTTCCTTCTTGTCGGCCTCGGCATTGGCTTCGGCTTCGGCTTTCATACGGTCGATTTCTTCCTTCGACAGTCCGCTTGAGGCCTCGATGCGTATCGCCTGTTCTTTGCCTGTTGCCTTGTCTTTGGCACTGACGTTGAGTATGCCGTTGGCATCAATGTCGAACGATACTTCAATCTGTGGCACGCCGCGCGGTGCGGGCGCGATGCCTTCGAGGTTGAACTGTCCGATGCTCTTGTTTTGCGATGCCATGGGTCGCTCGCCTTGCAGCACGTGGATGGTTACGGCTGTCTGGTTGTCGGCGGCGGTGGAGAAGGTTTCGCTCTTCTTGAACGGTATGGTGGTGTTGGCTTCGATGAGTTTTGTCATCACGCCGCCGAGTGTCTCTATGCCGAGTGTGAGCGGGGTTACGTCGAGCAGTACGATATCGCCCACGCCGCCTTCCTTGTTGAGGATGGCGCCCTGTATGGCAGCTCCGACGGCTACGACCTCATCGGGGTTCACGCCTTTGGAGGGCTCTTTGCCGAAGTAGTTCTTCACGAGTGTCTGCACTGCGGGTATACGGCTCGAGCCGCCCACGAGTATCACCTCGTTGATGTCGGATGTCTGCAGCTTAGCGTCGCGTATGGCATTCTGGCAGGGGATGAGACAAGCCTGGATGAGTTCGTGTGCCAGCTGTTCGAACTGCGAACGTGTGAGCGTCTTGACGAGGTGCTTGGGCACGCCGCCTTCTGCCGAGATGTAGGGCAGGTTGATTTCGGTTGATGTCGAGCTGGAGAGTTCGATCTTTGCTTTCTCGGCAGCTTCCTTCAGTCGTTGCATTGCCATCGGATCCTTGCTCAGGTCGATGCCTTCGTCGCTCTTGAATCCCTGCACGAGCCAGTCGATGATGACCTGGTCGAAGTCGTCGCCGCCGAGGTGTGTGTCGCCATTGGTAGAGAGTACTTCAAACACGCCGCCGCCAAACTCGAGGATGGAGATATCGAATGTGCCTCCGCCGAGGTCGAAGACGGCTATCTTCATGTCTTTGTTGGATTTGTCAAGTCCGTAGGCCAGTGCTGCTGCTGTGGGTTCGTTGACGATACGCTGCACGTTGAGGCCTGCTATCTGTCCGGCTTCCTTTGTTGCCTGACGTTGTGAGTCGCTGAAGTAGGCTGGCACGGTGATGACAGCATCGGTTACCTCTTGTCCGAGGTAGTCTTCCGCGGTCTTCTTCATCTTCTGGAGCACCATGGCGGATATTTCCTGCGGTGTGTATTTGCGTCCGTTGATGTCTACGCGTGGATAGCCACCTTCGTTGGTCACCGTGAACGGTACGCGTTCAGCCTCTTTGCGCGCCTGGTCGTAGGTCTCGCCCATGAAACGCTTGATGCTGTAGACGGTGTTTTGCGGGTTGGTGATGGCCTGACGCTTGGCGGGGTCGCCCACCTTGCGCTCACCGTCTTTCACAAAGCCTACCACGGAGGGGGTAGTGCGTTTTCCTTCGCTGTTAGCGATGACAACCGGTTCATTGCCTTCGAATACGGCAACGCAGCTGTTGGTTGTACCTAAGTCGATTCCAATAATCTTTCCCATAGTTGTATTTGTTTTTAATTGTTTGTTTCGTTTGTAAGTTGACTCATGTGTTATGAGACTTTTGTTCTCGCTATTGATGATTGCAAATAGTGTGCCAAAGTGTTGGTTGAGGAGGAGGAAGGGTGATTGTGAGGCACGAGAAGGAGGAAGTGGCTCATTGTTGTCTTAAGCAATTACACTTTTCGTATTTGCTTACACCAATCGCGTGCTACGCACTGTTTGTCAGGCGGTTGTGGCGGTGTAAGCGTTTTTTTGTCGCTTGCACTGCTTACACCCTTCGTCAGTTTCGCGCTGTGTGTCAGGATATTGCGAGGTGCAAGCGTTTTTTGCCGCTTACACCCTGCAATCACCATATTAGTAGCGGAAGGGCGGGTGCAGGCGAGTGTAAGCGGCAAAAATCGCTTACACCTTTTATCGTGCTGTGTGTCAGGATGATATGCGCGTGAGTGCAAGCGTGCAGGCATTTTTGCTAAAACACTTTTCAGATGGCTGTGACGAGAAGTGGTCTTGTATGAGCAAAGTTTTCGCAATAATGTGTGTAGACGATGCCATTTGCACTCAGAACTGCAAGTATTGCCTGATTGGTGTGCAAGTATTGCCTGATTGGTGTGTGATTGGGCAACAGTTGCAGTGTGAGTGGGGCTCAATTGCAATGTGATTGGGCAACAGTTGGAAATCCGACCATTTTCTCTGCCACAGGATGAGGATGTCAGCATGAAAGAGGTATTATCCCAAATCGGTCATTAGAACACTTTGTTGCTATAAACCAGCCGTAATCACTCTCTTTGTGCATGGCAGCGCTTCTTTTGGCATCTTGGTAAAGAGTGCATCTCGACGTAGCCCGCTACGCCTTCTATGCCCTCTTTACCAATCTGCACAAAACAAACACTACCATGACATAAAGTCTAATGACCGATTTGGTATTATGCCATTCTGACTTCTCAATGCCATCAATGTCATGTGCATGCTTCTCGTAGTGTGGGCAATACAGCCGAGAATAATGTGTGTGTTATGGTATGAGGAGTTGTGCGTCGCCGTAGGAGAGGAATCGGTAGTCGTTGTCGAGGGCATAGCGATAGACGTTGCGCCATCTGTCGCCGATGAGTGCTGCCACGAGCAGGAGCAGGGTGCTGTGTGGCTGGTGGAAGTTGGTGATGAGGGCCTTGACGATGTGGTAGCGGTAGCCTGGCACAATGATGATTTGCGTGGTGGTATGGAGTGTGTCGAGTTGATGATGCTCCATGTAGTGCAGCAGTTGCTGGAGTGCTTCGCCAGTGTCGGGGTCGGTGGTGTCGTCGTAGGGTTCCCATTGTGTGACATCGAGCTGGTCGGGACTGATGTCGGGATTGCTCATGATCTTCTTTCCTATATAATATAGGCTCTCGAGTGTTCGCACGCTGGTGGTGCCCACGGCAACAGCTTTTGCCTGATGGCTGATGAGCTGCTGCAGTGTGCCTGCTGTTATGCTGATATGCTCGGCGTGCATGTTGTGCCCGGCGATATCGTCGGTCTTCACCGGTCGGAAGGTGCCTGCACCTACATGTAGCGTGACGCGTGCGATGTCGATATGATGCTGACGGATGTCGTCGAGCACTTCGTCGGTGAAGTGGAGTCCTGCCGTGGGTGCTGCCACACTTCCCTTTATTTCTGAGTAGACGGTCTGGTAGTCGGTGTTGTCGGTCTCTTCAGTTTTTCGATTGAGGTAGGGTGGTATGGGCAGCTCGCCAAGCTCGTGCAGTATCTCTGCAAAGGTAAGTGAGGTGGTGTCCCAGCGGAAGGTGACGAGGTGTCCGTCGTCGGTGGGTGTGCCCCGCTGTGCGGTGAGCGTGAAGTCGGGGTGTCGGTATTGCAGGGTTTCGTCTTTCCATTTCTTGGCATTGCCGATGAGGCATTTCCATGTGCACTGCTGAGTGGAGAGGAACATCTGTTCGTATTCCGCCGGCAGGTGGGGTTCGAGGAGGAACACCTCGATGGCGGCTCCTGTGGCTTTGCGGAAACGCAGCCTTGCCTGTATTACCTTGGTGTCGTTGATGACGAGCAGCGAGTGTGTGGGCAGAAACTGCGGCAACTGGTGGAATATGGCGGTGGTGATGCCATCGGGCGTGCTGACGAGGAGCTTGCACTGGTCGCGTTGCGGCAGAGGGTACTTGGCTATGCGGTGGTCGGGGAGTGGATAGTCGAAGTCGTTGATGTTGATGTGTGGTGTGGGCATAAATAAAGGGGGAGAGAGGATAGGAGGAAAGTGGAGAGTGGTTGTTGCCGTGATACGGCAACATACTGAACGGGGAGTCTTGCAGACTGGGGAGCTTGAGGAGGGGGATGTGTGGCTATGTGTGGATGGCGGCTATGATGATGGCATAGATTGAGGAGAGAGCAAGTCCCGCCAGCGGCCATAGTGTGGCGGTGGAGGGGATGAGTGGATAGGGAGATGCCGGGTGGTGGGCGGAGGATGTCTTGGTATGAATCCGGAGGTATCTGTGAAGTCGTGTGCCAATGATGGCACCCACTGTGGAACCCCACAGCAGGCCGACGATGATGTCGGTGGGGTAGTGTTGAGCCAGATAGAGGCGTGTGTAGCAGTTGAGCAGCGACCAGAGTGCCGCGGCAAAGGCGAAGCGTCGGTTGCGCACGAGAGTGATGAGCAACATGGCGAGCATGCTGGTGTTGGTGGCGTGTCCAGAGAAGAAGCTGTAGTCGGTGCTGCGGTAGTTATTGACGATGTGGACGATGCCATTGAGTGCTGGTTCGTTGCATGGTCGCAGGCGTTGCGCCCATGGCTTCACGATGCCTTCTGCCACGCCATCGGCAATGAGCAGTCCGAGCAGTGCGCCTCCGATGACGAGTAGTACCTGCAGCGCCGACAGCCTCGAGCGACACAACATGATCACAGCCCCCAAGAAGAAAGGCAACCACGTGAGTGTGGTGGTGCAGGTGATGAAGAGAGTGTCGAGGAAGGCTATGCCTTTGCTGTTGAAGGTGAGCAGCAGGTCGGTGTCGAAGTCGGTGAGCCAGGCAGGCATGGAGTTGGGAAGTTTGGTGAGTAAAGGGCGTAATGAATTTGAGGAGTTTCCTCAAATCACTTCTATGTGTCGTGTTTCTATCCAGCCTGTTCTTCCGTCGGCTATGCGTATGGCTTTCCATTGCGGCAGTGTTGTGTCGGTGATGATTACCTTAGTGCCTTCGTGCAGCACAAATGCATTGGGTGCGCTGGCATCGGGTGTGCGCTTGATGTTGGCCGATGGAGCAATGATGAGTGCCGTGTCGCGGTGTGTGAGCTGATGTCGCTGTGTCCAAGCGCATGTGGTGGCGATGATGAAGAATGTGAGGAAGCAGATGCTTCCGAAAAAACCTGCTTTGCGGAGTCTCATCTTTTCGGTGAAGAGATAAACGAGCAGCATGACGAGTGCCATGGCGAGAAACGCTATGGACGTTGTGGCCCATCTGTCGACGCTCATCCAGTTGGCCACGGCTTTTGCCCATGTGATGAAGAACATCTCGCTCTCTGCCGGTATTTTGTCGATGGTTTTAGCCTGTGCCACCTGCAGGTTGTGGCGTATGTCGGCATCGCCGGGTGAGAGCAGTCGGGCCCTTTCGTAGTTGAGCAGTGCCTTTGTGATGTTGTCTGTGCGGTAGTAGGCATTGCCCAGATTGTAGTAGACGTCTGCGCTGGCTCCTGTCTTCAGCAGTTGCTCATAGTCTTTGATGGCCTGTTGGTAGTTGCCCGCAGCATATTCCTGGTCGGCATTTTCCTTTGTCACCGCTTTTGTCGGGAGCGTTGCGGCAATCATGGCGATTGCTGCGAGCAGTGTGTAGAGCGATGATGCGTTCGACTGCTTTTGCTTTCTTCTGTTTTTCATGCCGCTTTCAATTTCCATGATGGCGTGTTGTGCTGCGTTGTATGTGCGTTGCATGTTGCCTTGCGTATCGCCAGGAGCGTATTGTTCGTATTCACATTCATCGAGCGCCGTGATGAAGAGGCTGATGGTGTCGTCGTCGATGTGGTTTTGTGTGAGTGTTTCGCGTATGTTTTGCCGTGTGAGTTGCTCTGCCGGCATGTGCAGTTTGTCGCTTGTGTATCCCCACAGTGTGCGCAGCACCTCATCGTAGAACGCTGTGGCGTGTCCCTGCTGCATGAGTTGTGCGGCGCGCGTGAGTCGTCGGTTGGCCACTTTCTCTGCTTTCTTCTCGCGTGCCATAATGATGTTGGCATTGAGCAGTGCCTTGCGTCGGAACATGTAGAGCAGCGTGGCAAAGACGATGAGCAATAGCACGAGCCATACCCAGTAGGCGGTGGATAGGAAGAAGAAGTCGTCGCTTTGCATCATTCGGCTCTTTCCGGTGTGCAGTGCGTGAATATCATTGTCGTTGTCTTGACTGTAGTCGGCCACGTCGACGGAACCGTCACCCTGTTCGATGCTGAGGCTGATAGCATCGGTGGTAGCCGTCTTGTAGGAGTTTGACTGCGTATCGTAGTAGGTGAAGCGTATGGCAGGTATGGTGTATTGTCCAGCCTTGGTGGGCACGGCCAGATAGTCGTAGATCATGTTACCTTCCAATCCGGTGGCAGTGAGTCGTGTCTTGTCGGTGCTTTTGGTGTCGTAGCGCTCGAACGACTTCGGGAAGTTGACTTCGGGTTGTTTCATCAGCTTCATATTGCCAGTTCCCGACACTATGCATCTGATGGTGAGTGGCTCTCCCGTTTTGAGTTGTTGCTTGTCTGGTTGTGCCGATATGGAGAATCGTCCGACGGCTCCGGAAAAGTTGTCGGGTTTCTTTGGTAGTGCTTCTACATGTATGGTGACGGGTGGCGCTTTGATTTCGCGTCGTTGTTCCACATAGCCCGAGCCGCCATTGAAGAATTCTTCCAGCGGGTCGACGTATCGATTTCGTCGCACTATGGTGCCTTTGAAAGTGATGGATGGAATCTCCAGTGTGCCCGTCATCTGCGGATACATCACATATTGGCTCCATGTGACGCATCGGTAGGTGCGTCCTCCTATTGTCTCAGTGTGGAACGATTTCTGCTGAGGCTGTGGTACCTCCTGTACGTGGAATCCCTTCAGGTCGGGCATCTTGCCGTTGAGTTCGGTGAGGTCGACAAGTGTGTAGACTTTATATGTGAGCACCAATGCTTCTTGTTCGTGCACGTTGCGTTTACTGGCGCTCACACGGATAAACAAGTCCTGATTGGTTCCTGTTCCTGCCATTTGTGCTTCCTGCTGCTGTTGCCGCTGTAGGTCTTCGTCGAAGAATCGGGGTCCGCCTTGCTGGTTGTTGTGCTGTCGTGAGGGTGTGGCAGTGATTTTCACTGCCGGTGTGGTGAGTGTGCGTCCTTCTACACTGATGCGCGCCGGTGGCAGTGTGAAGGTGCCCGCTCTGTTGGCGATGAAAGTGTAGGTGAAAGTGGTTGACGACGTGCCGCTGGTGTGTCCGTTGATGATACGTATACTCTCCTGTGTCGACACCGATGGTCCGTAGATGAGGTCGAGTCCGCCGGGCACTTGTCCGAGGTGCAGACGTCCGTCGGTATTGTTGGTGTTGAGCGTGTAGGCCACACGGAAGTTTTCGCCCACCGGCACACGCGAGGGAGCGTTCACCTTCAGCTGTTGTGCTTGCAGGGTGAGGGTGAATAGTGCTAGGAGTATGGAGAGGAGATGTCTTGGCATTTTGTGGTGTGTGTCGAGGTTGGTGAGTTTACCAATTTTTGCGGTTGCTTCCTGTGCCTTGCGCCCGTCGCGCTTTCTGCATGCGCTGTTGTGTGTTTTTCTCATCCTGTACTGCCGCATTGAGCATCTGTTGTGCATTGTCTTTGCTCATCTGTCCTTTGCTGGGTTGCGGCTGCTGATTGTCCTGTTTGTTCTGATTGTTGTTGCCGTTATTGTTGTCTTGCTGTTTTTTATTCTGTCGGTTATTATCGTTGTTTTTGTCTTTGTTCTTTTTGTTTTGCTGTTGTTGGTTCTGATTGTTCTGTTGATTTTGCTGTTGCTGTTGCTTTTTGAGCAGTCGTTTGCACAATTCGAGGTTGTAGCGTGCTATGAAGTTGTCGGGTGTGAGTCGCAGTGTGTGCTTGTATGCATCGATAGCCGACGGGTAGTTTTCGTGTCGTTGGTGTATGATTCCCAAGTTATGGAACGCCTGTGCTTTTAGCCGTTTGTCTTTTTGTCCGTGTGCTGCTTTTACGAAGAAGTCCACTGCTATGGAGTCAGCTCCCTGCTGTGCCTGCCGTGCCATGGTCACACATCCGAGGTTGTAGGTGGCTCGATGGTTGTCGGCATTGAGTGCCAGTGCTTTGCGGTAGTATTCTTCAGCTTTGTTGAAGTTATCCTTCTTGTATGCCTTATTGCCTTTGCGCAGCAGTTTGTTCTCGCTTTGAGCTGTGACGGAGAGGGTGACGGCGGTGAGGGCTAGCAGGGTGAGGATATGTCGTAGTTTCATTGTTCGGTGTGTTTCTGCTTGTTGTTGCTCGATGGTATGAGACAGGCTGCTATGAGCAGTAGGAGTGCCAAGAGTGCCACGGCTTGAAACTGCTCATCGTATTCGCTGTAGACCAGTTGGTCGGTTTCTCCCTTTTGCATCTTGCTTATTTCTTTGTCGAGTTGTTGCTGTGCTGTGGAGCTGTTGTCTACGTGGATGTAGGTTCCGCTTCCGGCCTGTGCTATCTCTTTGCACATTTCCTCGTTGAGTCGTGTGATGACCGTCTCTCCGGTGTTGTCGGTGAGGTATGCGCCATCGGAGCCTGGCAGTGGTATGTGGGCTCCTTTGGCATCGCCTACGCCGAGGATAAACACGCGTATGCCTTTTTCTTTGGCCTCTTTGGCAGCCTTGACGGCTTCGCCTTCGTGGTCTTCGCCATCGGTGATGAGTATGATGGCTTTGCCAATGTCTTCTTCTTGTGTGAAGGAGAGCATAGACAGGCGTATGGCAGCCGCAATGTCGGTGCCTTGCTGCGAAATCATGGATGGACTGATTTCCTGCAGAAACATCTTGGCTGATATGTAGTCGGTGGTGATAGGCAGTTGTGTGAATGCTTTCCCGGCGAAGACCACCAAGCCTATCTTATCGTTGGTGAAGTGTTCCATGAGGTTTTCCACCATCATCTTGCTCTTGTCGAGTCGTGATGGAGCCACATCCTTTGCCCACATGGAGTTGCTGATGTCGAGTGCAATGATGGCCTCTATTCCCGTGTGTCGCTCGTGCTGCAACTTGGCTCCCAGTTGTGGACGTGCCAGAGCAACGATGATGAGTGCCAGCGCTGTGGTGGCGAGTGCAAACTTAATGGTCAGTCTCGAGCGCGTTACCCCTTCAGCCAGCTGTGCCACGAGTGCATCGTCGCCGAAGGCGCGCAACCGTCGCTGCCGCACACGACGCCAATGTATCCACAATAGTATGAGGACAGGGATGAGCAGTAGCAGCCAGAGGAAGTAAGGATATTCGAAGCGGAACATAGCAATGAGGGAAAAGAGGAGAGTGGGGGGAGTGTTTGTTTGTGTGCTTATGGTAGTGTGCGTAGCAATGTGAGTCGGAGCAGCAGTGCCAGGAGCAGCAGCAGTGCGGCACCCATGGCGAAGGGTATGTAAGCCTCGTAGTGCTTGCTGAAGTGGCGCACCTCCATCTTGGTCTTCTCCAGTTGGTCGATGTCTTTATAGATTTGTTTAAGTTCGCGTGTGTTGGTAGCTCTGTAGAATTTGCCGTCGGTGGTTTGTGCTATTTCCTTCAGAGTCTTGGTATCGATTTCGACCGGCATGGTGACATATTGTATTGTGCCTGCTATGCTCATGGGATAGCGTGCCGTCTTGTTGGTTCCCACACCGATGGTATAGACCCTTACTCCCATGGTTTTTGCGATGTCGGCGGCTGTGAGTGGTGAGATGTCGCCCGTGTTGTTGCTTCCATCAGTGAGCAGTATAACCACTTTGCTTTTCGCTTTACTGTTTTGCAGTCGGCTCACGGCGTTGGCAAGTCCCATTCCCACCGCAGTGCCATCTTCGATGATTCCCCGAGCCGCAATGTCGGTGCGAATGTCGTGTAGCATGTTGAGCAGCACGCGGTGGTCGGTGGTCATGGGGCACTGTGTGAACGCTTCTCCGGCAAATACGGTGAGTCCGATATTGTCGTCGGGTCGTCCGGCGATGAACTCCGCTGCCACGTTTTTGGCAGCCTCCAGTCGGTTGGGGTTCAGGTCTTGCGCCAGCATGCTTGTCGACACGTCCATGGCCATCATGATGTCGATGCCTTCCACCGTTCGTTTTCCCCATGCTGTGTGTGTCTGTGGCCGTGCCAGCACGCATACCAACAGTACGTAGGCTGCTATGGTGAGCAACCACGGCAGATGCCTGAGCCGTGTGCGCCATGAGGTGCCCACAGTGTGGTAGGGACGCATGTCGCTTACGCGCAGTGTGGCGTGGCGACTGCGGCTCGCGCGCACGTACCATATTATGTATGGTATGAGTAGCAGCAGTAGCAGGAAGTATTCTTTATCTATGAAGCGCATAATGTTTTCAGAGGGATAGACGGTGAGCTACAGTAGCCAATAGAGTTGCCATGCGATGTAGGCTACGATTGCTGTCGCTGCCACACAAAGCAGCGTGATGGATCCTTTCAGTATGCGTCGCACTCGCTGTGAGCGTTGTTGCTGCGGCGTGAACTCTTGCACCTTTTTTTCTTCGATGGGCACAGTGTTGTCTTTGGTTTGTTCTACGTAGTGCAGTGCCTGTTGAATATGTTGTGTGCGTTGTTCGTTGTTGGCTGTGTATTTGGCAAATTTCACCAGGTCGGCTGTTCTCAGCAACGGAGCCAGTGTGTCGTTGTGTGTGCCGATGTCAGTGCGTAGCAGGTGGGTGAGTATTTCTTCTGTGGTTCGCTCCATGGCATCGAAGCGTTGTTGCTCGCCCAGGTAGCGGCGTAGGATGTCGGTGAGGTGGGTGTAGTATTCCTTCGCCTCCATGGTGTTCCTGTGGTTGATGTGTTCCAGTTTGTGGAGTGCTTTGGTTGCCCTTTGGTGGGCAGGCACGCGGCGAATGAAGCGTATCTGTCGGAGAATGGGCTTGTTGTCCTTCAGTCGGCGGCAGAGATAGATGGTGAGTCCCACGCAAACCAGTAGCAGCAGTGTGCCAATGATGACGGGCAGCCATTCAGCAAAGGTGGTGGGCGGTGTCTGTACGCCGAAGGGTATTAGCATCGACTCTTTGTCAGTGGTGTCCACCTCTACGGTCATCACCTTCAGTGCCAAGTCCTTTCCTGTGTAGCGCTTGCCATCTACTACGACGGGCAGGGCGGGAATGTAGTATAGCGTGTCGTCGAAGGAGGTGAGTGTGTAGGTCTTCGATAGTGTGAGCAGGTTGTTGTCGGCAGGTTGTCTGTCTGTTGTCGACACCTCTATCACTTCTATTCCCGGCACGATGTTGCTTCCTTGCCTATAGTCGGGAAAAGCCACCTTTTTTCCTTCAGGCACTGTGGCGCTGATGGTGAGGTGGACTTGCTCGCCGATGAGCATCTCCATGGAGTCGAGTTGCTGCACCACCTTCACCTGTCCTTTTGCCGTGAGGCAAAACAGGGAAATGAGCAATGGCAGGATGATATGCTTGATGTGTGTCATGAGTGCGGTTCAGTGTCGGCGTTGTTCAAACATTCGTTTCAGAAGTCGCACGTAGTCGTCGTCGGTGGCGATGCTCACATAGTCGACGCCTGTGTGTGCGAAGGTGCTGACGGTGTGCTGTTGCAGCTTGTCGGCATATTGCCGGTAGGCTTGTCGCAGTTGTCGGCTCGATGTATCTACCAGCATCGTCTCTCCGCTTTCGGCATCGCGCACGTGCATCATGCCGATGTTGGGCAGTTGCCGTGCCCGACGGTCGTACACCTGTATAGCTCCGAGATCGTGCTTGCGGTTGCACATCATCAGTTGATTGTCGTAGGGCAGTGTGGTGTAGAAGTCGCTAAGCAGGAATGCGGTGCATCGGCGTTTCATCACCTGACTGAGAAACTCCAGTGCTGCCCCGATGTCGGTTTTGCTACTTGTGGGTTGCATTTCCAGCATCTCGCGTATGATGTAGAGTGCGTGCTTGCGTCCCTTCTTGGCGGGTATGTATTTCTCAATATGATCGGAAAAGAATATCACCCCCGTCTTGTCGTTGTTGGCCAGTGCGCTGAATGCTATCGTTGCTGCTATCTCAGTAGTCAGTTGTCGCTTTGTGCGCATGGTGGTTCCGAAGTCGAGCGAGCCCGACACGTCGACGAGCAGCATGACGGTGAGTTCTCTTTCCTCTTCAAACACTTTGACATAGGGCCGTCCGAATCGTGCCGTGACGTTCCAGTCGATGTCGCGCATGTCGTCGCCATAGGCATATTCGCGCACCTCCGAGAACACCATACCCCTGCCTTTGAATGCTGAGTGGTAGGCTCCGGCAAAGATGTTGGCGCTGAGTCGGCGCGAGCGAATCTCTATTTCTCGCACCTTGCGTAGTATGTCGATGGTGTTGTTCAAGGCACTTCCACTTTATTGATTACGCTGCTTACGATGTCTTCGGCGGTGAGTGCTGCGGCTTCAGCTTCGTAGGATAGTCCGATGCGGTGTCTTAGCACATCGTGTGCCATGGTGCGTACATCTTCGGGCACCACATATCCACGTCCTTGCAGGAATGCGAAGGCGCGTGCAGCCTTGGCCAAGTTGATGCTGGCTCGTGGCGAACCGCCGAAGGAAATCATGCTGACCAGGTCGGGCAGACCATATTGTGCGGGGAAGCGTGTGGCAAATACGATGTTGGCAATGTAGGCGGCAATCTTGTCGTCGATGTATACTTGTCTCACCACGTCGCGTGCTCGGAGAATATCGTCGGTGGTGATGGTGGCATTCACGGTGGGTAGTTGTGCTGCCAGGTTTTCGCGTATGATGGCCTGCTCTTCTTCCAGTGTGGGATAGCCAATTACCACCTTGAGCATGAATCGGTCTACCTGTGCTTCGGGCAGTGGGTAGGTGCCTTCTTGTTCGATGGGGTTTTGTGTGGCCATCACAAGGAAGGGCGATGGCAATGCAAAGATGTTGTCTCCTATCGATACCTGTCGTTCTTCCATGCTCTGCAGCAATGCGCTCTGCACCTTAGCCGGAGCACGGTTGATCTCGTCGGCGAGCACGAAGTTGGCAAATATGGGACCATGTTTGGCATGGAAGGCCTCGTCTTTCTGTGAGTATATCATGGTGCCCACCACGTCGGCAGGCAGCAGGTCGGGTGTGAACTGTATGCGTGCGAACTTTCCGTCGACAAGGCTTGCCAGCGTCTTGATGGCCAGGGTCTTGGCCAGTCCGGGCACGCCCTCCAGCAGTATATGTCCATCGCTCAGCAGTCCGATGAGCAAAGAGTCGACAAGGTGTCGTTGTCCGACGATGACGCGTTCCATGCCAGAACGCAGGGCATTGAGCATACTGCTCTGTGAGGCTATCTGCCCCTGCAGTGCGCTGATGTCTAATTGGCTGTCCATAATGATAAGATTGCTATGCTTTGATTTGTGTGGAGCAAAGATAGAACGATTGTTGCGATAGTGGCAAATTTTGCCCAGTGCAACAGTCAAAATTTATACTATGGCAAACAAATTTAAGATACTTTTACGAAAAAAGCAGCCTCGACTTATCGTTGGGCCGATAGTGTCGAGGCATGCCGTGTGATGGTTGATGGTTGTGAGCGTATCCGTCTTACTACTCGAGCCACTTCACATAGGCAAAATCCTGCCTGTGAGGCAGCAGTGGATTTTTAGGATACATACGCACTGCCGAGTGGTATGTGCCGGCATTGTCGGGCACGATGCGACACTCGAAGGTGTGGTTGTCGCCTTCGCGTTGTATGAGTTGGAAGGGACGCACGCCATAGTAGTGTGGTGTGCCTGTTGTGTCTACCTTGAGCAACACCAGTTCGAGCCCGATGCTATCGTCGAGTCCGCATTCATTGATGGTGTAGTGTATTGTGTAGGGTGCTCCTGTTGCTACGCCACTTTCGGGCATGTCCACTTCTTTGTTGACCACAGAAATATTGTCCCACACTTCGGCTACGCGCTCTTTCCATGCAGCGATGTCGCGTGCCATGCGGCAGTCGTTGGCGGTGAGTTGAGCAAGTCGGTCGGCCAGTGGATTGTAGAAGCGTGTGTAGTAGTCGTCGAGCTGGCGTTTCATGGTGTAGTGGGGCGCAATGGTGGCGATGGAGTTTTTTATCACATCTATCCATTTGCTGCTGTAGCCCTGTTCGTTTTGGTCGTAGTAGAGGGGTATTATTTCGTTTTCGAGCAATCCGTAGATGGTTGCGGCATCGAGCTGGTCCTGATATCCTTGGTTGTCATAGGTGCGTTTGGATGTAAGCGCCCATCCCGCTCCCGGTCGGTAACCTTCATACCACCAACCGTCTAGCACACTGAGGTTGACCACTCCGTTCATCTCTGCCTTTTCTCCCGATGTGCCCGATGCTTCCATGGGGCGTGTGGGTGTGTTCATCCATATGTCGACACCCGACACCAGTCGGCGTGCCAGCTGGAAGTCGTAGTCCTCAAGGAATACGATTTTTCCGAGAAACTCCGGACGTTGGCTTATCTCAAAGATGCGTTTGATGAGCCCTTGTCCGGCACCGTCGGCGGGGTGGGCCTTTCCTGAGAAGATAAACTGTACAGGACGCTCGGGGTTGTTGACAATTCGGCTGAGTCTTTCCAGATCGGTGAAGAGCAGGTGAGCCCGCTTGTAGGTGGCAAAGCGTCGGCAGAAAGCTATCATCAGCGTGTTGGGGGTAATGCGTTCCAGCAACGACACCACGCGCGAGGGGTCGCCTTGATTTTTAAGCCATGTGGCGCGGAACTTTTCCTTTATATATCTGACGAGTTTTTCCTTGAGAGCCATTCGTGTAGTCCATATCTCGCTGTCGGGCACTTTGTAGATGGCGTGCCAGATGCTCTCTTCGCTCTGTCGGCTGAGGAAGTCGCTGGCAAAATACTTTCCGTAGAGTTTTCTCCACTCTGTGGCAGCCCATGTGGGGAAGTGAACGCCGTTGGTGACGTAGCCCACATGGTTTTCTTCTGGATAGTAGCCTTGCCATAGTGGTGCAAACATCTTCTGGCTCACTTCTCCGTGCAACTTGCTCACACCGTTGATGGCTTGGCAAGTGTTGCATGCGAATGTCGACATGCAGAAGCGCTCGTTGTCGTCGTCGGTGTGTGTGCGTCCCATGCCCATGAAGTCTTGCCAGCTTATGCCCAGTCGCTCGGCATATCCGGTGAGATATTTTCCCAGCAGTGCGCCGTCGAAGTAGTCGTGTCCGGCAGGCACGGGTGTGTGGCAGGTATAGAGAGAGGCTGCACGCACCAGTTCCATGGCTTCGTTGAAGGTTTTTCCGCCGTCGATATACTCGCACAGCCGTTCCAGGTTGCATAGTGCTGCATGTCCTTCGTTGCAGTGGTAGAGTTGTTGGTTGATGCCCAGTCGGCGCAGCAACTTCACGCCGCCAATGCCGAGCATTATCTCCTGCTTGAGTCGGTTTTCCCAGTCGCCGCCATAGAGAGTGTGTGTGATGCTGCGGTCGGCTTCGCTGTTCTGTTCGTTGTCGGTATCGAGCAGGTAGAGTTTTATGCGTCCCACGTTGACGCGCCATACAGCGGTGTGCACATAGTAGTCGAGGTAGGGAACATCGATAAACAGCGGATTGCCCTCTTCGTCGAGTTGTCGCTCTACGGGCAGTGAGTGGAAGTCTTGCGGTTCGTAGTTGGCTATCTGCTCACCGTTCATGTTGAGCGACTGACTGAAGTATCCGTATCTGTACATGAATCCCACTGCGCAGAGGTTGACGTTGCTGTCGGAAGCTTCCTTAAGATAGTCGCCTGCCAGCATGCCCAGTCCGCCGCTGTATATCTTCAGTGTGTGGTGTATGCCATATTCCATACTGAAGTAGGCCACCGATGGTCGGGTGTTGTCAGGTTCCACATCCATATATTTTCTGAATGCGTTGTACACGTTGTGCACCTGTTCCATGATGGATCGGTCGGCCACGATGGCTTCTTTGCGTTCGTAGCTCAAGCGTGATAGCAGCATCACGGGGTTGTGTGCTGTTTGTTCGTATAGTTCTTCGTCTAGGCGTTTCCAGAGGTTGCGTGCCTCGTAGTTCCATGCCCACCACATGTTGTGTGCCATTTCGTCGAGGCACATCAGTTCGGTGGGCAGACTCGATTTCACATTCACTTCATGCCACTGAGGTTGGTTGGCATAGCTGGTACGTATTTTCATAGATAATAGTGTTGCTAATGAGGGTTATGAATTCATGGTGGCTAGGAATTCTTCGTTGTTTTCCGACTGTTGCATGCGGTCGTAGATGGTCTTCATGGCCTCCAGGGCATTCATCTCTGCGATGTGTTTTCTGAGTATCCACATGCGGTCGAGTGTGGTGCGATCTTGCAGTAGGTCGTCGCGTCGTGTGCTTGATGCCACGAGGTTGACAGCTGGGAAGATTCGCTTATTGGACAATATGCGCTCCAACTGCAGTTCCATATTGCCTGTGCCTTTGAATTCTTCGAAAATCACTTCGTCCATCTTCGAACCAGTATCGATGAGTGCTGTTGCTATGATGGTGAGCGATCCTCCACCCTCAATGTTGCGTGCAGCGCCGAAGAAGCGCTTGGGTTTCTGCAGTGCCGTGGCTTCCACACCACCCGAGAGTATGCGTCCGCTGGTAGGACTCACGGTGTTGTAGGCACGTGCCAGTCGTGTGATACTATCGAGGAATATCACCACGTCGTGTCCGCACTCCACGAGCCGTTTGGCTTTCTCCAGCACGAGGGTGGCAATCTTTACGTGTCGGTCGGCAGGTTCGTCGAAGGTTGATGCTATCACTTCGGCTTTGACAGTGCGTGCCATGTCGGTCACCTCCTCGGGGCGTTCGTCGATGAGCAGCATCATGAGGTAGGCTTCGGGATGATTGGCTGCAATGGCATTGGCAATATCCTTCATCAGTATGGTCTTACCCGTCTTGGGTTGTGCCACGATGAGTGCGCGCTGTCCTTTTCCGATGGGTGAGAAGAGGTCGACGATGCGTGTAGAGAGATTGGTGGTGGCTTTGTCGCCGCAGAGTGTGAATTTCTCATCGGGGAAGAGCGGTGTGAGATTTTCGAACTGAATGCGGTCGCGTAGCACTTCGGGGTTGCATCCGTTCACCTTCTCTATGGTGTCCATCATGTAGTATTTCTCGCCTTCGCGTGGCGGGCGCACCTTGCATGCCACCACGTCGCCAGTCTTTAGTCCGAGGCGCTTCACCATCTGGGGATTTACCAGCACATCGTCGGGCGAGGGCATATAGTTGTAGTCGCCCGAGCGCAGGAATCCTGAACCGTCGTTGGCCAACTCGAGTACGCCAATTGTCTTGAGATTGTTGAAGGTGTAGATCTCTTCTTCAGCATAGTGGTTGAAGTTGTCGTTGCTTTTTTCGTAGTCCTCGTCATCTCCATCAGTTACTGGCCATTCATTACGTATCCGTCCGCCGGGATGTTCCAGCATATCGCTTTCGTCGTTGATGGTGTTCACCACGATAAAGTCGGTGCCATCGCCAGGGTCACCCATCCAAACGCCTTGCTCGTCCACTTGGTTTTCTTCTGTCTGTGTCTCTTGGTGTGCCTTGCGTTGCAGGCGACTGAGCAGCTCGTCGTCGTGTGCGTTTTCTGTCGGCGTTTCTTCCTGCTCATCGTTTTCACCTTCTTCCGTGTATTCGTCATAGGCATCTTCATGGACAGGTATTTCTTGCTCTTCGCCGATAGCCCTGCTATTGTTTTCCCGTTCCTCCACAGTGGCAAAGAGTGGCATGTCGGTCAGTGGAGTTTCGGTACCGAATGCTTCTGCCGAAATGTCGTCAGCCGGGTCAGTCATTCCAGTTGTGTCGTCGGCTACTTTTTCTTCTTGGTCTTGCTGTATTGCCTTTTTGGCGGCCTCTATGGCAGCTAGTTCTGCCTTGCTTTTGCGTCCGCGATGTTTCGGAAACTGAGCCAAGATCTCTTCCGGACTCATGCCTTCAATGCTGATGTCGGTCGGTTCAGCTTTCATCGTTTTGCGTTTGCGCTGTGGCTTATCTCCTGCTTCAGTCTGTTCTTTGGCAGGTGTGGTCATAGCGGGCTTTTCGGCTTTGGCCTCTTTCTTTTTGGCGCGTGAGCTGCGCTTATCAGATTTCTCCGACGACAGCTCGGCCTGCTTGTCGAGTATGCCGTAGATAATACTCTCCTGAGAGTCGGTCTTCTTGAAGTCAGCACCTAATTCGGTGGCAATGCGCATCAGTTCCAAAGTGTCCATGCTGCGCAGGTCGGTAATGGTATACATATATTATAAATGGTGTTGTTGGCTGTCACTCCCATTTCCCTGATGTAGTTATGTGTGTATGAGTAGTCTGCTCAATGCCCAGCCTGTGCGCATTTTATAGCAAGAGGTACTGCCACGACTACTACCTTTCTCTGCCGCATGGTGTGCGGTGTCTCGGGGTGAAGGGATAAGTCAGTTAAGAATTTGGATTGATTCTATCACGCTGAAAGGTGATAGTGAGAAAAATTGTACTTGTCAGAAACAAAGTGTGGCATGGGCCACTAATTTTTACGCTTGCAAAGGTAATGCTTTCTTTCCATCTGTCAAATTTTTCTGCATGTTTCTGTCGTTATTTGGTATTTGACTTGACAAAACCTTATTGGTAGGATATAAAAAAGGAACCGCTATGCAGTCCCTTTCTCCTGTGTTATGCTTGTCGGTGCAGCATTTCGTTGGTGTACTGTCGCAGTTGGCTCTTCTGTTCGGATGCAATAGGCAGACTCTCGAGAGTGTGGTTGGCTTGTTCAAAGTAGAAGTTTATTTTCTGTTCGGCCATCTGCCTGATACCAATGTCATTGTAGAGCTGTGTGACAGCATTTATTTTTCTTTGTCCTTCTGTGGCGGGTTGTTTCAGCCAGTGTGTGAGTAGTTGGTGCTGTTGTTCATCCGCCTTCTGTAGTGCATTGATGAGCATGTAGGTCTTCTTGTTTGATAATATGTCGCCTCCTATATTTTTTCCAAACACGCTGGCATCGCCATACACGTCGAGATAGTCGTCCTGTAGTTGGAAGGCCAGTCCCAGTTGTTCGCCAAAGCGATAGAGTGTGTCGGCGTGTGCATCGGGTGCATCGGCCAGTATGGCGCCTATCTTTACGGCGCAAGCCAGCAGCACGCTGGTCTTCAGGCGTATCATCTCTATGTATTCGTCCTCGCTCACATCGTTACGCTGTTCAAAGTCCATGTCGTATTGTTGTCCTTCTCCTATCTGCAGTGCTGTCTCGGTGAAGAGAGCAAGCACCTTGTCGAGTTGTTTCGGTTGTCCTTGCATCATGCCCAAATAGGCTAGTACCAGCATGGAATCGCCAGAGAGTATTGCGGTGTTTGCATTCCAGCGCCGGTGCACTGTCGGATGTGAGCGCCGCATGTCGGCATTGTCCATCAGGTCGTCGTGTAGCAGGGTATAGTTGTGATAGGTTTCCAGTGCCACGGCCTGTGGCAGGATGGTGAGTGGGTCGGCCTTGTATAGGTTGTAGGATAGAAGCATGAGCACGGGGCGTATGCGCTTGCCGCCAAGTGAGAGTACATAGTCGATGGGTTCGTAGAGCGACTGCGGTTGTCGCTTGATGGGGTGAGCGACAAGGTAGTTGTTGACGGCTTGCAACAGGTCGTGGGAAGAGTGTAGCATGGTGAGGTATTTTCTTGTGTATGATGGGGGTGCTGTAGTACAGCGCCATTCTGAACGATAGGGATGGGTGTGGGGATGTGCTTGTGGCGGTGGATAATGGGGTAGGGTTTATTGGCGGAATTGTACGGGCAGGTGTACGAGTGTTCGGCATGGCTTGGCTTGCATTTTGCCAGGTTTCCATTTGGGCATGAGTTTCAGTACGCGTGTCACCTCGTTGTCGTAGGGTGTTGTTCCCGACTCTACGATGCTGATGTTGCTCACTGTGCCGTCGGTCTCTATCACGAAGCTGGCCAGCACAGTGTGTTTGTGTTGCGCGTTGCGTTGTGCCGCAGGAATGCGCAGTCGCTTGGTGAGCCAGTCGATGAATGCCGCCTGTCCTCCCGGAAACTCGGGCAACTGTTGCACCACGCGTAATGACACGGGCTGGTCGGTGGCTATGGTGGTGAGTGCCGATGTCTGTCCTTCGCCAACACCTTCAGTGGTAGTGGGTGCCTCTGCCACGGGTGCTTCTGTGAGGGCCTCGCTCAGTTGCGTCACCTCGGCAGGAGGGGGCGGCAAGGTGTCGAGTTGCTCCACATCGTCTACCACCTCTATCTCTGTTGCCGCGTTGTTGGGTGTGGGAGCCACGAGTGTCACAGGGTTGTCCATCTCCACCACTGGTATCATCTCCAGGTCGGCCACATCGTCGGCTTCTAGCGTAGTGTCGTAGTTGGCTGTGTCGTCGGTGGTGGTGAACTCCAGTGCCGTGAGCAGTCCGGAGAATACAACGAGAAAGGCCAGCAGATAGCGCGTGGCCGACTCGTCGTCAAACCACGATGGCGTAGCTTTACCACGCAGAAAACATACTAAAAGCCTGCGCATTACGTTATTGTTGTTGGAGGAAGGACAATAATCTCCTTGCAAAGGTAACGAAAGGCGACCGATTCCTTGAACAGTATGGAAGAAAAATGTACCTTTGCACCACTTGGCAGAGTTCACCTCTCTCCACATCTTGCCTATGACAACACCTTTTGCATCTACATATTCTTCCCCTCTTCCATTGCATGCTGCGCTGCGACATCATGTGCGATGTCTGCTACTCGTTGTCTTTGCCTTGTGCATGTCGGCAGTGGAGAGTAGGGCACAGGAGAGTCGCACGCAATATAACTTCCTGCGCTTGCCTGTCAGCGCCCACGCTGCAGCACTGGGAGGCGACAATATTTCCATTATTGAAGACGATGCGTCGCTCATCTATTCCAACCCCGCCCTGCTCTCGTCGGTGAGCGACAAGACCATCGGACTCAACTATATGAACTATATGAGTGGTGCCAACACTGCCAGCGCCACCTTCAACCGCGCCATCAAAGATCGCGCATCATGGGCCGTAGGAGCACAGTTTATCGACTATGGCAAGATGAAGGAAACCGATGAGTGGAACAATGTGAAGGGAGAGTTCAGCGCTAAGGATATAGCGCTGACGGGCTACTTCTCCTACCTGCTCACCAATCGTCTCTCGGGTGGCATCACGGCAAAGGTTGTCACTTCCTATCTGGGCGACTACAACAGCATAGCCATAGGGGTAGACCTAGGACTTAACTACTACGATGATGAGCGAGGCTGGTCGTTGTCGGCAGTGGCGAAAAACCTTGGCGGCGAAGTGAAGGCCTACGACGACAGTTATGGTCGCATGCCTATCGACGTTCAACTGGGTGTGAGCAAGACATTGCAGGGAGCACCCTTCCGTCTGTCGGCAACACTCGTCGACCTCACTCATTGGAACTATCGCTTCATCAACCACCTGGCAGCGGGAGTCGACGTGCTGCTCTCTAATAATATATGGATAGGTGCCGGCTACAATTTCCGTCGTGCCGAGGAGATGAAGATACAGAGTGGCGACGACGAGAGCAGCCATGGAGCAGGACTCTCGCTTGGTGCAGGTATCAACTTGGAGCGATTCCGCATCAATGTGGCTTATGGCAAATACCATGTCTCAAGCTCTTCCATACTAGTCAACCTAGCCTATAAATTGTAGTGGCCCATCGCACCACACTTCCTCATTCATCGCTATCTCCATCACCATGAACATCATCATCGCTATCGACGGCCATTCCTCATGCGGTAAGAGCACCATGGCCAAGCAGCTGGCCCAGCATTTAGGCTACATCTATGTAGACACGGGTGCCATGTATCGCGCAGTGACGTTGTATGCCCTCCAGCATGGCATGATCAACGCCCACACCCATGCGGTCGACACGCCGCGCCTCGTTCAGGCTCTCAACGACATCCACATATCCTTCTGTCGTGATGCGCAGCAACGCTTGCGCACACAGCTCAATGGCCGCGATGTGGAAGACGACATCCGCGGCATGGCGGTGGCCGAGAGCGTGAGCCACGTAGCGGTGATTCCCGAAGTACGTGCAGCACTGGTGCGCCAGCAGCAGCGCATGGGCGAGCAGAAAGGCATCGTGATGGATGGCCGCGACATCGGAACGGTGGTGTTCCCGCAAGCAGAGTTGAAGGTGTTTGTCACCGCGTCTGCCGAGGTGCGCGCACGGCGGCGCTTTGACGAACTGAAGCGCAAAGGCCAACAGCCAGATTTCGACGAGATATTGGCCAACGTGTTAGAGCGCGACCGCATTGACACTACGCGCGAAGTGTCGCCATTGCGCAAGGCTGACGATGCCATCACCCTCGACAATAGCAACCTCACCCCCGAACAGCAACTGCAATGGCTCATACAGAAGGTGGAGGAAAGAATAGCAGACAACGAATAACTCATGCTGTCCAATAACGATAAGAAACTCATCCGTTCGCTTGCCCAGGGCAAATATCGTCGGCGCCATCGACTCTTTGTTGCCGAGGGCATGAAGGTGGTCAGCACCATTGCGCAGCGCTATGCTCCCCTGCGCCTTTTTGTCACCGAGACCACCGATTGTAGTCAGTTTTCCATAGAGCCTGACATCATCGATGAGCGGCAGCTCACTACCATCAGCAGCCTGCAGCATCCGCAAGGGGTGCTTGCACTGTTCCCCCTGCCCGAAGAGACAGAAGCAGTGTTTGCTCCACAACTGTGTCTGGCGCTCGATGCAGTGCAAGACCCAGGCAATCTGGGCACCATCATCCGTGTGGCTGACTGGTTTGGCATACGCCATATCGTGTGCAGCCACGACACTGCCGATGCCTATGCTCCCAAGGTGGTGCAGGCCACGATGGGCAGCATAGCTCATGTCGATGTGCACTATGTCGATTTGCCTCAATGGCTTCACGCAAATCAGCATACCATGCCCGTGGCTGTCACATCGCTACGAGGAACAAATATCTACGATGCTCAGTTGCCTTCCCATGCCATCATCGTGATGGGTAATGAGGGTAATGGCGTCAGTGAGGCAGTGATGCAGCAGGCTTCCATGCAACTGCGCATACCCTCCTACAGCAGCAACAGTGACGGGGCTGAGAGCCTCAACGTGGCCATGGCCACGGCTATCGTGTGTGCAGAGTGGCGGCGGCAACATTCATAAAAGCTATCGGTCATTAGAATTTATGATAGAGATGTTCTTCTTCTTCTTCTTCTTCTTGCTAATGGCTTTTCGGTTTTGTCTTTGATATAATCATTCATGCTGATAGGATATGTGCGATAAGAAGCGCATGTAGCCATAAAAGGACGTCTTCCCTATTCTCACGAACAAGAAAGACGCAGAAACTAATAAAAAATCAAATATATCTTTTACAAGGGTGTGTGTGGCAATTTGTTTACATCTTAGTCACTCCACCTGCTTTCCCACTTGTTGTGCCAGCGATGGGTAGGATGCGTCGGCTGGGCATCGTCGGCTGCCATGTCATCGACAAGTCTGTGGTCGAACTCTTCTTCCAAGTCGAAGTCATTGCGTGGACTATCGACTACACCCGTGCCAGGTTGTGAGAAGTGCACAGGGATGGTGTCGCACAGATGCTCGTGGCAGATGTAGTCTATAGTTGGTGTGATATAAGCACGTTTCATCGTATCACCTCCTTTCTTCCGTTGTGGATGTAGACGCCTTTTCGTATCGGCTTGCCGGTGAGACGGCCGCCGTCAAGTGTAAACCACTTGTCCGTGTCTCCTTCGGTGTCGTCGTTACGCAAAGTCACTATTGATGTGGTGTTGCCGTCGTCGATGACGAATGAGATTTGCTTGGCGTTGGCTGTCATGCCTGCGGGCAGTGCGAGATAGGCGCGGTTGGTCGGGATAACGGTGTTGGCGCACTCCCAGAAGCCTGTCGGGTCGGTGTAGTAGAAGTTGCGGAATCCGTCGCTTTCCTTTGCCACGGCTGCTCCTGTGCCTGCGCGGAAGTAGTTGCCGTCTGCGTATGCTTGGTTTCCATAATGTACGGGCACGTAGAGCGTGTCGGTGTTTGCCGGTCCTTTGAGCAGGAAGCCTTCGCCGGGAGCGACTCCTATTGATATTGTCGGCGTTTGGATGGTGAGCTTTCCTTCGCGTGTGCTGATGTCGCTGTAGTCGGTCGCTACGTACCACTTATAGTGATAGTCGGCGGTCTGGGTGAAGGTGGTGTAGCCGGCGGGCAGCGGTGCTTCGCAGGCTGCTTTGTCCAGTGCGTAGTTGAAGTTGTAGTTGTTGACGTAGGCTGTTCCGTCCTGCGTGTATGATGCATGGGCGTCGGTGGTGCGTATGCTGTATGAGTTGTAGTTGCTGTTTGTCTTCGATACTTTCACGGGTGAGTAGATTTCAGTGGGTTCAGCCACTTTCCAGTGGTCCATCATCAGTGCTGCCATGCCCTCGGGTGCATGAATGCGGGCGTAAATATTTTTAAAGTTCTTGGCAGTTCCGGTAGCTTGACCGACGCTCCCCGTATTGTAAGGATATACATGCGGTCTGCCCAGTATCCCACTTATACACTCACCATCCATTTCGACAGACAATGGCAGTCTGATTACAGATAGATTGTCATGTGCTCCATACACACATTGCTCTCCCATTGTCTGCAGGCTGGGGAATTCCAGAACTTCCAAAACAGTCATAAAGTATGGTGAGTTGGTATGAAAACATGCTTCTCCCATTGTCTGCAGATTGGGCATACTCACATTCGTCGCTGCTGTAAAGGCATTACTATTGAAGCCATTCGAAAAACAATTATTTCCCATTGTCTGCAGATTGGGCATACTCACATTCGTCGCTGCTGTAAAGGCATTACTACCGGAGCCATTCGAAAAACAGGAATATCCCATTGTCTGCAGATTGGGTATACTCAGATTCGTCGCTGCTGTAAACATGTGACTGTTGGCACTATTCGAAAAACAATATCCTCCCATTGTCTGCAGATTGGGCATACTCACATTCGTCACTGCTGTAAAGATGTAACAGCCACCGCCGCCATTCGAAAAACAATCATTTCCCATTGTCTGCAGCTTAGGAAGATTTATTGTTTCTAAGGCAGGGAAAAACGTCACATTTCCACCGGCATTATAAAAACATTCATTTCCCATTGTCAGCAGCTCAGAGAAACTTATAATCTTCAGGGATGGCAGATAAGTCACACTACCGCTTTCATTACAAAAACAGCCATATCCCATTTCTGTGACTGGATAGTTCTTCCCGTTGTATGCCACCGAATCTATCACCAAGTCCACTGCACTTTTGAGGTTACTATAATAATTATCTACGTAGGTCATTTTCGCCGTTCCTGCCGTCAGGTCAATCGAATACTCGATTCCGTACTGGTCGGTCACGGTCTGCGCGTGAAGGCCAAGCGACACTTCCATGCATAGCAGTAAAAGCAAAATAAGTCGGTGTGACTGTGTGATTGTTGTTCTTTTCATAGGATTATTTGTTTTTTTTTTAGGTTTATCACTTGAAGCCCACGAAAAGAAGTACATATAAAAAGAACGTGGACTTATTACTTCGTCTACGCTTTTAGAGGTATCGCCAAACACCTTTGCTACCATATCCGAGTAAAAGCCCACGTCGTAAAACGACGTGAGCGCTGAACTTTTACTCTTGGCAGCTTGTGAAAATTTTGGCGAATTCCTAAAAGCAAGAATGAAAGCTAACGCTTATTGTCTGATATACATATTGTCTGTGTGATGTTACATAGGCAAATGGGTTTGTGTGATGTGAGTGCGGTGTTGTATCATTGAGTCTTTGCGTGCAACAATAATTGCACACGATGCAAAGGTCGGGATAAATTTTTTTGTAAACAAACGATCGTAAGTTTTTTCTATAGGGAGTAAATCTATAGAGTGTATTCTCTGCCTCTATTCAGTCATAGGTTAGGAGCCGGGTGTAGCAGATGTACCAGTAGAAAATCGGGATGGTCAATGCAATATAGTGGTGTGCCGACACCTCTTTTCAGATTGGTTGCCATGAGTCGGTCGGCAGACTCGGGGCGATGAATGCGCATCTGCTGCGTGGTGAGGTGGTCGTCCGACCACAGTTTGTAGAGTGCCTCTTTGGCACACCAGTGCAGCAGCAGTGTGTCGTCGTGGTCGGCCTGTTCGTCGTCTCGCATGAAGTACTTGCGCAGATGTCCTATGTCGCGTCCCTTTCGTTCAATATCTATTCCTACGCGGCAGTGTGCCGACACCATCACTGCTGCGTAGCCTCGTGTGTGGCTTATGCTGATGTGCATACCGTTGCTCAGTATGGGTTGTCCCTCGTCGGTGTAGTCTATTCTTATGGTGTCGTCGTTGAGCAGTGTTGCCAGCAGTGCCCTCACGCTGAGCCACTCCCGTCGTCGGGTGGCGTTGCGGCAGCGTGCGTTGAGTTGCTCCATGTGTTGTCTGAGAAAGGGGAAACGGCTGAGCAGCAGTGCTTCGTCTTCGTCCATCTGCCAAATGCCGAGAAGGGCATCGGGCGCTATGTGTTGTCGGCAGAGCAGTGGCATGGCATCGTATCAGTGTTGCTCGTCGTTTGTGTTGGCTGGTGGCAGTATAGTCACCTTCACACGCGCTATGCGACGATTTTCCATGGCGAGTATCTCAAAGCGGAAATGCTTGTATGTCATCACTTCGTGCACCTTGGGGAAGTCTCCCTTCAGCTCCAGCAGCAGGCCCGCCAGCGAGTCGGCATCGCCCTCTACGTCGGCCAGCTCATCATCATCTACGTTGAGTATTTTGCAGAAGTCGCTCAGCAGCGTCTTTCCCTCAAAGAGGTAGGTATTCTTTCCTAACTTCACGTGGGTGTTTTCCTCTTCGTCGAATTCGTCGTGTATCTCGCCTACTATCTCTTCCAGTATGTCCTCCATGGTGATGATTCCGCTGGTGCCGCCATACTCGTCCACCACGATGGCAATGTGCACCTTGTTGGTCTGAAACTCGCGCATCAGGTCATCAATCTTCTTTGTCTCAGGCACGAAGTAGGGGGGACGTATCAGGCTCTGCCAGCGGAAGGTGGCATTCTTGCCAAGATGCGGCAGCAGGTCTTTGATATAGAGCACACCGCGTATGTTGTCCGACGAGTCTTGGTAGACAGGTATGCGGCTGTAGTTGTTGTCGAGCACGCACTGCAGCACGTCGCTGAACGAGGCGCGTATGTCGAGATCGACGATGTCTTGTCGGCTTGTCATCACCTCTTTCGCTGTCTCGTCGCTGAAGCGTATGATGCCCTGCAGCATGCTGCGCTCCTCGCTTATCTCCTCAGTGTCGGTGAGTTCGAGGGCATGTTCCAGGTCGTCGACGCTAAGGGTGTGTCCCTTGCTGTGTACCACCTTTGACGCCAGCACGCCGCTGCGCATGAGCAGTGTGGCCAAGGGGTACCACAGCCGTCGCAGCAGTTGCAGGAAGTGAGCCACACGGCGGCAGTAGGTAAGCGGATGCTGACGACCAAACACTTTGGGCATAATCTCTCCGAAGAGCAGCAGCAGAAAAGTGAGTAGCACGGTGATGCACAGAAACTGTAGCACCACGGCATCGCCAAAGTCGACAAGCTGAGCAAAGATATAGTTGCACAGCATGATAATCATCACGTTTACGAAGTTGTTGGTGATGAGAATGGTTGCCAGTGTTCTCTCTCCGTCTTCACGCAGTCTTACTATGAGTTGGTCGGTGGGGGTCTTGCTCTCGTTGAGATGGTTGACGTCAACGGGCGAGAGACTGAACACGGCTATCTCCGATCCGCTGACGGTGGCCGAGAGGGCCAGCAGCAGGATGGTGACAGCCAGGGCGATGAATACGGCGGCGCTGGGTGCCTGCAACGTTACTGCAGCCAGAAGCGGCAGAAGAGTAGTCGACATCGGTATGTGGGTCTTATATAGGTGTGAGTACTCCTCCGTATTCAGAACGGAGGCTCATTGTTGTTATCTTCTGTGATGGGTTCGGATTCTTTTTCCGTCACCTTTGTGGTGGCTGGTGCTGTGGTGCTGTTGGCTTCGGGCATGCTCTTGCTGCGCGGGCTGAGCATCTCCATTTCGTCAACATAGATTTCCGTCACAGTGCGGTCTATACCCCTCTTGTCGGTGTAGTGGCGCGTTTTCAGTTTACCTTCTATGTACAGTTTGTCGCCTTTGTGAACATAGCGCTCCACCACCTTGGCAATTCCTCGCCAGGCTATGATGTTGTGCCACTCAGTGCTTTCGGGCACGCGTGTGCCGTTGGCCAAAGTGTAACCACGCTCCGTGGTGGCAAGGGTAAACATGGCGCAGGGTTGGTCGCTGTCGTAGTAGCGCACCTCAGGCTCCTTGCCCACGTTGCCGATAAGCATTACTTTATTCATGGTGAGGTGATTATGTTATGGTGTATGTTCAATCGTTCTTGCCTTGCCTTCAGGTGATGTCGTTACGCACCTCATCAGACCGTTATTTGCTTTTTCCAAGGTAGGTCCACACAAAGTTTTTCCCCCTTGCTGATGGGAATTGGCTTCGTGCATCCACCTTGTCTTTCAGAAACGACACGATGCGTTCGTAGCACTGGCTGGCAGAATTGGCCTTACATCTCACGGTGATGGCGGCGTCGTGGTATTCAAACTTGCCCGTCATCGTGTTTTGCAGCACCTGCTTATATTTCAGCGTGCCTTCATACCATCCGGGTCGTTCGTCCTTCAGGTGCAGGTAAAATTTGTTGTAGTTCAGCTTCTCTCCATCGCCGGCGCCATCACTTTTGCGGTTGGCCTTAAATTCTGCCATTGAAGCTGCGTTGGTCTTAATCACGATGAAATACACTCTGGCGTGCACCTTGTAGCGCTTGGGATAGCTCACTTCGCTGTTCACGTAATCGCGCAGCTCGTCTTCCATGCGCCGGTCAACAGTGATTTCCGGTATGGTACGAAGAAAGTCGAGAGCCTCGTCAACAGTATGTACGAAGGTCTCGTCATTAAAAAAACGAAGGTAAAGGTTCATAGTGTAAAAAGAATGTGGGCAGGGAAATAAAAAATGAGAATGCTCGCTGCGTAAAAAAGAGCGGTAAACGAGACTCGAACTCGCGACCCCGACCTTGGCAAGGTCGTGCTCTACCAACTGAGCTATTACCGCCTGCTTTACGTCTGTGTGAATCTGCTTTTATAAGAGAAAGTGCTTCTGTGTAGGCGTGAAGAGGAGGAGACTCGAACTCCCACGTCGCAATTGACACTACCCCCTCAAAGTAGCGCGTCTACCAATTCCGCCACCTCTCCATCGACAATATCACTTGTTTGAAAGTGCCCAGAACAGGACTCGAACCTGCACACCTCTCGGCACACGCACCTGAAACGTGCGCGTCTACCAATTCCGCCACCTGGGCTCTGCATGATATTGACGCTGCCAATACACAGAAACACTAAATACTCTTATGAGCGGTAAACGAGACTCGAACTCGCGACCCCGACCTTGGCAAGGTCGTGCTCTACCAACTGAGCTATTACCGCATCAAGACAATGTCGTAGCAACCTCAAAAAGCTGAAAAAACATCGGCGTTTCACTAAACGCGACTGCAAAGGTACGACGATTTTTCATACCTCCAAATTTTTTTCCGCATTTCTTACTGCCACAAATGCAATATCAATCAACCAACTGCCCACCAGCACCTGTATTTGCGCAATAATCCAAAAATACCTAACTTTGCAGCAATCATCTGAATACCTCAGTCAGAAAACTAACATCACCAACCTAATGAACGTACTACTCATCAACGGCAGTGCCCGCCGCAAGGGTAACACCTCCATTGCGCTCAGCGAAATAGCACGGCAGCTGGAAAAGCATGGACTGACAACAGAGATTTTTCAACTGGGCAACCGCGCAGTGCGTGGGTGCATAGCTTGCGGACAATGTCAGGCTAAGGCCCTGGGGCGCTGCGCCTTCGACGACGACGTGTGCAACAGTATCGTAGAGCGCTTCGCACAAGCCGATGCACTCGTGGTGGGATCGCCGGTCTACTACGGACAGCCCAATGGTGCGCTCCTCGCCGTATTGCAGCGTGCGTTATTCGCTGCCAGCCACACCATGCAAAACAAACCCGTGGCCAGTGTGGCGATATGCAGACGCGGAGGAGCAACAGCGGCATTCCAGACAATGAACATGATGTTTGAGATGCTCAATATGCCCATTGTCACCTCGCAGTACTGGAACATTGCCTACGGACGAGAAGAGGGCGAGGCCGCTGCCGACGTGGAAGGCATGCAGACTATGCGCACCTTGGCCGACAACATGGCGTGGCTGCTAGGCAAGATTCACGCAGACGGAAAACCCAACTACCCCGAGCGCGAAGAGTGGCAGCCCATGCATTTCATCAGATAGCACCCGTCTTATATGTACTATCCCACAGAATAATACCGACAGGTGGAAGGGCAGCCAGAACAAAGTACGCTACCTGAATAAGACAACCATCCTCCTTTTCAGAATATAAAAAATCAGAATATAACAAAGATGAAACTGAAGAGAAGAAAAATCAAGTATGCAGCAGTATTTTTTGTCTGCTGGTTTGCTTTTTTAGTCTTACTGGTAGATGGCATCTTGGGATTCCAGACATTGGTTGACTCTTTAGGGTCATACGCCCTAGTGGAGACCACACTGCTGCTGCTGGTCATACTGCCCACCCTTGCCGTATACCGGCTCACAAGCGAAAAACAGAACACCCATAATATAACAAGATGACAATACAAGAATTTAGAGAGCACATGGCGTCGGGCAAGCCTGTAATAGGCGGCTCGGATGTTCACGTGATGTTTCATAAGCTGTCTCAGGAGGCACTGAAGATAACGGCAGAGATTAACGGCAGTTATCATACTCCTGAGCAACTGCACAATTTATTGGAGCAACTTTGGGGGCGCGAGGTGCCACACACGGTTGGCCTGTTCCCACCATTTCATACCGATTGTGGCAAGAACACCGTCGTGGGCGAACACGTGTTTATCAATATGGGCTGCAAGTTTCAAGATCAGGGTGGCATCACCATCGACGAAGGGGCACTCATTGGTCACAACGTCGTGCTCGCAACGCTCAATCATGACCTTGACCCAGCCAAACGCCAGAGCATGAGCTATGCCCCCATTCATATAGGTAAAAATGTATGGATTGGAGCCAATGCTACCGTGCTGGCCGGCGTGACCATCGGCGACGGAGCTGTTGTAGCAGCTGGCGCGGTCGTCACAAAAGACGTCGCACCGAATACAATCGTAGGCGGCATCCCCGCCAAACTCATTAAAAAGATAGAGACGTAAACCGGCATATCACGCATGTGCTCAGCATCATAGAGGCGGCATACATAATCTGCTGATAATATGCTGAAATCACCCTGGCTCGTATCATTGATAAAAGAAGTATGGAGATAGACAGCTTGTTGACATTCACCCATCGTATACAACTGAGAGACTGGCTTGAGCACCATCATCTTTCCGCACGTTGTTGCTGGGTAGCCTGCAACAGGTCGAAGGCTGCGAAGCCTGACACGCTGCCGTATCTTGAAATCGTGGAAGAAGCCCTATGCTACGGATGGATTGACTCTACAGTGAAGAAACTTCCCGACGGAAGACTTGCCCAACGATTGTCGCCTAGAAGGAAAGGCAGTCATTGGACTGAACTTAACCGCAACAGGTGTCATGACCTGGAACGACGTGGACTGATGACGGAAGATGGAAGAAAAGCTTTTAAAGATAGCGTAGAGGGAAACGATGTATTATAATTAAGGGGTTAACGAATGATCACATTACCCAAGTTTATCATCACCATGGAAGGCGTACTTCGTCTTGGCATGGTTAGCCAGCATAAAGACCTGCTGCGACCTGGCGATCAGTGCATTGGCGGCGGCTACTATATCTTGGATTTTATCTCCAACCGTATGATTCTCGACCGAGAATCATACGACTTCGGACGCCCGAAATGGCACCTGCTTGATGCATTGAAAGTACCATCCGTCTATAAAGGATTTCAGATAATATACCAATATGATGATGACTTTCATGACGATTTCAATGCTAACGAGAAACTAAGCATTGAATACTATGACACTAGGTAAGAAATCCTCTTTTTCACATTTGCCTACACCAATCGCGTGTTTTGAACTGTGTGTCAGAGTGTTGCATGCGTGTAAGCGTTTTTTCGCCGCTTACACCGCTTACACTGCCTACACCATGTATATGTAGGGGCATAGGGCACTGCTAAAGTTATGTCCGGGCCTATTGTTTCAGGAGCCTATAGAAGGGGCATGAGAAGTGTTGCCCAATCACGATGCAATTAGGCCCCAATCACCTTGCAATTAGGCCTCAATCACGATGCAATTAGGCCTCAATCACGATGCAATTAGGCCCCAATCACATTCCTATTGTAGTCCGTGACTTTTCCTGATTTTACTAGACACTTTTTCTCTTCATTAGCTGAAACAGTAGACAGTTGTTTTGAAGTCGTACTGGATTGATAGACACGAACGAAAAAGTCATACTTTATTGCTAGACACGAACGAAAAAGCCGTGCT
>JAGAZE010000034.1 GCA_017940185.1 Bacteroidaceae bacterium | reverse complement strand
ATCGTCGGGCGTATAGCCTATGCCTCGCGCCGCACCGTCGTGCCACACCGTGCGTGCCCCACGCGTGATGACCGACAGGCCGCTGATGCTCCATCCCATGCCTGCGATGCCGTTGCCGCCCTGACTGTTGTAGACGAGTCCCACCTCGGGCACCATGCCCCCCACACCTGCCGGCAGACGAAAGGAGACCGTTGTCGTGGCACCGCCCAGTGCCGACACGTTCCACTCCGTCGGCGTGGCATCGACGACCGTACTGCCCGACGACTGCACATCGGGCATCACCACATCCCAACCGTTGGCATCCTGCAGGGTATGCTGATGCGGGTCGAAGATAATATCACCACCAGGCACCACACTGCCGCCCCCTGTCGTATCCACCACTGCCGTGTCGGGCTGCACAACCTGAGCCGACAGCAATTGCGATATGAAGCAGAAAGCGAGAAACAACAAGCAAGTCTTTTTAATGGGTGGCATATCATTTACTGCTTTTAACACTAAAACTTTTTTATGGTGTGGAAAGTTTTTCTTACAGCATCGGCGGCAGTTCGAAGAGTCGCATGCTGTTGGAGCCTTTCACGAGTATGAGCTTGCCCTTGGGCGGTTGCTGTTGCAGGGCAGCTTTCACGTCGTCCACGTTGTCGAAGGTGCGGAACGAGTGGTGTGTCTTTGCAAACTCGCTTCCCACGAGCCATACCTGTTCGGGTGCCATGGCGCCGAGGCGGTCGACGATTTGCTGATGTGCTTCTGCCGAGGCGTCGCCCAGCTCCTTCATGTCGCCCAGTATCACCCACTTGTGGTCGCCGGTGAGGCGATGGAAGTTGTCGAGGGCGGCTGTCATGCTCGTCAGGTTGGCATTGTAGGTGTCTACGATGAGTGTGTTGTCGGCGGTGCGCAGCAGCTGCGATCGGTTGTTGGTGGGCTTGTAGGCTTCGAGTGCGGCGCAGATGTCGTCGGCCGGGATGCCGAACTCGCATCCCACTGCCACGGCGGCCAGCAGGTTGGCTATGTTGTAGTCGCCGATCAGCTGTGTGTCGACATGGTGCCATGGACCCTCGGCGGTGCGCCAGCTGAACGACAGGTAGGGGTTGCAGCCGTCGTTGCGTCCTGCGATGTCGAGGTGGCTGTTGTCATCTGTGCCGTAGCGCACGGCATCGATGCCTGCGGCGATGGCGGTCAGGCGCGGGTTGTCCTGGTGCAGGAATATCTTGCTGCCTGGCCGGTTGCGCAGGAAATCGTAGAGTTCGCCCTTGGTGCGTATCACTCCCTCCAGCGAGCCGAAGCCTTCTATGTGTGCCAGTCCCACATTGGTGATGATGCCGTAGTCGGGCTCGGCGATATCCACCAGCGTGTGAATCTCGCCCGGGTGGTTGGCGCCCATCTCCACCACGGCCATGTCGTGCTCCTTGCTCAGTCGCAGCAGGGTGCGTGGCACGCCGATGTGGTTGTTGAGGTTGCCCTCTGTGTAGAGTGTGCGGTATTTCCGTGCCAGCACGGCAGCCACCAGCTCCTTCGTGGTGGTCTTGCCGTTGGTGCCTGTGATGCCTATGATGGGTGTGGCGAGCTGTCGGCGGTGATGCCGTGCCAGCTGCTGCATCGTGGCCAGCACGTCGTCGCAGCGCAGGTAGCGTTCGTCTCCGGCCGGTACAATGCCGGCATCGTCCACCACGGCATAGGCGCAGCCCTGCTCCAGCGCTGTGGCGGCATAGCGGTTGCCGTCGAAGCGGTCGCCCTTCAGGGCGAAGAA
The DNA here is from genome assembly GCA_017940185.1 of Bacteroidaceae bacterium. GTDB lineage: Bacteria > Bacteroidota > Bacteroidia > Bacteroidales > Bacteroidaceae > Prevotella. Next base: position 110,467 of record JAGAZE010000034.1, on the reverse strand, counting down.
GAGGCTGCCGGCGGGGCAATGGCGGCTGTCGGTGGTGATGACGGGGTGATGCAGATAGATGTCGTAAAGCTGTTGTATTGTCATGGCTGAATTGTGTGTTTCTGTGCAAATGTAGGCAATTATCGTCGAAACACAAAAAAATACAGTCTACACATCACGTGCCGACTGTACCATACGTTATAAAACCGTAGCGGGACCCAGGATTGAACTGGGGACCTCATGATTATGAATCATGCGCTCTAACCAGCTGAGCTATCCCGCCATGCTTACGAAGCGACCGCAAAGGTAAGGACTTTTTTTTTACGTGCAAATAAAATGGGGAAGATTTACACATCACCTCATCCGCCCTCACATCACACATCGCCCCCCTTCTCACGAAGGAGGACGATGCTAAGAAACTAATAAAAAAAAATAAATAGGTGTATCGTTACTGTATCACGACCTTTTTGCGGTTGTGTAAGTAGATTCCTTTTACCGACGGTCGCCCATGGAGGAGGATGCCTTCCAGCGTGTACCAACGGCTGTCCTTATCCATGCTGTCCGACGTCGTACTGTTTTCTATCATGGTAGGCTCGTCAAAGGGATAGCCGCTTGCATCGGCCTCGTCGGCGGGTACTACGAGGTATGCCTTATGTGCCTGATTGAGAAAGGCTTCTCCGTCGGGAGCGCCATAGTAGAAGCCTATGGAGCCTGCAAATTCTTCATTGTTCAGCGACAGTCTGTAATACTTGCCTCCGCCTGTTGTGAGTGTCTCTGCGTCGGAGCCGCGCAGCATGTTGCCTGTTGCGGGTTCGCCGCTCTTATCGGTAGTCGGCAGCTTATACGTCCTGTCGGTCTGACCGCGGAGCACGACACCGGTGCCTGCGGGGACAACGGTTCCTGTCGGGTAGGTCTTCACTGTTGTAAGTCTGCCGTCTTCCACTTTGCAGGCCGTGGCGGTGATGCCTTCCGGCACTGTCAGGTTCTTGTCTCCGTAGTAGAGTGTGGCATATCCTGTGTCGCCGACTTTCGCTATGCCATAGAGCGGCAGTGCCGTGACATTGACAGTGCACTTGTCGGGGGTGCGGTTCACGGGCACCACGCTTTCTTTCGTGCCGTCGCTTCTCACGAGTCGCACCCCCTTGATGTCAATCGTGCAGCTGCCCGCCGAGCGCCACACCAGGGAGAGTCTTGCTACGGGTGTCGTCGTGACAGCGCTGAAGGGCTGCACCGTGGAGGCTGTGGTGATGTCGGACAGGTTCTGATAGGGCGAGGCACCAGTCGTTGCGTATGCCCTCATGGAGAGTGTGCCTCCGTTGGTGGCCGGCGGTGTGCTGAGTTCCAGCTCCACGCCCGTGTATTCACGCTCCAGCCCGTCGGCGTCGAAGGCCAGCTGCAGCTCGCCCCACTGCTTGTTGAACGCCACGTGGTATTCCGTGGCATAGTCGTCGGCAGTCAGCAATGTCGGTGCGTAGTTGTCGCCATGCCATGCCCGCAACAAGCATCCGGCCAGGTCGGGTTGGTGGAAGGCAGGCAGGCTGCGCCACGACTTGTCCGTCAGGCCCATCCAGTAGCACGCAGCCATTCCGTTGGCCTTCACCTTGGAGAGAAACAGCTCGGCAAAGTCCATCAGATGCTCTCTGCGCTGGTCGTAGTCGGTGGGCGAGCGGTCCACCGTCGAGGTGTTCCATTCGCTGATAACCACGGGCGCACCTTTGGCCTTCAGGTGGGTATTGATGTTGCTCATCATCCCGTCGAGCAGGTAGCCGATGGTCTCCAGCGAGCGGCTGCTGAGAATGTTGCCTTCGGTGTCGGTGTTTACTATGGGCACATAGGCATGCACGCCGAAGAGTATATGCTCACTGTCTTCGGGTTTCTCCATGCGCGCGAGAGGCTCTGCGAGGTAGTCGCTCCACGTGCCCATGCCGGTGCATGCGCCGTAGGTATTGACGATGAGGTTGCGCTGTGCGTTGTTACCGCCTGTGCTGCGTACTGCCTGTACGAAGCTGCGGGCATAGGCGTTCACCGCATCGTAGGCCGATGTGGCTGTCGCGGCATCGTATCTTCCGTCGGCGTTGTACGAGGCGTAGTTCCACGAGCCCAGCGGGTCGAGCAGTTCGTTGTAGCCCTCGAAGAGCAGCCGTTGACCGCAGTCGCTGAAGGCCGTGGCTATCTGCCTCCATATATGCTCGAATCGTTCGCGGTTGGCGTTGTAGTTGGCCATGTCGGCCTTCAGCCACGCTTTTTTCGGGTAGGCGGCATCCTCCTTGCCTGTGTCGTGATGCAGGTCGACGATGCAGTACATGCCTTCGTCCAACACATAGTCGGCCACCTGTCGAACGCGTGCCAGCCATGCGGCATCGATGTTGCCGTCGGCATCTGTATGCGGATACCATGTCACGGGTATGCGCACGGTGCCGAAGCCTGCCATCTTCAGCATCTCCATCAGTTCGGGTGTGGTGACGGGCTGTCCGCGCAGTGTCTCGGTGGCTGTCACATCGGTGATGCCGTCGGCGTGGCTGTCGAGCGTGTTGCCGAGGTTCCAGCCCGTTCCCATATGCTGCACAGCCTGTGAAGCCGACTCAAACGATGGCTCCTGGGCAGAGAGCGAACCCGCAGAAAGGACAAAGGCCAGAAAAACTGTCAATCGTGTGTGTTTCATGGAATGTGCAGGTGTTGGAGATGACTACTGGAACCAAGTGTCGTTTTTACTCTCTCCACCATATTCGTGAGTATATCTCTCTGCATAAGGCATCGTTCGGCACCAGTCGGGACGTTCGTTGCCCACGAATCCATGTATGCGGTTAGCGCGTATATCCCAGCAAAGGGCAACATAGTAAGGCGTGATATGCAAGTAATATGATTCGCGATCACCATGCGTATTGTAAGCATTTGTTTGCCCAGCTATGATGGAATTCGGCCACATGGTACGTGTCCAGTAATAACCTTCTGCACCTACGAATTTATATTGTCCTTTATTAGCACTCCAGTCCATGCCATTGCTTGAAGTTCCCGGTGAATTGCCCACATTGTGCATATAGCCTAAAAGCGGCAGGAAGAAATAGTCGTCCTTATTGGCAGGCACACCATACTTCACATCTGCAACCGCGCCTCCTGCAGCTTCAGCTGCCGGCACTTGTGCATCTTCGTTGTAGTGACGGAAAATATAATTATTGCCGGGCGACTGATAGCGCAGGTCTATGTTGTTATAGGCTGACACTTCGCTGCTGAAGGAATGACCTTCTGCTTCAATAACCTTCTTCTTCTTTACCCAGATACCGCCACGGCAGAGTGTAGTATCGCCACAATAACCCTCTATTTTCCACAACGTACTGTTGTCACGATGAATATCGCCATATTTCAGATAGTAAGTCATTTCGTTGGCTGAGGGCATCTTAAAAATAGATCTCATTACATTTCCTTGACCCGAGTTCCAATAAACGGTGTGATACTTGCTTCCAATTGTTTTACCATAGATTGTACTTACAAAAGAAGACACAGCTACATTAATATCAGAGCGCCCTTGTGTTACATAGGGTGCATAAGGACACTCTATTACCTCGCCGCCGTATCTCGTTGGATACCACCATCTATTGGTACTTGTAGTGCCACCTAACCATAATGTCTTGGGATAACATATTACATTGGCATTTTGGTCACCAGTGTAACCTAACAAATAGCTCCATCCTGGATATATATAGCTTAAAGGAGCTCCTGAGCGTTCATAATTGGAAATGTCTGAGGGATCTGCATTAGTTGGCCATCCTGTAGAATACGTCCATTTCAAAGTCCTTAATGTGCTGGAATGACCCGACGCTAATTGTGGATAAAAAGAATAGGTTGCGCTACCATTTCCATTTTCAGCATTTTCGGCAGCTGTCAGCCAGAACCATCCTGCCGCTCCCCACTCATAGTAGGTATATGGAATCCGGAAGCGCATCAACTCCGTGGAGCCTTCCAGCTTATGCGACACTTTGGTGAAGCCGTTCTCCGTGAACGTGTGTGCTGTGCTTTTCAGCTCGCGCGTCACTTTCCAACGGGTGGCCGGTGCGATGGAGTCGGTGTAGCTGTATTCGTACTTATTGGTCAGTTTGTTGTGCTTCACCTGCTGTATCTGCATGTTTGACTTTTTGCCGAGGCTATCGACCATCTCGTAGGTGATGGACACCTTGTGGTCGCCGGGCTGCAGCACCATGTAGAGGCACTTGTCGGTGTCCTTGAAGTCGCTGAGGGCGAAGGGATAATGCTCCTTGCCGAGGGCATCGACAGTGTAGAGGTTGAGCGTGATCTTCTTGCCGCCGTTCTTCACGTTGTCCTTGTCGAGGCCTCCGGCACCGAATGCGTAGTCGCCGCAGATAGTGTTGTCGCTCGTCACGGTGATGCTGCGCAGCTTGGTGTTGTAGCTCGCATTGGCCACACGCGGGGTAAAGAGCAGATACGACGCCTTGTGGTTGAGCTGCACATGGAAGAGCGACTCGTTCTGGCGTGTGGCAGTGCCTGTGGCACAGTCGCCGTACTTGCCTACATGTCCGGCACCGAACGCTGTCTGCCACTGCACGGGAGTGATGTGCACCGAGTCGGCATATTTGCCGTTCGTGCCGCCGTTACCCGTATAGTACACATCGTAGCGGTCGCCTTCAAACGTCTCCTTGAAATAGAAGTTGGCATCCTGCACCAGCGAGACACCTGTCGCGGGGAGGGGGATATCCGACGTGTCGCTGCGGACGAAGCTGCTGCCGTCTTTCACGAAGATGTGGTCGCCGAATGTCCACCACCATTTCTTGTCATAGTCGGTGGAAATCTTTTTCGCCGCCTTGGATGCGGACGCTTCTTCCAGCGACTCCACTGCCGCGAAACGGGTGGGGTAGTCGCTGAAATCGAGTGGACGGCGATTGGCGCCCTCCTCGTAGAGGTCGTCTGCACAGGATGCGAACATCAATAGTACTGCTGCCAATGAAAGCAATGAAAGCCAATGGTGTGGCTTCGGATGGATAGCTCTGTTGTTGTTCATGGTGTGTTTCATTTATTGATTGTGCTAGATGGTGAGGTGTAAGAGGTTTTTGTGGGTGCGGCAGTGCCAGGAAGAGCGAGACCCCGGCGTGTGCAACGGTTGCCCATCGCTCGCACCTACAGGTGTCGCCACGCCGGTTTGGTGTCAGAGAACCGAGGGTCTTCCATATCACCGTCTTCGAAGTCAAACGGCTTGCCCCCGTTTCCGTCGTCGTCGTCAAACTCTCCGTCGTCGTGACCGTCGTCACCCGCATTTACTTCTGTACCGGTGCCGCTTGCCATCAAGGGCAGTGTGTCCGACCTGCTGTCCGACACCAACAATACAGCCTCAGGACGAAGGTACCGTTTGCGCTGCTTGTCGTCTGTATAAGTCTTTGTTTTCATAGTTATATATATAATGGTAATCGGTTGTTAACATCAAGCGGGCAATTTACTTTTGAATGACCTTTTCCGTATCGCACCCCTTGAGTGCCACGCACGCAAACAGAGCCCGCACGGCACGAGTTGCCATACGGACACAATGCCTCCCTGTCGGAGCAATCTGCTCACTCCGAAGAGACAGTGTGTTGTTAAGAATTCTTAACTTTGATAGGGGGGGGGGGGTAAATAAATGTTAAAACAGCACGACCATTGTGTCGTGTTGTCTTAAGAGAAGGGTATATGAAAATCGGCTGTTTCATAGCAGTGGATAGGTGCGCTACTGTGGAACGGTCAATGCGATAAGCGCCGTGATGCGTTGTCTGTTGAATAGTTTCTGCAATGCAAAGGTATGGCATCTTTTAGAACCGGCAAAATAATCCGCAAAAAATTCGCATTGCCCGGTAGCGAACAGCATGGGGCGTTGCCCTACATGGTAATTACCGTTTTTTCGCAGTTGCTTACACTAAACCGCATAACACACTGAAGCACAGCAGAATAGATGGTGTAAGCGATTTTTGCCGCTTACACTCGCTTACACCAGTACCGCATAACACACTGAAGCACAGCAGGATGGAAGGTGTAAGCGATTTTTGCCGCTTACACTGCCTGCACTGGCAGGGAGATGGGAGGGGAGAAGAAGAGAGGAATGAGATGGGAGGGGAGAAGGAGAGAGGAATGAGATGGGAGGAGGAGAAGAGATGAAAAGAGGGTAGAGTAGGGAGGTATGGTCGGCCGGGTTGGTAGGGCTTTGGAGCGCAGATGTCACCGTCTGCGCTCCCAGTACTGCAGCTTCGTGCTCCCAGTGTTGCCCGATGGCAACTGTTTTGCTCAGTTAATGGCCAGTGTTGCCCAATCACGTTGCAAGTAAAGCCCGATTGGTGTGCAAGTATTGCCCGATCGCATTGTGATTGGGCAATACTTGCAAAAGCCTGACTTTTCCTCCTCAACTATTTCCTTTGCCATCCCTCCTTCCTTCTCGCTCCTCCCCCCCCTCGAAACGGGTGCAAGCGGCGAAAAATTGCCTGCACTTTTCATCTTGTTGTGTGTCAGTGTGTTATATAGTGGGTGTGTAAGCGAGTGTAAGCGGCAAAAATCGCTTACACCTTCCATCTCGTTGTGCGTCAGTGCGTTATGCGGTTTAGTGCAGGCAAATGGGAAAATTCGAAAAACAAACTTCGTGTCACCATAGGTATCACTCAGTAATCCGGCAGGAAACACTTGTGTCAGCGTTGCAGACATCGCACTTCGGCGTTGGCCATCTTCTCCACCTCGTCAGGAAACTGTTGTGCGCGGCCATGCGCTGTGCCTGATGTCGACGGTGCGCTGTTGGTTGCCGTTCACAAAGATGGTTTACATGTAGCAAACGGATATAAAAAACGGAGTGATGCTGCGATAATGTGGCTGAAACAGCTTATCTTTGCATGCGTAACAATACAACGCAAGAAGATTATGGAAGCAATTATCAGCAGAACACCCGGGCGGGTGGTTGTCAGCATGAGCACCCGCCGTTGGAACAGGATGCTCCAGCTGGAAGAAGCCTATAAACTGGGACGCATCATCAAGCGTAGCATGAAACAGGTGGAAACGGAGCCAAGCCTGAGCGGCAAAGAGGCCATAGAACAATTGCGCGCACTATGAGGGTCAGAACATCGGCGGTTTTTCGCGCAGCCTTCAAGCGATTGAAGAAACGGCACAAGTCGTTGCAACAAGACTTTGAGAAGCTGCTTCTCTCGCTGCTGCAGAATCCTTTGCAGGGTGTGGAACTTGATGGCGGTGTAAGAAAGGTACGTTTGGCTATCACATCAAAAGGTCGAGGCAAAAGCGGTGGGGCACGGGTTATTATTCGTGTGCGCATCGTTTCCGATGAACTTCAACTGCTCTATATCTACGACAAGGCTGATTATGAAAATGTGAGCGACGCTTTCCTGCGTGACGTGATGAAGCGTATGGAGTAATAGTGCGATTTCTTTCTTCTCAGATGTATATCCGCCGGGCATCCGCAAGGAGTCTCGGCGTTTTTGTGTCAGCGTTGCAGGCACCTCACTTCGGCGTTGGCCATCTTCTCCACCTCGTGCATCTTCTTGTTGTAGAACACTGCCTGCAGTGCCTTGAGCATGATGCCGTGGGATACCGCCACCACCGTCTGCCCCTTGTGGTGTGCTTCCATCTCGTCGAGAAACTGCTGTGCGCGTGCCATGAGCTGCGGCAGTGTCTCCACGTTGTCGGGGAAGGGCAGCCCCTGCACCTCGTCGATGTTGCGTCCGGTGAAGTCTCCCCAGTCGCGTTCGCGCAGCAGCGGTGTAGTGGCGATGCTGGCTTGCGGGTGTGGCGCGGCGAGAATGCGGCAGGTGTCGACGGCGCGCTGCTGGTCGCTGCTCACGAAGACGTCGACGGCGGTGTCGGTCAGCAGTGCTGCGACCCGGCGTGCCTGCTCAATGCCTGCGGGGGTGAGCCTGCCGGGTGTCTGCCCTTGCAGCACGCGCTGCACATTGCCTTCCGCCTCGCCGTGGCGGACGATGTAGAGTGTGAACATGTGTGGTGGCTTTGGCTGCGAAAGTAGCAAGAAATGTTGTGCCGCACAAATATATGGTGTATCTTTGCATGACAGACCATCAATCTTTAGCATTATGAAAATCATCACTTCCCCTTTGTTCCGTTCCATCATTGCCATTGCCATGGGCGTGTTGCTTGTGAAGAACACCGACACCACGCTGAAGGTGATTACCATTGCCGTAGGCATCATGTTTCTGTTGTCGGGTGCGATAGCGTGCACGGCCTACTACAACGACCGCCTCCGTCGTCGCTCAGCCGGTGGGCCGGTCGACGGCAAATCTGACGGCACGGCGCGCGAGCTCTTTGTGGTGCCCATCGTGGCGATGGGCAGTCTGGTGTTCGGCTTCCTCATGGCGTTGGAGCCCACGGAGTTTCATAAGCTGCTGATGTACGTGCTGGCGGCTCTCATCCTGCTTGCCGCCGTCAATCAGTTTGCCGCCCTCATCAATGTGCGCAAGGTGATGCCGTTGCCGGGCTGGTTCTGGATATGCCCCGGCGTGTTGCTGCTTGCCGGTCTGTTTGTGCTGGTGAAGCCGTTGGCGGTGGAGTCGACGATGTTTCTCATCATCGGCATTGCGCTCATCGTGTTCGGCGTGACCGAGGTGGTCAACATGCTGTTGCTGCGCCGTGCGGAGAAGAAGCAGTATGTGCCCTACGAGCAGATTGAGGAGCAGAAGGGAGAGGGGCTGATGAGCTAAGGCCCTGAATTAGCAGACAAGACAAGTGAGCGGAGCATAGTCGGCCAACGGCGCTATGCTCCGCTCACTTGTTGCAGGCAGTGCGGGCCTGTTTCCTTATTTTCCCGACTCTCCCGACTCCTTTGCCACGATGCCCTCGATGTACTTGCGCAGTATGGCGATGCCTCTATGGTTTTCGCCTCCCTGTGGTATGATGAGGTCGGCATATCGCTTGGTGGGCTCTATGAACTGTTCGTGCATGGGCTTGAGCACGTCGAGGTATCGTTCCACCACCTGTTCCACGGTGCGTCCTCGCTCCACGGTGTCGCGCTGTATGTTGCGTATGAGCCGTTCGTCGCTGTCGGTGTCGACAAAAATCTTGAGGTCCATCAGGTCGCGCAGCTTTTTGTTGATGAGCGTCATGATGCCCTCGATGATGATGACGGGTTTTGGTTCCACGTGCACGGTTTCTGCCAGTCGGTTGCAGAGAATGTATGAGTAGGTGGGCTGCTCTATGGCGATACCGTTGCGCAGGTCGTTCACCTGTCGGTGGAGCAGTTTCCAGTCGAAGGCGTCGGGATGGTCGAAGTTGATGGCATGCCGTTCCTCCTCTGTCATGTGTGTGGTGTCGTTGTAGTAGGAGTCGAGCGGTACCACAGCCACGTAGTGAGGCGGCAGCGCCTCGACGATTTTGCGTACTACGGTGGTCTTGCCCGAGCCGGTGCCACCTGCAATGCCGATGATAGTCATAGTAGGGTAGTGGGGGGAAAAGAAGGTTGTGTGATGTGAGTTGAGTATTGTCTTGTCTGCGCTGTTGTCGTGCTGTGCCGGCGACCTGACACTGAAGGTGTGTTCCGTCAATGTATGGAACCTACCTAAAATGCAGCGCCAGTCGGGACCATCGGCGCTGCATTTCAGCAATTTACTGTATTTCTTTTCTTACGTATACCACCACGGGCAGGTGGTCGCTGTATCCGTTGAGCCATGTGCCTCCTGCGTGTGTGCGCAGCGGGCTGCCCTTGTATCGTCCTTCCGTTTGGAAGAGGTAGGGGAAGGCCTGTATCTTGTGGCGGAAGTATTTCAGCGTGTGTGCATCGGTGGTGTGTTTCTGTATGAGCAGGTTGGGCGAGAGCACTATCTGGTCGAAGAGGTTCCACTTGCCCTGATACATGAGCGTGCCGGTGCCTTGCTTGACGAGCACGTTGTACCACGGGTTGTACATGTCGCCTTCCTCCACGTCGTCGATCTCAGCCTTGCAGTGCATGTATTTGGTCATGCTGAGGTTGGTGGGGTCGTCGTTCATGTCGCCCATGACAAACACCTTGCACTGCGGGTCGGCGCGCAGCATGGAGTCTTTCACGGCGTAGGCCTGCCGTGCTCCCGACTCGCGGTAGAATCCTCCTGTGAAGCGCGACGGCCAGTGGCATACGATGATGCCCACATGCTCGCCTCCCATCTGTCCGCTCACGGCGAGGAAGCCGCGCGTGGGTGCGCGCAGGCTGTCTTGCGGCAGCTCCATCTTGTAGATGTGCAGCTTCACGTCGTCGACCTTGAACAGCCTGGGGTTGTAGAGCAGTGCGCAGTCGACGCCTCGGCGGTCGGGGCCGTCGATGTGCACGAACTGGAAATTACGTTCCTTGAGCGGCGGCTGGTTGACCAGGTCGGTCAGCGCGCGTGCATTTTCCACCTCGCTCACGCCGATGACGGCACAGCCCACGGGCAGCATCTCCGTGCCCATGTCGGCCAGTGCGCGCGACATGTTGGCCAGCTTGTTGGTGTATTTCAGCCCGTTCCATTTGTTTTTGCCGTCGGGCAGATATTCGTAGTCGTTTTTCCCTTCGTCGTGGCAAGTGTCGAAGAGGTTTTCCAGATTGTAGAATCCCACGCCGTACACGGCGTAGCGTTTCTGCGCTGCCAGTGTGAGCACCAGGCAGCACAGAGAGAAGATGAGCAGAAGACGTTTCATACTTTCAGTGTGGTGTGAAGTTTGACTGCAAATGTAGCAATAAAAAGTTAGCGCGTGCCTAAAACAGAAAAAAAATCACTGCTATGGTGCACGAGTGCGGAAATTGCCGTATCTTTGCCCTTTGAAAACATTCATTATAATATAGTAATCATTATGCACAAGAAACTGAAATTTGCAATGATTGCGCTGCTATGCGGCTCTACGGCTTTTGCGCAAAACGTGAAACCCACCGAGCCGGAGGCCGGTTCGGAAGTCGACGAATCGGCATTCACATTCACTGAAGCGCAATTGGGAGAGGATGACGACATGTCGTCGAACGTCACGATCCTCAACTCCAACAGTGACGCCTACGCATCGCAGGTGGGCTACCTGTTCTCACCCGTCAGGTTCCGCTACAGGGCCTACAACCAGCGCTTCAACGAAGTGTACATCAACGGCGCGCTGATGAACGACATGGAGTCGGGCCAGTTCCGCTACTCGCAGATAGGCGGACTCAACAACATCACCCGCAACGTGGAGTTTGCCCTGCCCTATGAGCACAACGCCTTCGCCATGCCGGGCCTGGCAGGAAGCAACAACTACAACTTCCGCGCTGCGCAGCTGCCCGCCGGCAAGCGCGTGTCGCTCGGACTGGCCAACCGCAACTACATGCTGCGCGGCATGTTCACCTACGCCTCGGGCCTCAGCGCCAAGGGCTGGGCACTGGCTGCCAGCGTGGCCTACCGATGGGCTAACCGCGGAGCAGTGGAAGGCACGTTCTACAACTCGCTGTCCTACTTCCTCGGCGTACAGAAAGTGTTCAACAAGAAGCACTCGCTCGCCTTCGCCACATGGGGCAACCCCACAGAGCGCGCCAGCCAGGGAGCATCGACCGACGAGATGTACTGGATAACCAACAACTACCAGTACAATCCCTACTGGGGCTACCAGAACGGACACCGCCGCAACTCGCGCGTGGTAAACGACTTCGCACCCACGGCACTGCTTACATGGGACTGGACCATCGACGAGCGCACAAAGCTCACCACCACCTTCACTGGCATGTATGCCATGTATAAGTCGACAAAGCTCAACTACAACAATACCGACAACCCGCATCCCGACTACTGGAAAAACATGCCCAGCTCCTACTACGACGTGTGGGACGTGAACGACACGCAAAACCGCACCGACCAGGGCGTGGCCGACTGGCAGACAGCCTACGACTACTTTAAGTCGCGCAAGGCCAACCAGCAGATACAGTGGGACCGCCTGTACTGGGCCAACCGGCAGACGGCACTGACAGGAGCCGACGCCATGTACTACCTGCAGGCCAAGCACAACGACGCACTCGTCTTCCAGCTGGCATCCACGTTCTCTAAGCAGATATCGCAGAACCAGTCGTGGAACATCGGCTTCAAGCTGGGCAGCAACAAGGGCATGCACTATCAGACACTGGAAGACATGCTCGGTGCCTCCTCCTTCCACAACATCAACACCTACGCCGTGGGCAACTACAGCGTGATGTCCGACGCCGTGCAGTACGACCTCAACACCGCAGGCCCCAACCGCCTCGGACGCCTCGTCTACGAAGGCGACAAGTTCGGCTACGACTACGACCTGCTCGTGCACAAAGGCATGGCATGGACCAGCTACGGCGCCTCCATAGGCAACACCTACCTCAACGTGGCCGGACGCTTCGGCGCCGTGGGCATGAGAAGAAAAGGACACATGCGCAACGGTATGTTTGCCGACAACTCCTTCGGCAAGAGCGACATCGCACGCTTCACCGAGGGCGGCTTCAAGGCCAGCGCCACCTTCAACCTGGGCAGCGGACACACACTGCGCCTCGGCTCAGGCTACCAGCAGAACGCACCCCAGGCCAACACCGCATTCGTGTCGCCCGAGGTGAACAACGAGTTTGTGAAAGACCTGCGCAACGAGCGCGTGTTCAGCTCGGAGCTCAACTATCAGTACCAGAACGCCTGGATGCACCTCAGCATCAACGGCTACGTCAGCTGGCTGCAGCACGCCACAGAGTGGCAGCAGTTCTACTTCGACGACATCAACTCCTTCTCCTACGTCTCCATGACAGGCATAGAGAAGAAGTACTACGGCGTGGAGCTCGGCTCCAAGTTCACCATCACGCGCCACTTCGACGTGCGCGCCATCGGTACCATCAGCCAGGCCAAGAACATCAACAACGCCAACGTGCGCTACCTCAACTCCACCGAGGCTACCTACACCAGTGAGAAGGTGTACAATAAGGGCATGCACGAGGCCAGCACACCGCTCTCCGCCTACAGCCTCATACTGAGCTACCACAACAACGGATGGTTTATCGACCTGAAGGGCAACTACTACGACCGCATCTACCTGAGCTACTCGCCCTCCTACCGCTACGAGAGCTCGCTCAACAACCGCCAGCGCGTCTACGGCGACGTCTACGACAACGAAGGCAACTTCCTGCCCGGAGCCATCAGCCAGGCAAAGGGACACGGCGGCTTCATGCTCGACGGAAGCATTGGCAAGACCTTCCGCCTGCGCACCGGACAACTGTCGCTCAACCTCATGTTCACCAACCTGCTCAACAACCAGAAGATATGCACCGGAGGCTACGAGCAGAGCCGCAGCGACTATACCGCCAGCGACAACGTGCGCGCATACAAGTTCTCCAAGAACCCGAAAAAATACTACGCACAAGGCATCAACGGAATGTTTAACGTAACCTACAGATTCTAATCACCCATCACACCAACATCCATACATCTAACACCTTTGCAATATGAAACTACTCAAATATCTCAGCATGTGTATGGTCGGACTACTCTTGGCCTCGTGCATGGGTGCCGACTATGCCGACCCGAAAGAGGGTGACTCGCCCTATGGCAACAACGACATAGAGGAAACCAACCTCGTGACCATCGCACAACTGAAGTCACAGTTTGCTTCCACCATCAAAAACAACGGCATGAAGCAAGTCACCGAGCCCATGCAGATAAAAGGCTACGTGACGGGCAACGACCTCACTGGCAACATCTACAACGAAATCTCCCTGCAGGACGAGACCGGTGCCATCATCGTGTGCATCGCGCAGGGCGGACTCTACGGCTACCTGCCCGTGGGACAGGAAGTGCTCATCGAGCTGCAAGACCTCTGGATAGGCGCCTACGGCCAGCAGGCAGAGATAGGCGTGCCCTACACCAGCGCCAGCGGAAGCACCTACGTGAGCCGCATGAGCCGCATGCTCTGGAACCAGCACTACAAGCTCGTGGGCAAGGCCGACCCCGCCAACGTTGAGCCCGAAGAGTTTGACAAGAGCCAGCTCGGCAACGCCGCCTACATGGAGGCCAACTGCGGCAAGCTCATGACCATACGCGGCGTGAAGATCAAGGCCGCCGACGGCAAAGCCGTCTTCGCACCCAACGACGGCAGCGTGCCACTCACCGCCAACTGCGCCAACCGCGACTTCGAAGGCATACAGAGCAGCCAGCTCGTGCTACGCACAAGCACCTACGCCGACTTTGCCAACGACATCATGCCCGAAGGCGATGTAGACATCACCGGCATCTTCACACGATTCAACAACACATGGCAGATACTGCTGCGCTCCACCGACGACATCAAGCCCGCACAGGGGGCTATCTTCAGCGAGACCTTCGCCGAGAGTCTGGGCGACTTCGAGATTGTGCATCTCAAAGAACTGGCTGAGGGCATCTCCTACGTATGGGCACACGATTCACGCTACGGTGCCAAGGCATCGGCCTTCGTAGGCGGACAAGCCTACGAGAGCGACGCATGGCTCATCAGCCCCAGCATCGACCTGAGCAGCGTGAGCGATGCCACACTCACCTTCGACCACGTATGGCGCTACGGAGCCGGACCGGGTACCGACCTCAATGTGTATGTCTCCACCGAATACACGGGCGGCGGCAACTTCGGCAACAACACCTTCCAGGAGATATCCCTCGACAAGTGGGCATCGGGTGAAGACTGGAACTTCATCACCTCCACCGTCGACCTCAAGCAGTGGTGCGGCAACAGCAACTTCCGCATAGCATTCCGCTACCGTTCCACCTCCAACGGAGCCGCCACATGGGAGATAAAGAACGTGCTCGTGAAATGACACGACATGCACCTACACCATTAATATATATATAGCACACAATCCATCGCACTCAACACAATAACAATACACACATCATGAAAAAGCTATTTCGTTCCCTGTTTGCCCTGGCCTTCGGCGCCTTGGCATTCACCAGCTGCGAAGACGTGCCCCAACCCTACGACACGCCCAGCGGCGACGACCCCACACCCGTAGAGGGCGAGTATCTCAACGAGCCGTTCAGCACCGAGTTCGGAGCCTTTGAGGTGATAACCACCAAAGGCGTGGAATGGATGATCGACTTCTCCACCGCCAAGGCATCGGGCTACAACTCCACCGACAAGACCAACACCGAGTCGCAGAGCTTCCTCGTAAGCCCCAATGTCGACCTCAGCAAGTCGGAAGGCGCATTCCTCGAGTTTGAATACATCTTCCGCTACAAGTCCAACGAAGGACGCGACGCAGTGCTCATCACCGATGAGTATACCGGCGACCCCACCACCACCGTGTGGAAAGACATCACCGGCGACCTCGTGGAAGGCACCGACTGGAACACCTTCAGCAAGTACAGCGTCAACATCCCGTCGGAGTACATCGGCCAGCCCAACGTGCGCATCGCACTCTACTACGATGCCAGCGTGAAGAGCAGCCGCACATGGGAGGTGAAGAACCTCAAGATGCTGGAAGGCACCGGTGAGACCAACGTGACACCTGCCGACTTCGACCTCAACGGCACCGGCGGCGGTGGCGGCACCGACCCCACCGGCAAGGGCTCATACGAAGACCCCTACACCGTGACCGACGCTATTGCCAAAGGTTCTGCCACAGGCGTATATGTGAAGGGATACATCGTAGGCTTTGTCAATGGCCAAAAGCTTGAAGAGGGCGCTACCTTCTCTGCCGACGGCGCCACCGAGACCAACATCCTCATCGCTGCCAGCCCCTCGGAGACCAGCGTGGCCAACTGCATGCCCGTGCAGCTGCCCAAGGGCACCATACGCGACAAGATCAACCTCAGCACCAACCCCGCCAACCTCAAGAAGGAAGTGCTGCTCTACGGCGACATCGCCACCTACTTCAACGTGCCCGGCGTGAAGAACACCACCTATGCCGAGATCAACGGACAGGCCATCGGCACCAAGCCCGGCGGTGAGCAGCCACTGGGAGCTACCTATGAACTCTACAGTCAGACCAACGTGGTGAGCGGCACCTACATCATCGCCACACCCGTGGCAGGATCGGCATACGCCGTGGCTAAGCCCGTAGACGCTGCCAAGAACTACGATTGGCTCTATGTGGAGCAGGCCGACTTCGCCAACAACCAGATCACATGCAGTGCCGACTACGAGTTCACCATCACCGTGTCAGGCAACTACTTCCTCATCAGCGACAAGAGCGGACGCTTCTACTACATGGACGGCACCTTCAACTCGTTCAACGTGGCACAGCTGCCCGAAGGCACACTGCCCAACAACTACCTGTGGGACATCACCGATGACGGCAACTACACCAAGAGCATCAAGAATGTTGACAAGCAGAAGACCGTGCAGTACTCGCCCGACCACAAAAGCTACGGTGCCTATGCAGAAGTAGACAAGCAGCTGCCCGTGCTGTTGAAGAAAAAATAACACAGGTACCTGACCTGACCCTGAATAAAAAGCGACCGGACTCCATGTCCGGCCGCTTTTTTCGCACACGAGGCACAGAACAGATGCAGAATAAAGGAACGCTTTCGATAAGCCGAACCGACGCCAAACCGAACCGACGCCAAACCGAACCGACGCCAAACCGAACCGACGCCAAACCGAAGGCAATGGAACTTGTTCCGATTGCTGAGGTGCGAAGGAGGAAGACAAAGTCAAGGCAATGGAACTTGTTCCGATTGCTGAGGTGCGAACGCTGCGATTAAGCGAGTGCAGAGTGATGCTCGCATGGGCTCTGCCGAGCGTGAGCAGTGAAGGCCACAGGCCAAGGAGGAAGACAAAGTCAAGGCAATGGAACTTGTTCCGATTGCTGAGGTGCGAACGCTGCGATTAAGCGAGTGCAGAGTGATGCTCGCATGGACTCTGCCGAGCGTGAGCAGTGAAGGCCACAGGCCAAAGAGGAAGACCAAATGTCAAGGCAATGAAGTTCACTTCAATTGCTTAGGCGAGAAAAGGTTGGAAGTAATCCAAGCAAAAAAAATACTCACAAATATTTGGCAGAAAAAAAAAGGTCGTACATTTGCACCGCAAACGAGAATGCACGCGAGAATGCACGCGAGAATGCAGACTGACCCAGACTATCACCATTAGCCGAGCCAGCCTTTTTTTTTTGTAGGAAGAGTGCAGGCTGTCAGCATAAAGCAAATTTGACACCATTATTAATATATTGAGACTAATGAAAAAAAAGTTTCTCTTCACATTGCTGCTGTTGGCGACAGTGTTGCCGACGGCACTGTCGGCACAAGACGATGCCGACCTGCAGTTTGAGAATGCCGAGTACGTCATCCGCTGTGTACCCAGCCAGAGCCAGACGCGCTGGGGCAAAGTCGCCGATCCCATGGCATGGCCGGCTGATGCGGCGTTCGACATGGGAACCCCCACACCAATGGATGATGCTTACGGGATAGATAGTAAGCAGTTGAAGTACATGCGCTACGAAGTGCTCTTCACTATCGACCCCACGAGCCTTAATGCTGCCGCCAAGACCGGCAATGTGGCACTCGGCGCAAGCTATAAGTACACTGGCGACAAAGGGCTGTCGGCTACGTATAACTACGGTAGCAAGTGCATGATAACGAAGTTTAATATGAATTACGTACCAGACTATCAGCACCCATATAAAGGTCAGCCCACCTACGACGCTGAAACGCTGATAGCCAATGTGTATGTACCTTCACAGATTTATGTAAGAACTGGTACGTACGAAGGATACACATTCACTGTGACAGAGTTGTCTGATGATGCCTTCAGGCTGTGGAGCCCAAATGCTAACTCTACTTTATCCTCGATTAACCTCTATCTTCCCGAAACCATCACACGCATTGGCAACGATGCGCTCGGGAGTAACGCATTGTCCCCCTTGGAAAATCTGCACTTCTACAAAGTGAAAGACGATGGCAGTCCTGACCGCGACAGCAACAGCCAACTTATCGTCGGCAGCGAATATAACAAGGTGAAGACCATTGGCGACAGGGCGTTTTTTGGAAAAAGCAAGCTAACCACTATGCCGATAGGCAGTCTGACAACCACACTGGGTAGTAGTGTCTTTCAGAATTGTTCCGGCCTGGTACAGAACGGTACGATAGACTTATCTGGTGCGACCTCTCTTACGGCCTTGCCTGACGGCATGTTCGAGGGATTCTATGAACTCGAGGCGCTCAACATTCCGTCGAATATCACCACCGTTGGTGCCATCTGGGGAACGGAAGTTAACTATGGTGTTGCTCCCAACTATAACGGTTATCTCTCTGACGGCAGAACCTCGTTCACCCTCACCGGCATGGAAAATGTCACCCATCTGGACCTGCGTGCATTCCACCGACCGGGGATAAAACATATCGTACTGCCCAGCACCGTCACCACAATCACACATGAATATCCTTTTACAGAGAGCTATTATAGAGACAACATTTTTCTTGAGAGCATCGACTTCTCGCAAAACGCGCACATCACTACGCTGCCCGAAAAAAGCTTTGAAGGGTGCCATGCCCTGAAGACCATCACTTGGGGCACTACGCTGACCACCATTGGCGACAGAGCTTTCGGGAGGACCGGACTGGAGAGCCTCACCTTGCCTGCCAACATTACAACCGTCGGGACGGGAGCTTTTCAGAATTGCGATTCACTGCTGTCGGCCAACCTCTCAGCGGCAACGAATCTGACGACATTGAGCGAGAGCATGTTCTACGATTGTGATACTCTTGCCACCGTGCAGGTGCCCGCCGCACTCACCACGATAGGCAACAACTGTTTCGCAGAAGACGAAAGCCTTACCTCGCTGTCCTTCCTGAGCAACACCCAGCTGACCACCATCGGTGAAGGTGCTTTCGAGCACTCGGGCATCAACGCCATCGACGGAATGCCTGCCACACTCGAGCGGATAGAAGCAGATGCATTCAGTCGCTGTGCCCTCAAGGGGGAGTTCAATCTCAATGCCCAGCCCTGGAAGAGCAACATACAATATATCGGAAAGGATGCTTTCGCTGACAATGGTCTCGAATATCTGAAGCTGAATGCCGCTGCCGACTATCATGCTGCATTGCAAATCCACAATGGTGCCTTTGCTTTCCAGAGGAGCGAGTTCACCGCCGAGTTCGACGAGGCGTGCACCACCGTGCCCGACTATATCAAGGGATGCCCCTTTGGGGTTAATTATAGGGGCTACACCGATGCCAACGGCGACATGCAGCCCAACTGTATGCGTGTGATCGTGCCCATCGGCAGCGTGACCAACTACTACAACCACGCCCACATGGGGCTGATTTCCGGCAGCGACTACCGCGTGAAGTTCCGCTGGGGTACCTTCACCGATGCGCAGTTGAAAGCCGACAGCACAAAGGTACTCGACCAGCGCTCCTACTACAACCTGCTCAACATCACCCCACAGCAGCGACTCATCGCCACCAGCGCATGGAAAAACGATATACTCAACTTCCGTCCAATGATTATTGCGAAAAATGAAAGGGGTCAAGATATAAAAGGTAAGGCCACCGACTTCGATGGCGATGCCATGCCGATGCCCTCTGCCGGCAGCAAACCATGGAAGGCAATTGATTTGCCGAAAGGTGGTATGTACTCCAACACCGTCGACTATTGGGACGAGACCAACAAGAAGGCTGCCTACCTGCCGTATAACGAAGACTTCTTCAATGCCGACCAGTTTGCTTTCAACGTTGCCGACAACGATGCGCTGGCGGCCTTCAAGAGCAGTGCCACTGCCAAGCTGGACGCATCCTATCCGCAGAGCCTCATGCCCTACACCATCCACAGCTTCCACTCCAACCACGGCAACGAAGAGGTGGAGCAGATAGGACGCAAAGCCGTCACCGACGGAATAGTGCCCTACGGCACAGGCATCATCATCGACTTCCCACGCCCGGGCTACTACCTCGTGCCTCCCGTAGCGATGAGAGGAGAGATGAGCGACCAGCGCAGAGTGTATCCCGTGGATCCCAACGGCACACTGATGACACCCGATTGGCTGCATACCAGCGATATTTCCATGCCATTCTGGTGGGATAGGAGAAATCCTGTAGTGCTGGGGGAGGAACCCTCGGTAGAAGAAGGCTGGTACATGGTCTCGTATGAAGAGCTCGAACAATTGGAAACACTCTGCCCCAACGTGTTTTCTACTAGCAATTATGATTCATCAGAGCTTAAGGTAAATGTTGGCGAAATTCAACAACTTTCCCTCACCGCAGAGCAAACAACAGCCCTCAGCACCTTGCTTGCCACATGGGAAGGGACAGGACGCGTGTTTACCGATTGGGACGAGTTTGATAATACATACGAGTATAGGTACATAGAAGAAACAGGAGACGGGTACTATGTGAAGAATGGTGAAACCACCCAGTACAAGATGGTGTTTGGCGATCGCTACGCTTTTGTCAACGGAGAGGATGAAACCATCAACATGTTCGAAGACCATATCATGCTGAGAATAGCGATGGGCGTCATCACCGTCCTGGACGTAGGTAATGATGTGCCTGCATTTACGATGAATGGCACCCGCTACACCATCCTCATGCGTGGACTAAACTATTATTATGTATATACTGCCGTATCCGAATCTGATAATGTGCCGCCCATCGACTTCGCACAGCTTATACGCGACAACCTTGACGACCGCACACTCTTCAATGTGGAATTATTGTCGGAAAGACAGTTATCCGATAAGATTTCTAGAGTGGAGGATCCTGTTTGGGTCGACATCGATGAGCCTTTCACCGATTACGGACAGCTGTATGCAGATTTTACAGCCAACCACAACCCCGACACCGACCACAATGTGATTATCGGCCTGCCCGACAGCTATCCCATCTTCCCCTATTGGGCTGAGAGCCCCTATCCCTTCCAGGATGCCGCCCACGACGCCGTGCACGCCAACCTCAGCGACCGCTTCGTGATTAACAATGCCGGCGATGAGCTCAACCCGCTCAACTTCCGCTATGCCCGCTACGGACGCATGGGCAAGGGAGCTGTGGTGAGCGGCGATGCCAACCCCTCCGACTACGGCACCTTCGTCAATATGAAACATGTGGAGGCAGGCACCGACAATCTCGACAACGACATACACTACGTCAACTTCGTGGTGTCGAAAGGCTACTTCGTGCAGGTGAACACCAATCCGCTCGTGGCAGGCAACGGCTATAGCGAAGCGCAGTGGCGCGACTACGCA
The DNA here is from genome assembly GCA_017940185.1 of Bacteroidaceae bacterium. Lineage (GTDB taxonomy): Bacteria > Bacteroidota > Bacteroidia > Bacteroidales > Bacteroidaceae > Prevotella. The sequence continues at coordinate 89,397 of JAGAZE010000034.1, read as the reverse complement.
TGGACCAAGCCCAACCGCGCCTACTTCAGCGTGAGCCGGGCACACTTGCCACACATCTTCAACAGCAGCAACGACGGCAAACTCGCCATCTTCATCATACCGGAAAACGGCGGAGAGACAACAGCCATCGGACAACCCACCACCACACAACGGCCCACAGCCAACGACTGGTACACACTGCAAGGCGTGCGGCTCACACAGAAACCCACACAACCGGGCATCTACATCCACAACGGAAGAAAGGAGGTGGTGAAATGAATACCAAGAAACAGTATGTGAGTCCACTCTCTGAAGTCATCTCCCCATCCTTCATCTGTCAGGGAGAACACCAGGAAGGTACCGGCGGTCTTGCCAACCACTCGGGCGGCGGCTACAATTTCGGCGACCAACCTGTGCCGGGCGGCGGCGCCGAAGGAAAAGGCGACGACTGGGACAGCCACGACGGACTGGAAGCAGGATGGGAATGGACACAGCCGCAGCCGCAGCGCTGGTTAGAAGATAAGTAGCCACGGCCCCTTCTGCCCACGCAGATGAACCGACGGCGAAGAACGACAAAAAATAGCACGAAACATTTTGCGGGCTGCAAGGAACAACGTATCTTTGCAGCCCGAATTGTATAGAAACCAATCAGAAACAAACACACAAAGCAATGAAACAAGGTATTCATCCCGACAACTATCGTCCCGTGGTGTTCAAAGATATGTCCAACGGCGATATGTTCCTCACACAGTCTACGTGCAAGACCAACGAGACCTGCGAGTTTGAAGGCGAGACCTATCCCATGGTGAAGGTCGAGATTTCGAGCACCTCACATCCGTTCTACACCGGCAAGAGCAAACTCGTCGACACCGCAGGACGCGTCGACCGCTTCATGAGCCGTTACGGAAAAATCAAGAAGTAAGCACGGCGGCACACATACAACGAAGCCCTGCGCAATCAGAACACACTCACGGGTGCACAAGCTTGGTAGTTGCATATACCAAAGCATGGCACCCCTTTTTCTTACCCAAAACACAAACCATCGACACAACTGTAATATACACCACTTATTATTATATACCGCTATGAAACAGCGACACACCCTCCTCATCCTGCTCTGTCTGCTCACCATGACCTTCTTCTTCGCTGCCTGCGGCGGTGGCGACGACGATGGCAGCAACAATGCACCTGCCAATTACAATGTCAATGCCAATCCGAAGACCCAACCCGAATATGCCCGACTGGAGATGCCCCGCTTCAAAGCCAGCGGCACACGCATTGTCATCCACAAGACATCGGACCGCTACGACCCCGACGGCGTGAACTACTCCCTAGAGTGGGATATTGACAAGAAGAGCAGCCGATGGGTGGCCTACCAGATGCACAAGGGCTACAGCGGCAGCAGCGGGCGCACCGACGCATGGGCAGAAGACCCGAACATACCCGTCGGCGAACGCTTCAGCGACACACGCGCCATGTACTCGGGATCGGGCTACACACGCGGACACATCTGCCCCTCGGCCGACCGCACCTTCTCACGGCAAGCCAACGAGCAGACGTTCTACTTCTCCAACATGCAGCCGCAGTACTATAACTTCAACGCCGGCGACGGATACACCGGAGCATGGGTCATCATGGAAAACCAACTGCGCAAGTGGACCAACCAGCTTGCCGCCACCGATACCATCTATGTGGTGAAAGGCGGAACGATAGAAGACAATCAGATACTGGAGAAGGTGAAAGGCCAGCTGCGCGTGCCCACCTATTTCTTTGTGGCCCTGCTGCTGAAAAACAGCTACGGCTACCGTGCCCTGGGCATGTGGTTTGAGCACACCAACACCGTGACACCCGGCCTGCGCCTCGCCGACTACTGCATCAGCATCGACGAACTGGAGCGCCTCACAGGCATCGATTTCTTCTGCAACCTTCCCGATGAGGAAGAAAACAAGGCGGAACGCTCCATCAGCCTCACCGCATGGGGGCTGAATTAGGCCTGGAAGGCGGAATTTGCATATTGTTTACATTTTATATCAAGCCCCGCCTCCACCCTATCTCCACCACAATAGTTCCCTTTTAACATTCCGCTCTCAGTCCCAAAGACAGATAATTATTCGTTAATTGTCTGTCTTTTTGTTGTTTGTTAGCAATTTTCAGTTAACGGATGTTAACGGGGGGGGGGGTAGAAATGTTAATAATGTATAATCGTATAATTTTTCCTTTGCGAAAATTCTTTTGTATAAAGGAAAATCCGTACATTTGCAATCAGATTAACTAACTTTTATACAATAAATAGGTAACGGTTGAATATGAGACATTTAACATATTTTTTAAAGTTGCGTGCCATCCGTGCGCTGCTTTTGTGTGTCTTGGCGCTAAGCATGCCCCTCACGGCGCTACGAGCACAGAACATCAGTATCAGTCCGCAGTCGGGGCACCTCATCGCAGGATTGGGCGATGCACTGGAAGTGGGTTTCGACTATGGTTGGAAGTCGCTGTGGTGGCACAATCAGCTGCCCCTCAAGCTGTGGATAAGCGATGAAGCAGAGCTTACAGCCGACGGATTTCCGCTCACACAGGGCTGCAACTTTGCCAACTACACCGATGCCAATGGCGTAACAAGTCTGGTGATGTCGAGTATGAGCAGCAGCGGCAATGCCTACATACTGGCATCGCTGCCCGACGGCTACCGGTTTACGGGTTATGAGGTCACCCTCGTCAACGACCTCACCGGCACCATTGTGGGAAAGACGTTCGGCCGTCGCAACGAGTGGAACTTCTACGAGACCGACAAGACCTTCAACACCGCCACCGCCTACCAGAGCACCACGCTGGGCAGCGCGCGCAGCAATACGGAATACACCATTCAGCGTACCAGCATGCAGAAGAGCGACATGGACAACAACCTCTATTTCGTGTTCCATGGCAACAATAGCGGTAGTGGAGACAGCAAGCGCGCCCTCGTTCGTGTGAAGCGCTTTGTGATTTACTTTGCCGCCGACGGCAACTTCACCACTCCCATCGTGCCTTCGTATGCCGACAGCCGCGCCACCTCCTTCCGCACGGTGACCTTCCCTACGGGTAAGATAGCGTTGGGCGACATCCGCAAGCGCCGCCAGGAAGGAAAGACCAACCTGCACTTCGCCTACGAGTACCACGAGGTGGAGGAGCTCGACGCCAACATGCTGCTCTACAACGAAGGCTCCATCGTGAACGACTCGGTGAACCATGTGGCGAGTGCCGCCACCATCACGCAGGAGGTGGAAAACGACGGCACCGCACAGCAGGCACACTATTATGGTCTGAAAAACGGCACCTATTATATAGAGTCGCCCACAGAGGTAATCACCTCACACGGCAACCACGACCCCGTGGGCTACCGCATCATAAGCGGCAAGCTGCACTACCACCTTGGCACCGCGCAGGAGGCGGTGGAGAAGGATGAGGTGTTCAACGAGAAGAAGTTTACCATCTCTGCCACGCTGCCCATCGACGGCGATGCCGCCAACGGCACGATGACCTACTTCCTGCACCCCTCAGGGCGCTTTGTGCGTCAGCAGGTGGGCGATACACATGCCAAGATGTGGCAGATGGACGAAGCAGGACGCATCTACCACTATCAGGACGGAGAGTACAGCTATCTGGAGTGGTACCAACGGAGCACCGGCGGCACCTACTCCATAAGTGTGTACCGAGCCTCGACGCCGCCAAATCAGACTTATACCGGTACCAACAACACCCGCTCAAGTTACTATCACAGTCTGTTTAATATCGCGCAGAACACCAACAACCTGCGTTTCGGTACGAACAACAGCCGATTTGTGCAAGCCGAGTGGAACAGCGACCTGGCGGGCTACAAGTTGACACAGAGTGACAAGGCTGGCACCACGGCAGCAAAAATGTTCAGCGTAGAGGAGACGATGCCCGTGAGCCAGCCTGCCTATACGCCGCAGCCGTGGACGCTCACCGTGTACGACAAAGACGGCGCAGGCATACTGGAGACCGTGCAGGTGAATGCCGGCAATCCCGACGGCACCATCGACCTGGCGCACTTCAACAACGACGCAGTGAAGTTCAGCATCAGCGGCCTGCCTGCCGACGATGCCACCAACAACTACCGCGCGCTGATTACTGCCGACGTGGAGATGGTGGGCCTCGACCCCTATATCACCAGCCTTGACATTGTGTGCGAGAATAGTCTGAAAGACAATCCCAACGTGGCCGACCGCGAGAAGCGCGCCGTGCAGAGCTTTGCCTCGGCCGACTTCTCCGTGTATGGCGGTGCCTTCAAGTTCTATGTACCCAACGACTGGGATCGCGAGGGCGTGATGCCATGCACCTTCTCGTTCCAGAACCTGCACACACACTACCTCGACGAAACCTACTACGACAACACCGACGACACCAAATACGGCCGCGACGTGCTGGTGGGCTCCGAATACCACGGACTGACACCCGACAAGAGCAATGTGGTGCTGAAAAACCTCTACGACATCAGTGAGCCTGCTGCCTCGGGCGACGACGTGGACTACTCTCGCAAGGTGCAGTCCTACCTCTGCGGCACACAGCCCTACTACTTCTCTAACGCCGACGAGCTCGACCATGACATCGCCACCAACGACATCCGCACCTTGCACCAGTATCGCTTCAGTCTCGACCGCTACCGCAACGTGCAGGACACCATTCACCGCCGCGATGCCGACGGACATGTGATAGTGACCGGGCAATTGCCGGGCGACTTCACCACGCTCACCATGAGCAAGGACGACAGCAAATATGCCTACCTCTTCGTGTGCGACGAGCCACGCTACAACATCGCACCCTCGCGTGGCACGCAGCACCGCCTCTACTCCTACTACGACATGGAGATACAGCTCATCACACGCGACTACGAACCCCTCATAGAATGGAAAAAGGTGTACGACGAGATACAATATGCCAACTCGCCCGTGAAGGAAAAGGCGCAGTGGGGACTCATCGTCAAAACCGTGCAAGACGATGACGACGACCCGGGCTACCTGCCCATCAGCCTCATCACCGAGGAAGTAGACAAGGCATTGGCCGAGAGCGACGGGACAACATGCCCCACCAGCCTCGATCAGATAATCTATGTCGACGCCAGCAACCTCTCCACCATCGTCTACTCGTCGAACAGCGGCGTGAAAGACAATGCCATCGAGGCCTTCCGCAAGAAGCTGTCGCCCAACTGCCTCTTCTACCTGCCGCACGACATGGAACTCTTTGCCGACAACTTCGCCTACCAGCGCTCCGACGGCTCGTTCCACGCCTGCCGCAACATCGTGCTCACCGACCGCAAGCCCTTCTTCGCACCCTACGACATCCACGTGGAGGCACCCGACTATGTCTCCTACAGCCGCGGCATCACCATACAGGGCTATAACAAGGTGACCTACGGCACGCTGCTGCTGCCCTTCGCCCTCTCGCTCGATGCCGAGGGCATACACACCGACAGCCGCGGACGCAGCGCCTTCAGCCTCTTCGAGATGAACGCCACCAATGCGCTGAGCCTCAACAAGAGCGAGCTCAACTCAGGCGCCGTGGGCTACTTCTCCAATGTGAATAGCACCAATGTGATCGGTGCGTCGGAAGCCAACGTGCCCTATCTCTTCGCTGTGACGCAGGAGGTGGACAACCCCGCCACCTCGCTCATAGCCGAGCAGGAAGGCACCGTGGTGAAGGCCACGCCCGTCACCCGGGAGAATACGATGATACAGAAGCTCACCCAGCAGGAGACAGTAGGCGGTAGTGGCTGGAGCTGGGGAGGTGGCAGCAGTACTACAGTTGACTACACCGCAAAGGGCACAATCTCAACCACTACCACAAATTGGTTGGGAAGAGAAACCACCACCGACACAGACTACTACCTCACGCACACGGGCACCTACAGCGGTGCGGTGATACCGAAAGCCCAGGGTGCCTTCTATATGGCGCAGGGTCGCTTCCTCAACACGCTGAGCCTGAACACCGGCCTCGACGCGCTCAACATGCTGCCCTTCCGTTCGTGGTACAGCTGCCAGACATCGGATAATCAAGCACCATCGCTCATCGACTTCGACATCGTCTTCGGCGACAATCCCGACACGCCCACCGGCATCAAGAACACGCAAGTGGACAACAGACTGTATGTAGTGTCAGGACAGGGCATGCTCACCCTGCTGTCCGACAGCGACATGGCAGCAGACATCTACAGCATCGACGGCACCCATGTCAGTCATGTGAACCTCAGCGCCGGACTGCAGCACGTGGAGTACATACCCGCCGGCGTATATATCGTGAACCAACAGAAAGTAATCGTCAGATAACACTATGATGAAGCGAAAATATATCTCCCCCAAATGCGAGTTGTTGTCGGTGACGACAGCCACCGTCATCGCCATCTCCAACTACTGGAACTGGGGCGACGGCAAGAAAGACGACTTTGAAGAAGAGAATCAAGAATTCCAGGGCGACTACGACGACGTAGAAAGCAACGAGATGGGCGTGGGCGACTTCGACCACTTCCACCATCGGATGTGGCGAGAGGACGATGAGTACCTGACACATTAGGTCTTCTACTATATTATGAGTGCTGGAGCGGTATGCCATAACAGGCATGCCGCTCTTGTGTAGACGCGAGAGGAGAGATGCCGACGAGGCCATCAGCGCCCGCTTCCGCAAGTGTTGCCCAATTGGAGTGCAAGTGTTGCCCAATTGGAGTGCAAGTATTGCCCAATTGGAGTGCAAGTATTGCCTAATTGGAGTGCAAGTATTGCCCAATCGCAATGCGATTGGGCAACAGTTGGAAATCAAGCGTTTTCGACCCGATTGGATTGAAGGCCGCGAAGGGCGTTGTCACCTTGTTTTTTATTCATCGATGCCTTGTTTTGGCGACAGGCATTTTTGTGCGATTGCACTTGTGGCCTTCCCTTATCAGCTATAAGAATGCCTATATCAGCAGGTTGGTTTTATTTTTTTATTTTGAATTTATTTTGCTGTAAAAACTTACAGCTTCGCGGGAAAGTGTTACCTTTGCTGCGCGTTATGTGCCATCTGCCTCCCTTAGTGGCTCATACTTAACAGAATACGCACAGTGTGCGCTGTAAGATAATGGGCGGAAGCGGTACGCACTTAAAAATGAATGATGAGAAACTAACCTCTCCAACTCAACTTGGTCTACGTTGATGCTCATTGAGTAAACACCATCAAAATCTAAACATGCTATGAATAAATGGCTTTTAAAGGTTTCGGTATTATTTTTCTCGGCATTTTTTCTCCTGCCGTATTCCGCTAAGGCTCAGAATGCGATAATAAGTCCCTCGACGGGTCACTTGCTGGCAGGTCTGGGTCTTTCGGCTGAGCAATTCTTTGAATATGGTTGGAAGTCGCTGTGGTGGCACAACCAGCTGCCACTCAAGTTGTGGATTAGCGACCACCCAGAGATGACACCCGAGAGATTTCCCCGTAGTCAGGGATGTAACTTTTCTTACTACAAGAATACGAGTACTGGTGAGGAGAGTATAGTGGCAGCATGTGTGAACGAAGACTGTCAGTCGTACATCACAGCCTCGCTGCCCGATGGCTATCGCTTTACGGGATATGAACTGACCCTGGTCAACGACCTTCCTACATCAAATGTCAATGGGCTAAGCCTATATAGGCAAAATGAGTGGAACTTCTATGAGACGGGTGCCGACTTCGATACCGACAATGCCTATCAGAGCACTACGCTGGGCAGCACGTCTTCATCGACGGAGTATACCATCAGGCGTAACAGTCAGCAGAAAGGTGATATGGGTAGCACGCTCTACTTTGTTTTCCATGGCAACAACACTTGGGCTGCAAATAGAATCGCCATTGTTCGCATCAAGCGCTTTGTGATATACTTTGCTGCCGATGACAATGTGACATCTGTCATGCGTCCCCAAGAGGTTGACGATGAGGCTACTTCCTATCGAGAGGTAGACTTCGCCACGGGTAAGGTAGCTCTCGGCGACATCCGTAAGCGCAAACGGGAAGGAGGTTCCAACGAACACTTTGCCTACGAATATCATGAAGTGGAGGAGCTCGATGCCAATATGCTGCTCTACAACGAAGGATCGGTGACGGACGGCTCGGTGAAATCTGTGCCGAGTGCCGCCACCATCACGCAGGAAGTGCAGAACAATGGCACCGCGCAGCCGCCACTCTACTACGGACTGAAAAATGGCACCTACTACATAGAGACGCCCACCGAGGTGGTGACCACGCACGGCAACCACGACCCTGTGGGCTATCGCATCACCGAAGCCAAGCTACACTACAACTACGGCACAGCGCAACCAGCTGTGACAGAGAATGTGGTGCACAACGAGAATATGTTTACCATCTCTGCCGAACTGCCCATCGATGGCGATGCCGCCAACGGCACCATGACCTACTATCTGCACCCGTCGGGCCGCTTTGTGCGCGCACAATCGGGTGAGACCACCACAAAGCTCTGGCAGAGAGACGATCAAGGACGCATCTACCACTATCAGGATGGGGAGTATACCTTTTTGGAGTATAATCCTAATACCAGCCCATACACCATTCGGGTATATAGTACGACAACAGATGCAGCAACAACCTATACTACTTATAATTCTAGATACGGCTATGGCAGAAGAGTACAGTCAGGGTATTCTTCAACCACTACTTTCTATAACAGCTTCAATATAGCGGGAAATAATTCCTACAATCTGCGTTTCGGAAGCACCTCTTCCTATCACTATGTTCAGGCTCAGTGGAACAGCGATCTCGCAGCCTATAAGGTAGCACAAAGCACAAGCCCTGGCTCTAATTCCGTCAAAATGTTCTCTGCTTCAACGACAAAGGCCATCAACCAGCCTGCCTACACCCCGCAGCCGTGGACGCTGACGGTCTACGACAAGGATGGCTCAACGCCAGTGGAGACCGTGGAGGTGAGTCCTACCAACAGCGAGGGCACTGTGACGCTGACAGGCTTTAACAACGATGCGGTGAAGTTTGAAGTCAGCGGATTGCAAGGTGACGATGCCCGTGCACTCTTCACCGCCGAAGTGACGATGCAGCCGCTCAACCCCTATCTCAGCAGCCTCGACATCGTGTGTGAGAACAATCTGAAAGACGACCCCAACGTTCCCGAAGAGCAGAAACGCGAAGTGCTGACCGTGGCAGCCGAAGACTTTTCCATCCACGGAGGTACCTTCGAGTTTCCCGTGCCTGCCACCTGGAGCAGCGTGATGCCATGCACCTTCTCGTTCCAAAACCTGCACACACACTATCTGGATAACACATACTATGGCAACACCGGCAGCACAGAGTTTGCACGCAATGTGCTCGTAGGGTCGGAGTACTACGGCCACAGTGCCGACGGCAACGACGTGGTGGCACCCAACCTCTACGACATCAGTGAGCCTGCCGTATCAGGAGATGCTGTCGACTATACGAAGAAGATACACTCGATGCTCTGCGGCACGCAACCCTTCTACTTCACCAACGCCGACGAGCTCGACCACGACATCGCCACCAACGAGATACGCACCCTGCACCAGTATCGCTTCACGCTCGACAGATACAGAAGCCAGCAGCTGATAGAGCGTCAGACCGCCAGCGGCGCTACCATCTACACCGGTGCCCGCCCCGGTGAATTCCACAAACTTACCTTTGACAAAGACGACAGCAAGGTGGCCTACCTCTTCGTGGCCGACGAACCACGCTACAACATTGCTCCCACACGCGGCACACAACACCGGCTCCACGCCTTCTACGACATGGAGATACAACTCATTACGCGCGACTACAATCCGGTGTACACATGGACGAAAATCTACGATGACATCGCCTATGCCAACTCTTCGGTGACAGAGAAGTCGCAATGGGGACTCACCATCAGCACAGAACACGCAGCCAACGAAGAACCCGGCTACCTGCCCATATCGAAGATAAGTGACGATGTGACCGCAGCTGTGAACAGCAGCAACGGCACCGACTGCCCCACCAGTCTCGACCAGATACTCTACATCGACGCCAGCCCATTGGCGACCATCATCTATTCCGACAACGTCAGCGTGAAAGACAATGATATGGTAAGCTTCCGCAAGAAGCTGGCACCCAACAGCCTCTTCTACCTCCCCGTCGATATGGAGCTCTTTGCCGACAACTTTGCCTACAAGACCGGTTCCGGCACCTTCCAAGCGTGCAACAATATCGTGCTCAGCGACCGCAAACCCTTCTTCGCACCCTACGACATACGCGTGGAGGATCCCAACTACGCTTCCTACAGCCGTGGCATCACCGCGCAGAGCTACTCGACGACGAACTATGGCACGCTGTTGCTTCCCTTTGCCCTCTCACTCAACGACGAAGGCATACACATCGACGACCAGGGACGCAGCGCCTTCAGTCTCTTCGAGATGAATGCCAGCAATGCACTGAGCATCAACAAGAGCGACCTCAACTCCGGAGCCGTGGGATACTTCAGCAAACTGCAAAGTACAAAGCTGACCCATGCCTCGGAAGCTAATGTGCCCTATCTGTTTGAAGTGACGCAAAAGACGGACAATCCTACAACCACACTGATAGCCAAACAAAAGGGTACCATCATCAAGGCAACACCTACGGAGAGCACGCTGATAGATAAGAAAACTGCGGGCACGTCTTCCAACAAGTATACTGCAACAGGTAAGATAGGCAGTACCACTTATTATCTCACGCACACAGGTTCGTATAGCGGTGCGGTGATACCCAAAGCCCAAGGTGTCTTCTATATGGCACAGGGCAAGTTCCTCAACACGCTGAGCCTGAACTCCGGCCTCGACGCACTCAATATGCTGCCCTTCCGCTCGTGGTACACCTGCAAGACCAGCAGCGGAAATGTACCCTTGCTGGCGCAGATATTCATCGACTTCGGCGACAACCCCGACATACCCACCGACATCAAGACCACGCACGCGGGCAACGGACTGTACATAGAGCCTGGACAGGGCATGCTCACCATGCTGGCAGACAGCAATGTGGCAGTAGACATCTACAGCATTGACGGCACGCATGTCCGTCAGCTGAGCCTCAGTGCCGGACAACAGCACGTGGAGTACATACCCGCCGGCGTGTATGTGGTGAACCAACAGAAAGTAATCGTCAGATAACAACACTACTACTACTATGAAGAAACCGTATCTCACCCCCGAGAGTGAGCTGTTGTCGGTGACGACAGCCGCTGTCGTCGCCATCTCCAACTACTGGAACTGGGGCGACGGCAAGGAAGACGACTTTGAAGAAAAGAATGAAGAATACCAGGGCGACCACGACAACGAAGAAAACGACGAGATAGGCCTTGGCGACCTTGACCCTTGTCATCGCCGGATGTGGAATGAAGAAGACAACCACATGCAGTAGTGTAAGTATTACTCCATGTGGAAATAGAAAGCGGCATGCCTCAGGTGGCATGCCGCTTGTCGTTTCGTATGTGAGCAAGGGATTGTCCCTATATATATAATAGGAGTAATCTCCGATGCTCTGCCGGCTCATTACGCCATCTTCTTCTCGAGGCGCTGGCGGATGGCAGCGAGGAAGTCAGCCGAGTTGACAGCCTTAGCCTCTACGCCTTCCATGAGGTTGACGAGGTCTTTTGTGACGATGCCCTCGTTGAGGGTGTCGAAGCAAGCCTCTTCGAGCTTGTTGCCGAAGTCGATGAGTTCCTGTATGCCGTCCATCTCACCGCGTTTGCGCAGTGCGCCGCTCCATGCAAAGATGGTAGCCATGGGGTTGGTGGAGGTCTCTTCACCCTTCAGGTACTTGTAGTAGTGGCGTGTCACGGTGCCGTGGGCAGCCTCATACTCGTACTTTCCGTCGGGGCTGACGAGCACGCTGGTCATCATAGCGAGCGAGCCGAAGGCGGTGCTCACCATGTCGCTCATCACGTCGCCGTCGTAGTTCTTGCAGGCCCAGATGTAGCCGCCCTTCGAGCGGATGACACGTGCTACAGCGTCGTCGATGAGGGTGTAGAAGAACTCCAGACCCAGCTCCTCAAACTTAGCTTTGTACTCAGCCTCGTACACTTCGTGGAAGATGATTTTGAACTGAGCGTCGTACTTCTTTGAGATGGTGTCCTTTGTGGAGAACCACAGGTCTTGCTTGGTGTCGATGGCAAACTTGAAGCAGCTGTGTGCGAAGGAGCGTATCGACTTGTCGGTGTTGTGCATGCCCTGCAGCACGCCTTCGCCCTTGAACTCCTGAATGACCACTTCCTCGTGCTTACCGCTCTGTCCGTCGAATACCAGCTTGGCGGTGCCGGGCTCGTCGACGCGGATTTCCACACTCTTGTATACGTCGCCATAGGCGTGACGTGCAATGGTGATGGGCTTTTCCCAGTTCTTCACTGCGGGTTTGATGGAGGGGATGGTGATGGGTGCGCGGAATACGGTGCCGTCGAGGATGGAACGGATGGTGCCGTTGGGCGACTTCCACATCTCGTGCAGCTTGTACTCGTCCATGCGCTGGTGGTTGGGGGTGATGGTGGCGCACTTCACGGCCACACCATACTTCTTGGTAGCCTCGGCGGCTTCCACGGTAATCTGGTCGCGGGTCTCGTCGCGCTTGGGCAGGCCAAGGTCGTAGTACTCGGTCTTCAAGTCAACGAAGGGGAGAATGAGTTCGTCTTTAATCATTTTCCACAGGATGCGAGTCATCTCGTCGCCATCCATTTCGACCAGCGGAGTGGTCATCTGAATCTTTTTTGTCATGGGTTTGTCAGTTAAAGAGTTGACAAGCCGAGGCTGTGGCTCGGCTTGTCAAGCTCAAATGATTATTTTTTATTCTTATAGTAGTTCATGAGGCATCCGTCGGCCAGTATCTGGCGCTCGTCCTGCGTAAGGTTCTGGAAGAAGAGGTGTATGTCTTTCACGCCATTGGCTGTGATCACCTTGGCATCGATTTCCTCTTTTCCGCCGAGCACTGCTGCACGCAGACCGGGGATGAATACGAAGTCGCCCGGCTGGTAGTCGAACGGTGTCTCCTTTGCAATGGTGAAGGGCACGATACCCCAGTTGATGCAGTTGGAGCGATAGCGCTTGGTGGCATATTCGTAACAGATGTTGGCGTCGCCTCCGAGCACCTTCTGGCACGATGCAGCCTGCTCGCGTGCCGAGCCGTCGCCGGGACGGTTGGCGAAGACGCACGAACCGAAGCTGGTGTTGCTTGCGTCGGCACCCACTTTGGCGAGGGCGTCCTTCACGTGCTGTGGGCACTGGCCGTTGCGGCGCTCCAGGTCTTCGCCCTGTATGCGCTTGCTGGTGCCTACATACTCAGGTACGCGGCGCGAGAGGGCAAACTCCGACAGCTTGAGCGGGTTGCTGCGATAGCTCGAGGTCTCGCCCGAGGGGATGAGTTCGTCGGTGGTGGTCACGGGGTCGTGGATTACGGCAGCAAGCTCGATGAGCATGTTCTCCTCCATGGGATACATGGTGGGCCAGTCCTTGATGTTGGGACCGTAGCGTAGCTCTTCGTCGGCGTTGGCGTGGCCATAGCCGTTGAATACACGGTGCTCGTAGATGTTGGCATCGAAGCTGTAGGGCTTGTGGTTGTCTTCATAGTCGATGTCGGTAGCTGCTGTGATGACGCCGCCGTTGGCTGCTGTGGCGGCAATGGAGCGTGCGTCCATGAGTGCTACCAGCGAGAGCTGGCCCTGACCGGGCTTGGAGCCTTCGCGGTTGGGGAAGTTGCGTGTGGTGTGACGTATGGAGAGGCCGTTGTTGGAGGGTACGTCGCCGGCACCGAAGCACGGTCCGCAGAACGCGGGCTTGATGATGACGCCGCTCTCGAGCAGCTCTTCGGCAATGCCGTTGCGTGTGGTGGCCATGTAGACGGGTACCGACTGCGGATAGGCCGAGATGGTGAAGTAGTCGTTGCCCACCGACTGTCCGTTGAGAATGGATGCGGCAGCACTGAGGTTGTCGTAGGTACCGCCCGAGCAACCGGCGATGATACCCTGGTCGGCCCATACCTTTCCGTCTTTGATCTTGTCGGTGAGGTGCACGTCGACCTTGTCGCCGAAGCGCTTCTTGGCATCTTCTTCCACTTCCTTGAGTATGCGCTCGGGGTCGGCCTGCAGCTCGTGGATGGTGTAGGCGTTGCTGGGGTGGAAGGGCAGTGCTATCATCGACTCCTGCTTGGAGAGGTCGATGCGTATCATGCCGTCGTAGTAGGCCACGTCGCCGGGTTGCAGCTCGCGGTAATCTTGCTCGCGGCGGTGGATGGCGTAGTGGTGGCGCACTTCTTCATCGGTAATCCAGATAGACGACAGGCAGGTGGTCTCCGTGGTCATGATATCGATGCCGTTGCGGAAGTCGATGGGCAGCTCAGCCACGCCGGGACCGGCAAACTCCAGCACCTTGTTTTTCACAAATCCGTTGTCGAACACGGCTTTCACCAGTGAGATAGCCACGTCGTGGGGGCCGATGCCCTTCTTGGGCTTGCCTTCCAGCCAAACGAGCACCACTTCGGGGGCGTTGATGTCCCATGTGTTGTTGAGCAGCTGCTTCACCAGTTCGCCGCCGCCTTCGCCGACACCCATGTTTCCGAGGCTGCCGTAGCGTGTGTGGCTGTCGCTGCCGAGAATCATGTTGCCGCACTTCACCATGGCCTCGCGGGCATATTGGTGGATGACAGCCTGATTGGCGGGCACGTAGATGCCACCGTACTTCTTAGCTGCGGAGAGACCGAACACGTGGTCGTCTTCGTTGATGGTGCCGCCCACGGCACACAGCGAGTTGTGGCAGTTGGTCATGGCGTAGGGCAGGGGGAATTTCTCCAGTCCGCTGGCGCGAGCGGTCTGGATGATGCCCACATAGGTGATGTCGTGCGACATCATGGCATCAAACTTGATGCGCATCTTCTTGCCCTTGCTGTTGTCTACGTCGTGGGCACGAAGGATGCCGTAGGTGATGGTCTGTTCGCGAGCCTCGTCGGGGGAAGGAAGTCCGTTCACGTCGGTCGCAATCTCTTTTCCATGGAGCAGATACACTCCGTTCTTAATGAGTTCTACCATAATGATTTGTGTAGTTGTGATATGATGTTGAAATGTTGTGTCAGTTCCTTTAATGTAGCAGTCGGCAGGGGGGGGAGAGCGGTGGAAAAATGCAATGTCTCCTTTTACGTAACAAAGGAAAGTATTTTCTTTCAAACGCCAAACTTTTCTTTATATTTTTTGTATTTTCCCGACAGAAGATACGTTCTCAGCCCAGCATGTCGGCTATGAGCACGGTGAGTGCGAGCATGTCGGCGGCGCCGCCGGGAGAGAGGTTGTCGGCAACGTAGCGTCGGTTCATGTCCTGCATGGCCGATGGTGAGTAGTGGTCGAACAGTTGTGCTGCCTCGGCCTTCACCTGTTGTGCCGCCTCAGGTCCGCACCGGTGCAGTATGTTGGTGTCATCGAGTGTCGACATGATGTTGAGCAGCACCCGGTGCAGGCTGTCGTCGTCGTGGCGGTGGGTCTGTAGCCAGGGCAGCCAGGTGCTGAACAGCGCGGGGTAGCCCTGTTGTGCTTGTGCCAGTGCACCGCTCACGTTGTAGCGACTCACCGCCTGCTGGCCGTGGGTGTGGGCGGCGGGTTGTATGTGACGGGCCAGTCGGGCTATGGTGGTCTGCAGCGCGACGGCATGTAGCGGCTGGTGGGTATGCAGCAGGTGCGCGGCGGCAGCCACGGTGAGGCCGAGGGCAAACACGGCACCCTTGTGGGTGTTGATGCCGTGGGTGGCTTGCAGCATCTGCGCCTCACCTTGCCGACCTATGCGTTGCAGTGCGGCAATGTCGATGTCGGGGTCCATGGCGCAGCGGGCCACCTCGGCGAAGTAAGGGCGCAGGATATCGATGCTCTGCTGCATCAGGGCATAGTCCATGTCGGTATGTGCGCCGCTGTCGTGGCGGTCGACGAGTCCCGGCTTCGGCGTGAGGTCGAGTTCAGTCTGCAGTGCCTTGGTGGCGAGGTGAGCCAGCAGGTAGGGTAGGGTGGTGTGCGGCACCAGCTTGGCGGCATCCTGCAAGTGGCCGGTGTCGAGCAGACGCCGCACGGTGGATGCGCTCACGGGCTGCTGCCCTTCGTCGGTGCAGCGCGGCACCTCCGTCACTGCTATGCCCTGTGCGGGCAGGTATTCGTGCATCAGTTGGTTGTAGCGCTGCGTGAGTGCGTCGCCGGGCTCGCTGCCTACGAAGCGCACTGTGGCACCCAGGGCGGGAGCAATGTGGCGACAGCACAGGTCGAGGTCGAGGGCGATGTGCGTATCGGTGGCATCGGTCACCTCTTTAAGAAAATAGGAAGGGAAGGTGGCAGCGGATATCTGATAGTCGCTCCCTTTCAGCACGGTGACGTTGCCGAGCTGTCGGCACCCCGCCTCAATCATGGCCAGCCGCTCGCGGTAGGGGAAGGCGGAGCGGTCTTCCTTCACGGCGACGACAAAGAGGTGTGCCACCTGCTGTGCGGCGGTAGAGATGAGATACTGGTGTCCGCGCGTGAAGGGGTTGGCATTCATTACGATGATGCCGCATGGTGTGTCGTTGCCGATGGACTGCCGCTGCTGTTGCAGATAGTGCTTGTAGTCGTTGAGCGGTTGCCGGCTGTTCTCCATGAGTATGGCCTTCGGCGCCTGCGCCAGCAGGTGGAAGCCCATGCTCTCGAAGATGGGTTGGTTGGCTGGCTTGGTAAACACGCGCAGCGTGGTGTGTCCGGCCGCCGTGGCGGTGCTGATGAGGTGGGAGATGAGTGGCAGGGAAAGGTTGTCTTCGCGCATGTGGGCAGCCACGGCCACACACTTTATGATATTGCCCTTCAGTGCCCCGCATGCCAGCAGGGCGTCGTCGTCGATGCGTGAGATGCCTGCCATGTAGTCGACGTCGTCGAGACGCAGACCATAGGTAGCGAGAAAGGCCTCGACGCGTCGGCGGACGAGGGGCAAGCTGAGCGGAAGCTGGCGGAGTTCGTATTCGGTGGAAAGCATGACAGGGATGGTTGACGGCTGCGTTGGCAACGCAGCCTACGTAACGGGGTAGCTACTTGTGCCGGTTGGCGCGCTGGGTGCGATACTTCGCCTTCTGCTTGGCACTGCCGCTGCCGTGGGCACCGGTGATATACTGCTTCTTGCGTGCCTTGGTCTTCACCTTGTCCTTGTTGCGGTCGTCGGAGGGCGCCTTGCGAAACACCATGCCGCCATTGCTGATAACCTCGTCGATGTGATGTGCGTCGTTCATGAAAAAGAGAATACTATGAAAACACCACAAAGATACGAATACTATTCCGATAAAAAATAAAAGTGGGCTCTAAATTGCGGAATATCAAATAAGCACTATCTTTGCATAAACGAAGCAACTCCATTTGCATCACGGAAGTCATTGTAAAGATACTCTCAAAGTCATGAAGATATTTACCGCCAGTCAGCTATCCTCCATCGAGCATTACACCATGGAGCACGAGCCCATTCATCCCATCGACCTGATGGAGCGTGCCGCCATGGCCGTCACTCAGGCCATCACCTCAGAATTCGGCACCCATATGCCCGTGGTGGTGTTTGCGGGTCCGGGCAACAATGGCGGCGATGCCCTGGCAGTGGCACGGCTGCTCGCCGAAAAGGGTTACGACGTGGAGGTGTTTCTCTTCAACGTGACGGGCAAGCTGTCGGAGGAGTGCGAAATCAACTGGCAGCGCTTGCGCGACAACCGACGCATGAAGAAGTATCATGAAGTGACGAGTGAGTTTGACCCGCCCAAGCTTGATGTGTCGACCCTCGTCGTCGACGGACTCTTCGGCACCGGACTGAAGAAGCCCCTTGCCGGAGGCTTTGCAGCACTGGTGAAATACATCAATCAGTCGGCGGCCACCGTGGTGAGCATCGACATGCCCTCAGGACTCATGACAGAGGATAACACCTACACCGTGAGTGCCAACGTGGTACATGCCGACATCACCCTCACCTTCCAATACCGCAAGCTGGCTTTCATGTTTGCCGACAACCAGCAGTATATCGGTCGTCTGAAGGTGCTTGACATCCGTTTGAGCGAGAGCAAGGCCGAGAGCATCACCACCACGTCGTCCATTCTGGAAGAGAGCCAGGTGCGCGCCCTGCTGCAACCGCGCCCAGACTTTGCGGGCAAGCACCAGATGGGTACCGCCCTCATCATTGCCGGCAGCTACGGCATGGCGGGTGCCGCAGTGCTCGCCACACGTGCCTGCCTGCGCACGGGGGTAGGAAAGGTGGTGGCACACGTGCCCAAACGCAACTACAACGTGATGCAAATCAGTGTGCCCGAGGCTATTGCACAGCTCGACCTGGAGGAGACCAAATTTAGCGAGGCTGTCGACGCACAATACTACGACGCCGTGGGCATAGGCCCTGGGTTGGGACAGGCAGAGACCACCGCCATAGCACTCGTCAGTCAGATACGGCGCACACACGTGCCCATGGTGATCGATGCCGATGCCATCAACATACTGGCCAACCACCAGGCATGGGTGCAGCAGCTGCCGCGACACATCATCTTCACCCCACATCCGGGCGAGTTCGACCGCCTCAACGGCTCCGTGTGTGGCAACGACTACGAGCGGCTGACGCATGCCCTCGACATGGCACAGCGCATGCAAGCCTATATCCTGCTGAAAGGGCACTACTCCGCCCTCTGCATGCCCACAGGCGAGGTGGTGTTCAACAGCACAGGCAACGCAGGCATGGCCACGGCAGGAAGCGGCGACGTGCTCACAGGAATGATAACAGCACTGCTGGCACGCGGATACACACACGCCGAAGCATGCAAACTGGGCATGTATCTGCACGGACTGGCAGGAGACTTCGCGGCAAAGGAAAAAGGAATGGAAAGCCTCGTAGCATCCGACATCGTAGACAACATACACAAAGCCTTCAACCGACTCAACGAATGACACCCGAACAACGCACCAAGATAGAAGAACAGATAGTAGACATCATCAAGACCGTCTACGACCCCGAGATGCCCGTCAACGTGTGGGATCTGGGCATGATTTACAAGATAGACGTTGCCGACGACAGCACCGTAGACATTGACATGACGCTCACAGCACCCAATTGTCCCGCCGCCGACTACATCGTGGGCGACGTGCAGAGCAAGGTGGAGAGCCTTGAGGCGGTGAAGAAGTGCAATGTGAACCTCGTGTTCGACCCCGTGTGGGACTTCAGCATGATGAGCGAAGAAGCCCGCGTGGAACTAGGCTACGACTTCTGAGTACGGTGCTCCTTAGGAGACTGTGCTGAAAGAAAGTCCAGCAGATTTTACAGATAAGGCAGCATCGCAAGCAAGTTTACCTCTCCCCTCTATATGAAAAACGTCTATTTCCTCTCCGATGCCCATCTCGGCTCTTGGGCTGTCAGCCACAAGCGCACGCAGGAGCGCCGACTGGTGCGCTTTCTCGATGAGATAAAAGACAAGGCCTCTGCCGTCTACCTGCTCGGCGACATGTTCGACTTCTGGAACGAGTACCGACTGGCAGTGCCCAAAGGCTTCACGCGTTTCCTGGGAAAGCTGTCGGAACTCACCGACAACCGCGTGGAAGTGCACTACTTCACGGGCAACCACGACCTGTGGACCTACGGATACCTGGAGCGCGAGTGCGGTGTGACACTCCACCGACAACCGCTCACCACAGAGATAGGCGACCGACTGTTCTATCTGGCACACGGCGACGGACTGGGCGACCCCGACCGCAAATTCCAGACGCTGCGCAAGCTGTTCCACAACCGCACATGCCAGTTTCTGCTCAACACCCTGCACCCGCGATGGGGACTGTGGATAGGTTACCGATGGGCTAAGCACAGCCGACAGAAAAGAGTGGACGGACACGAGACACCATTTCTCGGAGAAGACAAGGAGTATCTCGTGCAATACTCCAAGCACTATCTGCAGACGCATCCCGACATCGACTTCTTCATCTACGGCCACCGCCACGTGCAGGCCGATATCCCCTTGGCCGACCACACACGTCTGCTCATGCTCGGCGACTGGATAACGCAGTTTACCTACGCCGTGTTCGACGGCGAACAACTCTATCTGAAAAACTATATAGAGGGCGACACCAAGCCATAACAACACTGAATAACACCATATAGAAACCGGTCGTGGGCGAAAAATTGCCACGACCGGTTTTCTGTCAAGTGCCATGCCTGTGCAGCAGGGGTACACTTGCGTTGTTGTGCTACTTTGTGTTGGCAGTGTTGCCCTCGCGGTAGTGTTGCAGCCCCTCGTTGAGGAAGTTCATATAGTCGGCCACGTCCTCCTTGTAGGCGAAGGCGCGTGTGAGGGGTCGTCCGTCGTTGTCAAGCGCCACGTAGAGCGGCTGCGACAGTTGTCCGAACTTATGCTCGGAGAGGTAGCTCCACTTGTCGCCTATGGTGCGCAGGGTACGTGTGCCGTTGGCGGTGCTCACTTCGATGTGCTCGGGCAGCGGGCGCTTGTCGTCCACGTAGAGTGAGATGAGCACATAGTCTTCGGTCAGACATTTCGCCACTGCGGGGTCGGTCCACACGGCAGCCTCCATCTTTCGGCAGTTGACGCATCCGTGACCGGTGAAATCGAGCAGTACAGGCTTGCCCATCTGTGCTGCGGCCGCCATGCCTTCGTCGTAGTCGGTGTAGGCGGCGTGTACGGTGCGCGTGTTGAGGTTGAAGTCTTGTGTGGTGATGGGCGGTGCGAAGGCACTCACTGCCTTGCAGGGCGCACCCCACAATCCCGGCACCATGTATATGGTGAAAGCCAGCGAGAGCAGACCGAGCATGATGCAGGGTACCGGCATGGCGCGTCGTTCGTCGCCGTCACTCTGGAAACGCAGCACGCCGATGAGGTAGAGCCCCAGCAGGAAGAAGATGGCTATCCACAGGCTGAGGAACACTTCGCGGTCGAGGATGCCCCATCCGTAGGCCAGGTCGGCCACGGAGAGGAACTTCAGTGCAAAGGCCAGTTCTATGAATCCGAGCGACACCTTCACCATGTTCATCCAGCTTCCCGACTTCGGCGCCTGTTTCAGCCATGAGGGGAAGAGGGCAAAGAGCGTGAAGGGCAGTGCCAACGCCAGGGCGAAGCCCAGCATGCCCACGAGGGGATTGAGCCAGTTGCCTGAGGTGGAGGCTTCTACGAGGAGCAGTCCTACGATGGGTGCTGTGCAGGAGAAGCTGACGAGCGCCAGCGTGAACGCCATGAGGAAGATGCTGAGCAGCGACGAGGTGGTCTGCGTGGCTTTGGTGTCGACGCGGTCGGCCCACTTGGAGGGCAGACGCAATTCAAACCAGCCGAAGAACGACAGGGCGAAGACCACCAAGATGAGGAAGAAGATGATGTTGAACACAGCATTGGTGGCCAGGTTGTTGAGCGTGTCGGCACCGAAGAGCGCTGTGACGAGCACGCCCAGCACCAGATAGATGACCACTATGCTGGCTCCGTAGGTGAGGGCATCGCGCAGTCCGCGCCGGCGGTTCTTGCTGCGCTTGAGGAAGAAGCTCACCGTCATGGGTATGATGGGCCACACGCAGGGTGTGAACAGGGCGAGCAGTCCGCCGAGGAAGCCCATGAGGAAGATGTAGAGCAGTGTGCGGTCGGCATTTTTCTCTCCGCTGAGCGCCTGCAACTCGTCGCCCACGGGCTGCCACCACTGTGCTGAGCGCGGAGCGAGTGCCTCGGGCACGCTGTCGGCAGTCAGTGTGCTGTCGGTGACAGCAGACAGCAGGGACGCTTCCTCCCCGTCGGCAGCCTTTTCCTCTTCCTCCTTGTCCTTCTTGTCGTCGGCGATGTCCGCCTTACCGCTATAGTTGAACTCCACGGCTGTGGGCGGCAGACACTGTTCGTCGTCGCAGGCACCGTATTCCAGGTAGCCCTTCACGGTGTAGGGGCCGCCCTTGAGGGTGTACTTCTGTATGAAGGTGACGCTGTTTTCGAAGTAGCGCACCTGCATGCCGAACACCTTGTCGTTGACATTCAGCTCCTTTCCTTTGGCCATGAGTGCGCCTTTGGGCTCTGCACCGCTCTTCTGCTCGGTGGTGAGTGTGGCCGAGGTGGGTCCTCCTGCGGGCAGCCGCGTGCTGTAGACGTGCCATCCCGGGTCGATCTTTCCTGTGAAGGTGACAGTGAGTTCGTCGGGGGCTGTCTGTTTCTGCGACACGCTGAAGCGTACGGGGTTGGCCATCTGCGCCCAGGCGATGGGCAGACACAGGGTGGCGAGAAGCCAAAGGGTGAATGTGCGTTTCATAGGTGGTGGGTGTTGATTGTGATACTGCAACGTAAGAGGCGGGGTGCTTTCTTTTACGATGATTGTTGCAGTCTAATGCTTGGTGGGGTTGGGATTGTTGCCCTTGTGTGTCATGATATCGAGCACGCAGCGGTCGGTGGCGTCCATGCCTCGTCCGCCGATGGCCACGAGGTTGCGTATGCTCTGGTCGACATCGTCGTCGATGATGCCTTCCAGTGCACTCACATACTTGTGTTGCATGGCCATCATGGCGCTCATCACTGCTGTGCCTACGCCTGTGGTGAGTTTGAGCGAGCAGCTGGGCTTGGCGCCGTCGCATATCATGCCGGTGAGGTTGGCTATCATGTTCTTCACCGAGAAGCATATCTGCTCGTAGTCGCCTCCCATGAGCATGGTGATGCCCACGCTGCTCCCCGTGCTTGCCACCACGCATCCGCATAGTGCCGAGAGGGTACCCAGCTGCTGCTTGATGTAGATGGCGGTGAGGTTGCTCAGTGTGAGGGCGCGGATGAGTTCTTCCTCGGTGTTGTGGTTTTCTTCAGCAAACACTACGACCGGCATGGTGGTGCAAATGCCTTGGTTGCCGCTGCCGCTGTTGGTCATCACCGACACCATGGCTCCCGACATACGCGCGTCGCATGCGCAGCTGGTCTTGGACAGTATTTTGGCAAAGATGCCGTCGCCCATGATGCCCTTGCCCAGTGGTGAGCACATGGTCTTACCCAGCTGGTGTCCGCGGTTTTCGCGCAGTCCGTCGGCAGCTGCCGCCTCGTTGAGCCGCTTGGCTTCGAGTATGAAGCGCAAGTCGTCGATGGGCGTGGTGGAGGCAAAGTCGTAGACGGTGCGCATGTTGAGGTCGGGCGGGCACATCGTAGTGGCGGCCGACTGTTGGCCGTGGACTTCTGGTTGTTGGCTGTCGACGGTCTGTGGTTGCTGTCCCGGTGCGCGTTGCATCACGAAGTGGGTGTGCGACCCCTTGATGATGGCCTCAGCGTCGGTGTCGCCGGCACTGACGAGGGCACGAATGTAGAGCTTGTCGGGGTCGTTTTCTTCCAGATGTATGCTGATGTGTCCTTCGTTGATATACTGTTCGGCCTGTTGTACCGCTTCAGGTGTAGTGTCGGCGAGCACTTCGAGTTGGCGTTCGGGCCGTCCGATGAGTACGCCGAGGGCTATGGCGATGGGCAGTCCTACGCGATGGGTGCCAGGTATGCCTACGCCCATGGCATTTTTCAGAATGTTGGCACTGAGCCACAGTTCCACTTTTTCGGGTTTTCGGTCGAGCAGTTGCCGTGCCTGTGCTACGCACAGCGCCACGGCGGCGGGTTCGGTGCAACCGATGGCGGGCACCACCTGCTCGTGGAGAAGTTGGAGAATAGATTGGGTTTGTTGTGGAGTAAGCATATTGTTGTGCTGTAGTAGTTGTGGGTTGATATAGGGTACAAAGATAGTCCATATTTATAAACTTTTCGTGTTTTTGCAGATTTTCTGATAAAAAGGAGTGCTATGTTTTGCATTTCAGAGTGTTTTGCCGACCTTTGCGTCGCTTTTTGCGCACCGCAGTGGTGCGCAGCAGTTGGAAGGCCTCTTAGTTCAATGGATAGAACAAGTCTCTCCTAAAGATTAGATTGGGGTTCGATTCCCCAAGAGGCCGCCAGCGCATATTGGCTACGCACGAACGGCACACATCGCGATGTGTGCCGTTCGTGCGTAGTGTATGGTATGGATAGGTGTGCCGGGGCTTAGTGCATGGCAGCAGCTACGTCTTGTTCGAGGTTTTTGATGTCGTTGGCCCCTTTCACCACGGTGTTGTCGCGTCCGATGATGAAGTCGGCGGGCAGTGCTTGCACCACAGCCAGATAGGCTTGTGTGTGGCTGCCATCGTCGTGGACGCATATCCATGGCAGTGCAGCGGTTTGGGTCTTCCAGAAGTGCAGGTCTTTGTCGAGCGACACCTGATAGATTTCCAGTCCCTGTGTGTGGTATTTGTCGTAAAGTGCACGCAGCTGCATGATGCGCTTGGGCGACTCTGGCGTGTTGAAGGCATGGAAGTCGAGCAGCACCACTTTCCCCTTCAGCCCGCTGAGTGTGCGCTGTCGTCCGCGGTTGTCGGCCAGGTTGAGGTCGATGAGCGAAGCCTCGCCCACGCTTTGGGCTTCAATGGCCACCTCCTTGGCGCGTTGCTTCTGCACGTTGACATCTTTCATGCCTTCGATGGTGATGTTGTGCAGGTTTTGTGTGCGCAGGGAGTGGGGATAGTAGGAGTCCCATGTAGTGGCCACGGCACCGAACACCTTGATGTCGTCGGCGTTGCGTTGGGGGTTGAATATGGTGAGCATGCTGTTGCCTATGCGCAGCGTCTGGAAGAGGGCAAAATAGGCATAGGCTTTCATAGGTTCGCGAAAGATGTATTGCGACGTCACCTTCTGCTTGTATTGTTCCACCACTTTGTCGATGCTGTCTTCGGCAGCATGTATGCCCAGTGCCGGCGAGCGCATGATGGCGTTGGCGCGTTGCTCTAGGTCGAGCTGCATGAGGGTGAGCTCGCGTATTTTCACGCAGTTGTCCGACCCTTTCACCTCATAGCGTGTGGCCATGCCGGGGAACGAGGCACTCACGCTGACGGTCTCCGTGGAGTCGATGCTGAGGTTGATGGCCTCGCCCGCTATACGCAGGCGGTAGAACTCGGGAGCGTCGGGGCGTTGTCCTTCAAAGCTGAACTGTCCGTCGGCATCGAGCGTCACCTCGCTTACCCGCTGTGGTCCGTCGATGGCCATGCGTTCGAGCACGAGCACCGAGTCGGGCGCACCGCTGATGGTACCTTCTATGTGGAAGGAGTTTTTCTTGCAGGCGGTGAACAGGGTAAGGATGCAGGCCACTGTCAGGACGGGGCGCAGCAGTGGAGATGCTGAGGAGAGAATGGAGCGGAGTGACATAGTGTGGAATGTGTTGTGAAATGCGGTGCAAAAGTAGGTGTTCTTTGTGTGCGGGGCAATGATAAGAGGGCAAAAAGTGTGTGCGGGCTATCGTCCGCCCGTGAGCAGCTTTGTGGTGCGGGGCAGATACCGCCGCATCAGGGCATAGAGTGCCACGCAGACCGCCACGACGACGATGCTACCCAACAGATAGCTCAGCAGTGCCGTTGAGGAGTGGGCAAGGGGGAGTTTTCCGCCGCGTGCCAGGTTGGTGAGCACGGCACTGTAGAAACGGTGGGAGGCGAAGATGAAGAAGCTGCTGGCGGCAAGCCATGTCACAACTGCCGGCAGCTGATGGGTCGACGGGTAGCGTCGGCATATGATGCGGTCGGCAAGCCATAGTTCGCCGATGGACATCAGCAACGTCTCCACCGCCCACAGCGCATCGGGCAACTGAGGAAACAAGTGGTGCTTACCTATATATAATATAAGGAATACAGGCAGTGCCATCCATCCCCGCTTGCGGAGGCATAGGGTGAAGTCGGGCCGATGTGTGGCGACGGCTGCGCCGAGGAAGTAGTAGAAGAAAGCGCCTGCGTGGATGCCCGGAAGGTGGGGTAGCAGTCCCCAGGCATAGACGATGAAGAGCACAGAGAGGGTGACGATGGGCAGATGACGCACCAGTCGGTGCAGTAGGGGAGCGAGCAGGGTGAGCACCATGAGGCATTGCAGAAACCAAAACTGTCCCACGAGGGGTCCGTGCTGGTCGGCTTCGATGCCCGTGGCGCGGCTCACGTCCCAAAACATCCATAGGAAATCGGTCACATCGCAGTCGGCCACGGCCTTATGCAGCAGGAGCCGGAAACCCGGCACGATGGCCTGGCATGCCGCCACAATGGCGATGCACAAAGCAATCCACAGCACATAAGGCACCACAAGGGTGCGCATCTTGCGGCGCAGGTGCTCCACATAACTGCGACGACCATAGTGGATGGAGAAGAGATAGCCTGAAATGAAGAAGAAGAGCGGCACCGCAGCGCTGCACACGAAGTCGACAAAGAGACTCATTGCCTC
Source organism: Bacteroidaceae bacterium (assembly GCA_017940185.1). Taxonomy (GTDB): domain Bacteria; phylum Bacteroidota; class Bacteroidia; order Bacteroidales; family Bacteroidaceae; genus Prevotella. The sequence continues at coordinate 63,183 of JAGAZE010000034.1, read as the reverse complement.
GCCAAACAGCGACAGCTGTCGCAAATCGGGACGCACCACGCGCAAATCGGTGTGGATGCATACCACGCCCACCATCAACGGAAAGCGCAACCATTGTATCAGGCGGGAAACGGAAGGGGGAATGGGTTGCTGTTGCGCAGACAATGTAGCAGATGGAATAGTTTGGTGAGTGGACAAGTGGGCCGGAATACAGGTTATTGGGCAGGAGTGCTGTCAGTGGCGGTTTTCATTCGCCGTCCAAACAGCTTGTTGATGATGAGCGCAATGGCCCCGTCGCTCGTCACGTTGCACGCCGTGCCGAAGGAGTCCATGGCAATATAGAGTGCGATGATGAGTGCTTGGTCGTCGGGTGAGAATCCAAGTATGGAGCCCAGTGGTGCCAATGCCGCCATGATGGCTCCTCCCGGCACACCTGGCGCTGCCACCATGATGATGGCCACAAAGAGGATGAAGTGTAGGAAGAGCCCAAAGTCGTGTGGCATGCCGTTGAGCAAGCAAATCGTCAAGGCGCATGCCGTCACCTTCATCGACGATCCGGGCATGTGGATGGTGGCACACAGGGGCACGGTGAAGCCAGCCACCGACTCGCTCACCCCGTTTTTCACCGACTGCTGCAATGTGACAGGGATGGTGGCCGCCGACGACGAGGTGCCCAGGGCAGTGAAGTAGGCGGGCAGCATGCGAACAAACAGCCGCCAGGGGTTGCGCCGCGTGAACAGACCCGCTGCCACAAACTCATAGAAAAGGATGAAGAGGTGGAGCGCGAAGATGACCACGATCACCAAGGCGAAGACCTTCAGAATGTGGTAGACCTGCCCGCTGGTGGTCATCATGAGAAAGATGCCAAAGATGTAGAGTGGCAGCAAGGGTACTATGGCGTGCTCGATGACCTTCACCACTATTTGTCGGAACTCTGCAAAAGCGCTCCGCAATGTGGGCAGACCCATGTAGGCGATGCACAGGCCCATGATGAAGGCGAAGACCAATGCGGCCATCACATCAAGCAACGGGGGAATGCCAATGGTGAAGTAGGGCTCGATGGCCCCCTTTGCCGAGGCGTCGATGCCCGCTGTCGAAACCTTCTCAAGCATCGACGGAAAGAGGCTGCTTCCTGCGGCGTAGGCTATGAGTGCCGCCACCACCGTGTCGAGATAGGCTATGGTGACGGTGGTGAGGAGCATGCGGCCCGCACTGCGCCCAATGTCGGCAATGGCAGGAGCCACCAGTCCGGCAATAATCAGCGGAATCATGAAGCCAAGAAACTGACTGAATACAGCGTTGAACGTGGCAAAGACACGCGTGAGCGCCAAGGGAAAGAACTGTCCGAAGACAACGCCGAGCACTATGGCGATGACGATGCGTGCGAGAAGAGGAATGCGGGGCATGGAAAGAGATAATTGATAAGAGATGATTGATAACTGAGCAGTTGCCAATGGGAGGGAGTGGCAGGATTATTTCCAGATGGTCTGGACTTTCCGGATATTCCCCTTCCTATTCCAGATAGGTGTATCCGTAGAGGCCTGAACGGTAGTTGGACAGGAATTCCTTTCCTTCTTCCAGTGTGATTTTGCCTTGTTTCACGCTTTTAGTGACCCATATCTCCAGTTGTCGGACGAGTTTTTTTGGATTGTACTGCACATAGGAGAGCACCTCTTCCACCGTTTCGCCGTCGATGATTTGGTCGATGTGGTATGTGTCGTCCTTTACGGAGATGTGTACGGCGTTGGTGTCGCCAAAGAGGTTGTGCAGGTCGCCGAGTATTTCCTGATAGGCACCCACTAGGAATACGCCCAGTCGGTAGTCCTCGTTTTTCTTTGGTGTGTGTACGGGCAGTATTGACGAGATGCTTCGGTTGGTGACGAAGTTGGCTATTTTTCCGTCGCTGTCGCATGTCACGTCTTGCAGCGTTGCCGAGCGTGTGGGTCGTTCGTCGAGGCGTTGCAGTGGCACGATGGGGAACAGTTGGTCGATGGCCCACGAGTCGGGCAGCGACTGGAAGAGTGAGAAGTTGCAGAAGTATTTGTCGGCGAGCAGCTTCTCCAGCCCGCGCAGCTCTTCGGGCACATGCTTCATGCTCTTGGCGAGGGTGTTGACCTCTCTGCACACGCTCCAATACATGCGTTCCACTTCAGCGCGCGTCTGCAAGTCGATGATGCCGTGGGAGAAGAGGTCAAGCGCTTCGTCGCGTATTTGCTCTGCATCGTGCCAGTCTTCGAGCATGGATCGGCTGTTGAGGTTGTCCCAGATGTCGTAGAGATCTTTCACCAGCTTGTGCGCCTGCTCCGTGGGTTCAAACTCTTCGTTCATCTCTGGCAGCTTTGCCGTCTCGAGCACGTCGATTACGAGCACGCTATGGTGTGCAGCGAGGCTTCGTCCGCTCTCGGTGATGAGGTTGGGATGGGGTGCTCCGGCGGCGTTGGCAGCCTCGACAAAGGTGTAGATGCAGTCGTTGACATACTCTTGTATGGAGTAGTTGACGGAGCTTTCGCTTGTCGGCGAGCGTGTGCCGTCGTAGTCGACGCCCAGTCCGCCGCCACAGTCGACGAAATCGACGTTGAACCCCATCTTATGCAGCTGCACATAGAACTGTGCCGCCTCGCGCAGGGCTGTCTGTATGCGGCGGATCTTGGTAATCTGGCTACCGATGTGGAAGTGGATGAGTCGGAGGCAGTCCTGCATGTTTTTCTTTTCCAGTCTGTCGAGCGCTTCGAGCAGCTCGGCCGGTGTGAGTCCGAACTTTGATGCGTCGCCGCCGCTCTCTTCCCATTTTCCGCTGCCGCTCGATGCGAGCTTGATGCGAATGCCGAGGTTGGGCCGCACGTCGAGTTTTTTGGCGGCGCGGGCTATGATGTCGAGTTCGTTGAGCTTCTCCACGACGATGAAGATGCGCTTTCCCATCTTCTGCGCCAGCAGTGCCAGCTCAATGTAGCTCTGATCTTTATATCCGTTGCAGATGATGAGCGAGTCGCTCTGGCACTGCACGGCGATGACGGCATGCAGTTCGGGCTTGGACCCTGCCTCCAGTCCGAGGTTGAACTTGCGTCCGTGGCTCACAATCTCCTCCACCACAGGTTGCATCTGATTGACCTTGATGGGATAGATGATGAAGTTTTCGCCCTGATAGTCGTACTCTTTCGATGCTTTTCGGAAGCAGTCGAAGGTTTTTTCTATTCGGCTGTCGAGAATGTCGGGAAAACGCAGCAGTGCCGGTGCGCCGATGTCGCGCAGTGCCAGTTCGTCCATTACTTCGCTGAGGTCGATGCTGGCACCGCCCTTGATAGGTGTCACGCTGATATTGCCTTTTTCGTTGATGTCGAAGTAGGGGCGTCCCCAGCCGCGGATGTTGTAGAGTTCGCGGGCATCTTCAATGGTCCATTTTTTCATAGTCGTTCGGGGGAGTTCGAGGAGGGAATGTTTGGGGAGGGGTTAGTGTTGCAAGATGTGCTAGAGTGTCTGGATTGTTTGGTCAACTTGGTGCATTGCCAACTCCGGCATCTCCTGTTGCAGTATTCGCAGTGAGCTGTCGATGTCGTGCAGATTGTCGAAGTGGCTAACGTTGACGATGTGTTTAGCCCTCATGTAGAAGGGTTCTCTTTGGGTCAGCATCTGTTGCAATTGTTGCCGTCGTTGTTGGGGGTCGAGGTTGTGCCACAGTGGGCGTTGCGTTCGTGCGGTGGCAAGGTGTTGGTAGAGAGTGTCGGCATCGGCGCGCAGGTAGATGGTGAGTGCCTGACGATTGAGGTAGTCCATGTTGTCGTAGTAGCATGGTGTGCCGCCGCCGCAACCTATCACCACGTGTTCAAACTCTGCCACCTCGTGCAGCATGTTGTGTTCTATTTGTCGGAATCGCTCTTCGCCTTCTGTTTGAAAGATGTGGGCTATGGTGGTGTGGTGCCGTGTCTCTATATACCAGTCGAGGTCGTAGTAGGTCCACTTCTTCTGTCGTGCCAACGCGTGGCCCAGCGTGGTTTTGCCGCTTCCCATGAAGCCGACGAAAGCTATGCGCATCGGGGGCGTTGGTTGTTGCTGCGCTGATGCGCCTTGTGGGGTGGATGTGTTGTGCAGTGTGGTCACTTCTTGGTGCGCGTAGAGCGTGTGGTGCGTTTCTTTTTCGGTGCAGGGCGCTTGCCCGAGGTGTTGATGATTTCCATGCACTGCTCGTGGGTGAGTTGTGCGGCTTCTTTCTGCTGCGGTCTTGGTATGCGGTAGTTGGTGCCCTCGCTCACGAGGTATGGTCCGAAGCGCCCGTTGAGAATTTCTATCACGGGATTGCCCTCCAACGTCTTGATGTGTTTCTGCCGTTCGGCCAGTCGTTTGCGCTCAATGAGTGCCACTGCCGTGGAGAGTGCCACGGTGAGCGGGTCCATGTCTTTCTCCAGCGACACGAACTTGCCGTTGTGTTTCACGTAGGGGCCGTAGCGTCCGGTGTTGACGACGACGTCGGTGCCTTCAAATTGCCCCAGCGTGCGTGGCAGTTTGAAGAGGTCGAGGGCTTGCTCGAGCGTGATGGTCTCTATGCTCATGTGCTTGGGAATGTCGGCGAATGCGGGTTTCTGCTCGTCGTCGGCATGTCCTATCTGCACTACGGGTCCGAATCGCGCTATTTTTACCAGCACTTCGCGTCCGCTGTCGGGATCGGTGCCCAACACGCGTTCGCCCACCTTGTGCTCGTCGCGGCTGTTGAGTGTGGCCTCCACCACGGGCTCAAAACTGTCGTAGAACTGATGGAGCACCGTTTTCCAGTCGGTTTCGCCCTCGGCAATGTGGTCAAACTGCTGCTCGAGCGTGGCGGTGAAGTTGTAGTCCATGATTTGTTGGAAGTGGAGCATGAGGAAGTCGTTGACCACCATGCCCACGTCGGTGGGTATGAGCTTTCCCTTCTCCTTCACCACCTTGTCGGTTTTGATTTCTTCGCTGATGCGTCCGTTGGTGAGTGTGAAGAGTGTGTAGGGGCGTCCTTCGCCGCTCTTTTCGCCTTTCACCACATACTCGCGTTGCTGTATGGTGGAAATGGTGGGTGCGTAGGTGGATGGGCGTCCGATGCCCAGTTCTTCCATTTTGTGCACCAGGCTTGCCTCGGTGTAGCGCGGAGGTGCCTGTGTGAAACGCTCCACGGCGGTTATCTCCTTGTCGGTGAGGCTCATTCCTGTGGTGAGTGGCGGCAGGATGGCTGTAGTGCTACCGCCGTTGCCATTGGTTTCGGGCACATCGTGGTATACTTTCAGGAAGCCGTCAAACACGATGGTTTCGCCGGTAGCCACAAATTTCTCGTCGCTGCCGGTGATGAGAATGTCAACATTGGTTTTCTCTATCTGTGCATCGGCCATCTGGCTGGCGATGGTGCGTTTCCAGATAAGGTCGTAGAGTCGTTTTTCCTGCTGCGTGCCCGTTATCTCCGTGGTGCTCATGCTTGTGGGGCGTATGGCTTCGTGTGCCTCCTGTGCTCCCTTGGTGCGTGTCTGGAAGTTGCGCGCCTTGTGATATTGTGCTCCGTAGAGTTGTGTTATCGCCGTCTTGCTGTCGGCCAGACATAGGCGCGAGAGGTTGACGCTGTCGGTACGCATGTAGGTGATGCGTCCGCTCTCGTAGAGCCTTTGTGCCACACGCATGGTTTGGCTCACGCTGAATCCTAGCCGGCGCGCTGCTTCCTGCTGCAGTGTGGATGTGGTGAAGGGCGGTGCCGGTGTGCGCTTTAGGGGTTTGTGCTGTATGTCTCCCACGCTGAATGAGCCCTCTTGGCATGCGTCGAGCATTTGCAGTGCCTCTTCGCGTGAGCTGAAGCGGTGCACTATTTCTGCCTTCACCTCCTTTGGCGGCTTCTTGCCGTCGGTGGGTGTGAGGAATGTGGCGTAGAGGCGGTAGAAACTTTCAGGTTGGAAGTGTTGTATCTCGCGCTCGCGCTCTACGATAAGGCGCACTGCCACGCTCTGCACGCGTCCGGCGGAGAGCGACGGCTTCACCTTGCGCCACAGCACAGGGCTGAGCTTGAAGCCCACGATGCGGTCGAGGATGCGGCGTGTCTGCTGTGCATTGACCAGGTTCATGTCGAGATGCCGCGGATGGGCTATCGCTTCGAGGATGGCGGGCTTGGTAATCTCGTGGAAGACGATGCGGTTGGTGTTTTTCTCATCCAATCCCAGCACCTCGCACAGGTGCCATGAGATGGCTTCTCCTTCACGGTCTTCATCCGATGCCAGCCACACCTTGTCGGCTTTGGCCGCCTGTGAGCGCAGTGAAGCCACCACGCGCTGCTTGTCGGCAGGTATCTCATAATCGGGTTGTAGCGTTTGCTCATCAACGCTCAGCCCCCTTGTCTTCAGGTCGCGTATGTGGCCGTAGCTGGAGGTGACGGTATAGTCGGAACCAAGGAAGCGCTCTATGGTCTTTGCTTTGGCGGGACTCTCTACGATAACTAAATTGTGTGCTGACATGAGGTTATTGCAGTGTGTTGGTTGTGGGAGCCCATAAGAAAGGGCATTAACTTTTCGGGCGCAAAAGTAAGCATTCTTTCACGTTCACCATATTAATATAGGCGATTTTCGCACTTTGGCATGTTGACGGTCAGAGTAGAAGGTCTCTGTTTTTGCTCTTGCATTTGCAGTGTTGCGAAAAAAGCGTACCTTTGCACTTTGTATTGCCCTGACATGGCAATACCTAGACGACGCATGCCGCCTAAGCAGCGGTTGACGGCGTCGGTGCTACCTGACAAATCATTTACCAAACGACCAATATGAAGCACTTATTCCTGAGCATCATTGTTTGCGCTTTGTGCCTTTCGGCTTCGGCACAGCGCGTAGTCAATATCGACCTATGGCCTAAAGGCGCTCCCCATAAGAGCAGCGTGAAGAACGACACCGCACGGCTTACTGTTTACATCGCCGATCCGAAGCGTGCCACGGGCCGCGCCATCGTCATCTGTCCCGGCGGAGGCTATGCCGGTCACGCCATGAAGACCGAGGGCACCGACTGGGCAGAGTTTTTCAACAATATGGGCATCACTGCAGCCGTGCTGAAGTACCGTCTGCCCCACGGAAAGGCCGAGGTGCCGCTGGAGGATGGCGAAGAAGCCATGCGCGTGATGCGGCAGTTTGCCGGCGAGTGGCGTATCAACACCAACGATGTGGGCATCATGGGCTCATCGGCAGGAGGACACCTGGCTTCCTACGTGGCCACACATGCCGAAGGCAGTGCCAAACCCAACTTCCAAATACTGTTCTATCCCGTCATCACCATGCTCTCGGGCATCACCCACCAAGGCTCACACGACAATCTGTTGGGCAAGAATGTGAAGGAAAAGAAAGAAAAGCAATACAGCAGCGACTTGAGCGTGACACGCGTGACGCCGCGCGCCTTCATCGTACTGAGCGACGACGACGACGTGGTGCAGCCCGCCAATGGAGTGAACTACTATACTGAGCTCTATCGCCACGATGTGCCAGCCTCGCTGCATGTGTGGCCCACAGGCGGACACGGCTTCGGCTCTAAACTGGGATTTAAGTTCCACATGCAACTGCTCATGGAATTGCAAGGATGGCTTGAAAGTTTCTGACATCAGCCCCCCCTTCCTACCCATTACGCCTCTGCGGCAGCCTTACAGATAGTCGATCAGGCCGCCGCAGAGGTTTTTTCGGGTGCAAGTGTAGCCCAATCGTACTCCAAGTGTAGCCCAATCGTACTCCAAGTGTAGCCTAATCGCACTGCAACTGTAGCCCAATCGCACTGCAAGTGTAGCCTAATCGCACTGCAATTGGGCTACACTTGCAATACCTTGACTTTACTTTCGATTTTTCACCCTGCGCTTCAACTCTCAATGCCGGTGTAGGCAGGTGTAGGCAGCGCAATGTGCCTGCGCCATTTATTTTCTTTTAAGTCAGGAAGTTATAGGTGTTAGGTGCAGGCAACGGCAAAAAAAATGGGTCGAACAGACCCAAACGTTTTCGGAAGGTCTCTTGCGTTACGCAATCCCTCTCTTTGTCAGCATCCTTTTCCCGTGCCATAAAACATGCAGAACCCTCACGACGGGTGAGAGTTCTGCACGCTTCACTGTGGTGAAGTTCAAGTGGAGCTGGAGGGAGTCGAACCCTCGTCCGCACAAGGAAACAAGATGCTTTCTACACGCTTATTCCGGCCTTTGGTTTTCGTGCAACAGCAAGACCCGGACCACCAACTGCTGCCTTAGTCTCTCAATCTTCATGGCATCGTCGAGACCCGCTGCCACTATTTCCGACTTCGTCTGCACCGCTGAATCAAGGCATTTCGGAAAAAGAGTCCTTGAGCGATGTCTCGTCCCTCTACCTGGTAGTGGGATTAAGCGCGATCTACTGTTCTTCGATCAGGCAGCGAGAGCATAAGAGTTGTTGCCAATTATTGTGTCGAACGTTCTGTTTAAGGAGAGAACATCCACTGCTCCGCGTGCTTACACCTCACTCCGGCTTGCCGTCAAATCCGGTCAGCCCCGAAGTATCGGGTGAAGGCGAAAGCGCAACAAGTGCACAATTCACCGGCCGCAAAGGTACGACATTTTCGCGAATGCGGAATTTTTTAGTAAAAAAACTTATGCCGACTGCAATAAAAGTGCCACTTTTGCGGTTATATTAAAGGAGGTGTGCGCGCGCATGCGCGGGAAACGAGCATCTCAGAGTCTCTTACGTATGAAGCAACAGTTGGGTATCAAGCAGCGCCACGACGCCATGAATGGCGTGCAGCTGGGTGTGAAGCGGTGTGTAGACATCGCCTTCTCGGCATTGGGGTTGCTTGTGGCATCGCCCTTGCTTGCCTTCATCGCGCTGCGGCTGGCGGCACAGCGCAACGGCTCCGTGTTTTTCCGACAGGAACGCATAGGCCGAGGCGGCCGCCCCTTCCAGATATACAAGTTTCGCACGATGAGCAGTGAGGTGGAAGCCGATGGCCCACGTCTCCTGCCCCATGGTGACGAGGAATACGGCACGCGCTTTGAGCGTTGGCTGCGGCGCCGCCATCTTGATGAACTGCCGCAGATGTGGAATGTGCTGCGCGGCGACATGTCGCTCGTCGGACCACGACCCGAAAGGCAGTACTTCATCAACAAGATTATGGAGCACACCACGCGCTACGAGCTCATCTACGAGATGCGCCCGGGACTCACATCGGAAGCCACGCTCTACAACGGCTACACCGACACCATGGCAAAGATGCTGAAACGCCTCGACATGGACATACGCTATTTGGAGAACCGCTCGCTGCGCCTCGATGCGCAAATACTGTGGACCACCTTCTGTCGCCTGCTGCGCGGAAAGACATTCTGACACACGGCAGGTTGAGCCTGCGTGGCAACACTGCAGACGAAAAAAGCGGTCACCCCTGCATTCAGCAGACGCCAGTCAGATCGGCAATTGACAAATACCAATTGAACCCATACCACGAAATACCAACAACGATGCAATACATGAGAAAGATACTGTTGATACTCACAGGCTTGTTTGTCTTCAGCATGGGGCTGCAAGCACAGTCGTCGATGACCGACGATCAGGTGTTGCAGTTCATCATCCGTGAGACCCGCAGCGGCAGTTCGCAGTCGCAGATTGTCACCAAGCTGATGCAGCGTGGCGTGAATGTGACGCAGATACAGCGTGTGCGCAAGAAGTTTGAGCGTGCACAGGAGGACGACGGGCTCGGCATGTTGTCGGGCGTGGACGGCAGGACCAATAAGGACAACCGCACACGCAAAGCCTCCACCAAGACCGGAAAAACCACGAAGAAGTCGCCCTTCGATGAAGACTACGATGAAAACCTTGACCGTGGCAAATACTCCGACTATCGGATTAAAGAGGAAGAACTGCCCCGACAGCATACCTACGACGAAAACGACGAGGAATTCCAGCGCATGATGGAAGAGATGGACGACTGGGTGCCCGTCGACACCGCGGCCATGTATGAGAAACTGCTCAAGGAGGTAGAGCGCGACAAGAAGAAACGCAAGGTGTTCGGTCGCAACATATTCAGCAACAAGAACCTCTCCTTTGAGCCCGCCATGAACATCGGCACACCACGCAACTATGTGATAGGTGCTGGCGACGAGGTGTTCATCGACATCTTCGGCGCCTCGCAGCGCTCAGTGAAGGGCACCGTGTCGCCCGACGGCACGGTGACCGTGGAAGGATTCGGACCCATCAACATCGGCGGACTCACCGTCAGTCAGGCCAACGATCAGCTGAAGCGGCAGATGGGGTCGCGCTACAGCAACAGCAACATACGCCTCACCGTGGGACAGACACGCACCATCACCGTCAACGTGTACGGTGAGGTGAAGACGCCAGGCACATATACCGTGTCGGCCTTTGCCACACCGCTCAATGCCCTTTACATGGCAGGCGGCATCAGCGACATCGGCACACTGCGCAACATCAAAGTGCACCGCAACGGCAGGGTGATAGCCAATGTCGACGTGTACGACATGATGCTTAACGGCCGCACACCCAATGTGCATCTGCAAGACAACGACGTGATCTACGTGGGCTCCTACGACTGTCTGGTGAACGTGACAGGTAAGGTGAAGCGTCCGATGTACTACGAGATGCGCAAGAATGAGAGCGTGGCCACCCTGCTGAAGTATGCGGGCGGCTTCACAGGCGATGCCTACACCCAGTCGGTGCGACTCATACGCAAGACCGGACGTCAGTTTTCCATCTACAACGTGGAAGAATTCGACATGAGTGCCTTCCATCTCTCCGACGAAGACTCGCTGTTTGTAGACAGCATCATCTCACGCTTTGAAAACCGCGTGGAGGTGAAAGGTGCCGTGTTCCGTCCGGGCATGTACCAGGTAGGCGATGGCATCAACAGCGTGCGCACACTGATAGAGAGTGCTGAGGGACTGAAGGAAGAAGCCTTCACTGCCCACGCCGTGATGCACCGCATGCGTGAAGACCGCACACTGGAAGTGGTGCAGGTCGACGTGCAGGGCATCCTCGACGGCAGCGTGCCCGACATAGCACTGAAACCCAACGACGTGCTCTTCATCCCCACCAAACAGGAGATGATGGTGGAGCAGACTGTCACCATCCACGGCGAGGTGCACTATCCGGGCATATACAAATACGCCGCCAACGAAACACTTGAAGACCTGGTGTTGCAGGCAGGCGGACTCACCGACAAAGCCTCGACGGTGAAGGTCGATGTGGCGCGGCGCATCACCAATCCCAAAGCATTGACCAACGACAGCATCACAGCACGCAACTACACCTTCGCCCTGAAAGACGGCTTCGTCATCGACGGCGAACCAGGATTCATCCTCATGCCTTTCGACGAGGTCTATGTGCGCAGAAGTCCCGGCACATATCAGCAACGCAAGGTGAAGGTGGAGGGAGAAGTGATGTTTGAAGGCACATACACACTCTCCAAGAAGACCCCACGGTTGTCCGACCTGGTGAATGCCGCCGGTGGAGTGGGCGACTTGGCCTATGCCAAAGGTGCTCGACTGGAGCGTAAGGTGAACGATGAAGAGCGCCTCAGAATGGAAGCCGTGCTGAAAAAGCAGCAGGAAGAGTATGAAACCAACATGATGGAGCTGGCAGTGAAGACCGGCAACATGGCCAATATGCCGCAGAACACCGACAACAGCAAGCAGGTGAAGAAGTATGAGATACCCGAGAGTTACCCTGTGGGCATCGAACTCGACAAGGCATTGGCTAATCCTGGCGGACGCGAAGACATCGTGCTGCGCGAGGGCGACCGACTCATCGTGCCACAATATAATGGCACAGTGAAAATCAACGGCGAGGTGATGTATCCTAACACCGTGGGCTACCGCGAAGGCAAGAGCGTGAGCTACTATATCGACCAGGCGGGCGGTTTCTCGTCGAAGGCGAAGAAAAACCAGACCTACATCATCTACATGAACGGCACCGTGGCCAAGGTGGGGCATAACGCCAAGCCAGGTCCGGGCAGTGAGATAGTGGTGCCCGCCAAGTCGCTCAACAAGATGACCATGGCCGAAACCATGTCGCTCGTCACGGCGGGCAGCTCGCTCGTAGCCATCCTCGCCACAGTGGCCAACATACTGAAATAATCGCACACATACCCAATCAGCACACACCACTCATGGAACAACAAGAGAAAACTCCACGGCGTCGTGAAGTGAGCATAGGAGACATACTACGCAAACTACGGAAGGGAAAGAAGTACTTCTTCATCACCCTTCCGCTGGCCTTTATCCTCACCTGCGTAGTCATCCTTCCCGTGCCCCGCTACTATCAGTGTGTGGTGAAGCTCGCCCCCGAGAGTAGCACACCCAATGTGGGCGGTCTCGGCTCGCTCGCATCAACGATGGGACTCAACATAGGCAACATGCCGACGCAAGACGCCATCATCCCGAAGATGTACCCCGACATGATGTCGTCTACCGACTTTCAGGTAAGCCTCTTTCCCGTGAAGGTGGCGAAGAAAGACGGCAGCCTGAGTACCACCTATTATAAATACCTGAAAGACCATCAGCGCCATGCCTGGTGGCAGAACGCCTTCCATTGGCTGCTTCATAAGCTGGCAGGCGACGATGAGGGCGGCGGCAAAGCCAATGCAGAATGGAATGTGAACCCCTTCAACATGACGAAGGACCAGAGCGACGTGGCCAAGGCCATAGGCGGCAAGATACGCTGCGTGGTTGACAAGCGCACCAACGTGATTGCCATCAGTGTGACCGACCAAGACCCACTGGTGTGCGCCATGATAGCCGACACGGCACGCAGCCGGCTGCAGCAGTTTATCATCGACTACCGCACCAAAAAGGCGCGCATCGACCTGGAGCACGTCACCAGGCTTGCCGCCGATGCCAAACGCCAATACCTCGTGGCGCAAGAGAAGTATGCAGCCTTCTGCGATGCCAACGAAGACCTGGTGCTGGAGAGTTTCAAATTGAAACGCGACGAACTGGAAAACGAGATGCAGCTCAAGTTCAACAACTACCAGTTGCAGACCAATCAGATGGAGATGGCCAAGGCCAAGCTGCAAGAGCGCACGCCTGCCTTCACCGTCATACAAAACGCCTCCGTGCCCACCAAGCCCGCAGGCCCCAAGCGCATGTTCACCGTGCTGGCAGTGCTGCTTATTACCTTCTTCGTAACGGCCATCTACGTTATCAGAAAAAAAACCGACAGCCCCAATAAGTCGGCCGACGAGTCGGGTGCGCAATCCGCCGATTCTGAGCAATCGCAGGCTGACGACAACGACAGCGAAAAAACAGAGGCCTGAAAAGGTTGACACATGGTATATCTGCTGCTCATCATACTCTACGTTATCTGCCTGATAAGCTACTTTGAGGAGGAGCTGGGCGATAATAAGTGGTATGTGTATTGGGGTGTGGGCGTGGTATTGATACTCATGGCAGCCTTTCGTCCGCTGGGCATCGACAACGACTCGGAAACCTACGACATGTACTTCGCCAACTACGACACGCCGTTGTACGAGGGCTTCGTGGAGTTTTCCTTTCTATTTCTCGCAGAGATATTCTACAACGCGTTCGGCGATGTGCACAGCATCTTCCTCTTCTATGCCCTTTTCGGTGTGAGCCTCAAGTTTGTCGCCATCCGCCGCTTGACGCCGCTGGCTTTCCTCGCCGTGGCCATCTATCTGGGTCACTACTACATCCTGCACGAGCTCACCCAGATACGCGCCGGCATAGCGTCGGGCTTCTTTCTGCTCTCCATCAAGCCATTGGCCGAGGGGCGGCGCCTTGCAGCTGCCGCCTACATGGCAGCGGCACTCTTCTTCCACTATTCCTCGGCAGTGCTCTTTCCACTGCTGCTGCTCTCCAACAAAGAGATGACGCAAAAGGTGCGCCTATGCTGGGCGAGCATAGTGCCAGTGGGCTTCCTGATGTACTTCCTCCACCTGGGCATCTCCACCATTCCGCTGCCCTTCATAGGCGAAAAACTCGAACTCTACGACATGCTGAAGGAAGAAGGCACATTCGACGAAATCAATGTGTTCAACGCCGTCTTTCTCGTCAAGAATGTGATGTTCCTCTATTTTCTCTACATGTACGACACAGTGAAGAGCGAAAATCCCTACTTCCCCCTCATGCTGAAGATAATGGGGCTCTCCATCTTCTCCTATCTTGCCCTGTCGTCGATTCCCATCGTCGCTATGCGTGTGAGCGAATTGCTGGGCATCGTCGATATCATACTCTTCACCTGCCTCTATTACACCGTGCGACCTTCATGGCTGTCGAGGGCGATGGTGTTGAGCATCTCGCTGGTGTATTTGTATCTCAACCTGTTCCACGAACCCATTTTAAAGATTGATTGAGTCACATGCTGCGCTCCCGACTCCATAAGCTGCTGCACGAAGACCGACGGACGGCTCTGATTTGTAAGAACATCCTCGGTTCGTTCGCCATCAAGGGCTGGACAGGCATTGTTCAGTTGCTGCTGGTGCCTGCCACGCTGAAGTGTCTCAATCAGTACGAATACGGCGTGTGGCTCATCATCAGCAGTCTGCTGCTGTGGGTCGACACGTTTGATATAGGTTTGGGCAACGGCTTGCGCAACAGACTGGCCGAGTCGGTGGCCAAAGATGATATGCCGAGAGCACGCCGACAGGTGAGCACCACCTTCTTTATGCTCATCGTCATCATCGGTGCCATTATCGGACTGCTCTATCTGCTCATCAGACAGGTGGACTGCTATCGGCTGCTCAACGTCGACCCGCACCTTGTAGGCAATCTCAATACCATCGTCTTCGCTGCGGTGGCAGTGATGGGGGCAACGTTCATCTTCAAGTTTGTGGGCAATATCTATCTCGCCCTGCAACTGCCCGCCATCAACAATCTGCTGATAGCATTGGGCCATACGCTGGCCTTCGTGGTGATACTGCTGCTTGGTTCGTTCAGCAACGTCACACTGCTCCATGTGGCGCTGGCCTATACCGCCTCGCCACTGCTCGTCTACATACTGTCGTATCCCATCACCTTCACCCGATATAAAGCGCTGCGCCCGGCACTGAGACAATTCGACAAGGCGGAGATACGTCCCCTCTTCTCCTTGGGACTGCAGTTTCTGGTGGCGCAGCTCTCCGGACTCATTATCTTTGCCTCGTCCAACCTGCTCATCTCCCATCTGTTCTCACCCAAAGAGGTGACACCCTTCCAGATAGCTCACCGCTATTTCGGCATCACCAACATCCTGTTCACCGTCATCAGTGCCCCATTCTGGAGCGCCACCACCGATGCCTTTACCAAAAAGGACTGGCAGTGGATAAGAAAGTCGACCGCCAGGCTCAACCGCGTCATGCTGGCTTTTGCCGCAGCCCTCACTCTCATGCTCCTTGTCTCACCATGGATATACAATATATGGGTGGGGGCGCAAGTCAGCATCCCCTTCAGCATGTCGCTGCTCATGGCTGTCTACATGATGGTGCTCATCTACGGCACATGCTACTCCAACATCATCTGCGGCATAGGCAAGATACGCCTGCTCACCGTCGTGTCGGTCGTTCAAGCCATTGTCTACATTCCGCTGGCCCTCGCCCTCGGATCGTGGCTCGGCACCAAAGGCGTGGTCATGGCACTCATAGCAGTGATGCTCGTCAGCGCCGTCACCAATATGCTGCAGTTTGAGAAACTCTACGCCGGCAAGGCAAAAGGCATCTGGAACAAATAGCTTCTCCCGACAATATGAAGATACTTGCAGCCATAGTAATCTACAATCCCGACTGGAGCCTGCTCGGCGACAACATCCGAGCATTCTACGACCATGTCGACCACATACTGGTGTGGAACAACTCCGACGCCCGCATCCGCCTGTCGGACATCAGAGGCCTGCAACCATTCTTCCAGAAGACCACCTACAAGACCCTGCATAAGAATGTGGGCATTGCTCAGGCACTCAACTATGCCTGGCACTACGCCAAAGAGCATGGATACGATACCCTGCTCACCATGGACGACGACTCGGTGTTTGAGGATTACGGCACCTATCGCCAACGCGTGGAGCAGCATTGGCAGGCAAATGGCTTGTCGCTATGCGGACCAGCAGCACAGCCCACCAAGGAGAGGGGCATGCAGAAGGTGCGCCACCTCATCACTTCTGGCATGATGGTGCCACTGGCACTGCTCGAGAAGGCAGGAGGATATTGCGAACTGTTTCACGTCGACGGCATCGACATCGAACTGTGTGTCAACCTTGCACGACAAAACATCTATGCCTGGCGCGACAACGACAGTCTGCTCCGACAGCGCTACGGCACACCGGCAACAAAACGATGGGGACCCGTCACGCTGCACAGCCCAAACTACAGTCCGCAAAGACTGCACGACATATTCTGCAATCACATCATCATACTCCGAAAGCACCGCTATCCGCTACATCTCGTGTGGCATATCGTAAGACAGTACTTCATAGGATTTGTCTGCAAAGGCGTGCTGCTGGTGGAAAACAATAAGAAACAGAAGCTGAAAGCCGTCGTGAAAGGCATCAAGGACGGATTCAGAAGCCCCATACAATGATAAACCGAAGCACTATGAACACCTGCATATTCACCATCGTAGCCAAAAACTATATCGGACTGGCAAAAATGCTGGAACAGTCGCTCCGCCAATATCATGAGGTCGACTTCCGCATCTATGTCGTCGACGAACCGACTGCCGACACGCCACCACTGCCCGACAACACCTTCTACGTGAAAGACTGTGCGGCATATAGCCAAGAGCAGTGGACTGACATGGCTTTCAAGTACGACCTCACCGAGTTTTGCACTGCCGTGAAGCCCGCATGCTTCCAGCACGTGTTCCAAGCACACTACGACAGTGCCATATACTTCGACCCCGACATATACGTCTTCTCACCGCTCACCCCCATACTTGAGGCGCTTGAGCAACACAGCATCGTACTGACACCGCAGATAGCCAACGTACACGTCGACTATCAGGGCGAACATCCTGAATGGGCGATGAACGTCAATGGTATCTTCAACCTCGGCTTCTGCGCCATGCGACGCACAACCACATCGCAGCTCGTCTCGCAATGGTGGAGAGAGCGGCTCACAGACAACGCCTTCACCGACAGAAGCGTGGGCAACTTCACCGACCAGAAATGGATGGACTGGATGCCGGGCTTCCTCGGCAATGACGAACTCTGCATCTGCCACCACTTGGGCATGAATATGGCACCATGGAACTTCTTCGAGAGACAACTGTTTGCCAGAGATGGCCAAATATGGGTCAGGCCGCGTGTCGACGGCACTGCCGACCAAGAGGTGCCTCTCGTCTTCTTCCACTTCGCAGGCTACGACTACAATGCCATGCAAAAAGGAGAGATACAGCGAAAACGCATCGGCAATCTTAAGGAGTATGAAGACATCCGCCTTGCCACGCAACAATACATGCAGGCCATGCTAGACAACGTCACAGTATTCAACACCTTCATCGGTCAGTCCTATACCTACGCCACCTACGAAGACGGCCGGCGCATCGACTCCTTCCACCGACGCCTCTACCACGGATGCACACTAAAGGGAGAGACCTTCCACAATCCCTTCAGCACGCAGCCTGACTCCTTCCGCCGACTGATAGACAAAAAGCACATGATAGTCGACGACAACGTGGACCGACTCAATCAGCGCAACATGCCCGACATAGAAAAGAAACACCGGATGATACACCGACTCTTCCGCATGCTCTATCGCATCATGGGCTACAAGCGCTACACGCTCTTCGTGAAAAGTCTCTACAACTATTGCCGCCCTGAGATGCACACTTTTCTCATCAAACACTGACGCATCATGGAAGATACAGCCAAAAAGATTATCTACATACGCCAAGCCGTTGCCGGAGGCACCGACAACTACTGCCGGGCTCTGCAGAAGATGTTTGCCGACGACCCGCTCTATCAGGCCATGCCCATACAGGACTATCCCATCGTAGGCTCGCGCCTGTTCCATTATTATTATAAGCCCGCCCCGCTGAAACGCGCCATCAGCCAGGCCGACATCGTGCACGTCAACGGATATACTGCCTTCGGAACCATACAGGCACTCTACTACGCCCACCGACAGAAGAAGAAGGTGGTGTACTCGCCCCACTGGCATCCGTTTCGTCATCTGCGCCATCCCATGATGGGCAAGCTGTTTTTCCAACTGCTGCTGAAACCCTTCATCAAGCGCTGTGCCGACACCGTGGTGACCATCAACAGCGAAGACACGCAATACTTCCGACAATTCCACCCCAATGTGGTGCAGATACCACATTGGTACACGCCACCCTCACCCATGTCGACACGCCAGCCCGACGCACAGCCCGACGGCAACAAACCCCTGCTGCTCTTTGTGGGAAGAATCGACGACCCCGTGAAGGGAATAGAACATCTCTACCATTTGCCCAAAGACCAATACGACGTGCACTGCGTAGGAAAAGGTACGCTCCGACGCAGCGACTTCACGCATCATCCCAGCCTCACGCAGACCGAACTGCAGCAACTCTACCGCCAGGCGGCGCTCACCGTCATACCGTCGAAATATGAAGCCTTCTCCTACGTGGCTCTCGAGTCGATGATCAACGGCACGCCCGTAGTGATGTCCGACAATGTGAGAATAGCCGACTATCTCGACGGCATCGGTGGATACCGCATCTTCCACTACACCGACTACGCACAATTCCAGCAAGCCGTAAAAGAGATGATAGGCTGCAAGGTTGACATAGAAAAAGTAGAACAGATATTCAACGCCGACACCATCAGGCAAAAATACCTCAAAGTGTACAACACAAAGTCTTAGTTCTTCGTTTTCCTCATGCGCTTATACACAAGCCGTCGCAGGCGAGCAGGCAGAATGCGGGTGGTGAAGCGAATGAGCACATTGAGCACAAAGCGCGGAAAAGAGATAAACCCAAGACGATAGATGTTGCGCTGCACCTTCAACTCGTCGACAGCATAACGCCAACCGCCACGACGCACCACAGTGTCGAGAGAATAGCGAAACCATACCAGCGACTCCTGAAAGTTGTAGAACCTGCTGCCGCGCATCAGCATCCTGATCCACAAAAAGTAGTCCTCTGGAAAATACTCCGTCAGATAGCCTCCGGCAGCCACGACAGCCTGCTTGCGATACATCACCGTCGGATGATTGACAGGGCAACGGCTGCGGGCATAATGCAGAATGGCATCGGCATCCTCAGGTACACGGCGCACAGAGTCGACAACATCGGTGGACACCGAAAACTCATCTACCCACGAGCCTACCAAGTCGCAGTCGGCATGATCCAACAAATACTGATACTCCTTCTCAAAACGCTGCGCCATGCACACATCGTCGGAGTCCATACGGGCAATAATGTCGTAGCTGCACAACTGCAAACCATCGTTAAGACAATGCCCCAAACCGCGGTTCTCAGCAAAACCCACCACGCGCAACTCGCTGTAGCGCGATGCAAACTCATCAACGACAGCATCCAACGCAGCGGTAAGCGGACCGTCCTTGAGCAAGAGCACCTCGCGAGCACGCCACGTCTGAGAAAAAACACTCTCCAGACTGGCACGCAAAAAGCGAGCATCCTCCTTGCAGTAGACAGACATCAATACTGACAGGTCGATAAAACGAGTACCTTCCATAACATATAAATAACGCATCAATACTCTCCTTTATTATACAACACCGACAAAAACTCACCCATCCCTCTTCCCTCAGCGTTCCGCAGGTTGCCGTATCACGACACCTCTTACCCTCCCCTAACTTACCCTCTCCTAACTTTTCATGAATACTCTCTCTCTCATCATCATCACCCTCACAGCGTTTCTGCTTAGTGCTGTCAGTGGACTCTTTATGATACCGCGCATACTCAACTATGCCAAACACAAAAACCTCTACGACATCCCCAATCAGCGCAAGGTGCACAAAAACCCTATACCGCGACTCGGCGGCATCAGCTTCATGCCCAGCATGCTGCTCGCATCCATCGTGGCACTGCTGCTCTTCAATAACCTGGCCGAGCAGCAGAAGCTGCTCGTCAGCACATGGTCGGTCACCTTCCTCATATCGCTCATCATCATCTACACCATCGGGCTGCTCGACGACATCATTGGGGTGGCGCCACGCAACAAATTCATATGCCAAATCGTTGCTGCGGCACTGCTCACGCTCTCCGGACTCTACATCAACAACCTCTATGGACTCTTCGGCATCTACGAGATACCTGCCTACGTGGGCATTCCGTTCACCATCATCATCATCGTGCTCATCGACAACGCCATCAATCTCATCGACGGCATCGACGGATTGGCAGGCAGCCTGGCACTGCTCGCACTCATCGCATTTCTCATTGCTTTCTCAAGAGAAGGACTGTGGGTCTACTCCGTGCTCATAGCGGGACTGGCAGGAGTGCTCGTGCCATACCTCTATTATAATATATGTGGTGATGCCAGCCGCAATCGCAAAATATTCATGGGCGACTCGGGAAGTCTCACACTGGGATTCATACTCGGATTTCTCTTTGTGAAGTTTGCCATGCACAATCCCAACGTCATGCCGTTCAGAAAAGAAAGTCTGCTGCTCTCCATCACCATCCTCATTGTGCCCGTAGCCGATGTCATCAGGGTGATATACATACGTTTCAAGCAGAAGAAGCCACTCTTCCAAGCCGACAAAAATCACCTGCACCACAAGCTCATGGCAGCAGGACTCACGCAGCATCAGGCACTCTTTGTCATTCTCGGTCTCGCCGTATGCTTCGTGGTGGTCAACATTGTGCTCTACAAGGTTGCTGAAATGTCGATGACCGCAATTCTCTTCATCGACATCCTCATCCACTTCATCTTCCATGCCATCGTCAATTGGCGCAAAAGACGCTTAAATCCCTAACTCTACTACTCAGAACCCCTTGAAGTGCAGGCGCACATTGTCGCGCTTCAGCACCAAGCGGCTTCCCGATAGTTTCTCGATAGCGAAGGTGTCGCGTAGTGCACCCACGCCGAAGGGCAGCAATGCCGACACGTCGCTGAGTGGCTCGTCGCCTTCTTCGCGGTTGTAGAGATAAGGATCGTATACTATCAGGTGCTTATCCACCTCCTCAAAGCGCAGTAGCACACTGCGCAGCATGCCGTCCTTGTCGTCGAGTTCAAGCAGCTTGTTCTGAAACGACCAGAACAGGCGTGCCTCTTTCAGGTTCTTCTGACTACCCGCCGTCAACGAGTCGATTCGTTCCATGTGCCACATGCCGTAGAGCTTGCCGTGGGAGGAGGTCTCCAGCTCACACGACGACAATACTACGACAATAAGAAAGAGGAGATAACTGATGAAATGTCTCATAGTGTTATTCTATATAAGTTGTGGGCATGTGCTATTTCAGCAGTCCGCGCTTCGAAATAGTGATCTGCACACCCTGGTTGTTGCCCAGTATTGCTCCGAAGTCGGCGCCCAGTGAGCCGCGCACGCTGACACCGCGAAGCCAGCTGCGTGTAAAGTTCCAACCGGCCTCCAGCAGCACGCTCATGTTATGGTGCACCTTGGTGAAGGGTTGGGCGTAGGTGCCCAGACCATCTTGGTAAGATGCCATCAGCCGATAGCTGAAATTGTCATTGGGACGACCTGCCACGCCCAGGTGGAAGGCCATGAAGCGATTGTTCTTAAACACTATCTGCCCGTCGTCGTTATATATCGGCGAACGATAGAGGGCGTTGCCAATGCCCATGCCCCAATGCTGCCAACCAGTGTAGAGGTAATGGTTGTAGTAGTTGTCGATGCCGCCGATGTGATCGGCTATCGTTACTGTGTGGTCGTGGTAGATGGGACCGCTCTGATACTTTGAGTAGATGTACTCCAGTGCCAGGTCGGTCAGCCAGCGGTTGTACTTGAAGTGCAGGTCAAAGCCTATCATCCAGTCTTTGAAGTCGTAGAGCAGATATTTGCGTTTCTTCTTCTGCTGCCACTCGTCGCCTTCGACATAGCCGTCATAGTCGAGTTGGAACAGCGCACTATGATCCTCGAAATACTTATCCACGTACACGCCTGCTATCCATGTGTCTTCTTCCCAATTCACCCGTAGCATCCAGCTGCCCAGCTGGTTGCCTTCGGCGTTTTGGTAGGTTGTCTCACCAATGTCGGCACCGCCTGGCAGGAAAGCGTGCCACATGCCTTTCAGACCGCCCTCGCCCTTGAAGCCCTGCATCGTGCCGTCGGGTTGGCGCAAGTAGACGGTACCGCCAAACTGTGCCGCCATCTCAAGACCTACCTCCAGCGATAGAGGAACGAATTTGTCGGGATTGCCTATCTTCAGAAATCCCGCCTTGCTATGGTAGAGAGCGCCGGTGGAATATTTCCATTGCTCGCCGGTGAAGTCTTTCTGCCAGTTGTCATCTGTGGTCTTGCCATAAGCGATGTGACCTTTGATGTGCAGCCAGTTGTTGGCAAAGGGCAATGCCCAGTAGTCGGCCAGTGCCAGACGCACCTGCGGCACGGGGCGAGCGTTGATGCCCAATGTCTGGCTGCCACTGCTCACCACATTGTTTTTCAAGTTGAGTGGATATTCCTTGCTTCCCACGGTGAGTGCGCCATGCAGCCAGCGCAACTCGCCATAGGCCTGATGCACGATGGCTGTGGCGCTATGTCCTGTGGCAACAGCCATGTCAAGCCCATAGCCTATGCCCCAGCGGCGGTTGCTCAGGTGATCGGTGGGACGCTCAATGCCGGCACGCACATAGCCGTTGGCCTCTTCAAGCGAAGAAAGACCATATTTGTTGGCATTCAACCATAGGGGAGTCTTGTTGCGGGCAAAACCGCCCTGCATCTCTATCTTATAACTCAGACTGTCGGTCAGGCGAATACCACCAACAGCGTGCTCCGATTCTTGCGCCAGAGCACATGCGGCAATGCTGACAAACAAAATGGTGAGTAGTGATTTCTTCATCGCACACTCTCTGTTTATTATTACTTACATAACGCACAATTGCGCCGTTTATTGTGGAATACTCGCTCTTCCTCCTTTTGATTGACCCTTCCCCGAATCTCACCACAAAGATATAGGTTTAGGGAAATTCCCACCACACTTTAGGAAAAATCCTTTCATACGCGCACCATTTCTACCCACCTTTGCAACAGCAATAAGCCAACAAACACTTAATACCATACAGTCATGAAAAAGTTAATCTTCACCCTCGTAACGCTGTTCACCCTCACCACAGGGGCTTTCTCGATGAGTTACGAGCAAGCAAGACAGCAAGCATTGTTCCTGACCGACAAGATGGCCTACGAGCTCAATCTCACCGATGAGCAATATGAGGCTGCCTACGAAATCAACCTCGACTATCTGTTGAGTGTCAATACACGCGACGACGTCTTCGGCACCTACTGGCGCTGGCGTCTGCTCGACATGGAGTACATACTGCTCGACTGGCAGTATCGTGCCTTCTGCGATGCGCTCTACTTCTATCGCCCGCTCTATTGGGACGCTGGCTATTGGCACTTCCGCATTTACACGCGCTATCCGCATCGTACCTATCTCTTCTTCGGGCGCCCGCATTTCTGGAACACCTATCGCGGTGGCCACGGATGGCGTCATAACGGCGGACGCAGCTACTACCACGGCCGCGACATTCGCCCGCACCACAGAGATGGGCGCGACCACCACGGCATGAAGGACCGCTTCGACCGCGGCGACTATCGCAACGGTTTCGGACAGGGCAATGACCGTGGACGCGGTGGAAACAACCGTGGACGTGGTGGCGACAACCGTGGACGTGGCGGCGACCGCGGACAAGGCGGAGGCAATGTCAATCCGGGCGGCAATGGCACACAGCCAGGTGGTGGCCGCAACGGCGGCGGCTTCGGCGGCGGACGTGGTGGCAATGGTGGCGGCACAGCGGTCAACCCAGGCGCTGTGGCACCACACAACGGACGGCCCACGGGCGATGTCAACACTCGCGAAAGCAGCACTCGCTCCACAGCCACGCCATCGAGCACGGGTGTCAACACACGTTCGGCCGAGGGTAGCGTGCGCAGCGACCGCGGAGCAGGCTTCGGAGGCTCACGTCATGGTGGTGGCTCCTACAGCCCCAGCACAGGTTCGTCGACTCGCTCCACAAGCCCAAGCACTTCGGTAGCACCTTCCACACGTTCTGTCACCACAACGCCCTCTGGCGCCTCCACACGCAGCACATCGTCGTCGGCCACCCCCAGCCGTCCCTCAAGCAGCTCATCGGTAGGCTCTTACGGCAGCTCGCGCAGCAGTAGCTCTTCCTACGGCAGCCGTCCCTCAAGTAGCAGCTCTTCCTATGGCAGCTCGCGCAGCAGCAGTTCTTCTTCCTACGGCAGCTCACGCAGCAGTAGCTCTTCCTACGGCAGCCGTCCCTCAAGCAGCAGTTCTTCTTATGGCAGCTCACGCAGCAGCAGCTCTTCCTACGGCAGTCGTCCCTCAAGCAGCAGCTCTTCTTCCTACGGCAGCCGTCCCTCAAGCAGCAGCTCTTCCTACGGCAGTTCTCGCAGCAGCAGCTCTTCCTACGGCAGTTCTCGCAGCAGCAGTTCTCATGGCGGCGGTTTCTCGGGAGGCTCACGCGGCGGTGGTTCCCACGGCGGTGGACACTTCGGAGGAAGAAGATAAGTCCGACACCACGACGACAAAATAGCTATACATACCTACTCAGCAATCACGAAGGTATTGTTCAGATCAAT
The DNA here is from genome assembly GCA_017940185.1 of Bacteroidaceae bacterium. Lineage (GTDB taxonomy): Bacteria > Bacteroidota > Bacteroidia > Bacteroidales > Bacteroidaceae > Prevotella. The sequence goes on along the minus strand of JAGAZE010000034.1, from coordinate 38,559 downwards.
TCATTTTCTCCAACACAAAGAAGGGACGTTGCCCAGCCGGCAGCGTCCCTTTACTATATTATATATATAATGGTATACGGACAGGCTTAGTCCTTTGTCATGTTCATCAGATTGCCTATCTTGTCCATATCAATCTTGCCTATGATATACACCACAACTGTTTCCTTCTCTTCTTTGGCCACTATCACCACTTCTGAGGCATGGTTGTCCTTCTTCTTCTTTTTCTTGATAGCTATCACCACGCTCTCGTTGTCTTCCTGCATGTCGGTGGTTATCTCATAGCCTTTACTCAGCGCCTTGCGCATGTCGCTCATCAGCGTTGTGGCTGTGGCAGCATCGGCTTCCTTCACTTGCAGCGTTGTCATCTGCTCGATGTTTTTCATCATTTCCATTGACTCCCGTGCCTCGGCATCCAGGTCTTTTGAGTTTTGCGCCATGGCGGTCATCATGCTCAGCATATCTTTGGTCAGCGTCATGCTCTCGGCATTGTCGAGGGATTTGTACTTATCAATCACCTCGCCGACGCTCTGTGCCATTGCCATGGTGCTCATGGCAAGCACGATGGCAATCATTAAAATCTTTTTCATGGTGTTCATTGTTTTATAGAGTGAAAAAATACGAACGGTAAAAGCTGAATAGTAAAAAAGGGGAGGCCTTGCCCGTAGGTAAGGCCCTCCCCTTTTTATGTGTTCAGGCGCTTAGAGGGCGAACTTGTAACCCAGGGTGAACTGGAAGACGCTGTTGTGGGTCTTGATTTCGTTAGTCTTGGTCAAGCCCCAGTTGTAACGTGCATCGAGCACCACATTGCTGTACTCGTATGACAGGCCTACGGGGATAGAGAAGTCAAACTCCTTACCATCCCATTCGCCAACCTTATTTCCATCGCTCTTGATGTCATCGTTGAGTTGGAAGCCAAACTGTACGCCGGCCTTCACTGCCAGACCCTTTGCCACATACACATTGCACACTACAGGTACATTGATGTAGTCAAGGAAAAGCTTAGCCTTTTTCCCTGTGAGAGGGTGATCATACTTTGACATGCAACCCTGCTGGCTCCACAGCACGCCGACAGCACCGCTTATCATGTCGGTGAACTGGTATTCAGCCTCGGCACCGGCCACAAAGCCTACCTTAGCCTTCACACCGTCAATGTCGTCGCCAGTGATGTTGGCCACGTTCATACCAAACTTAGGCTGCAGGGTGAATGTTCCTGCCTCGTGTTGTGCAAATGCACCAACGCTCATGCAGCAGAGAGCTGCCATCAGAAATAACTTTTTCATAATCTTTATGGTTTTAAGTGAAACTGATTGTCTGTGCTTTTCAGGAGCAAACAGAACGTTAAGTATATGCAAAGGTAAAGATGTGTTAACAAAATCCAAAAAAAAGAGTCGGTTTTTTCTATGTCTCTCTCTTCTTCCTTCTCCGTCCGAGCATGAATGGCGCATAGCGCATAATGAGTTGGTGCACCGCTACGCATCCTACCAGAATGACTGCCGATGCCAGCAGCCTGAACCATAAGGGCGAGGGGAACAGCACATGGCGCAGCAGGCGAATAAGCACATATTGGAAACACATCACCGTGATGAGCGACTCGGCAAAGGTCTGTATCCATCGGTGCGGCTTGCGCACCAGCGACGCCAGCGACAGCACACCCATCGTTCCGCTCATCGCCGAGAGGTAGAAACTCAACATCCAGTGCGGATATAAGCCGTGGGCACCATGCCCATACCATGCGGCGTTGGTGCTTACGCGGCCGTTCCAGCTCATCACCAGCCACACCACAGCAAAGCACAGCGGCCATATGCCCCCAAACCAACGCTGCCCGGCAAGGCGAAGAACCAATGTTTTGCCGTAGAAACCTGCCAGATAGATGGGCAACACCATCACGGCAGAGGCCATAAACAGCGGATTGAAGTAGTAGGTGGTAATGAGTAGCACCACCCATAGCATGCAGCCCGCCATCCACGGCAACCTGCGCACAGCTTGGGCGAGCCATTTGGCATGGAACAGGGCGAGCAGAAACCACACCGTGGGAGCCAGCTTAATGACCTTGCTGGCAAATAGTGCCTCCATGCTGTCGCCCGCCATGGGCCACACGTCACTGCCAATGTGGAGCAGACGCTCGACGAGCGCCACCATGGAAAAGCTTATCAGTGGAATGAGTAGCAACCGCGCCTGCTTGCCCATGTAGGGAACAAAAGGTCCGGGCTTGTCCAACATGCCCGAGATGAAGAAAAACAACGGCATGTGAAACTGATAGATGTAGATGTAGAGTGTGCTTTCTGCCTTGCCCATGGGTAGCAGATGCCCGACAACCACCAGCAATGCGGTGAGCACGCGGGCGGTGTCGAGCAAGGCGAGGCGTGGGCGGGCCATGCCGGGTGTTATCGGCTCAGGCCCCACGATGATAAGGTGTACGAGCTTTCCACCTGCTGCTCGATGTCGTCGGGCAGGTTGCAGAAGAAGTCGATGCCCGTCAGCTGTTCAATCTCTCTGATGCTCTTGGCATAGTCGGCAGGATTGGCGCCCGAGATGCTTTGGTTGGTGTGCTCGGTCCAGAAACCGATGGCCTTGTATTGACCGTTTTTCACAGCCAGCACGCACATGTAGAAGTACTTCGGTATGAGCAGATGCGCGCTGGTTCGGGTGCTGTTGGTATAGCCCAGAATCTGGTCGGTCTTGTCGATGGTGCCTGCCTTCACCACGTAGAGCGTGTCGCAGAACGAGCGGTTGTTTCCCCAGCCGTTGACGGTGTTCTCCAGGTTGAGCCACAGCACACCGTTATGATTCTGGTGTTGCGGGTGTATGTTGCTGCAGTAGAATGTCTGCCGGTTCTGCTCCGCGCTCGACTGTCGGTCTTCGCTCATGCACATGTGTCCGCGCGAGTAGCCGCTGCCGGTGTAGTCGTCGTGGTGTGTCTGGTAGGCTGTGGGTATCTCCGGGTCGTCGTGGAAGCTGCTGGTAGTACGTCCCACGTTGTTGTCGGGCAGTCCGGCGTGGAACTGGTAGGCTGTCCAGCGCTGTGCCTTCTTGGCGCAGTCCCACTCTATGCTGAAGGTGATGCCGTAGTCGTCGGTCGACTTCTGCAGGAAGAGGTTGTTGATGGAGTCGGAGCTCAGGCGCGGCAGTTCGAGCAGATAGGTCACGTGGTCGTTGCGCTGGTAGCGGTTGCGGTTGGCGTTGTCATCGGCCACGCCGCTGTTTATCTCCACCTTCGTGGCGAGATAGTCCGCCGATTTGCCGCCGGCGAGATACACCTTCACGCCCACGTTGTCGGCCTGTGTGAGTTGCAGGTGGCGCAGCACGCGCACACTGTCGTATTGTGCGGCGCTGTAGCTGATGGTGCGTCCGTCGCGCAGGGTGATGGTCACGGTGTTGTCCTGTGCCGCGGCGTGCAGCGACGTCAGGACGATGGCAAGGAGAAGTATGATGCGTTTCATATCGTTGCGTGTCGTGATGGGGTGTGTGGGTCAGTGTATGAATGGGCTGTAGGTGTCTTCTTCCGGGTCTTCGCTGTCGTCGTCCCAGATGTCGGTCTGCTTGCCGAGTGCTCCTCCCGGGTCGCCGCCTTCGTCGCCGCCTTCTATGATGGTGACGCCGCCGTTTTGTCCGCTCACGGCAGCAAGTGTGTCAGCGGGTGTCAGCGCACGGCTGTGCACGAGGGGTTGTATGTAGTGTCGTTTCATGGTGCGGTTATTTTACGATGACTTTCATACCATTTACTATATATACCCCTCTGGGCAGTGTGTCGATGCTGCCTTGCATTCGCTGTCCGCTGAGGTTGTAGACGGGTGCCGTTGTCGTGAGCGGGTCGGTGGCTATGGTATCGATGCCTGTAGCGATGCCGTCAACGCTTATCGATGCCAGCGGCGCATCGGCGGCTGCCTTGAAGTAGGCGCGGAAGGCCTTCATGGCGTTGCCGGTGTTGGGGTAGTAGAGGGTATTGTTTTGTCCGAGGAAAAGCACGCTGCGGTCGCCGATGCTGAAGCTCACGGGACTGAAGACGGCGTGCATCGCGTAGTGGCCCTGTGTCACCGTGGCGGCGTCCTTATGCAGTTGCACGCCGTTCACCACCAGCTGTGCCTCAGTCTCTGTGGTGGGCAGTATGAGGTAGGGCTGCCCGGCACTGATGCTGTTGACGGAGGTGAACAGCAGTGTGTGTGTCCCGGCGTTGTAGCCTGTGAAGGCTGCCACCTGTGTGTTGGGAAACAGGTCGTCCATGGCACTCACGCTGAAGGGCAGTGCCAGCGTGTTCCACATGCCTGCTGTGAATTGGCGGTTGACCACCACGTTGACCGTCCGCCCGTTGTAGGTGGCGAGTGAGGTGGTGTTGTCGCTTGTCTCGTCGAGGCTCACGTCGGGGGTCAGTTCTTCTATCTCTGTCAGTCGCAGCAGCGAGTTGCCGTTGGCATCGGTGGTGAGTATGCCTGTTGCCGTGTAGGTGCGATCGGCAGCGAGTGCGGCGAGGCTGATTGAGCTGATGCCGAAGCCGTTGTCGATGGTCAGCGTGTTGTTGCCGTCGGTCAGCGCATAGGTGGCGTTGCTGCCGCTGCCCGTGATGCGCACGCCCATGTCGGCTATACGTATGTAGTCGGCGCGCAGGGTAGTGCCGAGGGCTGTGGCGAGCGTGGCGGCAGTGGGTGTCACATCGCAGAAGTTGTCCAGACACAGTATGTCGTCGGCCTTGGCGGCGGTGCCCGCCGAGACAAAGGTGGGCATGCCGTTCACCACTCTATATTGCCCCATGACGCTGCCGATGAGTCCCATGTCTTTCTGTGTGTGCCATCCCGGGTCGTTGGTCAGGAAGTTGTCGAACAGTACGGCAGAGGTCTGGTCGCGCACATAGGCTTCTGTCGTGCTGCCGTTGTAGTTGTAGGTCACCTCACCGCGGTTTTGTTCGCTCAGCGTGAGTCGCACCGTCGTGCCGTCTTCCAGTTCGCGCAGGGCAGCGATGGTGTTCACTGTCTCCACCTGCGGCGTGCCTTTCACGTAGAGATAGGCGGCCTTGAAGCTTTCCGAGGGTATGTAGGCACCGAAGCGCGGGTTGCCGTTGTTGTAGTTGTAGGCTATGCCGCGTGTGGTCGCCGAGGCATTCATCACACGGTATTTTCCATCGGTGGCCTCAATGGTCCAGTGTGTCTTTTCGTCGGTAGCGGCATTGGCTGTGGTGAGAGCTGCGCCCGACGAGGCACACGTCAGGTAGTAGTTGCCTCCGGTGCTGAGGGCATACTGTCCGTTGCCCACGCTCGTCAGTGTGACGGCCACGGCACCCAGTCCTGCCACATCAATCTCGTTGCCGTTGGGTGTCACTGCCACGGGAGTGCGGTAGCTGCCGTTCTGTGCACCAAGGGCATAGTAGGCGGAGGGGGTGCCGTAGTCGGCCACGAGGATATATTGTGTGCCGTTGGTCTGTATCTGTGCCGCATCGGTGACGAGTGTGTACACGTCGGCATCGCTGCCGGGGCTGGTCAGTGTGAGCGTGTAGCTGGCCAGTCCCGACTTATAGTTGGCTGTCTGCGGTGCCGTGGCTGTCACGATGGTCTGCTGTCCGGCAGCGCCTTCGCTCCAGCTCACCATGCCCGTCTGACTGTTGATGTTGAAATAGCCAGTATTGGTGCACGAGTAGACGAGCGTACCGTCGTAGCCTGCTGTGGTGGTGGCCTGTTGTTGGTATTGCAGCGAGTTGTATTCGCGCGTCACACTGGTCGTGGCAAAGGCCACATTGGGCTCTTGCAGCTCAGCGCCCGAGCCTGTCTCCCACTCTATGGTGAGGTCGCTGACGGATAGCATGCCTGATTGCGAGCGCAGACCGATGTATTCGTAGTCGCCGCTGATGGTCACGGTGTTGCTGGTGCCGTAGACGATGCTGCCTATCAGTGTGCCTTGGCTTGCACCGCCGCCGTAGAGGTCGGCAGCACTGCTGTAGGCGGTGTTCTTGCCATACACCTGCAAGGTGCGACCTGCGGTATTTGAGGTCCATGTGACGGTGATGCGTCTCACCTTTCCGCCCGAGGCGGTGGTCACGATGCCGCTGTTGTTGCCGCTGCTGCGCATGCCTATTGAACTGTTCTGCACGGCAGTGTTGCCGGCATACACGGCAGCTGAGGTCTTCTTCACACCGCTGAAGTCGGTATAACCGGTACCGGTGGCGGTCAGGTCGGTGTGGTTGAGCACATCTGTCACCGTAGCGGCGCTGACGCCGGCAAGGCTGAAAGCCAGGCAGAACAGCACGACGAACCGATGCAGACGGCAATGAGGGATGGCGAGAGAGTGGGTGGTATACATAATGTGACTAATGACTGACATTGTTGTTGTGAGTATCGGATTGCAAAGGTACTCATTATTATTTACTTACAAATTTCGGTGTGCCATAAAACTTCCCATTGTACGACATGGGGGTATCGGGTGGGGTACTTTTTCCGACCAAAATCGTCGAGATTGCTGACCAAAGTCGTCGAGATTGGTTACCAAAGTCGTCGACATTGGTCAGTGATTGGGCTTGAAAGGCAGGGTGGGGAGCATGCGAAAGCGCCCCGCTTTCTGCCTTGCGGCAGCTGGCGGAGCGCTGTGTGCTGTGTGGACGGCATTATTCGTCAACCTGGAAGAGCGGGTCTTCGGGCATCACCATCACGGGCTTCTGCTTTTCGAGGTCGAGCAGTCGCTGTGGCACGTACTGCTTGTCTACCACGAGGCGGAACATATACTCGCGGAACCAGTCGGCTGTCATGATGAGGCATCCCTGCTGTCCCCATGTGGCACCCCACGAGTTCTCCACTTTCCACTTGACGGGTCGGCCGTCGCTGCCCAGGTCTACTGCCGTGAGCGTCATAGCGTGAGTGCTGCCACTGTCGAAGGTGGCAATGCGGTCGGCCTTGGTCATGGGGAAGGTAGTGTTGAAGAGTGTGCCGTAGTCGTAGTTGTTGAGGTCGGCATATCCGCGTTTGCGGTCGAGCAGTTTGCCCACGTCGTAGCTGCTGTAGAGCTTGCGGCCGTCCTTCAGCGAAGCGATGGCGAGGTCTTCTATCTCGTTCATCGGCAGGTTGAGGTATTTCCAGTTGTGTCCGTCGTAGCTGTGGCGGTCGTATTCCACTTCGTAGGTCTTGTAGTATTCGCGTCGCGGGTCGTTCATCACCATGATGAATGTGCCGTTGATGGGTCCGCCCACCACCTCTTGGTAGAACGATTGTGGTGTAAACTGCCGTGCTTCGGTTACAGCCTTTCCGTTCTTGTCTGTGAAGGCGTAGCTGAATTGCTTCACGGGTTCTCCCAGTGTGAGGCACAGCATGTTGTAGATGGTGCTGAGCATTTCTGTCTTGCGCTGCTTGATGGCTGCCGGCTTTGCGCCGTCGGCGACCATCTTGCGCAGCTCCAGTCCGTATTCGCGCAGCTTGGAGCTCACCAGTGCGCGCATCTTGTTGGTGTTGTCGGCCGAGTAGGTCTCGGGCATCACGCTCATGGGCACGAGTCCGTACTTGGCTGCAAGGTCGGACACGCCGCAGAAGGTGCCGCCGTCGCCGATGGGACTCTTGAAGAAGAACTGCACGCGGATGTCGTCCATGGGTTTCTTGGCTGTCTCTATGGCGCCTTGCAGCATGAGGTTGGCTTTCTCCAGCTGGTCGTAGAAGAAGAGGTAGGCGTGTGAGAATTCCACACGGCGCTCGTCGTTGTGCTTCTTGGCATAGTTGGCGCGCAGCACGTTGAAGCCTGAGAACATCCAGCAGCGACCCGAACTCTTCTGGTCGTGGATGCTTTGCTTCGGCGTGTCGTAGGTGAAGTGGGTGTCGAAGGGCTTCTTGTTGTTGAAGTCTTGTGCCAGATTGTCGATGTTGTTGTTGGCCACGGCGTTGAACAGTGCTTTCTGCTGTCCTTGCTTGGCGTGGTTGGCTTCCATCTGTCTGAGCATGTCTTGACTGATGCCGCCGTCGGCCTGCTGTGCGAAGGCCATGCTGCTGCTTGCCAGGAGCAGACATAGCGATACGAGTTGTTTTTTCATGTGTCGGATGTGTTATTAGGTTTTTGTGTGTCGGCGTTGTTGGTTGTCTTTGCTTTCTTTCTGTTTCGCTTGGTGCGTCGCTCTTCTCTCTCGGTGAGCAGTGCCTCGAGCTGTTCGGCGTTGAGCTTGTGCCGGAACTGTCCGCCTATGGCCGCTGTGATGTTGCCTGTCTCCTCCGACACCACGATGGCCAGGGCGTCGCTCTCCTGCGTGATGCCGAGTGCTGCGCGGTGGCGCAGGCCGAAGTGTTTGGGGATGTTGACATCGTGTGCCACGGGCAGTATGCATCCGGCGGCACGGATGGTGTCGCGTTTCACCACCACAGCACCGTCGTGCAGGGGCGAATTCTTGAAGAAAAGGTTTTCTATCAGTCGTTGGCGCACCTCGGCATTGATCTCTTCGCCAGTGGCGATGATGTCGTTGAGCGGGATGGAGCGCTCCACCACGATGAGGGCCCCCGTCTTCTGCCTCGACATGTTGACGCATGCCATCACAATGGGCAGTATGTTGGCCTTTTCCTGTTCCTGCTTGGTGGTGTTTGACAAGAAGTTGAGCACGCGACTGAGGTGCTGATGGGCGCCGAGGGTGAACAGAAACTTGCGTATCTCGTCCTGAAACAGCACTATCAAGGCTATCACACCCACGCTGACCACGGTGTCGAGGATGCTGCCCAGCATCTTCATCTTCAGTATCTGGCTCACGAAAATCCATACCACCACGAAGATGACGATGCCGACAAACACGTTGATGGTGCGGCTCTCCTTCATCACACGGTAGAAGTAGTAGAGCAACAGTGCCACCAGCACTATGTCGATGATGTCTTTTATGCTAAAATCGAGAAACACGATATGTTATTTGCTATTTTGACGAGTTACTGTTTGCTGCCTTGCTCTGTTGTGTGTGTTGCGTTGACTATTTTCACGGCTTCCACGGCCGCCTTCACGTCGTGTGTGCGCAGCAGGTGCACGCCTTTCGTCAGCGCTATGGTGTGTGCCACGGTGGTGGCGTTGAGCGCATCGGCGGCGTCGATGCCGAGCAGACGCGTGAACATCGACTTGCGCGAGAGTCCTACCAGCAGCGGCACACGCAGCAGGTGCAGCTCGTCGAGCCTGTGCAGCACGTCGTAGTTCTGCTCGAGTGTCTTACCGAAGCCGAAGCCCGGGTCGGCCACCACGTCGGCCACGCCCAGTGCGTGCAGCTCGGCAACGTGTTGTGCCATGTTGCTGAGCATGGTATCAAGGGAGTCGGCGCTCGATGTGAGCACGTAGGGCACTCGCAGATGCGCCACCATGCGCCACATGGCTTCGCGCTGCTTGTCGGTGCGCTCTCTGTGGGATGCGGGCTGTCCCACGTCGTTGACCATTGCCACGCCATACTCTTCCACGCACATGCGCGCCACGTCGGGGCGGTAGGTGTCGACGCTGAGCGGTAGGGTGGGGCATGCCTGTTGCAGCAACGGCAGTGCTCGACGCAGACGCTCCATCTCCTCATGCTCGTCCACCGGGCGGCTGTCGGGGCGCGTGGAGCAGGCTCCCACGTCAAGAATGGCTGCACCCTCGGCGACCATTAGCAGTGCACGGCGCACGATGGCGGCCTCCGTCGTGGTGCGACTGTCGGCATAGAACGAGTCGGGCGTGCAGTTCACGATGCCCATCACCTGGGGCACGGCAAGCGAAAGCAGCCGCCCGTGAAGGTTAAGCGTAAAGCTTGCGGTGGAGGGATAGGGCATGACAGATAAGGTTTTAATGCTACAAAGTTACACTATTTTATTAACACACGATGTTTTCGGCTAAAAAGTTTGGTCGCCGCCACCCTGCAATAGCGCAATCAGGGCATTGCCGTGTGCCGACAATGCCCCGTCGATGGTGGTGTGAGGGTTTCCCCTCAGCCGAAGCGTGTTAATCCTCGGTCTTGATAGGTGTACGCTTTTCTTTGATGCGTGCCTTCTTACCGGTGAGGTTGCGCAGGTAGTAGAGTTTGGCGCGACGTACTTTACCGCGCTTGTTCACCTCGATGCTCTCTATGTTGGGCGACTCGATGGGGAAGATGCGCTCCACGCCTACGGTGCCCGACATCTTGCGAACGGTGAAACGACGCTTGTCGCCGTGACCGTTGATCTTAATCACCACGCCGCGGTAGAGCTGGATACGCTCTTTTGAACCCTCAACGATGCGATAGGCTACGGTGATGGTGTCGCCGGCACGGAACTCCGGAAACTCTTTTCCTGTCTTGAAAGCCTCTTCGGCTACTTTAATTAAGTTCATGATGCTTAATTGTTTACGTGTGTGTGCTTCGGCGCAACATGGCCAACGACTCTTCCGCTGCCAGCGGTTACGGCGAAATTTTGCCGTGCAAAGGTAGGACTTTGCAGGTGATGTGACAAATATTTGGCAATAAATATTTCACAATCACTGCCATGCCGATACAAATACGGCCGCATTCTTTTACGTTTCAAACAATGATGCTATATTTGCACAACAATTATTTATTATCAGCTAAAACAACCAATGCTATGCGTCTGAAACTTCTCTCCCTCAGTTTGCTTTCCCTGCTTGTGTGGTGTGGTGCCTGCACCAGCCATTATGAGTTGGCCGGTATCGACCGCACCCGTGTACTCATCGACAACCGTTTCGATGCCCGTCCCGATGCTCAAGCCGCCGCGTTTATCATGCCTTACCAAGCTAAGGTGGACAGTATGATAAAGCCCGTGGTGGGACGTGTGGGAAGCTATCTTTTTGCCGACCGGCCCGAGAGCCCGCTTTCCAACCTGCTCACCGACATTATGTTTGCCGCCGCCGAAAAATATAACGAGAAGCCCGACTTCGCCGTATATAATATAGGTGGCATGCGTGCAGCCTTGGCCGAAGGCGAGGTGACCGTGGGCGATGTCACCGAGGTGGCACCTTTTGAAAACAAGATATGCTTCCTCACCCTCACCGGCGAGAAGGTGAAGGAGTTGTTCCAGCAGATAGCCATCCAAGGTGGCGAAGGTGTGAGCCGCGGCGTAAAACTCGTCATCACCAAGGACGGCAAGCTGGTGAGCGGCACGCTCAACGGCAAGGAGATAGATCCCAATGCCTCCTACCGCATTGCCACGCTCGACTATCTGGCACAGGGCAACGACAGAATGGTGGCATTCAAAGCCAAGACCGATGTGAACCAACCCGAAGCAGAAGAAAACAACATACGCTTTATTATTATGGACTACCTGCGCGAACAGATGGCCAAAGGCGTGACTGTCGACGCAAAGGTGGAAGGAAGAATCACCATAGTGCAATAAGACAACCGATTTTATTCAATCCCAACATAGCCACAACATCATGAAAAAGATACTGACTCTCACCTTCTGCTGCCTCTTCACACTCACACTGGCAGCGCAGAACAAGCAGTTGCTCATCCTGCACACCAACGATACACACAGCTGTATCTATCCGCTGAACCCCAATCTGAAGGACCAGTCGCTGGCCGGGCGCGGCGGTTATCTGCGCCGTGTGGCCATGATAAAGGAAGAACGGGCGAAAGATTCCGACCTGCTGCTCTTCGACAGCGGCGACTTCAGCCAGGGTTCGCCCTACTACAACCTCTATAAAGGCGACGTGGAAATAGGACTGATGAACCTCATGGGCTACGATTGCTCCACCATCGGCAATCATGAGTTCGACTTCGGACTGGAAAACATGGCACGCATTTTCCGCAAGGCCAACTTCCCCATCGTGTGCTCCAACTACGACTTCACGGGCACACCCGTGGAAGGGCTGGTGAAGAAGCACATCATACTGAAGCGCAAAGGCATGAAGATAGGCGTGTTCGCACTCGACCCGGAGATGGAAGGACTCGTTGACGAGAACAAATGCAAGGGCGTGAAATACCTCGACCCCATCAAGGTGGCGCAGGAGGAAGCCGACTACCTGAAGCTGAAGAAGAAGTGCGACCTCGTCATTTGTATCTCCCACATGGGATGGGAAGAGCTAGGCATCGACGATAAGAAAATCATTGCCGCCACACGCAACATCGACCTCTTCCTCGGCGGACACTCTCACACCTATATGGAAAAGTTGGAGTATGCGCCCAATGCCGACGGCAAGATGATAGGCAACGACCAGAACGGAAAGCACGGCATCTGGGTGGGACGACTCGTGCTCGATATGAAGAAGAAATAAGGCCGAGCCCATCCTGGCGAGGCGCTATACGATATAGACAATAAGAGAAGCATCTCTGCTGCCGCGATCGGCAGCAGAGATGCTTCTCTTATGAGGAGGTGTCTACGGTGGGGTGGAGTCAGATGAGTGTCATCACCAATTGGTACAGACCCTTTCCGTCGTCGTAGAGGTAGTAGGGCGATGGAGTCTCTTCACTCCATTCTTCTGAGCCGTAGTCGCGTATCGTACCGGTTTCTACCTTGCGTGTAGCTTTCAGGGTGTAGCCAAGGCGTGCCAACTGCTTCTCGTAGATGGGGATGAGCTTCTTGTCGGAGAACACGATGCTTACCTCGAACCCGATAGCGTAGTGTATGCCGAGGGCGTCGCTGCCCGTCTTGGTCAGTTTGCCGTCCTTCAGCTGTATGTTTCTGCCCCATGTCTCGTAGCTTTCGTCGCCTTCGGGGTCGGTGTGCTTTGCCAGTTGCTTGAGGTTCTTGCCCTCGCACACGCGCTTTAGAATGTCAGGCACGAGGTCGTGATAGTTCACAATGGTGCTCAAGTCTACCACGTTCAGCTCCTGGCCGTTGGGGTTCACGACATCGATATGCTCTTTTGCAGCGCTGAGTTTCCACTCATACTCGCCCTCGAACACCAGTGTCACGCTCTTCTTGGTGAGATCGGAGAAGGTGCACCTCTCGTGCCACTTGCCGATGTATTCATCTTGATATTCTATGCGTCCGCTGGTCTTGGTCTCGAATATCACACGCATGGGATAGCGCTCGCTCTGGTAGCATACGCCTGGGTCGTAAGCGTTGTTCACTGACGCACAATAGTCGGCGGGATATATCTGTGCAGCGACATAGAAGGCGGTGTCGGTGAAGTCGAAGACCGATGTCGTACCGTCGTCGTTCACTATCGTCCATTGCTGATACAAGGGATTGGCAGACTCGCACGAGGCATTGGAAAACAGGGCTACAGTCAGAAAGAGCAGGCTGAGGGAAAGGGATTTGATTTTTTTCATAGGAGGAATAGTCAACAGATGAAAGTGAGTAGTAAAGCAGATAAGAGACAGGCTCGCTGTTCGGTTTATTCAAAGTAGAACGACAGCACCACCATCTTCGTTGTGGCTTTGTCCACCGACTGTGTGTACATGCGCATGTTGCGGTCCTTCAGCTGGTCGGCGTGCTTGCTGTCGATGCTGTTGGTCAGGCCGTACATGAACTTCAGCTCGGGTCTGAGTTTGAAGAAGGGCAGGTAGAAGTCGCATCCCACGCCCACCTCCACGCAGAGGTCGAAGGGTTTCAGCTTGATGTAGTCGTCGCTCTTTGCCGAGAGATTGACCAGCGGATTGATACCTGCCATGATGTAGGGCCGGTGATTGTTGAAGCGCGGTGCGGCAAAGATGAGGTCGAATGCCGACGACATGTAGGCGGTCTTCATCTCCTGATGCTGCTCTATGGGCAACCCTTCGGGGGTGAGGTCGGTGAGGTTGCGCAGCGTGAGGTGTCGCGTGCCGAAGTGCAGTGCCGGCGCTATGCGAAACTGGAAGAATTCGCTGAGGCGGAACTCGCCCAGCACACCTACGGTGAAGCCCACGTCCCAGCGGTCTTGGTCGGTAACGATGGTCTTCTCCACCATGCCGCCTTCCTCGGTCTCTACCAGGTGAGGACCCACATTGCGGAAGTCGATGTCCTGTGCATGGGTGCCTACAATCACGCCGAAGTGGAACGGGCGCAGGTCGGTGTAGGGACGGTTCTGCACACGTCGCTCCTGTGCATGAGCCCACGACAGACCGATACACAATATATATATAAGGGTGAGTGAAATGCGTTTCATCACATGTATAACGTGCTGCAGGCGCACTTATTGTCCTTTAGAGAAAGAATTCTTGCACACGGCATGAGCATTCACCCATTGGCAAATGGAAAAAATACTACCTATTATTAGGTAGAAAGAAAAAAAACTCTACCTTTGCAGCGCCTAAAAGTAGGTATCAGAACGCAATTATTCACACAAAAACATTATTCAACTATGGCTTATGTAATTAGCGACGACTGCATTGCTTGCGGCACATGCATCGACGAATGCCCCGTAGGAGCTATCTCCGAAGGCGAAAAGTATTCTATCAATCCCGACGAATGCACCGAGTGCGGCACTTGCGCCGGTGTATGCCCGTCAGAGGCTATCAGCCTGCCCTAAGGCATAAGAACGATACCCATACAGGGGCGGCATCATTGCGATGCCGCCCCTGTTGTGTGATGTCGGAGAGAACAGGCTTGAACAAGTCATGCTATGAGAAAACCCGTCTGCCCGTCACTGTCTCTTTATGCCTCCCACCACATCGTCGTTCTGTATGCTGTTGGCGGCTTTCTTCACCTGCGCCTTCAGCTTGCCGAAGCGGTACGAGATGTTTATGCGGAACTGGTTGCCGTTGTTCAGGTAGAGATGATGCCCCAGTCGGTCGCCGTTGATGTAGTAGGTGTGATATTCTGTGTACTTGTTGAAGGGTGCAAATGCCTGTAGACGTACCGTCAGGCGGTCTTCCTTGAGGAACGAGCGCTGCAAGGAAAAGAATGTATGGAGGTAGTGTCCGTCGTAGTTGTACACGTTGTCGGCCTGCCTTCCCAGTGCTCCGCTGACACTGGCAGAGAAGCGCAGCTTCCACCATAGCTCCTGCTGTACGTTGGCGTACACCTGCACGTCGTTGCAATGCAGTTTCAGCCCTGCCTGTCTCATCTCTCGGCCAACGCGCTCCGGGGTGATGTTGAGTGTCAGCGTTGTCATCTTCCACGGCTTCCATTGTGCGTAGAGCGACAGTGCCAGCCGGCGGTTGACACCCACATTGCCGTAAGTGGAGTAGCGTATGTCGTCAAGTACGGACTCTACGGGGACTATCATACGGTCGGACCACGCATAATAGGGATGTGCGCTGAGTGTCAGCCTGGGGCTCACGAGCATGTAGTTGAGGCTGATGCTGTAGATGCGTGCGCTGTAGAGGTGGGCGTTGCCGAAGTTCACGCTGTTGGGGCCACGCACCACGGCAGGGTTCAGGTAGCCTATTCCCGGGCGGTTGATGGAAGTGGTGTAACTCAGTTTCAGGCTCTGTGCATCGCTTATCTGCCACTTCACCGACAGCTGTGGCACCCAGTCGCGCAGTGTGGTGTGGTAGCGTTCGCCGTCGCCCGAGGGGAAGCGTCCCTCCATGCGGCTCCACTCATAGCGCAGTCCGGCGCGTGCCGACCAACGCTTGTGTGTGAACATGTAGTCGGCATATCCTGCTGCCACGCGGGTGGTGTGGTCGAAGAGCCGATGCTCGGAAGAGAGCGTAGCGGGCTCGGGCGAGAGTCGTTGATATTCCATCAGGTTGTCGCTGCTGTTGAGGCGGTAGATATATTTTGCTCCTATCTCTATCTTGTGCTGTTTGGTGATGGGGCGCACCCAGTCTGCCTGGAAGGTGTGTTCGGTGAAGCGCTCCCGCTTGTTGAGACGTGAGTAGTCGTAGTCCATCGGTGCGCTGCCTTCGGTGACGTATGTGTTGCGTTGGTCGGTCGGGTTGCGCGAGAAGTCGAGCATGTAGCTCAGTGTCAGCACCTCGTTCTTGCGTCGTGTGCGGTGCTCGTAGTCGAAACGCCCGTTCCAGCTGTGACTCAGGTATTGGTCGAACGTATAGTGGTTGTACACGCTGTACAGCATATTGCCCTCGGCATCGTACATCGTCTGCGTGCCGCCGCCCATAGGATCGATGCGGTACATCATGCCGCCGAACGACAGCGACAGCAGGTTGAGCGTGTCAATCTCATAGCTTGCGCTGAGGTCTGCCCATTGAATGTATCCCTTGTTGGTTCCCTTGGCTTCGGTGTGCAGGGTGTTTCCCGTCTGTGTGAAGGAGTAGTCGCCGGTGTTGCGGGACCTGGTAGAGCGCTTTGTCATGAAGTTCAGCCCATACTGCAGCGAGGTGGTGAACTTGCCTTTCTGTGCGGTCAGGAATGTGGTGAGTTGCTTGTAGCCAGAT
This sequence comes from Bacteroidaceae bacterium, assembly GCA_017940185.1. Taxonomy (GTDB): domain Bacteria; phylum Bacteroidota; class Bacteroidia; order Bacteroidales; family Bacteroidaceae; genus Prevotella. The sequence continues at coordinate 22,415 of JAGAZE010000034.1, read as the reverse complement.
GTCGACAGATGCGTACCCACCGTACCCGTCATGCCACCCATCGACTTGGTGTCTGTCATCACGATGTTGAGTATGTTGGCCACGCCCTCGGCATCCTCGCGTGCACCGGGTTCGGTGATGACCTCGATGCGCTTCACCGACGAGGCAGGCATGGCTTTGAGCACTTCCTTGGCATTGCGCGTCAGCGAAGGGTCGGGATGGCCGTTCTTGTAGATGCGGAACGCCGACGAACCCTTCACCTTTATATTGTCGTCGCCGTCCACTGTCACCAGCGGCACCTTGCGGAGCATGTCCATCACGGTGACGGTCTTCGACTCTTCGTCTGCCTGCACGTCGTAGCTCAGGCGGTCGATGTCCTGTTTCACGAAGCGCTTCTGCACCGCCACCTCCACTCCCTGCAGCTCGGTGGCTTCTGCCTGCAGCGTCAGCGTACCCGCATCGTTGCCCGTGAAGGGAGCGAGCAGGGTCTTGTAGCCTATGCAGCTCACACGCAGCAGCCCCTCCTTTCTGTCTGTGGCGAGGCTGAAGCGCCCGTCGTCGCCCGTCGTGGTGCCGGCAACGAAGGCAGAGTCGCCCTTCGACAGCAGGCTCACCGTGGCATAGCCGACAGGACTTCCGGAACTGTCGGCGACGCGCCCGATGAGCGTTTGGGCACGGAGGGAGAAAGAGGTAGGGAGAATGGAGAGTGGGGTGAGAAGAATGATGAGGAGAAAAAAACGGGGGATGATGTGTTGCATGGTGCGGATAGGTTTGTAGTGTTGTATGAACAACGAGTCACGTTATCCTATATACGTACCCCATGTCCGTTTGTGACACTCATTACCGAAGTTTTTTCCGTTGAATGTCATCCTGCATTTTCGCCTCAGCGATTGTAGAAGTAAATATATCTATTCGTTGTTCTTGCCCTTAAAGGGGTCGAATCCTTTGCCGTAGACGCCGATGACCGCACTCTGCGATACGAAGGCGTGCGGGTCGGTTTCCTTGATGATGTTGAATATGCGGCTGCTCTCTCTGCGTTTGGCGAGTACGAAGAGCATCTTCACATCGTGGCCGCTGTAGGCACCCTGTCCGTCAATAAAGGTGCAGCCGCGGTTCATCTCGCTCTGTATGCGGTGGGCTATCTCATCGTTCTTCTCTGAGAGAATGAAGAACTGCACCGAGCGGCGCATGGAGTTGACCACCTGGTCGACGCAGAACGACGACACATAGAGCACCACATAGCCGAAGAGCACACGCTCCCAGTCGCGCAGCACAAGGTACGACGAGGTGATGATGACAATGTCGCACATCATGATGACGTGGCCCAGCGAGATGTCTTTGTATTTGTTGACGATACTCGCCACTATCTCCGTTCCGCCGCCGCTGCCGTGGTGTACCAGTCCGAGTCCCACGCCGCTGCCGCAGAACACCGCTCCGATGATGCTGGCCATGAAAGGCTGGTCGCGCAGCAGGTGTACGTCGGTGAGGAAGGGACGCAGCAATGCCAGCGAGGCGGTGAGCACGATGACACCGTAGATGGTCTTCATGCAGAACTTAAGCCCCAGCACCTTCAGCGCAGCGATGAGCAGACAGCCGTTGATGGCAAAGTAGGTGAGCTGTGCGGGGATGCCTAAAGGGCTCCATTCCACGATGGAGGCGATGCCCGGCACGCCGCCGGTGGTGATGTTGTTGGGCAGCAGGAACACCGACCAACCGATGCAGTAGCTCATCATGCCGATGGCTATCATCAGATAGTCGATAGCTTCGCGGCGCAGCTCGGTGCGCGTGAGGGTTGGCTTTTTCATATTCGTGTGTAGACGTTGAATTTCATTCTTCGTTTTGCTTTTCCGCTTTCGCGCCAGCGACCTTCGGTTCTCGCCTCAGCAATCGAAATAAACTTCATAGCATTGACATTTGGTCTTCCTCTTTCGCGCCTCAACAATGCTCAAGCTTGCTTGGCATTGTCTTCGGCTTGGCATCGGTTCGGCTTATCTGAAACGTTGGGGTCGTTATGACATTGGCTTGAATGTTGGAAAGGGCATTTCCTTTTCTCTCTGCTCGCACTCTCCTGCTGTTAGCACCTCCGGCAGTGTTTGCATGCGTCGAGCTCGCCGCGGAAGCGTTTCTCTACCAGAAAGCGCAGTCTCTCGCGCAGGGGCAGCAGCCCGATGCGTTCCACCACTTCGTTGATGAAGGCCTGCTCCAACAGCAGACGCGCCTCGCGCTGGGGTATGCCGCGCTGTTGCATGTAGAATAGTGCTGCCTCGTTGAGCTGTCCGGTGGTGCTGCCGTGGGCGCATTTCACGTCGTCGGCGTGGATGACGAGCTCGGGCTGCGACCACACGTGTGCCTCACGGTTGGTGAGCAGGTTCTGATTGGTCATGTGTGCGTCGGTGTGCTGCGCCTCGGGGGCTACCAGTATGCGTCCGGCAAAGGCGCCGGAGGCTTGCTCGTCGAGCACGTATTTGTAGAGTTCTTCGCTCTTGCAGTGTGGGGCTTGATGTGCAATGAGCGTGTGATTGTCGGTGTGCTGCCGGCGGTCGGCTATCACGCAGCCGTTGAGTGTGCACTCGGCACCCTCGCCTACGAGCCGCACCTCGGCGGTGTTGCGTGTGGTGCCGCCTGTCAGTGTGATGGCATGGTGGGTCACGCGGCTGTCGGCCTGCTGCTCTATGTAGAGGTTGCTGAGGCGGTTGTTGGCTTGGTGCGTCTCTTCCATGCAGTAGAGGTCGAGCTGTGCGCCCTCGCCCACGAAAACTTCCACCACCTGCGAGGTGAGGAAAGGCGTGTCGTCGGCGTTGTGGTCGCAGAAGAGCACACTCGCCCTGGCTCCGGCCTCGACCACGATGAGCACGCGACGGCATATCATCATGGGTACGCTGCCGCACAGCAGGTTGATGACTTGCAGCGTGTCGGCAGCCTGTGTGTCGCGGGGTATGTGTATGAATAGTCCGTCTTGTGCCAGCAGGGTGTTAAGTGCTGTGAGGCTGTCGTCGTCCACACGCGCCAGCTTGCCATAGTATTGTGCCAGCTGTTGCGGGTTGTGCAGTGCCTCTTCGCGCAGCGACACCACCCGGATGCCATCGGTGCTGCCTGCATGGTCCTCCTCTTTTCTCTCTTCTCTCTCCTCTCTCAGGCGGTCGTTGACCATGTAGTGGAGCTGGCTTTTCATGCCGGGCACCTCGCATTTGTACACCTGTCGCGGGTCTACCTGCAAGTCGAGTCGTTGCAGATTGAGCCCGTAGTCTGGTTCGAGCATTGCCGCCACGTCGGTATATCGGTATGCTTCCGTCTTGCGTGTGGGCAGTCCGTGGGTCTTCAGCGCGCTGAGGGCCCCGTCGCGCAAGGCGTTCATCAGCGGTGCCGAGTGCTGGCACAGCATAGTGCCTGCCTGCTCGTAGAGCGATATATATTGGTGCAGGGCAGCGTGGTCGTTATTCATCTTTGCCTCCTTTTATCCAGTCGTAGCCCCGTTGCTGAATGGTCGTGGCCAGTTCGGCGCCGCCCGTCTTCACTATCCTGCCCTGATAGAGTATGTGCACCACGTCGGGGCGTATCATCTCCAGCAGTCGGTCGTAGTGAGTGATGACGATGCGTGCGTTCTCTTCGTTGCGTAGCTTGTTGACGCCCTCTGCCACGATGCGCATGGCGTCGACATCGAGTCCACTGTCGGTCTCGTCGAGGATGGCGAGCATGGGTTCGAGCATTGCCATCTGGAATATCTCGTTGCGCTTCTTCTCGCCGCCGCTGAAGCCCTCGTTCACGCTGCGACGGGTGAACTTGGCGTCAAGCTCCACGATGCCGCGCTTGTCGTTCATCAGCTTGATAAACTCGGCCGCCTTCAGCTCCGGCTCGCCATGATACTTGCGCCTGGCGTTGATGGCAGCCTTCAGGAAGTTGGTCATCGACACGCCGGGAATCTCCACCGGGTATTGGAAGGAGAGAAACATCCCTTCTGCGGCGCGCTCCTCGGGCTTCATCGCCAGCAGGTCCTTGCCGCGGAAGATGGCCGTACCGGCAGTCACCTCGTAGGTGGGGTTGCCCACGAGCACGGCAGACAGCGTCGACTTGCCGCTGCCGTTGGGACCCATGATGGCGTGGGTCTCGCCAGGAAGAATGTCGAGGTCGATGCCTTTCAGTATCTCTTTGTCGCCGATGCGGGCGTGGAGGTCGCGTACGTGGAGCATAATAAATGTATGGTGTAAGTAGATTAGGCGACAAAGGTAAGGGGAATTTACGATTTGACGATTTACGTTCTGCTATTTATTTACAATTTGAGCCGTTCTGCTATTTGTGTTGCCGGCGACATACAATTCTCTTCAGACAAGTTTTGCGTTTTTGCCTTCACGCTTGCACTAATGTGTGTAACGCTCTGATAAATAAACGCATAGCAAGTGCAGGCGCCCACGGTTGCTTGCACTTGCCTGCACTTGCTTGCACTTGCCTGCACTTGCTTGCACTTGCCTGCACTTACACCTACTGTCTTTCGCCCGCGCCACGCATGGTAAGTTGCTGTCAGGCCACAGGCATAGCCTGAGTATTGCCCAATTGCAATGCCGTTGGGCAACAGTTGCATGGTGATTGGGCAACAGTTGCAGTGCAATCGGGCAACAGTTGCATGGTGATTGGGCAATAGTTGCAGTGCAATCGGGCTACACTCACCGTGCGATTGGGGAATACTCACATCAACATTATTGAAGTGGTGTAGTTGGTGTAAGCGGTGTAAGCGCCGAAAAATTGCTTGCACCCGGTAATGCGCTGATACACAGAGCGTAACGAATACGTAGTGCAAGCAGTGTAAGCGCCGAAAAATTGCTTACACCCGGTAATGCGCTGACTTACAGTGAGTAATGCGCGGTTGGTGCAAGCAAATGGAAAAATGAGCAAATACAATTTAATCTGACCCTTAGGGTGCGGCCTTTTTCTTACGTCTCACCAGTCGCACGGCTTCTCCTACCCACAGCACGGGCGAAGTGCCGATGATGATGAGCAGCCAGTCGGTGGGCGAGAGCGGGGTGGTGTTGAACATCTTGCCGCCCAGTTGTACGATGAGCACCTGTCCTAAGAGGATGATGCCTGCTATGAGCAGGAAGCCCTTGCATTGGCCGATGTCTGCCAATGCCGAGCGCCCTGTCATGAAGGCCTTGGCATTCCAGAGGTTCCAGAACTGTAGCATGACAAACACGGTGAAGAACAGGCTGTGCTCGTAGGGCAGCAGGTGGTGACGATCGATGTGCTGAAGCTTCAGAAAGTCGGCCACCTGATGTATGTCGTTGTTGTGCAGTATGTTGAGCAGTGTGAGCAGTAGCAGTGCGAACAATGTGCCTACGCCGATGATGAAGTAGGTCATGCGCGGGCTGACAATGTGTTCGTGGCTTCTCCGTGGCCGGTCGCGCATCACGCTCTGTGCGGGGGGCAGCGATGCCAGGGCGATGGCGGCAAAGGTGTCCATGATGAGGTTTACCCACAGCATCTGTGTTACGGTGAGCGGGGCATCGGTGTCGGTGAAGGCACCGATGAGCACCACCAGACACGCCACCACATTGATGGTGAGCTGGAAGAGGATAAAGCGCTGTATGTTTTTATATAGTGAGCGTCCCCACATCACGGCGCGCGCAATGGTGGAGAAGGAGTTGTCTTGTATGGTCATGTCGCTGGCTTCCTTGGCCACGGCAGTGCCATCGCCCATGGAGAGGCCCACGTCGGCGCTGTTGAGTGCGGGTGCGTCGTTGGTGCCGTCGCCTGTCACTGCCACCACATGGCGCTGTTTCTTCAGTGCGCGCACCAGCCGCTGCTTGTCGTTGGGGCGTGCGCGAGCCAGAATTTTGATGTCGTCGGCCCGTGTCTGCAGTTCGGCATCGCTCATGGCGGCACACTGCGTGCCCGTCAGTATGGCATCATCGCCGTCGTTGTCGGTCCACAGTCCTATCTGCCTTCCGATTTCGCGTGCCGTGGCGGGGGTGTCGCCCGTCACTATTTTCACTTGTATGCCCGCTCCGAGACAGTCGCTGATGGCGGCAGGCACGTCGTCCCTCACGGGGTCGGTGATGCCCACGATGGCAGCCAGAAGCAGACTGTCGGTTTGCAGACGGCCGTCGACAATGGGTGCCGCACCGTTGTCGAGCTTGCAGTAGGCCAGCGCAAGGGTGCGCATGGCGCGCTGCTGCATGGTGGTAAGGGTTTCGGCGATGGCAGTGCGCTGCTCCTCGCTGAGCGTGCAGTGGCGCATGACAATCTCGGGAGCCCCTTTCACGTAGAGCATGCGATGGCGACTTCTCTCCTCTTTTTCAATCACCGTGGCCATGTACTTGTTGTCGGTGGAGAATGGCAGTCGCTCTTGTATTTGCACTTCGCGCAGTTGTCGGTAGTCGATGCCTTTGTCGTGCAGCCACAGCAGCAGTGCTCCCTCGGTGGGGTTGCCTATGGCGTGTATGTGCTGTGGTTGTGCGAAGTCGAGGTCGGCTGTGCTGTTGGCGGCTATCATCTCCGCCAGCAGTGCCTCGCCGGTGTCGTAGGAGTGCATCTCAGCCACCTGCATACGGTTTTGCGTGAGCGTGCCGGTCTTGTCGGTGCATATCACCGATGCTGCACCTATGGTTTCGCAGGCGTGCATGGTGCGTGGCAGGGTGTGTTCCTTCATCAGCCGCCGCATGGAGAAAGCAAGGCTGAGCGTCACGCTCATAGGCAGTCCTTCAGGCACGGCCATCACCACGAGCGCTACGGCAATCATCACCGTGTTGAGCAGGTAGGAGGCAAACTCCGCCCACTCGTAGGAGCCATGTTCTATAACAACGTATGCCAGGATGCGTCCCACGACCACGAGTGCCGCTACGCAATAGGCCGCCTTCGACAGCCATCGTGCCAGTGCGTCGAGCTTGCGCGACAGTGGGGTAGGGTCGCCCTCTTCCACCTGTGCATCGCGAAACACATGTCCGCTCTCTGTGCTGTCGCCCACGGCAGTCACCTCTGCCACGCAGTATCCCTCAATGAGCGTGGTGCCCTTCATGAGCGCATCGGAGGGATAGGTGGCTTCGGTGTTGAAGTGTTGCGCATCGGTGGTCTTCGCTGCCTGCGGTTCGCCCGTGAGTGTCGACTCGTTGACCAGCACATTGAGTGCTGTGAGCAGATGGCAGTCGGCGGGCACTTCGTCACCTGTCTCGAGGATGACGACGTCGCCCACCACGATGTCGCGGCGCGGCACCTGCTGCACGTTGCCATTGCGCACAACCTTTACTGCCGTGTCGTCGTTGACGGCATTGAGCGCGGCAAACTCCTTGCGTGCCTTGCTCTCGAAGTAGAATGCCACCGTGGTGGCCAGGATGATGGCGACGATGATGCCCACGGGCTCCAGGAATATGTCGGCATCCTTGTGCAGTGCCCAGTATTCGTAGCACGTGATAGCCACGGAGAGCACCGCCACGATGAGCAGTATGGTGATGAGCGGATCTTTGAACTTCTGTAGGAACAGCCGCCATGCCGATGTGCGCTGTGGCGGTGTGAGCACATTGGTGCCGTGCAGCTCGCGACTGTGGAGCACCTCGGCGTCGGTGAGCCCTTGCGGCAAGCGTGTGTGCAGCGGTGAAGGAGAGGAAGCGGTATGTGATGAAGTGTCGGTCATAGTGTGGAGAGGAAGGGTAACGCTCAGCATAGCAGGGACAACCCTCTTGAGATAGATTTGAAAAGTTACAACGTAATAATAGATAGTATTTGTAGGGGGCAAAGGTAAGGACAATTTACAATATCACGATTTCTCGTCCTCCGTTTGTTCAACTGAAAGTCAGGAAGTGTGATGTCCGCCCCACTGAGGAGGATGCGAAAGCAATGGTATGCAGCTTCCGTTGTGGTAAGAATGCCTGGCAATCGTTGGGCAGTGTCGGCAGAATGCAATACCTTTGCACGCAGTATGGAAAGAGGGGTGCTCCATATATATATATGGTGTAAGCGTCCAGTGTTATGAACAACGAGAAGAATGCATTTGTCCGCCAGGTGGCGGAACAGAAATATGAATACGGCTTCACCACCGATGTGGAGACCGATGTCATCCCTGTGGGGCTGAACGAAGACGTGGTGCGGCTCATCTCCGCCAAGAAGGGCGAGCCGCAGTGGATGCTCGATTTCCGCCTGCGTGCCTTCCGCGCATGGCAGGAGATGGAGCAGCCCGACTGGGGCTATCTCACCCTGCCTCCCATCGACTACCAGGCTGTGTCCTACTATGCCGACCCTACGGCCGGAAAGAAGAAGCAGGAGGGTGAAGCCACTATCGACCCCGAGCTGGAGAAGACCTTCGACAAGTTGGGCATACCCTTGGAAGAGCGTCTGGCACTGAGCGGCACGGCGGTAGACGCCATTATGGACAGCGTGAGCGTGAAGACCACGTTTAAGAAAGAACTGGCCGAGCGCGGCATCATCTTCTGCTCCATCGGTGAGGCAATACAGCAGCATCCCGACCTCGTGCGCGAATATCTCGGCACTGTGGTGCCCCCGCGTGACAACTTCTTTGCTGCGCTCAACTCTGCCGTGTTCAGCGACGGCTCCTTCGTCTACATACCGAAGGGCGTGCGCTGTCCGATGGAGCTGAGCTCCTATTTCCGCATCAATGCGCGCGGCACAGGACAGTTTGAGCGCACACTCATCGTGGCCGACGACGCCGGCTATGTCAGCTATCTGGAAGGCTGCACCGCTCCGATGCGCGACGAGAACCAACTGCATGCCGCCATCGTGGAGATAGTGGTGAACAATGATGCCGAGGTGAAATACAGTACCGTGCAGAACTGGTATCCCGGCGACGAACAGGGCCGTGGCGGAGTGCTCAACCTCGTCACCAAGCGCGGCGACCTGCGCGGACGGAATGCCAAGCTGTCGTGGACCCAGGTGGAGACGGGCAGTGCCGTGACATGGAAATATCCTTCCTGTGTGCTGCGCGGCGACGGGGCGCAGGCGGAGTTCTACAGCGTGGCGGTGACCAACAACTACCAGCAGGCCGACACCGGCACCAAGATGATACACCTGGGGCGCAATACCAAGAGCACCATCATCTCGAAAGGCATCAGCGCCGGACACAGCCAGAACGCCTACCGCGGCCTGGTGCGCGTGAGTCGGGAAGCCGACAACGCACGCAACTACAGCTCGTGCGACTCGCTGCTGCTGGGCAGTCTGTGCGGCGCACACACATTCCCCTATCACGATCTGCACAACGAGACCGCCATCGTGGAGCACGAAGCCACCACGTCGAAAATCAGCGAAGACCAACTCTTCTACTGCAACCAGCGCGGCATTCCCACCGAGGAGGCTGTAGGACTCATCGTCAACGGATATGCCAAAGAGGTGCTGCAGAAGTTGCCCATGGAGTTTGCCGTAGAAGCCCAGAAGCTGCTCTCCGTGAGCCTGGAGGGCACAGTGGGATAGGGTAGCAAGGCTTACACTACAAGAAGAAGCTGAACCAAAAGTAAACTTTCATTCAGCTTCTTCTTGTATTGTGACTCCGTTGGGATTCAAACCCAAGACCTTCAGAACCGGAATCTGACGCTCTATTCAGCTAAGCTACGGAGCCGATGTGCAGTGCCGGGATAATAAAGCCCGACTCATAGTCGGGCTTGGCGCTTCAGGATGGGCTTGAACCAACGACCCCCTGATTAACAGTCAGGTGCTCTAACCAACTGAGCTACTGAAGCAGCATTTCTCTGCAAATGCGGATGCAAAGGTAAGGGGTTTTTCTACACTGGCAAATATTTCGGCAAGTTTTTTTTTAGCCTTGCCCAGTCTGCTCGAAAAGAAAGAGCAAGATATCATGCGTTTGCAGGTAAATGCTTACCTTTGCGGGTTGAAAAACCATCCCCCTTCACCTTACCATGCGTAAACATACCCTCCTCGCTTTATGTATGCTGCTGTGGTGCTGTGCGGCGCAAGCACAGAACGACAGCCGGCACAACTACGACATAGTGAAAAACCTCGACATCTTCAACGTGGTGTATAAGTACCTTGACGTGCTCTATGTCGACACGCTCAATCCCAACGAGACGGTGGGAGCAGGCCTAGGCTACATGCTCTCCACCCTCGACCCCTACACCGAATACTACCCCGAAGAGAAGCAAGCCGAGATGAAGGAGATGCTCACGGGCAAGTTTGCCGGCATCGGTGCCCTGCTCAAATTTCATCGCGGACTGAAGACCACTGTCATCGACGAGCCCTCGAAGGGTATGCCTGCCGATGAGGCAAAGCTGAAGAAGGGCGACATCATCGTCAGCGTAGACGGCAAGAAGGTGAAGGGCATGCCCATCTCCGACGTGACAAAGCTCATCCGCGGCGAAGCGGGCACGGTGGTCAACCTCAAGGTGAAGCGCCCGTCGACAGGAAAGACCATGAGCGTGAAGGTGACGCGCCGCACCATACAGACACCCGCACTGAGCTATTATGGCATGGTAGACAACAAGACGGGCTACATCTGTCTGACACAGTTCAACGAAGACTGTGCCAAGGAGGTGCGCCGCGCCGTGATAGACCTGAAGAAACAAGGCATGGAGCAGTTGGTGCTCGACCTGCGCAGCAATGACGGCGGTGCAGAGCTGGAGGCGGTGGGCCTGGTGGGCATCTTTGTGCCCAAGGGAACACTGGTGGTGACCAATAAGGGCAAGCATGCTGCCAGCGTGAAGGAATACCGCACCACCGTAGAGCCCATCGACACCATGATGCCGCTGGTGGTGATGACCAACAGCTACACCGCAAGCTCTTCGGAGATAACCTGCGGCGCACTGCAAGACCTTGACCGCGCCGTGATACTCGGCACACGCACCTATGGAAAGGGACTGGTGCAGACCGTCGTCGACCTGCCCTACAACAGTTCGATGAAGCTCACCATCAGCAAGTACTACACACCTAGCGGCCGCTGCATACAGGCACGCAACTACTCGCACGGACGCAGCGCTGCCACAGAGCATATCCCCGACTCGCTCACCAAGGAGTTTCGCACAGCCCACGGACGCATAGTGAAAGACGGCGGAGGCATCATGCCCGACACCGTCGTGAGAGCCGACAGCATCACAAGCTTCGTATACTATCTGTGCTACACCGACAGCACCGAAGCCGTGCACGACTTTGCCGCCGAATACATCGCCCGACATCCCACCATACCAGCCGTGGGACAGTTTACGCTGAGCGATGCCGACTACGAGCGCTTCTGCCAGAAGGTGGTGAGCAACGGCTTCACCTACAACCGCGAGACAGAGCGCGTGCTCAAACTGCTGGTGGAGGCAGCCAAGTTTGAAGGCTACTACAACGAGACCAAAGACGAACTCGACCGCATAGAGCAGAAACTGACCCTCGACCTGCGACGCGACCTGCAATACAATAAGGAAGAGATGAAGCGGGTGATAGAAGGCGAAATCATACCCGCCTACTACTATCAGGAAGGCGCCGAGCAGCATCGCGTGGCGCACGACAGCCAGGTGCAGAAGGCCGTGCAGCTGCTCTACAATGTCGAAGCATATCGCCGGCTGCTCAGTCCCAAGCAAACAAACGATTAATCGAGTTGAAAGTTTACGAGTTGTTCCCCTAACCACCAATCTCCCAAATCACCAATCTCCCAAATCACCAAACAAACCATGTCAGAACTCCTTATATATAATACGCTCACGCGCGAGAAAGAACTGTTCCGTCCGCTCAACGCCCCCCACGTAGGCATGTACGTGTGCGGTCCCACCGTCTACGGCGACCCCCATCTGGGGCATGCGCGCCCTGCCATCACCTTCGACGTCGTGTTCCGCTACCTGCAGCATCTGGGCTACAAGGTGCGCTACGTGCGCAACATCACCGATGTGGGCCATCTGGAGCACGACAGCGACGATGGCGACGACAAGATACAGAAGAAGGCGCAGCTCGAGCAGCTGGAGCCCATGGAGGTGGCGCAGCACTACACCAACAGCTACCATGCCGCCATGGAGCGCCTCAATGTGCTGCAGCCCAGCATAGAGCCGCACGCCACAGGACATATCATCGAACAGCAGCAGCTGGTGCAGCGCATACTCGACAACGGCTACGCCTACGTGAGCAACGGCAGCGTGTACTTCGATATCGAAGCCTACAACAAGAAGCACCACTACGGCAAGCTCTCCGGACGTAACCAGACCGACGTGCTCAACGCCTCGCGCGCCCTCGACGGCGTGGGAGAAAAGCACAGCCAGGCCGACTTCGCCCTGTGGAAACACGCCCAGCCCGAACACATCATGCGCTGGCCCAGTCCGTGGGGAGAGGGATTCCCCGGATGGCACTGCGAGTGCACCGCCATGGGACGCAAATATCTGGGCAAGCACTTTGATATCCATGGTGGAGGACTCGACCTTGTCTTCCCACATCATGAGTGCGAGATAGCCCAGGCCGTGGCCAGCGAAGGAGAAGAGATGGTGCACTACTGGATGCACAACAATATGATAACCATCAACGGCAAGAAGATGGGCAAGTCGCTGGGCAACTTCATTACGCTGGAGGCCTTCTTCACCGGCGAGCATGAGCTGCTTGACAAGGCATACTCGCCCATGACCATCCGTTTCTTCATCCTCTCCGCTCACTACCGTGGCACTGTCGACTTCTCCAACGAAGCCCTGCAAGCTGCCGAGAAAGGCCTCGACCGCCTGCTCAACGCCATTGCCGAGCTGCAGCGCCTGCCCGTGGCCGACACCTCCGACGCCGACATCCACACCCTGGCCGACACCCTGGCACAGCGATGCTACGATGCCATGAACGACGACTTTGCCACACCGCAGGTCATCAGCCACCTCTTCGAAGCCTGCAACGCCGTCAACCGCATCGCAGCCCGCCAGGCACACATCAGCGCCGACGACTTGAAGCGTCTCGGCGACACCATGCACCTGTTCAGCTTCGACCTGCTCGGACTGCTGCCCGGTGCCAGTGGTGCCACCGCAGCAACAGGCGGAAGCACCGCCCGTGAAGAAGCCTTCGGCAAGGCCGTCGACATGCTGCTTGAACTGCGTGCCGTGGCAAAGGCCAACAAAGACTGGGCCACCAGCGACAAGATACGCGACATGCTCAACGAGGCAGGCTTCGAGGTGAAAGACACCAAAGACGGTGCCACATGGAAGCTCAACCGCTAAGCGAAAGATAATCAGACAATAGCAATAACGGAACAAAGCTAAAATAAATGTGCGAAAAGTTGGGGGTTACACAAATACCCCCTACATTTGCACACGTCAAAATCATAAAAGAAAGGACTCCGGTCCGCGAATTCCTGCACTCTGCCGAGCTGTTGGGATTCTTTCTTTTGCGTTCAGAAACAATCAAAATAATACGATACAACCATGGCATACATGTCAAAAGAAGGCTACGACAATCTGTTAGCCGAACTCCAACAGCTCGAATCCGTCGAGCGTAAGAAGATATCAGCCGCCATCGCCGAGGCTCGTGACAAAGGCGACCTCAGCGAGAACGCAGAGTATGAAGCCGCACGCGAAGCACAAGGACACCTTGAAGACAAGATCAACAAACTGAAGATGATTATTGCCGACGCCAAGGTGGTGGACAAGTCGCGCCTCAGCGCCAAGGCCGTGCAGCTGATGACAACGGTAGAAATGACCAACCTGAAGAACAACGCCAAGATGACCTATACCATCGTGAGCGAAAACGAGGCCAACCTGCGCGAAGGCAAGATCTCTATACAGACACCTATAGCACAAGGACTGCTCAACAAGAAAGTGGGCGACGAGGTGGAAGTGAAAATACCTGCCGGCACACTGCATCTGCGCATCGACAAAATCACCCTTTAACCCCTACCTGTCATGGACATATTTTCCAAAATCGCCGCCGGCGAGATACCCAGCTACAAATGTGGAGAGGACGAACGCTTCTACGCCTTCCTCGACATCAACCCATTGGTGAAAGGTCACACCCTTGTAATACCGCGTCGCGAAGTAGACTACATCTTCGACATGCCCGATGAAGAGATAGCCGCCTTTCAGGTGTTTGCCAAGAAGGTGGCCGTTGCCATCAAGCGCGCCCTGCCCTGCGTGAAGGTGGGACAGACCGTCATCGGACTGGAGGTGCGCCACGCACACATACACCTCATACCCATGCAGAGCGAGAAGGATATGAACTTTGCCAATGCCAAGCTGCAGCTGCCCGAGACCGAGATGGCCGACATCGCACAGCGCATCTACAGCGAGTTTCAGAAACTTTGACCCCCTGCAGCGACAACAGGCAAAAAAATACAAGCAATATTTGCAAAGACGCAAGAAATGCGTACCTTTGCACCGTTCAGCGGAATGAGAGGCTTCTCCAAGGCCTCTCATTTCCTATATATAAACATCACAGCAATGATAGAACGACACACCATCCAGCAGCTTGTTGAAGAGTGGCTTCAGCAGTCCGACTACTTCTTGGTAGACATCACCATCAGTTCCGACAACCGCATCGTAGTCGAGATTGACCATGCCGACGGCGTGTGGATTGACGACTGCGCCTCGCTCAGCCGATATATAGAAGAGCACCTCGACCGCGACGCCGAAGACTACGAACTCGAGGTGGGCTCGGCAGGACTGGGACAGCCCTTCAAGGTGCCACAGCAGTATGTCAACCATGTAGGCAAAGCAGTGGAAGTGGTCGACAATGCTGGCGTGAAGCGCCGCGGCGTGCTCACACATGCCGACGACGCACACTTCACCGTGAGCTGCGAAGAGAAGCAGACGGTGGAGGGGAAAAAGCGCCCGCAGAAAGTGAACGTAGACTACACTTACGGCTACGACGAAGTGAAAAGCGTGAAATATCTCATCGCCTTCAAGTGAGTAGCCGGACGTATGAGCAGTACAACAGCCCGCGCGTACTTTACAAAGCCAACAACAAAAAGAATATATACCAATGGCAAAAGCAAAATCGACAGCTCCCAACATGGTAGACACCTTCCGGGAGTTTAAAGAGACCAAGAACATCGACCGCACCACGCTGATGAGCGTGCTGGAAGAGAGCTTCCGCAGCGTGATAGCACGCATCTACGGCAGCGACGAAAACTTCTCCGTCATCGTCAACCCCGACAAGGGCGACTTCGAAATCTACCGCAACCGCGTGGTGGTGCCCGACGGCGAAGTGGTAGACGCCAACAAGGAAATCAGTCTGAGCGAAGCACAGAAGATAGAACCCGACTACGAAGTAGACGAAGACGTGTCGGAACTTATCGACTTCTCGAAGTTCGGCCGTCGTGCCATCCTTACCCTGCGACAGACACTCGTGTCCAAAATCCTTGAACTCGAACACGACGCACTCTACAATAAGTATAAGGACAAAGTGGGCGACGTGGTGAGCGGCGAGGTGTTCCGCTCATGGAAGCGCGAGGTGCTGCTCGTCGACGACGAAAACAACGAGCTCATCCTGCCGCGCTCCGAACAGATACCCTCCGACGTGTACCGCGAGGGCATGACCATCCGCGCCGTCGTGCATCGCGTAGACAACGAGAACAATAACCCCAAAATCATCCTCTCGCGCACCAGCAACGTCTTCCTGCAACGTCTGCTCGAGGCAGAGGTGCCTGAGATTGGCGACGGACTTATCTCCATACGCCGCATCGCCCGTATGCCCGGCGAGCGCGCAAAGATTGCCGTAGAGAGCTACGACGACCGCATCGACCCCGTAGGAGCCTGCGTCGGCGTGAAGGGCAGCCGCGTGGCAGGCATCGTGAGAGAACTGGGCAACGAAAATATCGACGTCATCAGCTACACCAGCAACGACAAGCTGCTCATACAGCGCGCACTGGCACCGGCCACCATCACATCGATAAGCATCAACGAGGAAGAGCGCAAGGCCGAAGTCTATCTCAAACCCGAAGAGGTGAGCCTCGCCATCGGACGCAACGGACTCAATATCAAGCTGGCGTCTATGCTCACCGAATACACCATCGACGTCTTCCGCGACATCAACGAAGAGGAAGAAGAGGAAGATATCTACCTCGACGAGTTCAACGACGAGATAGAGCAGTGGATTATCGACTCGCTCAAGGCTATCGGTCTCGATACCGCCAAGGCCGTGATACGCGCACCGCGCGAACTTCTCGTAGAGAAAGCCGACCTCGAAGAAGAGACAGTGGAAAACGTGCTCAACATACTGAAGGCCGAATTTGACGACGAACAACCCGCCGACGGCACTACGAACCAAGAGCAACCTGCCGAAGCTCCCGCAGCAACAGAAGAATAACACTACCGACACCCCCAACCCTCCACCCACCCATCACAGTATCCATCTTTCTTCAATACCACATGAGTATCCGATTAAATAAGGCTATACAAGAATTGAACATCGGTCTGCAGACCGCCATCGATTTTCTCAGCAAGCACAAGCTCCTTGCTGCCGACAATGTCGGCCCCACGCTGAAACTTACCGAAGAGCAGTACGACGCACTCGTGGCTGAGTTCCAGTCGGACAAGGAGGCCAGCAAAAAGGCAAAGCAGAAAATACAAAGCAAGGCAAAGGATAAGGAAAAAGAGAAAACCGAGCCCAAACCGTCTGCCGAGCCTATGGCAGAGAAATCGCCCGCTGTGGAGAAACACACGTTCAAGCCCCTGGGGAAGATAGACCTGGATACTGGCAAGAAGATAGAAGAGGCACCCGCCGCCACGGCCGAGGAGCCGTCGGTGGAAAAGGCGGAAGAAGTCACCACTGTAGAGCAACCCGCACAACCTGTAGCGCAACCTCAACAGCCCGAGACTGTCAGCCATGAAGAACCCGAGGCACAGACAGAACCTGAGGAGAAACCCGAAGAACCCGCAACGGTGGTCGAACCTGTACCCGAACCCGAAGAGTCGGCACAGGACGAACAAGCGACAGAGACGCCAGAGGAGGAGAACACCCCCGAACAGCCTGCCGTACCGACCGTGCCCGAAGCGGCTGCCGTACAAAGCGAAGCCGAAGCACCTGCCACGCCTGCCGACAACACCACACCTGCCGACGAAACGGCGGCGTACACCGAGGAAACAGCACCTGCCACGCCTGCCATCTTCACACTGGAGCGCGAAAAGAAGGACATGCCGAAAGTGAATGTGCTCGGCAAAATCGACCTGAGCACCATCAATTCGAGCATGCGTCCCAAGAAAAAGTCGAAGGAAGAGAAGCGCAAGGAGCGCGAAGAACGCTCGGCACAGGGAGAGAAGAAGAAGCGCGCACGCATCAATAACGCACGTGTCGACATCAAGTCGGCAGGCAACCAGCCGGCAGCCAGCCAGTCGGCCTCTGGCAGCGGAAAGAAGAAAAAGAACAAGAAGCCGCAACGTCAGCTTGAAGTCAACGAGGAAGACGTGGCACGCCAGGTGAAAGAGACGTTGGCACGCCTCACCTCGAAGAGCCAGAACAAGAAGGGTGCCAAGTATCGCCGCGAGAAGCGCGATGCCGTCCACGAACGCATGCAACAGGCCACCGAAGAGCAGCAGGCCGAAAACAAGGTGCTCAAGCTCACCGAGTTTGTCACCGTCAGCGAGCTCGCCACGATGATGAATGTGGGCGTCACACAGGTCATCGGCACCTGCATGAGCGTGGGCATCATGGTATCCATCAACCAGCGCCTCGATGCCGAGACCATCAATCTGGTGGCCGACGAGTTCGGATTCACCACCGAGTACGTCAGCGCCGAGGTGCAGGAGGCCATCACCGAAGAAACCGACAATGAGGAAGACCTCGTGCCGCGCGCACCCATCGTCACCGTCATGGGACACGTCGACCACGGAAAGACATCATTGCTCGACTACATACGCAAGACCAACGTCATCGCCGGCGAGGCCGGCGGCATCACACAGCACATCGGTGCCTACAACGTAGAACTGGAAGACGGCAGGCAGATCACCTTCCTCGACACGCCGGGTCACGAGGCATTCACCGCCATGCGTGCCCGCGGTGCACAGGTGACCGACATCGCCATCATCATCATCGCCGCCGACGACAGCGTGATGCCCACCACAAAGGAGGCCATCGCCCATGCACAGGCTGCCAACGTACCCATGGTGTTTGCCATCAACAAGATAGACAAACCCGGTGCCAACCCGGAGAAGATACGCGAAGACCTGGCCAACATGAACTTGCTCGTCGAAGACTGGGGCGGCAAGTATCAATGCCAGGAGATATCGGCCAAGAAGGGCATGGGCGTCAACGAGCTGTTGGAGAAGGTGCTCCTCGAAGCCGAGATGCTCGAGCTGAAAGCCAATCCCAACCGCAAGGCCACGGGCAGCATCATCGAATCGTCGCTCGACAAGGGGCGCGGCTATGTCAGCACAGTGCTCGTCAGCAACGGCACGCTCCATGTGGGCGACGTCGTAGTGGCAGGCACCAGCTACGGCAAGGTGAAGGCCATGTTCAACGAGCGCAACCAGCGCATCACCGATGCAGGACCTGCCGAGCCGTGCATCATCCTCGGACTCAACGGAGCCCCTACGGCAGGCGACTCGTTCCACATCATGGAAACCGAGCAGGAGGCACGCGAGATAGCCAACAAGCGCACGCAGCTGCAGCGAGAGCAGGCACTGCGCACCACCAAGACGCTCGGACTCGACGAACTGTCGCATCGCTTCGCACTCGGAGAGTTCCACGAACTCAACATCATCGTGAAGGGCGACACCGACGGCTCCATTGAGGCCCTGAGCGACTCGTTCATCAAGCTCTCCACCGAGAAAGTGCAGGTGAATGTCATCTCCAAGGCCGTGGGACAGATTTCGGAGAACGACGTGATGCTGGCCAGTGCCTCCGATGCCATCATCGTAGGCTTCCAGGTGCGCCCCTCCGCCGACGCGCGCAAGCTGGCAGAGCGCGAAGGAGTGTCCATCAACATCTACTCCATCATCTATGATGCCATCGACGATATCAAGTCGACAATGGAAGGCATGCTCGACAAGGTGAAGAAGGAAGTGGTCACCGGTGAGATAGAGGTGAAGCAGGTGTTCAAGATATCGAAGGTGGGCACCGTGGCCGGCGGACTCGTCACCGACGGCAAGGTGCACAACAAAGACAAGGCGCGCGTCATCCGCGACGGCATTGTCATACACACCGCACCCATCGGCGCACTCAAACGCTACAAGGACGACGCCAAAGAGGTGGCAACAGGACTGGAGTGCGGTATCTCACTGCAGAACTACAACGACATACAGACAGGCGACATCATCGAAACCTTCACCGAGATAGAGGTGGAACAGAAGTTGTAATACCATTTTCGTGAAGCCGAAGACAATGCCCGTACGTTGATGCTTGCACGGCAAAAGTCGCTTGAGCATTGTAGAGGCTGAAATGGTCGGAGGCAATACAATGAAAAAGCGCAAGTTTCGTTCATTCTCACGACGGCTTACCAGGAGGCTGGTGCTCACATTACTCATCGTAATGGGCATCGCCTCCTTGTTGGTTTTCTATTTGGGCAGTGTGGTGTTCATCGACAACGAGCAGCGGCGCCACGAGGCGATGTTAGAGGCTGTGGCGGAGAATGTGGAACGCGTGGTGTCCGACGTGTATGTGGGAGCGCAAAACATTGTGCCGCAGATGGAAGACAACCTTGCCCGGCCCGACCGCATGTATGAGCTGCTGCAACGCATGCTGGAACAGAATAAGCGTATACGCAGCTGTGGCATCAGCTTTGTGGAAAACTACTATCCGCAGAAGGGGCGTGGCTTTGTGCCGTATGCCATACGCAAAGACAGCACACATATAGAGACCGCCAATCAGGCTGAAAACAATCCCAACTACTGGCAGGAAGAGTGGTTCGTGCAAGGGTTGCAGGCTAAGGACGGGAGGTGGTCGGAACCATTCTTCGAGTCTAACGACACCACAAAGTCGGCACTGGTGGCATACACCTATCCCATTCGCAATCGTCGGGGACAGACCGTGGCAGTGCTGGGCGTTGACCTGTCGCTCGGATGGCTGCAGGAAGAGATGGAGAAAAAAGACCTGGCTATCTTCTCCCGCGAGGTGCATATCGGTGACCATAAGACACCCCAAAACATCGGCCTATGGAAACCCTATAGCTTCCTTATTTCTAAGAAGGGCACATTTATCGTCCATCCCGACAAGCATCGCATCATCCGCGACAACTTCTCAAGCATGGTGAAGGCTTCGGCAGATACCGCCAAGGTGGCAGCGCTGGGCAGAAAGATGATGGCGGGAGAGAAGGGATGCTCCGGGAAGGAGACCGATGACGACATAGCATACGAACTCGACATAGAAGGGCGCGCCTGCTATCTTTTCTACACGCCCATCAAGCATGCCGAATGGTCGTTGGCACTTGCCGTCCCCTATCTCTCTATCGACCTGGTTGCCGTCACCATCGGCGGTGTGCTGGCGGTGCTGGTGCTGCTGGCGGTGCTGGTGGTGTGGCTCGTCAGCTGGCTCTCCATACGTCGTGCTACCAAACCACTCAAGCAGCTGGCGCTGTCGGCCGACGAGGTGGCAAAGGGTAACTTTGAAGCACCACTGCCCAACATTAAGCACAACGACGAGATAAGCACCCTGCGCAACTCGTTTGAAGGCATGCAGCACTCGCTGAAGAAATATGTCAGCGAACTGCAGACCACCACAGCCTCTAAGGCAGCAATAGAGAACGAACTGAAAGTGGCGCACGGCATACAGATGGCAATGCTGCCCAAGATATTCCCTCCATACCCCGAGCGCGACGACATCGACATCTTTGGCTCGCTGACACCTGCAAAGGATGTGGGGGGCGACCTCTTCGACTTCTTCATACAAGACAATAAATTCTCCTTCTGCATCGGCGATGTGTCGGGCAAGGGCGTACCGGCATCACTGGTGATGGCAGTCACACGCACACTGTTCCGCAATGTGGCAGCCCATACCTCCCAACCCGGTAACATCGTGGCAGCACTCAACCAAGCCATTGCCGAAGGCAACGACTCCAACATGTTTGTCACGCTCTTTGTCGGCGTGCTCGACCTCCGCAGCGGACAGCTGTGCTACAGCAATGCAGGTCACGACGCACCCATGCTCGTCGGACAGGGTGTAGGCCTCGTGCCCTGCGACTCCAACTTGCCACTGGGAGTGATGCCCGAATGGCAGTTTTCCCAGCAACAACTGATGATAGCACCCGGCACCACTATCTTTTTGTATACCGACGGACTCAACGAGGCAGAAGACTGCCACCACGAGCAGTTTGGCATGGATCGCATGCGGCAGGTGGCGGAGCAGCAACTGGCAGAGGGAAAGCATCAACCGCAATCCCTGGTCAACAAGATGACAGCGGCGGTGCATGCTTTTGTGGGCGAGGCCGAGCAGAGCGACGACCTTACCATGCTGGCAGTGGCATTCGTAGGAAACGACAGAACGACATAAGGCTTCTGACATAAGAGCATCTTTTCTGTTCTTCTGTCTGTCTTTTGTCATTTAGCCATTTAGCCATTCCCTCCTGTTCTTTTGTAAAATAAAAGCGTAAAAAT
The DNA here is from genome assembly GCA_017940185.1 of Bacteroidaceae bacterium. GTDB lineage: Bacteria > Bacteroidota > Bacteroidia > Bacteroidales > Bacteroidaceae > Prevotella. The sequence continues at coordinate 1,032 of JAGAZE010000034.1, read as the reverse complement.
CCCCGTTTTATTTGGACAGCATTAAAAGTCTCCTTACCTTTGCCCCGCATTACTGCCCCCCTATTTATAAAATAGAAAAAACGTAATCTGGAAAAACACACCAAGAATCCACTTATAGCTCCGACTGCTCCACGATAGCGTCATTTCCCACTACCATGAAACAGCCCCGCCATATCTGCCTTCTTCCTGTCCGCCTTCTTCCTGCGCCTGCGAAGCAGCAATCTGACAGTGCTGTTTTAACATTTGTTTACCCCCCCCCCGAATTTAAGAAATATTAACGCGAACAGTCCCGTTGGAGTGAGCCGATTGCTCCGACAGGGAGTCGTTGTGTCCGTATGGCAACGCCTGCCGTGCGGACTTTTCTGCGTGGGCGTAACCGGAACACTCCGGGTACTCCGAATACTCAGAACACCCTACCAAGCTTTTCATCAACAGCAAGACAAATTTATATCACACATCATATTCATTAATCCTACCAAATCATCATGAAAACCAATCGTTACGTAAAGCCTTTTGTGCAAGTGTTGAACGTCAGCCCTGCGTTATTGCTGGCCGCCAGCGACGGCGGTGCTACCCGTCCAGGTTACGACGACGGCGGCGACCCGCTGGGGGCTCCTCCCGCTCCCGCACCGCGACCTGGCATCAGCTTCGTGGAGCGCGCCAATCAGTTTGAAGGTGCCTTCGACGGAGCCGACGACGGGCAATACTGATTTCTGCAACTGCAACTACCACTTACAACATCATCACCAACAACAACATCATCACCACCACTAACACCAACCAACTGACTATGAAACATTCCTTATTGTTCCTATCGCTTCTGAGCCTTTTGTTTCTCGGCTCCTGCGCGAGCGACGACGCTCTTACCGAGCAGACACAAGACCCCGAACCCGATGTTCCCACCATTCCCTTCACCGGTACCATCACCAGCGGCAACGGTCCGAGTGCCGTAGCACAGGCACTGGTAGCCGACGACGGTCCTTTCCATGCGCTCTCCGACGAGGGCACCACGCTGAAAGCCACCTGGGAGGT
>JAGAZE010000033.1 GCA_017940185.1 Bacteroidaceae bacterium | reverse complement strand
TGCATTCAGAATGAGAAAATTATTCCATGTGCTCTGCTGTATGATCTGCGCTGCCGTAGTGCTGACCTCATGCAAAAAGAAAGAGGAGACACAGACGGCACTCTACAACGACACTGCTATCACCGAGTTCACATTGGGCGGCCTGACCCAATACACACCGGGGACCAGCAATGTTGTGGCCACACTGACCGGATCAAACTACAAGATGGTGATCGATCAGGTGAACTCAACGATATACAACCGCGATTCACTGCCCATCGGTACCGCCGTGAGCAGTGTGGTGTGCACGGTGAAGGCGCTCAACAGCGGCGTCATTCTCATCAAGAACATCAACGACGACAACTTTGCACCTTATGATGCAAACACTGGCATCGACTTCACTCAGCCGCGTACCTTCCGCGTCAACTCGAGCGACGGAAGTGCTTCACGCAACTACACCGTAACCCTGAACGTGAAGAAGACTGCCAACAAGGCTTTCGCATGGCAGGAAAAGGCCGACGTAGATATGCTGAAGGACAACAGCAAGCTGCGACTGGTGACACTCGGACTGGACCTCTATACGTTCGGAGTGAAGAACGGAGCCGTCGTCTTCGGCAAGTCAACCGACCAGGGAGCTACATGGAAAGCCATCACCCCCGACCTTCCCACACCCGTGGCCGCAACCGTCTGCGAGAACGTCGTGACCCAAAACGGCACCATGTACCTGCTGAACAACGGCGAGCTCTTCAAGTCGGCTGACGGCGAGCACTGGCAGAAGATTGCCATGACGGGCACCCCGGGACTGAAACAGCTGTTCGGTGCCGGCACAAAGGAGCTGTTCGCACTGAGCAACGACGGCGGCATCAAGGCATCGGCTGATGATGGCGCGAACTGGACCTCGGAGAAGATTGCACCAAACGCTGCACTGCCCACCGCAGGCATCACTTGCCTGTGCTACCCATACCAGCAACTGGCCCACACCGACTATATGCTGATGGTCGGCAACGACGGCAAGCAGAGCGTGGTGTGGCGCAAGATAAGCACCTACGAGGGCAACAACAAGGGTGGACAGTGGGTGTGCCTGGAGTATGAGACCACCAACAAGAGCCGACTGCCACTGCTCACACAGCCCTCGCTGGTACAGTATGTCGGTCTCATGATGGCCTTCGGCCCCGGCACAGAAGCCTATCAGTCGAGCGACCAAGGCATCACATGGGGCGCTAACGCCACCTACAAGCTGCCTGCCAATACCTACAGCGTGGCCACCGACAGCTCAGGACGTATCTGGGCCATCGGCACCAACGGAAAGGTCTATCTGGGAAGTTTCGTCTGAAAAGATGTTCATCTAAAGGGAAGTTCGTCTGAAGTGAAGCTTCGTCTGAAAAAGAAAAATGTAATCACGCACGCGCGTACACAAAATATTAAGGTAGGATAAAGACATGAAAAAGCTCGCCGCACTCATCTGCCTGTGGCTCGTGGCCGGGACAGTCATGGCACAGGACGAGCCCGAATACAGGCTCGAGCTGGGCGGCGGATTGGGACTCATGGCCTACGAGGGCGACTTCAACAGCAACCCGCTGAAAGGACTGCGCCCCACAGGAACACTCATCGTCAAATTCAAGTCCAACCCGCGCGTGGCATGGAACGTGAATCTGGGCTACGGCTCACTGGCCGGCT
>JAGAZE010000032.1 GCA_017940185.1 Bacteroidaceae bacterium | reverse complement strand
CATTCAGCACCACACAGCCTCGTAATGTTTAACCGAGACGGCATGAGACAAAAATCCGTGTCGCCTCATAACATTTACGAGACAATGAGTAGAAGCAGAAAGCGAATGCCAGTCAGCACATGGTGCTGTTGCAAGTCGCAGAAGAAAGGAAAGCAGGCGAGTAGCCGCAAGTTCCGCCGCAAGGCGCATGCGTTATTACATCAGGGAAAGGCGCTCCTTCTTCCCTTGAAGTCCTTCGAGGTGATGAGCCCTTGGGATTTAGGTGGTGATGGAAAAGCCTTCTTCGGATTCCATCCTGAAGAAGAGTGGTTCGTCAAACTGATGAGGAAGTGATTCGTGTAAAGAGAATAACTGCTGTTAGCACAATTGTATGGCTAACAGCGGTTATTGCTTTATTCGGATATGAGATTATAAAATTGTCGTGAATAAATTTGTTGGCCATATGTGTATACACAGATTTGAACCATCATTCTTCTATATACTTTTTGATTTCCTTGGCCCACCTGTCATATGCCTTAGGGTATAAATGTACACCATCACGTGTTAATTCCTCTGGCATGATTCCATCAACAGCATATAGTCTATATAGATCAATGTAAACACACCCTTTTTGTTCAGCGATTTTCTGAACCAGTTCATTACACCTTGCTATTTTTTCTTTGCTGAAGCCTTTTCCCGCCTTCATAGATGGATTAACAGGCAGTATACTTTGAAGATATATCTTTGCTGTGGGTACTGCCAGCTTGATAGAGTCAACCATTGTGGCATATTTCTCAGTGAAGACCTTTTCAGTTTGTATATGTAGCCCATTGATTCCTGCCATTATGAAGACCTTTTCTGGATTGACAGCCTTTATTTGATTGGTGCGGAGCAACATTCCATCTGTATTATCTCCGGGATAACCTAGATTGCAGATCTTTACATTTGGGAAATACTTTTCAAAGCTACTCCCACAAGTTATCGAATTACCAAAGAAGACAACATCCATATCAAGATGGAGTTTTTCAAGTGTATTGGTCCATCCTCGAATACTCCAATAGTCTCCACGTTTGACAGGGTCTAATTTCATAATTCCAAGTCTCTCAAGTTTACTATTGATATAGTTCGTTTTTACACAACCGATAAAGATTATTACAGTTAAAAGGAGTACATTTCCAATGAGAGAAACCCAAAGTCCACATTTTTTCAATCCAATTCTTTTCATTTCTAAAATGACAAAATGCCCGCCAAACACCCCGAATCGGACTGGTTAAATTGATGTTGTGTTGACTACAAAAAGAAAAAGCGGGGTATCTGGCTTCTGCTCGTCCGTAATTCGAGGCCTTCCACAGCCTTAGTAGTATACAGACAGAGTGATATCCACACCGTTGGTACATATAGTTCGCACATTAAAGGTGTGCTTGACGGCATGGTTAGCCGTCGTCACACCAACGGGAACGGAATATACCTACCCGCAGCATCTGTCTCTGCAATGTCCTTGACTACTATATTATGATTGTGAAAGTTTCAAAATGGCCAAAAACAAAGCGTCAGCGACGTATTTTCAAAATGTAGTGTTCCCCCATGTAGCCGCTCCACCTTGTTTTATCGTGGATTGGCGTGAGTTCGCGAGTGCAAAGGTGTTTATTTTTCTTCGAACAATACTTGAAATCCAAATAATTCTGCCATTCGATGTAAGAATTTAGATAATAGAAGTTTCGGATGTTTTGCTTGTGGTTATACTGTTGTTTTGTGGTAAAAGCAAATATAACCAAAAGGGCTGATACCTCACGTAAGTACCAGCCCTAAATATTTTGATTCGAAAAAGTTTTACCGGACAGCAACAATATATATATGGTGTAACGAAGTGCTGTCACTTCTTGCCTTGCAGCTGCTTGATGATGGGGCGTATCTCGTGTGCCCAGATTTTGTATCCCAGTCGGTTGAGGTGCAGGTCGTCGATGGTGAGCTCGGGTCGTAGACTCTTGGTTCCCTTTTTTGCAAAGCGTGGGTAGAGGTTGACGAATGTGATGCCGTGCTCTTTGCAGTAGGCTATCAGCAGTGCGTTTACGTCTATCATGCAGTTTTCCTTTCCTGCCAGCGTCTTCCATCGCTCGCTGCCCACCACGAAGGGCAACAGACTCTCCACGTAGAGCTTTGTGTCGGGTGAGTCGCTGCGTATCTTCTCTATTACACGCCGTATGTCGGCAAACACCTGTGTGGGTGTGAGGTTGTGGCTCACGTCGTTGGCGCCGATGAGGAAGAAGATGGCCTTGGGGCGTCCCTTCAGTATGGGGTCGAGGCGTTGGTATACGCCGGCAGCCACGTCGGAGATGATGCCTCTGTTGCGTATGCCTGTGGTGCCGAGCAACTTGTTCCAGTCGCCGGCTTTCTCTGTGTGGCTGTCGCCCAACATCACGATATCGGAGGAGGTGATGTCCGGTTCGCGTGCAAAGGCTGCCATGCGGTCGTTCCAGTGTTTGTAGGGTTTAAACGGAATATTTTGCGCCTGTGCCGACAGCATGCTTGCCATGGCGCAGAGGAGAAAGAAGAGACGTCTCATGTCAGAATTGTTCTAGTATGGCGATGCGCTTTGCTGTGTCGGGGTGTGTGCTGAAGGCCGAGCTGAAAAAGCTGCCGATGCCCGATGTAAGTCCTTGCGGATGTACGATAAAGAGTTGTGCAATGTCGTCGCGCTTCACCTCGGTGAGTCCGGGCAGTGCGGCTATCTTGCGCAATGCCGATGCCAGTGCCAGCGGATTGCCGCACAGCTCAGCGCCTCCCGCATCGGCCATATACTCGCGCTTGCGACTGATGGCAAAGCGGGTGAGCAGTACGAAGAAGTAGGCTATGGCGGCGCACAGCAGGGCGATGCCCAATACGACAATGATGCCCAGACCGTTGTTCTTGTTGTCGCTGTTGCTGCGACTGCGGCTGTTGCCTCCGGCAAGGAAGGTGTAGTACATGGTGCGCACAATGAGACTCATCACGGTAGATACGATGCCCACGAAGATGATGCTTGTGATGAGCAGGCGTGTGTCGCGGTTGCGTATGTGTGTGAGTTCGTGGCCCACCACGCCTGCCAGTTCCTCGTCGTTGAGCGTGTCGATGATGCCGGTGGTGAGCGTCACGGCATAGCTCTTCTCGTCGATGCCACTGGCAAAGGCATTGAGTTGCGGGTCGTCGACTACGTACACCTTTGGCATGTTCATGCCGCCGGCGATGCACAGGTTTTCCACAATGTTGTACACGCGCATGTTTTCTCTCCGTTCCAGAGGGCGTGCGCCAGTGGCCTGACGCACCATGCTCGCATTAAACTTATAAGCGATAAAGAACCAAATTCCTACGATGCCCACTATCCATGGCAACGCCTGCAGGAAGTAGTAGTTCACTGTTTCGATGTCGAGTCGGCGCGTGGTTTCTCCGTAGGCATCGTAGTGCTCGTTGCCCAGATAGTTGATGATGGCCAGAAACACCCAAGTGAGTGCCAGCAGTATGACGGGAAACATGATGAGTAGCAACACGCTCTTGCGGTTGTTGCTGCTTATCTGCGAGTGCATGCCTACGTATTTCATGGGTGTAGTGCGTTGTGTGTTGTTTGTTGTCTTTTTGGTATATAAAGATAGCCAACGGGCGGGGACAGGAGTAGAGGGAGAGTGAGGAGAATCCCCGCGCCGCCGGCTTTGTCTCTGACGTCGCGTGCCGCGATGTGTGGTGGTTAGAACTGTATGTCCGGAGCTTTTTCCACAACAGCTCTCTCTTCCTGAGGCACTTCAAACATGGGCTCTTTCTTGAAGCCGAAGTTCTTGGCAAAGAGGTTGGAGGGGAATGTCTCCACGGCATTGTTGAGTTCCTTGGTTGCCGAGTTGAAGAAGCGGCGCGAAGCAGCGAGCTTGTTCTCGATGTCGGAAATCTCTGTCTGAAGGTGCATGAAGTTTTGGTTGGCTTTCAGCTCAGGATAGTTTTCCACTGCCACCTTCAGTCCTGCCAGAGCGCTGGAGAGCGCGTTCTCGGCTTGTATCTTGTCGTTGATGGTGTTGGCCCCCATAGCGGCGGCGCGTGCCTGAGTGACTTTTTCAAACACTTCCTTCTCGTGGGCGGCATAGCCTTTCACGGTGGCCACGAGTTGGGGAATGAGGTCATGACGTTGCTTCAGTTGCACGTCAACGTTGGCAAAAGCATTCTCGCGGTTGTTGCGCAGCTTCACCAGATTGTTGTAGATGCTGACACCCCAGATGATGAGCAAAAGGACGACAGCAATGATAATAATAGCGATAACCATAGTTGTGAGATAGTTTTATTCGAAATTACCAGGGCAAATTTACACACCATTATTATATATAGCAAATTATTCGCTTGTTTTTTGATATTGGCGTGGGCCGAATATGGCTGTCCCTATGCGTACGATGTTGCTTCCGTGGCGCAGCGCGATGGGGTAATCGTCGCTCATTCCGTAGCTGAGCAGGTCGAAGTGGGGCATGTCGGCGAAGTGGTTGGCCTTCGACTGTTGGAAGATGGTGTCTACCTTTTCAAACTCTTCGGCTATCTGTGCCTCGTCGTCGGTGTGTGTAGCCATGGCCATCACGCCTCGTATGCGCACGGCGCTGAGTTCGCGCCACGGCTGTTGGCTGAGCAGCTCGTCGTATTCGTCGGGCGTGAGGCCGAACTTTGTCTCCTCTTCCGCTACGTGCAGTTGCAGCAGCACGTCAACGTTGCGCTCCAGCCGCCGCGCCTGCTTGTTGATCTCGCTCAGCAGATGCCATGAGTCGACAGCGTGGATGAGGCTCACATAGGGCATGATGAGCTTCACCTTGTTGGTTTGCAAATGTCCTATGAAGTGCCATCTGATGTCGTTGGGCAGTGTCTGTGCCTTGCGGGCGAGCTCTTGTGCGTGGTTTTCTCCAAAGTCGCGCTGTCCGGCGGCATAAGCCTCGCCTATCTCTTCTTCAGAGTGGTATTTGCTCACGGCCACCAGTGTGATGCCTTTTGGCAGAGTGGCGCGCACACCTTGCAAACGCTCTGCTATACTACTCATCTTCTTCGCTGCTTTGGCCGGTGGCGGGTTTCACTATCACGTCGAGGAAGGCTGTCTCGGCAATATTGGCAATGGTGTAGTCTTGCATAGAGCCTTTCATCACCTCTTCAATGTTTTTCACTGCTTTCTGCAGCGACGATGCTTGCACGAGGTGGTGCGAGTTGATTACCTTCTCTTTGCCGCTCTTCTCGTTTACCGTCACAAACTGCAGCGTAGTCTTATACCAGCGGTCGTCGGTGGTGTCGTCGCTGAAGTATATCTCAATATAGCGCGCCCTCTTTATGTCGGCTACGTCGATGCTGCCCGAGGTGTAGTCGGAGGCTTCCTTGATGGCTACGTCTTCGGCGTCGGAGAAGCTGTAGGCTTCCACCACGTAGGGTGTCGTCTTGTCTTTCATGGCGCCGTCGTCTGTTTGTTCCGACGTGCGTATTTTCACTTCATACCATTGTGCGTTGTGTATTTTCATGATGTTGTTGTGTTGTAGGGTTAGTGCGGCTGCAAAGATACTCATGTTTTCCGTTATCTGTCAAATTTGTCTTACCTTTGTCGCGCATGTCATTATCCTTCTTTCTTGCCCGTCGTCTGCAGGGCGGCAATCGGCGCGACCGCTTCAGTCGTCCTGCCATCCGCGTGGCCACCGCTGGTGTGGCCATCGGCCTGGTGGTGATGATAGTGTCGGTGTGTGTCATCATGGGTTTCAAACATGCCATCCGCGACAAGGTGGCAGGCTTTGGCAGCCATATGCTGGTGAGCAATGTGGAAGCCTGGCAGACGGGTACTGCCCTGCCGCTGACGGCCGACGACAGCCTGATGCGGCGCTTGGAGGCCATGCCCGACGTCCGCCATGTGCAGCGCGTGAGCGTGAAGGAAGGCGTGTTGAAGACCGATGCCGACTTTCTGGGCGTCAGCTTCAAGGGGGTAGACGAGCATTACGACAGCACTTTCCTCTCGCAGTGTCTCGTGGCGGGGCGTGTTCCCGCGTTCAGCAGTGAGAAGAGCAGCAACAAGGTGGTGCTCTCCGAGGAGATAGCCAACAAGCTGCAGCTGAAGGTGGGCGACAAGGTGTATGCCTATTTCTTGAGCGACAAGGGTCTGCGCCCGCGCCGTTTCACTGTCGAGGCTGTCTATGCCACCCATGTGAAGTATTTCGACGAGACCACCTGCTTCATCGACCGCTACACTGTCAACCGCCTGCATGGTTGGCAGGCTACCGAGGTGTCGCATGTGGAGATGCTCACCGAGCACTTCGAACTGGCCATGCAGCAGTGGTCGGCCATGGCCAGGCTGCTGCAAGGCAATACCGACAGCCAGGGACGCGTGATGATGGTGCAGACCATACAGCAACTCTATCCGCAGATATTCTCCTGGCTCGATTTGCTCGACATCAACGTGTGGATTATTCTTGCCCTGATGGTGGCGCTCAGTGCCTTCACCATGATCTCGGGCCTGCTCATCATCATCTTGGAACGCACACAGATGATAGGTACGCTGAAAGCCTTGGGCGCACGCAACACCACCATACGCCACATCTTCCTGTGGTTTGCCGTGTTTGTCGTGGGACGCGGACTGCTCATAGGCAACGTCATCGGGTTGGTGTTGTGCTTTGCGCAGCAGCTTACGCACGCCGTCAGCCTCAATCCCGCCAATTATTATATAGACTATGTGCCCATAGAAGTCAATCTCTTCTATGTGCTGTTGCTCAATGTGGCCACGTTGTTGGTATGCGTTGCGGTGCTTGTGGTGCCCTCGTTCCTTGTTTCGCGCATACATCCGGCCCGCAGCATCCGTTTTGAGTAGTAGGGTAGTGTGCTGTCGGTCTCATCGGTGTCGCATGATGACATAGATGATGACGGGTGCTCCCATGATGGGCGTGATGGCATTGAGCGGCAGCACGCCGTTTTCTCCCGGCAGGTAGCACAGCAGGTTGCACAGCAGTGCCACGGCGGCGCCCGTCAGTATGGTGGCGGGCAGCAGTTGTCGGTGGTTTTCCGTAGTCAGACAGAGTCGCGCTATGTGTGGCACAGCCAGTCCTATGAAGGCTATCGGTCCGCAGAATGCGGTGGTGACAGCGGTGAGCACGCCCGTGATGACGATGAGCAGGTGGCGCAGGCGGCGCGTGTTGATGCCCAGGTTTTCAGCATACTGTTCGCCGAGCAGCAGGGCATTGAGCGGCTTGATGAGGGCCACGGCCATGAGCAGTGCCACGATGTTGACCACAGTAAAAAGCAGCAGGTGCTTGAGTGGCACGCCGCCGAAGTTGCCCATGCCCCACACCATGTACGACTTCACGCCCTCGTCGGAGGCAAAGAAGGTGAGCAGCGAGATGGCCGATGATGCCAGAAAACCAATCATGATGCCGATGATGAGCAACATCACGTTGTTGCGCACGATGGTGGAGAAGAAGAAGATGACCGCCATCACCGCCATGGCACCCATGAAGGCTGCAGCCAGCACGGCGGCGAAGCCCGACAGTCCGAGCCCGCCTATTCCCAGACTGCCGCCGAAGAGCAGCATCACCAGTGCTACGCCCAGTCCAGCGCCGCTGTTGATGCCGAAGATGGAGGGGTCGGCCAGCGGGTTGCGGAAGGCGGTCTGCAGCAGCAGGCCGCTCACTGCCAGTGAGGCACCGCTCAGCATGGCCGTGACGGCTTGGGGCAGACGGCTCTCAAGCACTATGTAGCGCCAGCTCTCTTTCACAGTGCCGCCGCCAAACAGTGTGTGCCACACGTCGGCAAACGGGATGTGGACAGAACCGAAGAAGATGTTGAGCCCGAACAGCACAACGATGAGCAGTGTCGTCAGCAGGCTATAGCGTATACCTTTCGACATGGGGGACGGATGTTTGGGGAATATATGGTTACGGGTTTTTCAGCTTGAAGTAGTAGCGCAACGGGGTGCCGTCGTCGAGTTCGGGATGCAGTATGTTGACAAACTCGCGCAGCAGCCGTTCGGGATGGAAGGGCGTCTCTTCATAAAACATCGACAGCATCACGTTGCAGCCATACACTCTGTCGGCTTTGTAGGGGCGCATCTGTCGGTAGCCCTCGAAGTCGTTGCCCAGTTCCTGTCGTGTGATGGCGTGGTCGGCATCGAAGCGCAGCAGCCACACATCGGCTTGCTCGAAGCGTGTGAGTATGGTCTCGAAGGTGAGTGCCAGGCTTCCGCTGTGGGTGTCGTCGGCGTAGGGGTAGCGGCAGTTGGCATCGCGCAGCAGCAGTCCGATGGTGCTCCGGCCGCCCGGCACATACCACACGTCGGTGCCTGCCAGCTTGTCCATCAGCACCACTGGCCTGTCGTTGGCCTTTGCCGCCCGCGCTTTCAGTGCCAGATAGTCGCCCTCTATGGCGTGGAACAGGCTGTCGGCGCGTGCTTCCTCGCCCAGCAGCATGCCATAGAAGCGTATCCACTCGGCCCTGCCCAGCGGAGAGGTCTCCATATAGTCGGCGCATTCCACGATGGGAATGCCGATGTCTTCCAGTCCGCCGTAGCCCCCGTTGTTCTCGAAGGGCGACAGCAGCAGTGCGTCGGCGTCGATGTCTATCACCTTCTCCAGCACGGGGTTGAGTCCGTTGCCCACGTCAGCGATGGTGCCCTTGCGGCAGCCTTCCTGCACAAAGGGTATCTTTATATACTTCAGGTCGGCCACACCTGCCACGGCATCGCGGTGTCCCAATTCATCGAAGAGTCCGCAGTGCACGCTTGTGAACACCACGGCGCGCTGCAGCGGTGTGCGTATCAGTGTGCCTTCGGGCAGGTCGGCGGGCACTTCTGCCGTGCGTGGCACGAGCAGGTAGGTGTGCAGCGTCTGCCCTTTCTTCCATGGGTTGGCGATGTCTACGCGTGTATAGCCGTCATGTTTCACTATGGTGAGGCGCTTGGCGTAGGCCATTGTCACGGTGTCGCCTTGTGTGTGGGTGCCGCGCTGTAGGCCGCCGTGGCAGGCGCCAAGCATGAGGGCAGTGACGACGAGGGCGAGGGCGGTGAAGGGTCTGTGGAGATTCATGTAAAGCCGGGTTGTATTGGTTGAATGACAAAGGTAAGCAATTTAGTTATTATTGGCCAATAACTATATTGTGACTTTGTTGAGCAAGAAATCAAAAATGTTGAGAATCAGTATCCCGTCATCATTCCTGTAGGTGGGTTGCGTGCCTCCCACAATTACCACTTTCTGAAAACTGTCGTTAATGCGCTTTAAAGACTTAAACTCCTGTTGCTGTTTCTCAATAGTGGGCAGGGCAAATGCCGACTGAATGTACACGCGGTCGTAGCCTTTGTTGCACACGAAGTCCACTTCCAGTTGTTTGCGTTCGCTTTTTCGCTTATCATCTTTTTCATACACTGTCAGTTGTCCCACATCTACCGAATATCCCCTGATGCGCAGTTCGTTAAAAATAAGATTTTCCATCAGATGCGTTTCTTCAGTTTGGCGAAAGGAGAGCCGCGCATTACGTAGTCCCAAATCCTCAAAATAGTATTTTGCCGGTGTGTCGATATATCGTCGCCCCTTGATGTCGTATCTCACCGCCTTGTTGATGATGAAAGCATCCTGCATATAGTCCAAATAATTCTTTATTGTCTCCTGTGTAATACTGCTCTGTTTCACCGAGCGGAAAGTGTTCTGTATCTTGTGTGGATTGGTCAGTGAACCTATCCCGCTTGCAATGACATCAATCAATTCTTCTAAATCGTAATCCAATTGTATGGAGTATCTTTCCTTGATGTCGCGCAGATATGTCTGCACAAACAAACTTTGAAGATAGTCCCTTTTTTCGTTTTCATCTTGGGTGGTCACCACCTTGGGTAGACCGCCGTATTGCAGGTACTTCAACAATAGCCTGGTGTCGTAACTGCCTGGATTGTCTGCTGCCGACATAAATTCAGCATAATTCAGCGGGTGAACCATAATGCTCTGACCGCGTCCCCTGAATTCAGTGATAATATCTTTGGAAAGAAATTTAGCATTCGAACCTGTAACGAAAACATCGGCATTCCTGACATGCAGATAACTGTTTAGCACATCTTCAAATTCTGCAACCAATTGTATCTCGTCAAGCAAGATATAGTACATGTCGTCATCCGTCATTCGTGCGTCTATATATGCGAGCAAGTTGTCGGGATCTCGCAAGCGGCTGTTGCGCCTGTCTTCCAGGTTGACAGCCACGATGTGGTCGGCGGGAACGCCTTCTCTTGCCAAAGCATCCGCAAATAGATTGAACAACAGATACGACTTGCCACTACGCCGCATGCCAGTGATAACCTTTATCATACCATTGCTGCGGCTATTCATGAGTTTTTGCAGATACAAATCACGTTTGATTTCCATAACACACTCGATTTATTTATTGATGTACACACTTTTCTCAACTGCAAAGGTAAGCTACTCTCCCCAAGCAGCAAAGCAACCAGCCGATATTTTTGCGGTTGTCCACACTTTTCTCGACTGCGCAACGCTTCGGGTGAAAATATTTTTCATTTTCATTTGCAGATTGCCGCGAAGTCCTTACCTTTGCACCATCCATTCCCCTTTTTACCATAAATAGGAAAACACCGAGAACCCACCTATAGCCCGACTGCTCCACGATAGCATCGTTTTTGCCGTTACAATGAAACAGCCCTGCCATATCTGCCTTCTTCCTGTACCTGCTGAGCAGCATTCTGACCGTGCTGTTTTAACATTTGTTTACCCCCCCCCCCCCGAATTTAAGAAATATTAACGCCGAACAGTCCCGTTGGAGTGAGCCGATTGCTCCGACAGGGAGTCGTT
>JAGAZE010000031.1 GCA_017940185.1 Bacteroidaceae bacterium | reverse complement strand
TTCCGGGTCTGACCCCTAGCACCCAAATCAACCTGTCGGGTGCCGGCGAGGGCGGCAAGCTCATCGGCGGAAGCATCAACGACGCCTGGTAAGCGACAGCACACACACGACACCGACACACACGCCTGCCCGCATTGTCGGGCACGACGACGACACGCAAAGCCGTCGGAGCACATCCTGCGCTCCGACGGCTTTCTGCTTGCGCGGTCTTGAAAGAGGAGAGAGGATACTCTTTTCTGCTTGGGTTGAGCGCGAGGAGGGTGGCGGGTTTCGGGAAGGAGTAGCGAAGCCCGCACGGAGGCACACCAAACGAGTCCCGGAAACGCACAAAAGATGATTGGGCAACAGTTGCATCGTGATTGGGCAACAGTTGGAGTGCAATTGAGCCCCAATTGCAATGCAATCAGGCAACAGTTGGAAGGTGATTGGGCTTTACTTGGAATGCGATTGGGCAACACTGACGCATATAACACGGATCGACACGGATAGGCTAGCGCAGTGCGAGAGAAAGAATGACCACGGATAACACGGATTTACACAGATAGGCTGGCGCAGTGCGAGAGAAAGAATGACCACGGATAGCACGGATTGACACGGATAGGCTGGCGCAGTGCGAGAAAAAGAATGACCACGGAAATCACGGATTGACACGGATAGGCTAGCGCAGTGCGAGGAAAAGCGCACACGGATAGCACGGATTGACACGGATTTTGTGAGCACAGATGTCCCCGAACGTTCCCTCCTCTCGCTTCCCTCCTCTCGCGCTCGCCAAGCAGACAAGAGTATCCTCTCTCCACCCTCTTCTTTCAAATCTCTCCTCTTTCTACGTCCTTCTGTCTGAAATTCATTTGCGAAAATTTTGTCTATTCTCGCTGTTTGCCGTACCTTTGCACCCCATGTGCGTAGAAAGCAACATACATGTCGACCTGTCGTTGTGGCAGCAGGAGGAGGAAACGTTCCGCTTTCGCCTTGACGATGCTTGGTTTTCCAGCCTCGCCGATAGCAGCATTGCCTCTGGACGGGTAGACGTGGAGGCGTTGTTGCGCCGTGCCGGCAGCCGTTTTCTGTTGTCGATGCACGTGTGCGGCCGTGTGGTGGTGAGCTGTGACCGCTGTCTTCAGCCGCTGACGCTCGCCGTCGACGACGACCACGACATGGAGGTGCGTCTGGCCGACAACACCGAGGAAGACGACCATCTGCTCATCGTCGACGCGCAGCAGCCTGTCGTCGATCTCCGTTGGCTCGCCTACGAACAGGTGGCATTGTCGCTGCCCCTGCGCCACGTGCACGACGAAGGACAGTGCACCGGCGACGTGGCAGAGCGACTGCAGCAATATGCCGACGATGCCAGGGCACAGACAGACCCGCGCTGGGAAAAGCTCAGAAACCTTGCTAAAGGCACAATACCCGACGAGGCGTAAACGGCAGACAGACCCCTCGCCCGATCAACAGGCCTCCGAGCTTGCTCGCCCGGGTACCTGTGGAGCCCAAGAAAAAGTAAACAGTTAAATCGTAAATAATATTCATCATGGCACATCCTAAAAGAAGACAATCGAAGACCCGTACTGCGAAGCGCAGAACCCACGACAAGGCAGAGATGCCCGCACTGGCTGTATGCCCCAACTGCGGTGCTTACTACGTGTATCACACCGTATGTCCCACCTGCGGCTACTACCGCGGCAAGGTTGCTATCGTAAAAGAAGTAGCTGACTGACGATGACTAAGCGCAGAGCAATCATCGCCGGTCTGGGCGGTTATGTGCCCGACTATGTGCTCAACAACGATGAGTTGGCGCGCATGGTAGATACCAGCGATGAGTGGATTACCACGCGTGTGGGCATCAAGGAGCGCCACATTCTCACCGAGGAAGGGCTCGGCACGTCGTACATGGCCCGCAAGGCCGCACGGCAGCTGCTCGACAAGACGGGCGTAGACCCCGACACCATCGATGCGCTGTATGTGGCCACTACCACTGCCGACTACCGCTTCCCCTCCACGGCAAGCATCGTACTGGGCAAGCTCGGGCTGAAGAATGCTTTGGCGTTCGACATCTCGGCAGCCTGTTGCGGCTTTCTCTACACGCTCGATATGGTGGCGTGCATGATAGAGAGCGGACGCTACAACCGCGTGGTGATAATCGGTGCGGAGAAGATGTCGTCGATGACCGACTACCGCGACCGCGCCACCTGTCCGCTCTTCGGCGATGCCGCCGCAGCAGTGCTCGTGGAAGCTGCCGAAGACGAAGAGGGCGAGCGAGACCGCATAGGATATATCGACTCCTATCTGCGCACCGACGGCAAGGGACTGCCCTTCCTGCATATGAAAGCAGGCGGGTCGGTATGCCCCGCCAGTCACTTCACCGTAGACCACCGGCTGCACTTCATCTATCAGGAAGGACGCACGGTGTATAAGTTTGCCGTGTCGAACATGACCTACGACAGCGAGCTGATAGCCGAGCGCAACGGGCTCAACAAAGACAACATCGACTTCATCGTGCCGCATCAGGCCAACCTGCGCATCATCGAAGCGGTGCAGAAGCGCCTGGAGCTGCCCGACGACAAGGTGATAGTCAACATTGAGCACATCGGCAACAGCAGTGCTGCGAGCATACCGCTGGCATTGTGGGAGAATGAGCACCGTCTGCGCCGCGGACACAACATCATCCTCACCGCCTTCGGTGCCGGCTTCGTGCACGGAGCATCCTACCTGCGATGGGCATACGACGGGAAATGACACAGCCTATGCACAAAGCAGGATTCGTAAACATTGTGGGTAATCCCAATGTGGGAAAGTCGACGCTGATGAACCGCCTCGTGGGCGAGCGCATCAGCATCGCTACTTTTAAGGCACAGACCACGCGCCACCGCATTATGGGCATCATCAACGACAATGAGTGCCAGATAGTGCTGAGCGACACGCCGGGCGTGCTGCAACCCAACTACAAGCTGCAGGAGTCGATGCTGGCCTTCAGCGAGTCGGCCCTCGTCGATGCCGATGTGTTGCTCTACGTCACCGACGTGATAGAACAACCCGAGAAGAACGCCGACTTCCTCGCCAAGGTGCGCGGCTTGCAGGTACCCGTGCTGCTGCTCATCAACAAGATAGACCTGAGCACGCAGGAGCAGCTGGCCCAGCTCGTGGAGCAGTGGCATGCGCTGCTGCCACAGGCGGAGATACTGCCCCTGTCGGCACAAAACAAGTTTGGCGTTGACCTGCTGCTGCGCCGCATCAAGGAACTGCTGCCCCCGTCGCCGCCATTCTTCGACAAAGACCAATGGACGGACAAGCCTGCACGCTTCTTCGTGTCGGAGATTATACGCGAAAAAATACTGCTCTACTACGACAAGGAGATACCCTACTCAGTAGAGGTGGGCGTGGAGGAGTTTAAGGAGAGCGACAAGCTCATCCGCATCCGCGCTGTCATCTACGTAGAGCGCGAAACACAGAAAGGCATCATCATAGGCCACCAGGGCGTGGCGCTGAAGCGCGTGTCGACAGAGGCACGCAAGGCACTGGAGCGATTCTTCGGAAAAAGCATCTTCTTGGAGACCTACGTAAAAGTGGAAAAAGATTGGCGAAACTCACAACGCGACCTCAACCTCTTCGGGTATAATCCGGAGTGAGGTAGCGGAAGCGGTAAAAGGGAAGGGTTCGGGAAACGATGATACTACTATCGCTTCCCGAACCCTTCCCTTTTTACCCGCCTTCGGATTACCGGTTTATGCTTCGCCAGGCTTTCCCATACCGAAGGGGTTGATGGTGCGCGGCTGCTGCTCGGGCATGCGTATGGTGCCGAACTGCTGCTCGTAGCGTGCAATGTTTTCGTGGAGTGCGTTCATCAGGCGCTTGGCATGTTCAGGTGCCATGATGACGCGGCTGCGCACGCTGGCCTTGTTGAGGCCCGGAGCCATCTGGGCAAAGTCGACCACAAACTCTGCCGAGGCGTGGGTGATGATGGCGAGGTTGGAGTAGACACCCTGAGCCACTTCGGCAGGAAGGTCAATCTGTAGCTGGTTGTTGTTAGGGTTGTTGTTGTTGTCGTTGTTCATGGTGATGGTATTTACAGTGTTTCTTTTACTTTGGGGAGATTATTCAGGATATTCCGGATGTTTCAGCGAGCTTGTTTTAGTTTTCCGTGTGGTGTCGGTTCACATGGCCGGATGTCAGCTGTCCAGTGTCCACGCTATGGCTTGCTGCTTGGTGCGTCGGAATTCGTCGGTGAGGCGTTGCATCACGTCGGCCACGGTGTCGATGGAGCGTATGGCCGATGCCACCTGTCCTATTTCCACTTCTCCGTTGTCGGTGTCGTCTTCGAATATCCCTCTGCGAGCCGAGCCTTTAGGCACCAGTGCGAGCAGTTGTTCTGCCGTGGCACCCTGCTGTTCCGCCTCGGCGATGCGCTGATAGAGCGCGTTCTTCACCAGTCGGGTAGGGGAGAGGGCTTTCAGTGTGAGCATGGTGTCGCCCTCTTCCAGCGTGGTGCAGCGCTGCTTGAACGCCGTCGAGGCACTGCTCTCCTGTGTGAGGGCAAAGAGCGTGCCTATCTGCACTCCTTCGGCGCCCAGTGCCATCATGGCATAGATGGCTTGTCCGCTGGCGATGCCTCCCGCGGCGATGAGCGGCAGAGTGGTAGCCTGTCGCACCTGCGGGATGAGGGTGAGCGTGGTGGTCTCTTCGCGGCCGTTGTGTCCCCCCGCCTCGAAGCCCTCGGCCACGACAGCGTCGACACCTGCCGCCTCGCACTTGCGCGCAAAGGCCGAGCTCGCCACCACGTGAGCCACTTTGATGCCGTGGTCGTGGAGCAGGGCGGTGTACTTCTTCGGGCTGCCCGCCGAGGTGACCACCACAGGAGCGTGACGCTCGATGGCGATGCGGATGAAGTCGGCCGAGGCAGGGTTCATCAGTGGGATGTTGATGCCCCAGGGCTTGTCGGTGGCTGCTGTCAGCTTGTCGATATGTTCGTTGAGCAGGTCGGGTGTCATCGAGCCGGCACCCAGCAAGCCCATGCCGCCGTTGTTGCTCACGGCAGCAGCCAGGCGCCAACCGCTGATCCAGACCATTCCGCCCTGAATGATGGGCTTGTCGATACCGAAAAGAGTGCAAATGCGATTCATGAGATGGAGAGATTAAAAAGGGGAAATAAGAGTGTCTGTATAAGTTTGGATTGTCCAGATTGTCTGTCGGTTATTCGATGAGATTGCCGTTTTCGTCGTAGAGATGCCAAGAGCCGATGTCATCTTTCATTCCCGGAATGCCTAAGTATATGTTCTGCGAGCCAAAAAACTCAGCTATGCGTCCGAAGTTCTCTGGGTGGTCAACAAGGTTGAAGAGGTCGCGTCGTGGCCCGGCCTTCAGCTGTATGGAGATGATGCTGTCGAGGTCTCTCTGTCCGGGCCGGTCGGCAAGGAGAATGGCCGATGTGCCATCAAAGGGTGGCTCAAAGTCGGCATTCTTGATAGCACCATAGCAAGAGCCTACGATGTAGCCGCGCACCCATATTTGATTGTTAAAGTCCCCCTCGCGGAACTCCATCACGGTGTAGCGGTGCTCTCTGTCGTAGCCGCCGTTGCCGCCACCGCCGTTGCCGCCACCGCCAGTTCCTCCTCCACCGCCAGTTCCTCCTCCACCGCCAGTGCCGGGGTCGGTGGTTTCTTCTATCTCGGTGTTTGGATTTTCGCAGCTGACGGCAAAAGCCATGGTGAACATGGCCAGCAGAAGGAAGAAGAGCGACTTTTTCATAAACGGGAGATGTGTGGGTTGTGGTAGGCAAAGGTAGTGACATTTGCGCGTTGACAACAGCCTGTGAGCGATTTATTTTGGGTATTGTCGGTCGTCAAAGCGTAAATGTCACTATCTTTGCAGCCTAAAGTAGCTTATAATAGAAAGGTATGGCAAACTTAGTAGCTATCGTCGGTCGTCCCAATGTGGGCAAGAGTACGTTGTTCAATCGCCTGACCAAGTCGCGCAAGGCCATTGTGAGTGAGCATGCCGGCACCACCCGCGACCGCCAGTATGGCAAGTGCGAGTGGAACGGCCGCGAGTTCTCCGTGGTCGACACCGGTGGCTGGGTGGTCAACAGCGACGACATCTTCGAGGAAGAGATACGCAAGCAGGTGGTGATAGCCACCGAAGAGGCCGACGTGGTGCTGTTTCTGGTGGATGCGACCACGGGCGTCACCGACCTCGACATCGATGTGGCCAAGATACTGCGCCGCTCGAAGCTGCCCGTCATCGTGGTGGCCAACAAGACCGACAACAACATACAGCGCTACGACGCGTATGAATTCTACCAGTTGGCCCTTGGCGAGCCGATGTGCATCAGCGCCGCCACCGGCAGCGGCACGGGCGACCTGCTCGACCTGCTGCTCACCAAGCTCAGTGCCGACAGCAGCGAAGAGCTGGAAGAAGGCATACCGCGCTTTGCCATCGTGGGACGCCCCAACGTGGGCAAAAGCAGTCTGGTCAACGCCTTCATAGGCGAAGACCGCCACATAGTGACCGACGTGGCAGGCACCACGCGCGACAGCATCTATACACGCTATGACAAGTTCGGATTCGACTTCTACCTCGTCGACACCGCAGGCATACGACGCAAGAACAAGGTGACGGAAGACCTGGAGTTCTACAGCGTGATGCGCTCGATACGCTCGATAGAAAACAGCGACGTGTGCATACTGATGATCGACGCCACACGCGGCATCGAGGCGCAAGATATGAACATCTTCCAGGTGGTGCAGCGCAACAACAAGTCGCTCGTGGTGGTGGTCAACAAGTGGGACCTGGTGGAAGACAAGAGCCAGGTGGCAGTAAAGACTTTCGAGAACGCTATCCGCGAGCGCATGGCTCCCTTCACCGACTTCCCCAT
Organism: Bacteroidaceae bacterium; assembly: GCA_017940185.1. Classification (GTDB taxonomy): domain Bacteria; phylum Bacteroidota; class Bacteroidia; order Bacteroidales; family Bacteroidaceae; genus Prevotella. Next base: position 10,099 of record JAGAZE010000031.1, on the reverse strand, counting down.
CATTTTTGCATCGGCACTGACCAAGCAGCGCATCTTCAAGGTGCTCGAAACCGCCAAACAGGTGTATCTCAACCGCACCATACGTATAGGCACCACCAAGCTCAACGAGGTGATGCTGCCGCTCATAGAAGCTTTCCCGCCGCCCTCCATCAAGGGAAAGTACATCAAGATAAAATACTGCTCTCAGCTGCCCGACACGAAGATACCCTCCTTCGTGTTCTACGCCAACCTGCCGCAGTATGTGAAGGAACCCTACAAGCGCTTCCTGGAAAACAAGATACGCGACAACTGGACACTTACCGGCTGTCCTATCAATGTGTTTGTACGTCAGAAGTAGCATTGCTATGAAGCCGATGATGAAAAAAGGAGCTGTCGTGATAGCGGCGCTTGTGTTGCTGCTCACCTCGTGTGGTGAAGGCACTGTCACCGAGCGCCAGCATGTGGAGGAGGCTGTGCTGCTGTCGTACACCACGCTGCTCGACGGACGCTATGCCGACTACGTGTCGCTGCTGGCAGGTGCCTCGAAGCGCAGCGCCGACTACAACGAGCAGCTGGCCGCCAACGCCGCCATGTTTATAGAAGAGCAGCAACGGCTGCATACCAACATTGTGGATGTGCGCGTGGCCGACGTGAAGATAGCTCGCGACGGTGCCCAGGCCGAAGCCTACGTGGTGCTGTGCTATGCCGATAGCACCAATGAAGAAATAGTGGTGCCCGTGCTCAAGGAGCAAGGCACATGGAAGGTGCGATAACACGATGGAACGTCTGCTTACCCTGCTCCGCTATGTGTGCCGCCTGCTGCGCTGTCCGCTGATGCCCGTGCGCCGCAATGCGGTGTTCTTCTGTTTCATGTGGCTGCTGGGAATGCTCTGCCTGGTGGTAGAAGACAGTGTGGCACCGCAACCCATACGCTATTCACACAACCCCAACCTGCACTACGCCAATCCCTTTGTGGAGCTCACCCTCGACCTCTACGTGGTGTGTCTGCTGCTGATGCTCATCCCCCGCAAAGCCAAGTGCTGGGTGCGCGGCACGCTGGCAGCACTGCTCTATGTGGTAGGCGTTGTCGACGTGTGGTGCCTGGTGCACTTCCAGTCGCGCATCTCACCCACCATGCTGCTGCTCGTGGGCGAGACCAACGGCCGCGAGGCAGGCGAGTTTTTCAGTTCCTACGTCACCCTCGGCACGCTGTTCACCCCCGTGGGATGGCTGGTGCTGCTGGGATTGGCGCATGTGGCTGTGGCAGTATGGCATAAGCCCCTGCGGCAGTGGATTTGGCAACAGCTACGGCGCGTGCCGTGGCGCCAACCCATGCAGGCACTGGCAGGCGCAACTCTGCTGGCACTGCTCATACACGGCAGCGTGGCAGCATGGGACAACAAGGAGAGTATGTGGCGCACCATGAACTACCCCACCATAGGCGGCGTGGAGCGCGAGATGGTGAGGAAAAACGCCAACGATGTGATGTATCTGCCCGTCTACCGGTTGGCCTTCAGCCTGAAGAGTAACCACCTCATTGCCCAACAGCTCGACGACCTGCGCGAGGCGGAAGACGCAGCCAAGGTGGACAGCTGCTCCTACACATCGCCACACATAGTGCTCATCATCGGCGAAAGCTACAACAAACACCACGCAGCACTCTACGGCTACAACAAGCCCACCACACCCGAACAGCAACGACTGGCGCGAAGAGGACTCCTCGTGCCCTACACCGACGTGGTGGCACCATGGAACCTCACCAGCTTTGTCTTCAAACTCGTGTTCTCCACCTACACCGTCGACGACGATGTGGAGAGCGACTGGTGCAACGCACCGCTCTTTCCCACGCTCTTCCGCAAGGCAGGCTACGAGGTCGACTTCCTCACCAATCAGTTCCTGCCCCGTTCAAAAGAAGCCATCTACGACTTCAGCGGAGGTTTCTTCCTCAACGACGAAGAGCTGAGTCACAGCATGTTCAGCCACCGCAACACACGGCTGCACACCTACGACGAAGGACTGCTGGCCGACTACGACAGTCTGGCAGCTACACGCCCAGCCAACGACAGCACGCCGAGGCTCACCATCTTCCACCTCATGGGACAGCACGTGGAATACAACCAGCGCTTTCCCAACGGGCGCACACACTTCCGCCGCAGTGACTATCAGCGACCCGACCTGAAGCAGAAGGAGGTGCAGTGGGTGGCCGACTACGACAACGCCACACGCTACAACGACAGCATCGTGGCACAGATAGTGCGCCGCTTCGAGGGAAAGGAAGCCATCGTAATCTACCTGGCCGACCATGGCGAAGAGGTGTACGACGGCATACGCAACAAGCACGGACGTGTGCACAGCGACAAAATAGGACCGCGTCTGGCACACGAGGAGTATGAGATACCGATGTGGATATATGCCACGCCGACCTACCAGCGCCGCCATGCCGATGTGTGGCGACGTGTGCGACAACAGCGTAGCCAGCCCTTCATGAGCGATGCCTTGCCACACACGCTGTTGTGGCTGGCGGGCATACACACACCGCACTACATGCCGCAACGCAACATACTCTCAACCGACTTTGATGCCACTCGGCCCCGACTGATGAAGCGCCGTGTGGACTACAACCAACTCGACATTGCCAACTACTACAAGCACCATGACCGCCCCCAACGCCCCTGACACCCTCAGCCGACTGCAGTGCAACGCCCTGCGCGGCATAGCCATACTAGGCATAGTGCTCCACAACTGGACACACTGGCTGCCTGTGGCTGTGAAGGAGAACGAGTATACCTTCACGGCACGCAACGCCAGGAGGATGGGGTATGTGCTGACGCACCCCGATGGTGACCTGGTGCTGCACCTGCTGTCGTTTTTCGGACACTATGGTGTGCCCCTTTTCCTCTTCCTGAGCGGCTACGGACTGGTGATGAAGTATGAGCGGCAGGCATCACCCGTGGCGGCAGGCCCCTTCATAGGCACCCACTTCCTGAAACTCTTCCGCATGATGGTGATAGGCTTCGCACTCTTCGTGGTGGTCGATGCGCTGACAGCCTCGTCGTGGCAGTACACCCTCACACAGGTGGTGGCACAACTGGCCTTGGTGAATAACCTGTTGCCTGAGCCGCATCACAACATCTGGCCCGGACCCTACTGGTATTTCGGTCTGATGTTGCAATTGTATGTGGTCTACCGTCTGCTGCTCTACCGTCGTAGCTGTTGGACATTGATAGGACTGGTAGGTGTAGCCTGGCTGGTGCAGGCGCTGTTGCCACTGGCCGAGCGCGACACCCTCAACTGGCTGCGCTACAACTTTGTAGGTTCGCTGCTCCCCTTCTGCCTGGGTGTGCTGGCAGCGCGTCGCGGTGTGCCTTGGCAAGGGCGTGCCGCCGATGGGGTGGCACTGGCGGTGGCACTGGCGGCCATCGTGATGGGCAGCGGAAATTATCAGGCATGGCTGTGGGTGCCCGCAGCCGTGGTAGTGGCAGGCATCAGCGTGGTGCGCCTCATACCACAGCGCGCACTGCAACCGCTGGTGTGGACGGGGGGCATCTCGGCAGCACTCTTCGTAGTGCATCCGGCAGTGAGGAAAGTGTTCCTACCCAGTCAGCATACCCATGAGCCCTATGTGGCACTCGCACTCTACCTGATTGTCGCACTCGTGGCAGCATGGCTGATAAAACCTGTGATGAAAAAGAATTGATAATTCACAATTGATAATCGATAATAGGGTCTGCATAGCGAAGACCGGCCGGCCGATCCGGATTTTCCGGAGCAGCCAGAAGATAATATCCTCCCGAAACTCTCCACTCTCTACTCCCATGCTCTATCTCCGTCTCCTCCGTCCGCAGCAATGGCTGAAGAATATCTTCGTGCTGCTCCCCCTCTTTTTCGGCGGTGCGCTGTTGCAGTCGCCCTTGGTGCTGCGTGCTTGCGTGGCACTGGCGAGTTTCTGTCTCATGGCGTCGGCCGTCTATTGCATCAACGATGTGGTGGATGCCCCTGCCGACCGTCTGCACGACAAGAAGCGTTTGCGCCCTGTTGCCAGCGGTGCCGTCAGCACCACACAGGCATTGCTCATTGCCGGCGGACTCGCCATCGTGGCTATCGCCTTGCCGCTGCTCATACCCACGGCAGGGTGGCAGGTAGCTGCCGTGATAGGTGCCTACGGAATGATAAATGTGGCCTACTGCCTATGGATAAAGCAGGTGGCAGTGGTCGATGTGTGCGTCATCGCCTTCGGCTTCGTGCTGCGCCTGCTGGCAGGAAGTGTGGCCACAGGCATAGTGCTCAGCCACTGGATAGTGATGATGACCTTCCTGCTCACCCTCTTCATGGCCCTCTCCAAACGGCGCGACGACGTGCTGAAATACGACAATACCGGAGTGAAGCTGCGAAAGAATATCACCCGCTACAATCTCACCTTCCTCAACCAAGCCATCACCATCACCGCCACGGTGACGCTGGTGTGCTATGTGATGTACACCGTCAGCCCTGAGGTGGTGAGTCGCACGCGCACACCTTACCTCTATCTCACCTCGATCTTCGTCATCGTCGGACTGTTGCGCTACATACAGCTCACTGTCGTCGATGAAAAGAGTGGCAGTCCTACGCACATCGTGCTTCACGATGTGTTCCTGCAAATAGTGGTGCTGCTGTGGACACTGTCATTTTTTCTCATCCTCTATATATTATGACACGCCCGACGCTGTATGTGTTCGACTTCGACGGCACGCTGACGCATTGCGACACGTTTCCGCTCTTTGCCTACCGTGTGGTGGGCAGGTGGCACTGGTGGCTCACGCTGCTGCGCTTTCTTCCCCAACTGGCGGGCATGAAGTTGCATATGGTTGACAACAGCAGGCTGAAGGAGCGCGTGATGACGCGGCTCTTTGGCGGTAGGAGCGAGGAGGAGATGGCCGCCCATTGTCGTGCACTGGCCGAAACGAGCGACACGCTGTGGCGCCCTGGAGCCGTGCAGCTGCTCAATCGGCTCACGCACGAGGGACAGAAGGTGGTGGTAGTGAGCGCCAGCCTGGGATGCTGGGTGCGCCCCATTGTGCACCGACGCTACCCGCAGGCAAGTATCATCGCCACCGAGCATGCCACAGATGAAAAAGGACAATGGACGGGAACCTTCCGCACACCCAACTGCTACGGCGCCGAGAAGGTGAAAAGACTGAAAGAAGCATTTCCCGAAAGAGACAAATACCATGTAGTGGCTTACGGCGACAGCCGGGGCGACAGACAACTACTAGCCTATGCTGATGAAGCGCATTACCGCACTCTTTGACCGCGAACGGCGCGGCGAAATCATTCGCTTTGCCACCGTGGGGGTGGCAGCCACGCTGATGCAGTACGTGCTCTATGTGCTGTTCATACAACTGCTGCATCCTGCGCTGGCCAACACCCTGGCCTACGGACTGAGCTTCGTGTTCAACTATATTGCCTCCACCCGCTACACCTTCCGGGTGAAGAGCAACATGCAGCGCGGCACAGGATTCCTCCTGGCCCATGCCATCAACTACACGTTGCAGACGGTGCTGCTCACATTGTTCCTGCAGTTGGGGCTGCCCAAGGTGTGGGCACTGCTGCCTGTGTTTGCCGTGTGCGTGCCCACCAATTTTGTGTTGGTGCGCTTTTTCTTGAAGGGACGGCAGGCGAAGCCAAAGTCGGCGGCGGGCAGACCGGGTATGCTCAGTGCACTGTGGCAACAGCTGCGGCTGTCGCGCGACGAGCGCTGGCCGGCACTGGCGGCAGCAATCACGGCCATAGCACTCAATGCCGTGGTGATAGGAAAGTATGCCGACAGCTTCATGCGCTACGGCAAAGGCCCGTGGGGACCCTTCCTGCAGCAGTTTCATGTGAGCGGCTTCGACCCCTTCAGCTACACCATCATCTCCCACTGGGCATCGTTCTACCATATCGGCGTGCGTCATCCGCTGCTGGCACTGTTCTTCTACCCGCTGAGCTGGATCAATAAAGGTCTCTACTACGTGACGGGCCTCAACTGCGTGCAGCTGCTCTACGGCTTGCTGCTCGTGGCAGCCGCCACCTATTCGTTTGTATTCCTCACGCGCATATATAATAGGGTGGTAGGTGTGCGTCGTCGCGAGGCATGGCTGCTGGGTGCTTACACATTCTCCTTTGCCTATATGCTGCTGACGGTGTGTGTGCCCGACCATTTCGGACTATCGCTCTTTGTGCTCACCCTCATCCTGTGGCTGGCGGGCAACAAGGGAACATCGTCGCAGATGGGGTGGACACCATGGCGCACGTTCTGGCTCGTCTTCCTCACCGCCGGACTTACGCTCACCAATGGCGTGAAGGCCATGATGGCGGCACTCTATGTGAATGGACGGCGCTTCTGGCGCGTGAAGTTTATCCTCGTGGGCATCGTACTGCCCATGGTGCTCCTGCTGCTCATCAGTCACTATCAGTATCAGTGGCTGGGGCGTCCGGCGGAGAAGGCACGTGCCGAGCGCAAGGCGAAGATAGAGGCATGGGAGCAACGCATGCATCCCGAACGGGCGAAGAAGAAGGCAAAGAGTGAGAAGAAGAAAAAGAAACGTAGCAGCAAACAAGGGCGCGCGCTGACAGATGACGGCATGCTGCAGTGGAGCGACGTGAGCACACCGCGACTGCCTGCTGCAGTGCACAACCTCTTCGGCGAGAGTCTGCAGCTGCATGCCGACTCGCTGCTGCAAGACATAGGACAGCGACGACCCGTCATCGTAAAATATCGCACACCGATACCCTACATCGTCGAGGGGCTTATCGTGCTGCTCTTCCTTGTCGGCGTGTGGTACGGGCGCCGAAGCCGCTTCCTGTGGTTGGTGGTGGGGTGGTTTGCCTACGATATGGTGATACACTTCGCCTTCGGCTTTGCTCTCAACGAGGTGTATATCATGACCGCCCACTGGGCGTTCATGCTTCCCATCGGTACTGCCTACCTGCTACGCACATTGCAGGGAAGGTGGAGAAAGGCACTCAACGCATTGTTACTGCTGCTCACAGTCTATCTATGGGCTTACAACACAAGCCTCTTTATATATTATATGGTGTAGAGAGAACCAGACCAGGCTGGTTGGCAGGATAGGACGATGACGGCGTGGCGATGGACGAGCTGCTGGCCAGCCTGTCGTTGTCTGCTCGCTGCCGCCTGGTCAGCCGTCCCAGTTCATCGTATTCGTTCTGTGCTATGACGACAGGGGCGCCGTCGTTGAGCGTCTGCGTCACCGTGGCGACGCTTTCCTATGTGCTTTGTTATAAACTATTTTACGATTGTTTTCATATGAATTCATGAATGGTATTAAATAAGGACCATTTAAGTCATCCGATTCCACAATTAAATCAAATTCACCCTCTTTAATCTCCAAAAACAAGCCATAGTAATCGATTTTACCAATAAGACAATTAATACCATGATAAGTATTTAAATAATAATAGCCCCCTTTCTTTATCTTTATAGGGCATTGGCCTTTCTGATAATCATAGTGTGAAAGAATCGTATAAACTGTATCGTTTCTTATGGCATCAATTATATAATTCTCACCAACCCTCGATACATCCTTTATGTAAAATGGAAGATGATGAGAGTCTTTTTTTTTGTAAAACATTTTATCTTTGACCAAAATGCTATCATTGATTAATTTTATGGTTGAGTGCTTATTTCCTTTCTTTGATGAGAAGTCAAAGCAAACGGTATCATTAGAGTTTGATAGATAGCCTTCATAAGATTTTCGTTTATTGTGAAGACATATAAACTGAAACGTATTCTCATATATGTATATGTATGAGTGATTGGGGGTGATACATTCCCATATACCTTCATACGAGTGCGAAAAAGCGCCAGGAGAGACGAATATAGTCAATAACAAAACACTCATCATCAACTTACCTACTATATATGTCTTCCGTCTCTCTTTCATGTGTTTGAGGATTAATGCGATCTACTATCTTGAATAAGAATTAAATCTCCACCGACATAACCCAAGACCTTCCCATCTTTCTTCCTAAAATATATATTATTCCACCCACATCTACCCAAAGCTTCCACGTGCCAAAAAGAATCATTTACTAAAGTAACAAATAAACAATCATGCTCCTTGCTAATATCCTTCTTATATATGGCTTTTAACAAATCCCAACCAATCTTAGCTGCATCAGATGGTGTTGATATAATATCTCTATGAATCGCACCTGGCCACATAGCTACAGAATCACCACGGTTTTCTGCATGATTTTTTGCTATCGAATCGTATTCCTGACCATAATACCAATAGCGTAAAGGTGGAGGTTGTTGAGTATTGGATTTTTCACAACTAATAGAAAATATACTCAAGGGGATTGACAATATGAAAAGAACAAAAGATTTATTCATGCTGTAGAAAGTTAAGATTTAATTTAAGATAATTGGAGATTACTTTGAATTGTTCCGCTATGGTTAATGGTTTTGTCTCTTTTGATGAAACTTTATTGAGTCGTGTGGCATCGTAGGTGTAACGCGTGGTGCTTCCGTCAGTGAAGGTAATCATAATGGGCAAATTTAGCGAAAGGTAAGCGAAAAACCAAACTTGTTTAGGCTTTTCCGAACCGCATCCTACATTCATCAAGAATAAACATTTTTACCTCATAACCCGAATACTATAACTCTTGGAGTTAAACATCGGCGAAATTTATTTAACTCATCCCGATTTTAATGGGAAACAAATGGATATTCCTTTTAGATTAAAACTCCATAACCATCACTGTGCCATAATTTAATATTCTTTACATTCTTACCCTTTAGCACTTCAATACTAATTTTATTATTTCCTTCTTGCAAAAAACTATCAATAGGCGAAATATAGACACTTCGAAACCATGCTCCACCAATGTTTTTGTCATTTATACAAATCTGACGATAATCATTTTTATATGGGAATTCAATAAAGTAACTACCTTCTTCAGTAAAATCTTTGCTTATATTGAATTCTAATTCATATATCATTGTTCCCCTACTGGAAAGATATTTCTTCCTATTATACAGTCTAATTTTCTCATCATAAATGGGGATGTGCGATACATAATTTATCAGTCCGCCCAAACTAATGCCGTTGATAACTGCATTGTCTTTTTCAAATACAAGAAACAAAGTTTCGTCTTTATGCAAGAGAAGTGTAACAAGAATTCTGTCATTATCTTTTGGGTATTTGCTAAAGTAGCAAATGGAACCTGTTGATGGTTGCCAACACACAGGCATTGAATTGGCAGTATTTGGATAGAATTGTCCATTTACAACAACATTATTGCCAGTCTTGTTGATTATAAAATAAATATCACAGCTATCATTTCTCATGTGATACGATTTTATTCCTGTAACAGTCATGTCACGTTTGGTAATATTGTGTTTAAAGAAGCGTTTTTCTTCTTCCATTATGAGAGAATATGTGGTAAAAGGGACTGTCTCTTCAATGTAATTGCCGAGGGATAACATGTAGAGACAACGACATAGATATGGAAGCAGTATGGTTGAGTATAAGTCATTAGCTAGATATGCGGTATCAACAATAGTTTCCTTCCAATTAGAAAGTAAACAACTATCTATTGATAATTTACTTTTGTTGATATCAGATCTGTCAATACTCTTACTCAAAATTTTTCTTGCTCTTACAAGTATCGTTGTATCGCTAGAAGATAAAGGATTTTGAAAAACAAACACACTAGGTGAAATGTTTTGCGCAGATACTAAACAAATCTTAGTATAACAAATAATTAGGATAATACTAAATTTCATATTATATCATGTTATCAAGGGTAACTCATAATTTAATTAAATGGGTTTTATTCCTGTTGCTTTCTCTATTGTTCCAAATCGAAAAGTGATACTTTTGTCCTGTATTCTTTTCCCTTTCCTATTAACAACAAAGAATGCATCATGCTCGTTGGTCTTTATGTGGTTGACTATATAACCTTTTTTATTAATCTCCCACTCATCCTCCTCAAATACCGACATCTCAGGCCATGCGCCGAGTCCTCCTTCACCGACAGCCAGGCCAGGGTCGTCGGGGAACGGCAGCGCGATGCCCCCCGTATCAGGCACGGCTGTTCCGCCGTCGTCAAGACCGGGATTGAACACGCCCGT
>JAGAZE010000030.1 GCA_017940185.1 Bacteroidaceae bacterium | reverse complement strand
TCACCGCGCGGCTTATCTCATCTTCGCCCCGAAAGACCCCTATATAGAGAAGGCCGGCAATGCCAAGCTGAAGAAGGTGACTGTGACGAGCGACCACGCCATCTGCGGCACTTACGACTTCACTACAGGCCACCTCACCAATGGCACCTCCACGGGCAACACCATCACGCTGAAGACCGGAGTTGACAGTGAGGGCAATGCCGTGCAGGACTTTCCCATCCCCACCACGCAGGACGTGGGCACCAACGGCGCCTTCATGGTCATCCAGCCCGGCACGCATCAGCTGACCATCACCTACACCGTGGAATACTACGGCAGTGAGCAGGACATCGTCAAGACCATCGCCTCGCGCGACTTCCTGGAGAACAGATACTACACCGTAGGGCAGACATTGAATGTAACGAAACCGGAAACGATAGTCGACGATTTCTCAGGGAGTGATGATTTCATATTTTACTGTTGGGATGCAAAAAAGTCAATCAACTATGGACAAGAGAAGTTTTGGACTACCCCTAATTATGATGACTTGCGTTGTGCTAATGAGGTAAATGCTACGGAAGAAAGTCTTGCAAGCAATTATTTGGCATCATATTCAGCTAAAAGCATGCCTTGCTATAATGCTTTGACGTGGTATCTTACAGAAGATATTTATTTTGATGAGACAGCAACTTGGACATTTTATGGTCGAACGTATAGAAATGGAATTTGGATTAAGAAATGGGATAAGATTTCAGGTAAACCTTCTGATGCTGAACCCTCTAGTTGTTCACAAGCTTCTGATATAACATCCAGAACTCTAATCGTAGGTAAACCAACAGACACGTCAGACTATTTTTTCCTTCCAGCTTTTGGAGCTCATCATGGTAATGGGCCTTGGGGATATGATCTTGGGAACAGCGGTCATTTTTGGTCTTCTTCGCCTGGTTTGGCACCAAGTGATTATGATGGTGATAGATACCGAGATTTTGCTTGTGGATTTAGTTTTTATAAGAGTTATTATTGTAAAGCATACGTTGATAAGGAAGTACCCCGATATAATGTACTTGTGGCCGGCACCCGCCCCGACGGCTCTCCGTGGTTCCAATAACCGCCCCGAAAAGCGCAGACACATCTATTTATGTTTTTTTTATTAGTTTCTTAGCATCGTCCTCCTTCGTGAGAAGGGGGGCGGTGTGATTTTGGCAAGGTGGCAAGTGGCGTCACCTTATCTGTTCTTTGGGTATCAGGTCGTAGTCGAACATCACCTCCGAGCGGTTGTTCCAGTTCAGTTCGCGCTTGATGAGCTTCCCTGTGGCGCGGTCAAGGGTCTCGCGGTAAATGCGCGACAGACGGTAGTATTTTCCGTTGTCCTCTCTGTGGAAGTGGTGGTCTTCCTCCGTAATCTTATAGGTGGATGGAAACTCCTCGGTGGTGCGCAGTTCGGCACAGAGGTCATCGCCTTCGCACCACGTGTGTAGCTGCACTGGTTGCCGTGTGTCGTTGCGGAAGCGCAGGTCGATGAAGTTCCAGTTCACCGATGTGCCGGCACTGTAGGGCGTGCGTATACCGTCGGGGTCGGGTGCCAGCGCGTCGGAGTGGTGATGCAGTTCGGTGATGGTCATCGGACTATGCAGGAAGAGCAGGCAGAGCGTGTTGGCGAGGTTGCACAGTCCTCCGCCCACGCCGGCCACCAGCCGGCCGTTGACCAGCACGCGCCCGTCGGCAAAGCCGTTGCGCCTTGATGTCTTGCCCACCAGCTGCCAGAAGGAGAACGTCTCACCCGGGCGGACGACGATGCCGTCGATGCGGCGGCAGGCCAGGCGGATATTGTCGGCCTTGTTCTGCTGCAGCACAGGGTCGATGCCCGGCCCGCGCTTTATCATATTGGCAGAATGGGAGCTCACCACCACGGGCAGCCACTCCGTTTGCTTACCACGGGCAAAGCGCTCCTTGCTTAGGAGATTCTTCACCTTGCGCTTCCATATTTCCTTTTGCAGCGAAATGTAGTAAGTCGTCGGGCTTATCTCGCAGAACAGTCGCTTACGCTTTGCCATGACGGTATAAGATGGTGGTGAATGATTTATGGGATGTGTTTAGCGTGTAGCCTCTTCGGTGTTTGGCTCGTTTTCTGCCATCCACTCCTCATCGGTGAGCGGTCGTGCCTCGCGTGCCATGCGGAAGAGCGACAGCGGCAGATGGCAGTAGCCGTCGGGGTTGTTCACCAGATAGTCCTGATGATAGTCCTCGGCAGGGAAAAAATTGGTGAGCGGCAGCAGTTCCACTGCCAGGGTGTGGTAGTATTTGCGTTGTTCGCGCCGATACATATCTTCTATCACGGGGCGGTCGGCTGCATCAGTGTAGTATATCCCTGTGCGGTATTGTGTGCCCGTGTCGTGCCCCTGTCGGTTGACGCTGACCGGGTCGATGGTTTGGAAATACATCTGCAGCAGGAAGCGCAGCCCTATGCGTGTGGGGTCGTAGACGATGTGTACGGTCTCGGCAAACTGTGTGGTGTCTGTGCACACCTCTTCGTAGGTGGGATGATCTCCGATGCCGTTGGCATAGCCCACCTCCGTGCGCACCACGCCAGCTATCTGCCTGAAGAAGTGCTCCGTGCCCCAGAAGCAACCGCCGGCAAGGTAGAGTTCTTTCATAGGTCGGACTGGTAGATATATTGTTTGGTATTCATGTCGTAGTAGAGTGCCTCCAGCTCTTCTAACGTCAGTTTGGCGAGTGCGTGCTCAATGGCGCTGATGAGTTGCTCGCGCCGATAGTCGTCCGACTGGCTGAAGCGAATGGGATTGTCCATGTGTAGGTGTTGCGTTATTCTAAGTTTCCACTCAGCATTTCTCAGTATTTCTTGAAGTTGTACTTCTTGCGCAGCTCCTCCTTCTTCGCCTCCTGCTGTGCGTTGAAGTATCGTTTCCATCCCGGGCAGAAGTTGATGTGCCAGCGCCAGAAGCGTCCCAGGGCCGACTGCGGCTTGCGGTCGTAGTGCGCCCTGAACTTACAGTTTTCGCATGCGTGTGCCATATGTGTGATAGTGTGAGGGTTATTACCATTTGCAAAGGTAAAGGAAAATGCAGAAAGCAGCACAAAGATATGGAAGGAATGTAGCGCCTCTGATTTCTAAGGAGTGCGCACGGCTTATTGCAGAAAAAGGCGGATTCCAAATTTCTTATAATATTTTTGGAATACACTCCAAAAATATTATAAGAAATTTGGAACATGAAATATCCTGTTGATGATTAAGCGCTTGACGATGTAAAGCGAAACTTCCTATATCATGCGTCGGCAAAGATTTTGCCGTCTTCCAGCGTGACCTGTAGCGTCTGATATTCGCAGTGGAAGTCATTTGTCAGTCGGTCGAGATATCGTCGTGCTTCCCAGTGGCACATGGGCAGGTCGTGCAACAGGTAGTTGCCGCAAGTCTCGGGTTGTGTGGCAGGCACTTCGTGTTGTTGGAGCATCCACGTCAGGCACTCCATGGTGAGTCGGCGCATGTCGTCTATGCTATATGTGCCTCGCATCACCACGTACATGCCCGTGAGACAGCCCATAGGACCTACGTAGACGACATCGTCCTTGGCTTCGCAGTTGCGAAACCACGTAGCCATAAGGTGCTCCATGCTGTGCATGGCAGCCGGTGCAACGGCAGGCTCGTGATTGGGCCTGGTGATGCGCAGGTCGAAAGTGGTGAAGCCGTTGTCTTGTCGCGACACGTAGATGCCGGGGAGAAGACGTGTGTGGTCGATGGTAAAGCTCTGTATTACTTCCATGGAGATGTTGTTTGCGGTATTTCTGTTGTTAGTCTGTTAGGGTTTGCAGCCGATTTGTGAGATTCCTGACTCGAGTGGCATTCGTGTCACTATCTGCCATTGTTTTTGGTCATGCTTCTGTCGTCATTTTCATTCAGCCTATTCGCCGCATTACCAGATATTCTTCCTCAGTCTTTCTTTACCAGTTTCAGTACTAAATACGAGCTGTATGGCTTCAGGCAACTGTTGGCCAGGGCATAGTCGGTGCTCCTCAGGGGATGGCGGAGGACTGTGGGCAGTTTGTGTACGGGCAGCATCATGATGCCACATGTGGCACTGATGGTGAAGCGGCCGGCTGTCATGTTTTCCACGTCCCTCACTGTCAGCGCTGTGGCGCCGTGCCACGACGACTGCTTTTTGCGTAGCAGGTTGCGCCGGCGTTTTGATGGGATGTCGAAGATGAGGCTGCCTCCGGGCTTGAGTATGCGCCATGCCTCGTTGATGATGTCGCCGATGACGTTGGTGTCGAGGTGCATCATGAGATGGAAGGCATAGACGGTGTCGAACATGTTGTCGTCGAAGCCCGTGCCGGTGGCGGATGCCTGTCGGAAGATGACGTGGGGATGGCGTCTGCGGGCATGCTTCATCATCTCACTGCTGGCATCGAGGGCATGTGTGGCATAGTTGGTGAGTCTGCCTGTTCCGCACGCCATCTCCAGCCTTAGCATGCCTGGTGCGGTGTTGATGAGTCGGTCGAGTATGCGGCGTTCTTCGTAGTCAATGAAGTGACCGTAGCTGTTGCCGAAGCGGCTGTCGTCGTATTGATCGGCGATGGTGTCGTAGTAGTCGACGACTTGATTTCCCCTTCCCACATATTCGCAGACTTTGTCAATCTGCTCAGGAAAGGTGTTGCCAAACTTTTTGTCGAAGAACGCCCCTCCTATGGTGAATGCCCATGCGCCTGCGCTGGTTACGGCATCGATCTTCTCACAGCTGTCGATGCTTCCCGCTATGCACACGGGTGCGTTGATGCCTTCTGTCATGGCGTGCATCAGCTGTCCGACATTGCCCGTGTAGCGGTAGGCGAGCAGGTCGATGCCGTAGGCACCGTTGTCGATGTATTGCTGTGCCTCGCCCACCATGGCGCGTATGTCGCCTTCGAGGACAGACGGTCGGCCCGACACCAGTCCTACGAAGGGCATATACTTGATGCCATGCTCTTGGCATAGCGCCAGTATGCTGTCGGCGTAAGTGGTACCCATAAGGATGTCGCACTGGCATGCTGCCGCCATCTGTGCAGCCGCCAGTCCTTCCTCTTCGGTGTATGCCACCACCTCCATCACAGTGGTTTTGCCGCAGGCTTTCATCTGCCTGTAGAGGGTTTTCATCTCTTCAAGGGGCAAGGGGCTTTCCTTGAATCCCCAGTATTGTGCTGGAGATTTCTGGCACTGTTGGAACAACTCTGCCGCGTTTGCCACGGTGAGGTCGTCGCGTGTGAGCATTACGATGAGGTGGGGAGACATGGGCTATCGCGTGTCAGAATTCTATGTCGAAGAATATCTCTTCTTCGTCTTCCTCTTGTTTTTTGGGTTTAGGTTTGGGCGGATTTTTCAGGTTTCCATCCTTGTCGAACATGCCGTAGGTAGTGCGCAGCACGATGAACTCAGTGCGTCGGTTGAGCTGATTGCATATCTCCTGCTTCTCCTTGTCGAGCTTGCCTATGAATTCCTGAGTGAGCACGTCGCCTTCTTTCAGCCAGTTGTATTGTGCTGCGAGTTTCTTTCGCACCGTCTTGGGTTTCTCCTTGCCATAGCCCACAGGAGTGAGTCGGTCGGCGGCAATGCCTTTTGCTATGAGGTAGCGCACCACACTCTCGGCGCGCCGCTGTGCCAGTTTCTTGTTGTATGCCTGCGTACCTTTGTAGTCGCAGTGTGCGCTGAGCTCTATGGTGACGTTGGGATTTTCGTTGAGTAGGGTCACCAGTTCGTCGAGTGCCTTTTCGCTCTCGGGACGCAGGGTGGCCTTGTCGAAGTCGTAGAAGATGTTGTCTATCATCACGGGCACGCTGATGGGTGCCAGGGGGAACTGCAACACATGCTCTTCAGAGTCGTCGACGATGCCTACGCGCAGCGACTCCTTATGGTTGAGGAATCCCTTGCATGTGGCCATGAAGAGGTACTCGGTGCCAGGCTTCACCACTTGCTCGAATGAGCCGTCGCCCTTCACGCTGAGTTTGAGGTTGGTGCCGTCGTTGCCCACCATGTATACTTGTGCGGCAGGCAGTTCGTAGCCATCCATCTCATATACCCATCCCTTCACTGTCTGCACAATCTCGTCGTACTCAAAGCTGTAGATGCTTTCCCAGCCTCGTCCGTCGTTGCGGTTGGAGCAGAAGAAGCCTCGATTTTTCACTCCTTCGAAGGTCATGCCAAAGTCGTCGCCTTGTGAGTTGAGTGGAAAGCCGGGATGCTCAAGTTGGTATCTGCCGTTCTTTCCCACTGTGGCAATGAAGATGTCGAGTCCGCCCAGTCCGGCATGTCCGTCGGAAGAGAAGTAGAGGTCGCCGTTGGGTCGGAAGGTGGGAAACATCTCGTCGCCAGGTGTGTTGACGGGTGCTCCCACATTCTCTACCACACCCACGCCAGCGGCCGTTAGCTGTGCTCTCCAGATGTCGAGTCCGCCGAGTCCGCCGGGCATATCGCTCACGAAGTAGAGCCACAATCCGTCGGGACTCACGGCGGGATGTGCGAACGACGACAGCGTGTCGCGTGTGATTTGGAAGTCGGCAACCTTTCCCCATGCGGCATCGGCACGGTTGGAGGTCACTATCTGCGCATAGCGTGGATACTGCGGGTCGGTCTTGCACTGCGTGAGATACATCACGCGCTGGTCGGGCGAGAAGCTGCATGCACCCTCGTCGAAGGCTGTGTTGAGTCCCCCCTCTATGGCTTCCGGGCGCGACCATTGTCCCTTGTCGTTCTTGGTAGAGAGGAAGATATCGCCCGCCTTGGCACCAGTGATGCCCGACATCTCGTCGCCCTGTGCCTGATTGCGAGTAGAGGTGAAGTAGAGTTGTTCGTGCTGGTCGCCGAGGAGCACCGGACTGAAGTCGGCGCGTTGCGAGTTGAACACGTCCATCTTCTTCACTGTGTATCGCGATCCTGCCGCTTTCCACTGTGCCGCCTTGCGTGCAGTGAGCAGGCTTTGGCGCAGCAGTTCGTTGTCCTTCATCGAGTCGGCAGCGATGAGCAGTTCCTTCTCTGCCTCCTTGTATGCCCCTGTGCGCAGCAGTTGCCGTCCGAGCAGCAGATGTGTCTCAGGTGAGTCTTGTTCATAGCGTATCACGTTGCGGTAGGCCCCGATAGCTTTCTGGTAGGCACCGTAGCGCTCATAGCAGTATGCCATCTTGGCAGCGATTTGTCCGCGCTCGGCACGCAACTTGGGAGGTGTCTTGCTGTAGGCTTGCCTGAACTGGCTGGCAGCATCGTAGTATTCGCCCAGGGTAAGGTATTTCTCCCCCTTCTTCAGGTTGCGTTCTGCCCCGCATGCGCTGAGCAGCAGACAGGCAACCACGAGTATATATATATAATGGTGTCGGTGTCTCATGGGTATTTGCTGATGACTAGCTGTCGACGATGACAGCAGACGTTTTACTTGTAACGTAAAATGTTGCCGATTATTGCCAAGCTGCGGTGAGAAGTTGATACCGTCCACCCGAGAGGCTGCTTGCGACCTGTCGGCATAGCCTGTCGACGGCCTGTGCTTATACCGTGAAAATGCACATTGTAGGTCAGTAGTGTAGCGTTTGGCACGCTTTTTGTTGAATGAAGAGTGGAAAACAATCAACCAAACAAAAATACACACACAATGAACATCCAACCATTAGCAGACCGCGTGCTGGTAAGTCCGGCAGCAGCAGAAGAGAAAGTAGGCGGAATCATCATTCCCGACACCGCAAAAGAGAAACCCCTCCACGGAAAAGTAGTGGCAGCAGGCAATGGCACCAAAGACGAAGAGATGGTGCTCAAGGCAGGCGACAACATTCTCTACGGCAAATATGCAGGAACCGAGATAGAACTCGAAGGCGAGAAATATCTTATCATGCGTCAGAGCGACGTGCTCGCCATACTGAAGTAAGTAATAACAGGACAATCAACCCACAAACCGAAATAAAACATACAACATATCATGGCAAAAGAGATTAAATTTGATTTGGAGGCGCGCGACCTCCTGAAGAAAGGTGTCGACCAGCTGGCCAACGCAGTGAAGGTAACCCTCGGTCCGAAGGGCCGCAATGTGGTGATAGAGAAGAAATTCGGTGCACCGCAGATTACCAAGGACGGTGTAACAGTAGCCAAAGAGATAGAACTGGAAGACCACTTTGAGAACACTGGCGTTCAGCTCGTGAAGAGTGTTGCCTCCAAGACCAGTGACGATGCCGGCGACGGCACCACCACAGCTACTCTGCTGGCTCAGGCTATCGTGAACGAAGGACTGAAGAACGTCACCGCAGGTGCCAACCCCATGGACCTGAAGCGCGGTATCGACAAGGCAGTGAAAGCCGTTGTAGACTTCATTGCAAAGAATGCCGAGAAGGTAGACGACAACTACGACAAGATAGAGCAAGTGGCCACGGTGAGTGCCAACAACGACCCGGAAATCGGCAAACTGCTCGCCGATGCCATGCGCAAAGTGTCGAAAGACGGTGTCATCAGCATCGAAGAGAGCAAGAGCCGCGACACACACATCGACGTGGTGGAAGGTATGCAGTTCGACCGCGGTTATCTGTCGAGCTACTTCGTGACCAATGCCGACAAGATGGAGTGTGTGATGGAAAACCCCTACATCCTCATCTACGACAAGAAAATCTCCAACATCAAGGAGTTCCTGCCCATTCTGCAGCCAGCAGCCGAGAGCGGACGCCCTCTGCTCGTCATCGCTGAAGATGTTGACAGCGAGGCACTGACCACACTGGTAGTCAACCGTCTGCGCAGCAATCTGAAGATTTGTGCCGTGAAGGCTCCCGGCTTCGGCGACCGCCGCAAAGCCATGTTGGAAGACATCGCCGTGCTCACAGGCGGCACCGTCATCAGCGAAGAGAAGGGCCTGAAACTCGAACAGGCTACTCTCGACATGCTGGGTACCTGTGAGAAAGTGGAAATCACCAAGGACAACACCACCATCGTAGACGGTGCCGGCGACAAGCAGGCCATCGCCGACCGTGTGGCCGCCATCAAGAACGAGATTGCCAACACCACCAGCTCCTACGACAAGGAGAAACTGCAGGAGCGTTTGGCCAAACTCAGCGGCGGCGTAGCAGTGCTCTACGTAGGTGCCAACAGCGAAGTGGAGATGAAGGAAAAGAAAGACCGCGTCGACGATGCCCTCTGCGCTACACGTGCAGCCATCGAAGAAGGTGTGGTTGCCGGCGGCGGCACTACCTACATCCGTGCACTTGAAGAGCTGAAGGGGCTCAAAGGCGTGAACAACGACGAACAGACAGGTATCAACATCGTGGAACGCGCTATAGAGGAGCCTCTGCGCCAGATAGTACACAACGCCGGCGGCGAAGGTGCCGTGGTAGTGCAGAAGGTACGCGAAGGCAAAGGCGACTTCGGCTACAACGCACGTACTGATGAATATATGGACATGCGCAAGGCAGGTGTAATCGACCCCGCCAAGGTGGCTCGTGTAGCATTGGAGAACGCAGCCTCCATAGCAGGCATGTTCCTCACCACCGAGTGCCTCATCGTCGACAAGCCGGAAGAGACTCCCGCCATGCCTATGGGCAACCCCGGAATGGGCGGTATGATGTAAGATAACCTATCGTCACCAAAATAATAATCGACGCGGATTGAGACCCATCCGCGTCGGTTTTTTTATTCCACTCTAACAGAAAAAATGGAAGAAACGCTGCGGAGTAGAGAATAATCCTTAACTTTGTACGAAATTCATTGATTTACCATAAGACTATTGTCATGCAAATGTCTCACAATCATCTTGTTATAATGGCAGGCGGCGTGGGTAGCCGTTTCTGGCCGATGAGCACCGAAGAGCGTCCCAAACAGTTTATCGACGTGCTTGGCGTGGGCCGCACTCTGCTGCAACTCACCTACGACAGGTTTAAGGACGTGGTGCCGGCCGAGAATGTGTGGGTGGTGACCAACGCACGCTACGCCGACATCTGCGCCGAGCAGTTGCCCGACATGCCGCGCGGCAACATATTGCAGGAACCATGCCGCAGAAACACCGCACCGTGTATAGCCTATGTGAGCTGTCGCATCAAGGAGCAGGACGAGAACGCCAACATCGTGGTGGCACCCAGCGACCACATCGTGATGAATGTGACGGAGTTTCAGCGTGTCATCCGTCAGTGCCTCGACTTTGTCAACGATACCGACGCCATCCTCACCCTTGGCATGAAGCCCACGCGCCCCGAGACAGGCTACGGATACATACAGGCCGACCTCAGCGCCAGCAGCGTGCGCAACAAGGAGATATTCCGCGTGTTCTCCTTCCGCGAGAAACCCGACCTGCAGACGGCAGAACAGTACATACAAGACCAGAGCTATTTCTGGAACTCGGGCATCTTCATCTGGAACGTGAGCACCATCGTCAACGCCTTCCGCATCTATCAGCCCACCATGATACGCCTCTTCGACACCATACGCCCCTACATGGGCACCGAGCGCGAACAGGAGATGCTCAACCAGCGCTATCCCGAGTGCGAAAACATCAGCATCGACTATGCCATCATGGAGAAAGCCGATGAAATCTATGTGTGTCCTGCCGACTTCGGATGGAGCGACCTCGGTACATGGGGCTCGCTGCTGATGCAGACACCGCGCGACCTGCAAGGCAACAGCCTCATAGGTGCCAACATCCGCGTGTTCGACACCAAAGATTGCATCATACACGCTACAGAGGAGAAGAAGGTGGTGGTGCAAGGACTTGAAGGATACATCGTAGCCGAAAAAGACAATACGCTGCTCATCTGCCGACTGAGCGAAGAGCAGAAGATAAAGCAGTATACTGAAGAATAGACTGAAAAAATCGAATAATACATCCCCCTTTATGTCAAGCAAAATTGCATTGATTACCGGTATCACCGGGCAGGACGGCTCCTATCTGGCAGAGTTTCTGATAGAAAAAGGTTACGAAGTGCATGGACTGTTGCGCCGCAGCAGCTCGTTCAACACTGGTCGTATAGAGCATCTCTACCTTGATGAGTGGGTGCGCGATATGAAACAGAAGCGCCTCGTCGACCTCCATTGGGCAGACATGACCGACTCGTCGTCGCTTATCCGCATCATCGGCGAGGTGAAACCCACCGAGATTTATAATCTGGCAGCGCAAAGCCACGTGAAAGTGTCGTTCGATGTGCCCGAATACACTGCCGATACCGATGCAGTGGGCACATTGCGCCTGCTCGAAGCAGTGCGCATCTGTGGTCTGGAACACCAGTGCCGCATCTATCAGGCAAGCACATCTGAGCTCTTCGGACTCGTGCAGGAGGTGCCGCAGAAGGAGACCACACCCTTTTATCCCCGCTCACCCTATGCCGTGGCAAAGCTCTATGCCTATTGGATAATGAAAAACTACCGCGAGTCGTACGGCATGTTCTGCGCCAACGGCATCCTCTTCAATCATGAGAGCGAACGACGCGGCGAGACCTTCGTCACACGCAAGATAACCCTCGCTGCCGCACGCATAGCACAAGGGCATCAGGATAAGCTCTACCTCGGCAACCTCAGCGCACTGCGCGACTGGGGCTATGCACCCGATTACGTGGAGTGCATGTGGCTCATCCTGCAGCAGCCGCAGCCCGACGACTTCGTCATCGCAACAGGCGAATACCACACCGTGCGCGAGTTTGCCACACTGGCCTTCCGCGAGGTGGGCATCGACCTCGAATGGCAGGGCGAAGGACTGGAAGAGAAGGGCGTCGACAAAGCCACAGGGCGCGTACTTGTAGAGGTAGACCCGCGCTTCTTCCGTCCCGCAGAAGTGGAACAGCTCCTCGGCGACCCCACCAAGGCGAAGGAGACACTGGGATGGAACCCGCGCAAGACATCGTTTGAAGAACTCGTACGCCTGATGGTGGCACACGACATGAAGAAGGTGAAGAAGCTCTACATCCGTCAGCAGATGGAAGACTGATGAGAACAGGCCAGAGTGGCTCCCACTACAATTTTAACTGCTATGAAACGATACAAACTGTGTGCGCTCTTCGCTGTTGCGCTTTTGTGTTGTACGGCATTGGCGCAGACAAAGACGCGCAAAGGACTGCCGGCAGCCAAGGAGCGGTTGCTGGAAGTGTATAACGTGCGTGGCAGCGAGGCTACAGCACGATTGGTCGTAGACGGTAAAGTGGTATTCACTACACGTGCCTATATAGGTAAAAATGGTATCGGCAAGACGCGCGAGGGCGACTTGAAGACACCCCTGGGCACCTTTCACATACTCGGAGCCTTCGGAGTGAAACCCAATCCCGGCACCACACTGCGGTATCGTAGGGTGACATCCACCACCTTTGCCTGCGACGAGAAGGGACCCTACTACAACAAAATCATCGACACCGCTGTCAAGAACCACCGCTGCAAGGGGGAAGACATGTACCACCTCGTGCCGCAGTACAACTATGGACTCATCACCGACTACAACAAGGCTTGCGTCTATCCCAAGGGCAGCCACATATTCATTCATGTGAAAGGCCCGCGTCCCTACACTGGTGGATGCATAGCCCTCGACGAAGCACGCATGGTGCAGCTGTTGCGCCTTGCTGACACCACGCTGACAGTGGTCATAAGAAAATAGGGTGGGGGAATAGAATAATGTAGAATGCAGGTCAGCGCATTCTACTTTTTTTTTGCACACCGCCCCGCCATTTCCACCAAAAGAGATAACTTTGCACGGAATACCTCCCAGTGTGTCCCGACACGCTGTGGACCAACAGTCAGCAAACCATTATCACCTCATATCATGCTCGATAAGAATACCAAAATCTATGTTGCAGGCCATCGCGGACTTGTGGGTTCCGCTATCTGGAACAACCTGCTCCAACGCGGCTACACCCATCTTGTCGGCCGCACGCACCAGGAGCTCGACCTCACCGATCAGCAGGCTGTCAGAGCCTTCTTCGACGAGGAACGCCCGCAAGCCGTAGTGCTGGCGGCCGCCTTCGTGGGAGGCATCATGGCCAACTCACTCTACCGAGCCGACTTCATCATGCAGAACATGCTGATGCAGTGCAACGTCATCGGCGAGAGCTACCGTCACGGCGTGGAGAAGCTGCTCTTCCTCGGCTCTACATGTATCTATCCGAAGAATGCACCGCAGCCGATGAAGGAAGATGCACTGCTCACCTCACCGCTGGAATACACCAACGAGGAATATGCCATAGCAAAGATTGCCGGCTTGAAGATGTGCGAGAGCTACAACCTGCAGTACGGCACCAACTACATCGCCGTGATGCCCACCAACCTATACGGACCCAACGACAACTTCCACCTGGAAAACTCCCACGTCATGCCTGCCATGATACGCAAGGTGTATCTTGCCCGACTCATCCACGAAGGACAGTGGGACGCCATCCGTCGCGACCTCACCCTGCGCCCCGTGGAAGGTATCGGCGGTGAGGCAGATAAAGAGGACATACTGCGTGTGCTGGGCAAATACGGCATCAGCGACAACCGCGTGGAACTGTGGGGTACTGGCACACCCCTGCGCGAGTTTCTGTGGAGCGAAGATATGGCCGATGCCAGTGTGCACGTGCTGCTCAACGTCAACTTCAGCGACATCATCGGTATAGAGAAATATTCCTCCGTGCACTACGGACAGGCCGTAGACGGTCAGGTAGACCGCAATCACAGCGAAGGGCGCGGCGGTGCCATACCCTCACTGGGCGAGATACGCAACTGCCACATCAACGTAGGCACAGGCAAGGAACTCACCATCCGCCAACTGTCGGAGCTCGTGGCAAAGGCGGTAGGCTTTGAGGGCGACATCGTCTTCGACAGTACGAAGCCTGACGGCACACCACGCAAACTCATCGACGTGAGCAAGCTCCACAGCCTGGGATGGACACACAGCGTAGAGATTGACGAAGGCGTAAGCCGACTCTATCAGTGGTACGTGCAGAATATGTAAATCTCCATACTAGACACTCTTCCCAAGAAACTCCCTCTTACCTATGCCAACCAACAACAATAGCAACAGACGCAAATCGTCCCAGCAACCCATCGACAACACCTACGGCCATCTGCCCCCGCAGGCCATAGAGGTGGAACGCGATGTGCTGGGCGCTCTGCTCATCGATGTAGAAGCCTTCACGCTCGTAGGCGAGATGCTCACACCTGAGACATTCTACGAACCACGACATCAGAAAATCTACCAAGCCATACAAACCCTCTCCCTGCAACAGCACCCCATCGACATTGCCACCGTGGGCGAACAGCTCAAGCGCGATGCCACATTCAACGATGTGGGCGGCAATGCCTACCTTGTGGAGCTCAGTTCGCACGTCACCTCGTCGGCACATATAGAGTACCACGCACGCATACTGACTCAGAAGTGGTTGGCGCGGCAGCTCATAAGCTTTGCCGGACAAGTAGAGACAAAGGCTTTCGACGAGAGCGTCGATGTCGACGACCTGATGCAAGAGACTGAGACATCGCTCTTCGAACTGTCGAAGAAAAACCAACGGCAAGACTTCATGCACATAGCTCCCGTGCTCGACCAGGCCATCAACATCATACAGGAGCTGAAGGGCACCGAGGGAGGTATGACGGGAGTGCCTACAGGCTATCCCAAACTCGACAAACTTACTTCGGGATGGCAGAAGAGCGACCTGGTGATTGTGGCTGGGCGTCCTGCCATGGGTAAGACCACATTTGCGCTCTCACTGGCAAAGAATGCCGCCGTCGACCATCAGATGCCCGTGGCGGTATTCTCACTCGAGATGACCAACGTGCAACTCGTCAACCGACTCATTTCCAACGTATGCTCCATAGATGGTGAAAAGATACTCAGCGGACAGCTCGACGGAGCGGAGTTTGCCCGACTCGACAAATACCGCGACACACTCGGCACAGCACCGATATACATCGACGAGACCCCATCGCTGCGTATCTTTGAATTGCGGTCCAAGGCGCGACGTCTGGTGCAAGACAAAGGCGTGAAACTCATCATCATCGACTATCTGCAGCTCATGACTGCACGCACCAACAACTACGGCAGCCGACAGGAAGAGGTGGCCACCATCAGCCGACAGCTCAAGGGACTGGCCAAGGAACTCGACATCCCGGTGATAGCACTCTCGCAGCTCAACCGTGGTGTAGACAACCGTATCAGCGAGGGCGACGAGAACAGCGAAGCCAAGGAACCGAAACTCAGCGACCTCCGTGAGTCGGGTGCCATAGAGCAGGATGCCGACATGGTGATTTTCGTGCATCGCCCCGAAGTGTACAAGATATTCAAAGACCAAAACGGCAACAGCCTGGTGGGTAAGGCCAAAATTATCATCGCCAAGCACCGTAAAGGCGCACAGGGCGACGTGTGGCTGCGTTTCGAAGGGCGCTACACACGCTTCTCCAACCTTGGCGACTACGGCATGCCCTCCTTCCCCACACCACCGCAAGGGGCGGTAGTGGCATCGAAAGTAAACACCAGCATCGAAGCCGACGACGACATCAACGCGCAATTCGGCCCTGACGACGTTCCACCACCCGACACTCCCTTCTAATTCCTCCGTGCCGTATGTGGCCGTTCCACAGCAACAATCCCTCCGCAAACACTCCCTCCTCGCACTCACCATGCAAGCCATGATATTCGCAGCGGGCCTCGGTACTCGCCTGCAACCCCTCACCAATCATTGTCCCAAGGCTCTCGTACCCCTTGCAGGACGCCCGCTCATCGATCACGTGCTCGACAAGCTTGTCGATGCCGGTGCTACGCGCATCGTAGTCAATGTGCACCACTTCGCCGATATGCTCTGCCGGCATCTGTCGCAGTGGCAACGTGCAGGGGTTGAGTTGCTCGTCAGCGATGAGCGCGACTTGCTGCTCGACACTGGGGGGGGGGTGAGAAAGGCACTCGACCTCATCGATACCACACAGCCGCTGCTGCTCCACAACGTCGACATCGTCAGCACCAGCTCGCTGCTACAGTTTGTAGCGGCAGCCCGCAGCCGGCATGAGGCAACGTCGTGCGAGGCAGCACTCATGGTGAGCCACCGCACCTCGTCGCGCTACCTGCTCTTTGACAGCCATCAGCGCATGCAGGGATGGACCAACACCTCCACGGGAGCCGTGCGACCGGAAGGACTCCCTGTTGACGGCCTGCTGCCACGTGCCTTCTCGGGCATACATATGCTCTTCCCCAAGGTCTACCCCCTGCTGCAAGCATGGCCCGAGCGCTTCGGCATCACCGACTTCTACATCGACACCTGTCGGCAACACTCCTATGTGGCGGTAGACACACCGGCCGACACGCTTATCGATGTGGGAACACCCGAACGCCTGCAGGAAGCCGAACGGCAAATAGCAAGGCGACAGACAATCAGACACTAGGGCAAATGTGAAGAAAGTTTAACGCAAGGCTCATATTTTGACACCTGCACAAGAAAACCTACCTTTGTCCTCTGACATAAACCGCAAAACACAATCACTCATGATGATACAACGCAGAATCCTACTCATATCCGCCCTTCTTTTCACCCTCAGTCTCACAGCCTTGGCACAGCGTGTCACCATAGGTTCGCTCACCGTCAAGGAGGGCGAACGCATGGGGCAATACAAGGGTGAGATAGTGGCTGGCCGACCCCATGGCAAAGGCCGCGTCACCTTCGACAACGGCGACACCTACGAGGGCGAATTTGTGAAGGGCAAGCGCCAGGGACACGGTGTCTACTCGTTCTCCGACGGCGAACGCTATGAGGGCGACTGGGTGCAGAACAAACAGCACGGCCGCGGCATCTTCTACTTCCAGAACGACAACCGCTACGACGGACTGTGGTATAAGGACTACCAGCAGGGACACGGCGTGATGTACTACTACAACGGCGACATCTACGATGGCAACTGGCAGCAGGACAAGCGCTCCGGCGAGGGCAAGTACACTTACAGCAGCGGTGCCTTCTACGTAGGACAGTGGCGCAACGACATGAAAGACGGAAAAGGTACCTTCAACTGGGGCGACGGCACGGAGTACACCGGACAATGGAAAGAAAACAAATGCCACGGAAAAGGCGAATACAAGTATGCCAACGGCGAAAGCTATCACGGCGACTGGAAAAACGATGAGCAGGACGGCAAGGGAATCTACCGCTTTAAGAACGGCGACGTCTACGAGGGCGACTACCGACAGGGAGAGCGTGAAGGCGTAGGCATATTCAAATACTTCAACGGCGACCGCTATACCGGACAGTTTCACGAAGGACTCATGGAAGGACAGGGCACCTTCGTGTGGAGCAACGGCGACCGCTATGAAGGACTGTGGAAAGCCGACAAACAGCATGGCAAAGGACGGCTCGTAAAGCGCAATGGCGATATCTTCGACGGCAACTTCAAAAACGGAGCCATAGAGGGCGAAGTCATCATACATTACCACGACGGAGCCAAGTTTCGCGGCACATACGTAAACGGAGAGCGGCATGGCAAGGTCATAGAAGTAGACAAAGACGGCCGCCGCTTCGAAGGCACATACAACGACGGCGAACGCGACGGCGAGTTTGTGGAGAAAGACCGCAACGGACAGATAATAGCCCGCGGACGCTACGTCAACGGTCGCAGAGTAGAAGAATAGCCCCTCGCCCCCTGACAATACAACTCCCAACTTATATCCCTACCACCCCTTTTTCCCCTTCTCAATGCTTACCCTCCCCGACCCTTGGCTGGAGCCTTATCGCTCATATCTGCAGCAGCGCTACGACAGCGTGGAGCACTGTCGCCGCCGACTGACTGCCGCCGACACCATGTCGCTGTCAGATTTTGCCAATGGTCACCGCTACTTCGGCTTGCAACACACGGCGGAGGGGTGGACCTTCCGCGAGTGGGCACCCAATGCCACCGAGCTCTTCCTCGTGGGCGACTTCAACCAATGGCAACCCCTCGACAAATACCGCGCCACCCGCATCGACGACAACGGCGTATGGCAACTCACCCTCCCAAACGAAGCACTCACCCACGGACAGCACTACAAGATGCTCGTGCGGTGGCGTGGCGGTGAGGGACTGCGCATACCCGCCTGGTGCCGGCGTGTGGTGCAGGATGCCGGCACGCTGCAGTTCTCAGCGCAGGTGTGGGACAACACCGAGCCATACATTTGGCAACACCCGACGCCACAGCCGACCCACGAGCCGCTGCTCATCTACGAAGCCCATATAGGCATGGCGCAGGAAGAAGAACGCATAGGAACCTACAATGAGTTTCGCGACGTGGTGTTGCCACGCATCGTGCAGGCAGGATACAACACATTGCAGCTCATGGCCATCCAGGAGCATCCCTACTACGGCTCCTTCGGCTACCACGTCAGTTCGCTCTTCGCGCCGTCAAGCCGCTTCGGCACACCCGAAGAGCTTAAGGCACTCATCGATACCGCACATGGTATGGGGCTGCGCGTTGTGATGGACATCGTACACTCCCACGCAGTGAAGAACACCGACGAAGGGCTTGGGCTGCTGGCTGGCGACACTACACAATACTTCCACGCGCCGCCGCGCGGACAGCATCCCGCATGGGACAGCCTGTGCTACGACTACGGCAAGCCCTCCGTGCTCCACTTCCTGCTCAGCAACTGCAAATACTGGGCTGAGGAGTTTCGCTTCGACGGATTCCGCTTCGACGGCGTCACATCCATGCTCTACCTGTCCCACGGACTGGGAGAAGATTTCACCTCCTACGACGACTATTTCTCTGCCAACAGCGACCTCGATGCGTGGAACTACCTGGCCCTGGCCAACCAGCTCCTTCACGAGTTGCAACACTCGTTCATCACCATCGCCGAGGAGGTAAGCGGCATGCCCATGCTCACCAGCCCCGTCGACGAGGGAGGAGCAGGATTCAATTACCGCATGGCCATGAACATACCCGACTTCTGGATACGTCAGGTGAAAGAGATGCCCGACGAGCAGTGGCACATGGCCGACATCTATCGCCAACTCACCAACCACCGGCCCGAAGAGCACACCATCAGCTACGTGGAGAGCCACGACCAGGCCCTCGTTGGCGACAAGACACTCATACACCGTCTGGCCGATGCCGACCTTTATTGGCACTTCAGCCGCGACAATCGCACCATCGCAGTAGACCGAGCACTGGCATTGCATAAGATGATACGTCTCGCCACGTTCACCACACTCAATGGAGGTTACCTCAACTTCATGGGCAATGAGTTCGGACATCCCGAATGGATTGACTTCCCCCGCGAAGGCAACAACTGGAGTCACCACTTCGCCCGCCGGCAGTGGCACCTGGCCGACGACGACAACCTCTGCTATCATTTCCTGCTCCGATTCGACCGCGACATGATCCACCTCGTCTCACGTCAAGAGCCGACAGACCAATCCTGTCAGCCAGCGTCCCGTTCCAATCGCGGCTCGTCCCGTATGTTGCCGTGTCACAGCAACGCCCCCTCCCCCTTCTCCTCAGTGCCACAGCTCGTCTGCGACCATGACGACGACCACGTGCTGGCCTTCATGCGCGGAGACTACCTCTTCGTGTTCAACTTTCACCCCCAACAGTCCTACACCGACTACGGTCTCTACGTACCGTCAGGCACCTACCGCATCATCCTCGACACCGACCACGCCGACTATGGCGGGCAAGGACGCAACGACGACACACTCACACACACCACTATACCCGTCCCCGCATCCTCCTTTAAGATTGACGGAGAAGCGCACGCGAGAGAGGAAATCCCCGCTTCATTGCCAATGCCGACACCAGTCATTCATCCCCAGCCTGTCGGCCAGCTTCCGCCTGCAGCCGTTCCACAGCAGCAGCCTCTCCTCCGCCTCTACCTCCCGGCACGAACAGCGCTTGTACTATACAGAGATAACAACGATTAACAACCAATTTTAAACTCAAAACTATGAAACGCTCTATTCTATCCTTCATCGCAGGACTGCTGATGGTACAGCCAATGGCAGCCCAGACGAAAACCTTTGAAGAAGCATTCCCCGATCCCCTCTTCAGAGCTTTCGTACAACAGTTTGCCGACTACAACAAAGACGGGAACATCGATCAGGTCGACATCAACATAATGAACTCCATCACTTCGTTGGGACAGTTTCTCCTCACCGGAGACTCACCTACGTTGAATCTCGGCGACAACGTAGCACCCATGGCCTATACCAGCTACGGTACCGACAACAACCGCATCACCGACCTCACAGGTATCGAATATTTCCCCAACCTGCAAGTGCTCAACTTGCGATGCAACCGCATACGTACGCTCGACCTGTCGAAAAATACGAAACTGTGGGCGCTCTGCCTCGTAGGAAGCCAAGAGCTTACCGACCTTATACTGCCCGAGGTAAACCACGCGAAGCATTTCGTATTATATACCTCATCTTGTCCGAAACTGAAGGAGCTCGACTTCTCAAAGGTGAACTGTACCTTAGGCGTGCGACTCATCACGGGAGGAACCATCAGCAGTACGAGCATCACTCAGGTGGAGATACCCACATCGGCCACTGGCATGTCGGCACTCAAGCGCATCGTAATGCCCAAATACTACTCGGGCACACACCTCAACCTCGCCTATGCCACCGAACTCGAGGAAATCGACTTCAGTCACATGGAAAACTGCGCCATACAGTCACTCAACCTCAACCGATGCGTGAAGCTGGCAGGCAAGACCATCGATGTCAGCAAGTGGAAAAAGCTCAACTCTATCACACAAGGATTTACCACTACGAGAAGAGTACCCATATATTTCAAGGGAAACACCGACAACCAGCCCATATCCATGTATGCACACTGGGTGGTATGGAATGCTACCACCCTGCAAAACCTGTTCACCAACCTGCCCACCATACAGTATCTCTCCACACAATATTCAACATTTGCCGGCACACCCCAGCCGAAGAGCGACAGTCTGCAACGCGTGTCGCTGTATAGCTGCAACCTCACCAAGGCCGACCTCACCAAATGTCCCAACCTCACCACACTCGATCTCAGCATCAACGGCTCGCTCAGCGAGGTAAATATCAGCGGACTGTCCAAACTGTCCACCATCACCATCAACGGCAACAGCATCACACGCGTGAAGCCGCTCACCTTCATCTCGTCAGGCAACCCCGACATCAGCCTCACCATGAACTATGCACGGTGGGACAACGACGGACTCTCCACCACACTCGCCACACTGCCCACGCTGAAGAGCTTCACCTCCAACTACAGCCTGTGGAACACCTCGGTATGCCAGCCTGCCAACAGCCACCTGCAAAGCATCACCATGCAGCATGGCAACTTCACATCTGCCGACCTCAACGCATGCACAGCACTGCAAGAAGCCATCGTCATCAACAACGACTCGCTGGCCACCATCGATGTGACACGACTGCCGGCACTGAAGGTTCTCTATGCCAACAACAACGCACTCAAAAGCATCGACCTCACCAACAACACCGAGCTCTGCTCGCTGCGCCTATATGTCAACAACCTGCAAAACGGTCTCGACCTCTCACACAACACCAAGCTAGAGTACGCTACCTATCGCGACAACCCCTCACTGGGCGACGTACAGCTGCCTGCCACGGCTACACTGTGGAATCTGCAGGCATTCAACACCGGCATCAGCAGTATCGATGTAAGCCAATTGCCAGGCCTGAAGACACTCAACTGCGGCATCAATGACATCGCATCCATCGACCTCTCCAACAACCCCCTCATTGAGACGCTCAATGTGCGGCAGACACGTATCTCACAACTCGACCTCTCGCGACAGACACTGCTCAAGTCGCTGACCTGTCATAATGCACAGATAAGGCAACTCGACCTCTCCCACAACGACTCCGTTGCCACACTCAATATCTACGGCAACCACTTGCTCTACGCCGACTTCACCAATCTCAAGAAGCTCGAAGCTACCAACTACCACCCGGGCAACTTCTACGAGGCTACCTACCTGCCGCAGACCGATACACTCACCGTGCGCTACTACGGCGGCATGGCAGCCATGGAAGTGCCTGCGGCGATGAAGGCGGAAAGCATCGACAGCCTCTCCACACTCGCTGCCGGACAGACACCCGCCATCGCCACAGCCAATGGCAAGCGCCTGCTCATCGTCGATGCAACGCGATTTAACGAAGCCGACTGGCGCGACGGCACTGTGAAATACTATTATAAGACCGGCGTGGGCACCGACAGCGTCATGATGGGCGTGAGCATCGCCACACGCGTAGAATCCCTCAATGCCGACCCTGTCAGCCTGCACGTCAGCAGCCTGCCACAGGCTAAGGATACGAAGTACTATTCCACCCTCTACTATTCCGACCTGGCACTCACCGTTCCCGAAGGGGTCGAAGCTTACACCTATAAGGTAGCCGACGGACAGCTCACCGTCAGCCACACCTACCGCGCCGGCGATGTCATCCCGGCAGGGCAAGGCGTCGTAGTAGCCTCCACCACCGATGACACCTACACCTTCCCCATCGCCCTCACACCCGGCACACGCGATGAAGCATCGATGCTCTGCGGCTCCGACACACTCTACACCGACAGCCAGACCGACTACGTCTACTTCCAGCTCACCACGCCGCCCGCCGGCCAGACTGATGCCGGCGTAGGCTTCTGGCAACAGACGGCAGAGGGTACCACCATCACCAATCCTGCCCATGCAGCCTACCTGAAAGTGCCCGCTGCTATGGCAGATCAGCTCAAGGGCTTCACCCTCGACGACATCATCACCGCCATCACCACCCTCGACAGCAATGACAACGATGATGCCCACACTTGGCACACCCTCGACGGCCGCCGCCTGCCGGCAGTACCCACACAGCCAGGTGTCTACCTGCGCAACGGCAAGAAAGTCATCGTCAACCCATAACACCCCGCACCACACACGACGACATCCCATCCACCATCCAATCGGGCAGCACATCATCTGCCCGATTGTTTTTTTGATATATGTTCTCGTTAACGTTATCGTTCCGTGTCTTCAGCGAGACATTTATCCGTGTCTGTCCGTACCCATTAGTGTGAGCTTTTAGAAGTTGACGAGTAGACAAGTTGATGAGTTGACAAGTTGACCAGTTGTGAGTGTTGCCTGATTGCATGGTGATTGGGGAATAGTTGGAGTGTGATTGGAGCCTGATTGGAAGGTGATTGGGCAATAGTTGGCGTGTGATTGGAGCCTGATTGGAAGGTGATTGGGCAATAGTTGCGTTTTGGCTTTAGAAGAAGAGTTTTCAAATTTGCCTGCACGCTTGCACTGATCGCCGTAAATGCTTGGTAGTTAGTATGTTTGTGAGTGCAGGCGATTTTTTTTGCCTGCACTCGCCTGCACCTGTCTGCACCTGTCTGCACTTTTCTGACAGTTTTACGCGGTTCATGGGAGCGCAGACATCCCCGTCTGCAGTAGCGGATTATACTGATAGGCGTCAGCGTCCTTAGTCATCATTCGCCGAGAGAGTATACTTGTGTAAGCGTGGTGTAAGCGAGTGCAGGCAAAAAAACTCGCTTGCACTCTATGAGCCGCTGGTAGTCAGTGGCTTATGGCGTTTGGTGTAAGCGTGCAGGCAAAAATGAGATTGTGTGTGCTCAGACGCTCTGAGGTGCTGCCTCGGGTGGGTCGGTCAGTGGTTGCCACAGGTGTCGTCGCATGTCGACGTTGCCGTTGTCTCGGAAGGTGATGCCTTCGTGCTGCAGCAGTATGCGCTGTTGCAGCCATCCGGGCGCCGTGCGTCCGGCATGGTTCACCACGCGGTGGCAAGGCAGTTGCAATGCCTCGGGTGCGTGGCGCATGATGCCTCCCACGTGGCGTGCATGGTCGGGCCACCCTGCCCATGCGGCAATGAGGCCGTAGGTGCAGACGTGTCCACGGGGAATCTGTGCAACGATGGCCAGCACCTGTTGACGAAAGGCGAGCGCCTCAGCAGGCGTCATGTGTGAGCGGTAGTCGGGCAAGGGGCTAAGGTGTGATGGAGTAAAAGGGTGCAGTCAAGGTGCTCCTCCATCGCTGCGATGCGGAGCTGTCGGTCGGTGTGTGGCATGGTGTGGTGTTATTCTGTGGTGGCGAGTATCTGCTTGGCGTGCTCCTTGGTCTTTATCTCCCGGCCGCTGAAGATGTTTTCTATCACGCCCTCTTCGTTGATGATGAATGTGGTGCGCACGGTGCCCATCACCTTGCGCCCGTACATGTTTTTTTCTCCCCATGCTCCCATGGCTTGCAGCAGTTGTGTGTCGACATCGGCTATAAGCGGGAAGGGCAGTGCATGCTTGGCTTTGAACTTTCCGTGTGAGTCGGCCGAGTCTTTGCTCACGCCCACCACCTCGTAGCCTGCTGCTTGCAGGTCGGCATAGTGGTCGCGCAGGCTGCATGCTTCCGCTGTGCAGCCGGCAGTGTTGTCTTTAGGATAGAAGTAGAGTATGAGTTTGCGGCCTCGGTAGTCGCTCAGACGTATTTCGCGTCCCTGTTCGTCGGTGCCCAGCAGTTCGGGCGCTTTGTCTCCAATGTTCATAAGTTGTCTGTTTATGTGTGTCTGATGTCGGGCAAAGGTAGGAATAATTCGGTGCAACTCCGTCGTCGAGCGGATAATGTCCGCCTGGTATCGTGCGTGGGCTGAAAAAAGGTGTATATTATTTTGGTCGCCAATTTTTTTCGTACCTTTGCCGCACCTTTTGAAAAGCGATAGTTTTGTAGACTACTAATAATACTTACTTATACAAAAACAACTTTGCAATGAAAAGACGTTTACTCATGCTTATGATGAGTGTGCTGTCGTTGTCGGTGCTGCACGCTCAGTCTTGGAACGATGGCACATTCAAGTATAGTGTCATCAACAACACAAACAACGTATCGGTTGCAGCCTTCAATGTGAGCGGCGATGTAGTCGTACCCGCACAGGTGACGTACGACAACACCACATATAATGTCACCGCTGTGAGCTCTCAAGGTTTTGAAGATTGCGATGACATGACCTCGGTGACCCTCCCCTTCTCAATCATCGAAATGCAATCCGATGCCTTTTATGGTTGCACCAATCTTGAGCGTGCCGACCTCTCCGCTACCGCGTTAGATGAGATAGCATACGAAGCCTTTGCAGGATGCAGCAAGTTGCACACCGTGTTGCTGCCCAACAGCGTGACGTTTATCCACGAACTGGCCTTTTCCCAAACAGCACTTACGTCGCTCGACGGATTTCCTGAAGGGATTAGGACCATTGGAGAACGGGCTTTCGAAGAATGCAACATGTCGTACATCAAGGTAGGACAGTGGGAGAGTGTCGGCGAGGGTGCCTTCTCCGGTCAGCAGTGTGAGGTGACGGTAGACTTCAGCAACCACCCCACACCTCCTCTCTTTGTCGATGATTACAGCGGAAGTAGTCCGCTGTTCGGGCAGGTAGGGCCTTATAAGGACGAGAATGAAGACTGGTATCTCGGCTGTCTGCGCATCATCGTGCCCAGTGGCAGCATCTCCCGCTATCTGGAGCATAGCGTGATGGGCACCTACCCGTATCACATGTATCGCGTGAAGATGAAACTGGGCACGCACAACGGCAACACACCAGCCGCCATCGACTACAATCTCTACAACATCACCCCCTATCAGCGCCTCATCGCCACCACTTCGTGGAAGAACGATTACTTGTGTCTTCGTCCTGATATGATAATAGAAGAGTGGAGCCAGTCAACGTCTATTGAAGGAGAAGACCCATCGGAACTGATTCCCCGCCCTGCCTTCAGCGGCAGCCCCGCCCCCGCTACGTCACCGCGGAAAAGCCTGCCCCTCACCTATACCGATTCGAGTACCCCCTCCTACATGTACAGCAACACGATAGACATCTTCGATGAGGCAACGCATACCGTCACTCCGCTGCTGCTGTCGAGCAACCCCACAGCCATACGTGCCTTTATGGGTACACGCGGTGACGATATCAACATAGAGCAGTTCGACGGCTTCTTCACCGACTACAGCTTCAGCGGTAGCAGTGCCTCGGGCTATCCGCAGTCGATCATGCCCTACACCGTGCATACCTACCACGCCAATGCCGGTACCGACGACGTGCCGCAGATAGGACGCCGAGCCGTAGCCGACGGTATCGTACCCGCCAACACGGGCGTGATCATCGACTTTGCACGCCCCGCCACCTATCTGGTGCCGCCTGCCATGTACTTCCCCGAAGGAGGAGCGGTCATAGCCAAGTATCAGCTCAATATGAACGCAGAGGCTTTCGACGATATGCTCACCAACCGCACATGGGAACGGGCCGACAAATCGTCGCTCGCCAACAACGATGAGTGGATAGTGTATGACTGGGCCGACCTAAGAAACCCCGTGCAGACCAATCCCGTGAAGTATAAGTATTATAACTTTCCCTCAGGCGTGCGCGTAGACAAAATCCGAGAAGCCATAAGCCACCCAGAGCAGTATGACTATACTGTGGAAGAACTCACACGCGAAGATCTGGCACACTACTATTCAGGTACTTACAGCGATGTGGACTACCAGTGTTATTGGCCCGATGCCGACCAGATGTATCAAGACCGTGAGAAGATAGCCGAGCACTTCCGCGCCAACCACGACAGGGAGAACGACCACAACGTGATTATCGGCACGCCCGAACGCTATCCGCTCTTCCCCTACTGGGCGGAGAGCCCCTATCCCTTCCAGGATGCTATCCACGACGTGGTGCATGCCGACATCAGCGAGCGCTTCAACGGTACGCTGGAGGGGGGCGAAAACAACCCGCTCAACTTCGACTACCAACGCTACGGTCGCATGGGCAAGGGCGTAGTGGTGAACGGCAACGCCATCCCCACCAGCTACGGCACCTTCGTCAACCTCGTCGATGTGGAGGAGGGCAACGATGCGCTCGACAACGACATACACTACATCAACTTCGGCGTGTCGAAGGGCTACTTCGTGCAGACCAACTCACAGCCTTCCTTCGACGGCAACCATACCTACTGGATGCAGCCCAACCGCGCCTACTTCTCCATCAGCCGCGCACACATGCCACACATCTTCAACCTGGCAAGCAATGGCAAGCTGGCCATCGCGCTCGAAGACAACGACACACCCACAGGCATCACCACCATCAATGCCAACGGCAATGCCAATAAGAGCGAGAACGCCTGCTGGTACACCCTGCAAGGCGTGAAGCTCGACAAGCAACCCACCACAACGGGCATCTACATCTACAACGGCAAGAAAATAATCGTGAAATGAATATGAAAAACATCAATACCATGAAGAAGAAAGCATATAAGAAGCCCTACGTGCTCCTGTTCTCCATCGGCCACCTGATGCAGGGCGACGGCCTGCTGCAAAACTCTGGCGAGGGCTACCTCTTCGGCACCACATCTGTCAGTGCCGATGAGCTGGAATAGTCAACAATGGTTGCCCTGCCGCCTATGGCAGCGCATAAATAAAAGGGAGTAGCTCTGTCACAAGAGCGCTCCCTTTTTCTTTTGCGCCATCACCCTATGTGGGCATGTGAGCATGGCGATGTGGCGGGCGGGCTGCCGCACAATGCCCTCAGTAGATGCGCAGGCCCAGTTGGAGGTGTAAGCTGTTCACCTTCTGAAACTGGTGTGCCTTGATGTTGTAGCCTATGTAGAGGCGTTGTTGCCAGAATGGCAGGTTGTAGCGCAGGGCCACGTTTTGGTAGATATTTCCTTCGTTGGTCTTTGCCACATGTCCCGTGTGGTTGTACAGGTAGAATCCCAGTCCCACATTGACGGAGAAGCTCTTGTAGAACATCTCGTGGCGTAGGCTGACGCCCCAGATGTTGGGCGAGTACTTGCGTTGCAGCTGCTCGCTGAGCCGGTCGTAGTGGCGTATGCGGTACACATAGTCGGCATAGGCATAGTCGACTGCCACGCCCGATGCATGGCCGATGTGGTATCGGTACATGGTGGCGAGGCTGGTGTTGGCAAAGCCATAGATGGGGTTGTGCTTCTGTCGGAAGAGGTTGAAGCGTTCGTTGAGCGCTTTCAGTCCGAGTGCGGCATTGAAGTCGATGTAGAACAGCTTCATGTCCTTGTTCTCTCGCAGCTCAGGCCCGCAGGGGTGGGCGGCATCTTCTTGCTGTGGGGGTGTGTGGTGTTTGTCGGTCGTCGCAGGGGTGATGTCGTATACTAATCCGAGTGTGGGTCCAATGACGTTGGCACCGAGGTTGGGGCGGTCGAGTGTGGCATTGCTGTAGTGCTTGAAGTAGATGCCGAGTGTTGCCCGCCAACGGCGTGAGAAGCGGTACTGTGCCTGCAGGCCCAGACTGACGTATATGGAGAGTGTGGAGCCTATCACCTCGTTGTCGGCATTGCGGTTGGGGTCGTAGGGGTTTGCGCAGTAGCCTATGCCATTGGCCAGGTCAGTCCGCATGCTGAAGCGCGACGAGCGAAGCACCTCATACTGTACGCCGCCATAGAGGGTCCACAGCTGCCCTATCTTCGAGCGGTAGGGTGTGGTAGGGCGATATACGTCTACGTGGCTGAAGTCGGTGCACGCCATTCCGGCTTTCAGGGTGGGGTGGCGCCAAGCGCGGTCGTAGGGGTTGGTGGTGGCAGGCGAGGCCTGCCATTGCAGGCTCACATCGTAGTGTCCCACGCCAAACGAATGGAGTATCTCCTTATTGAAAGGTCCAGCGTGCAGCAGGTGTCCCACAGTGGCTGACGCACCCACCGACCATTGGCTGCGGCTGGCTACGCCGATGCTGTCATCGGCACGCGCAGCACCCGACGGCAGAAAGACCGTGAGGACAAGGAAAAGCAGTGTGAGGCAGTGTGGCATGTAGAGAGTGGTGCGAGAGCGCGCAGGCGAGATTCCGCTACTGGGAAAGCACACGCCTCCGACAGCGTAAGGGTTGGCAATGAAGGGATACAAGCTCATGACAGCGAAAATCAATACGCTTGAATACCCCTGTGCAAATATAATAAATGGTGTGTGATGTCACAAATCCATGGACAATGATTTTGTATCTGCGGCGCATTTTGTTACCTTTGTGGTCGCAAAATCATCTTGAAAAGCTTACCATTATGAGAAAAATCCTTTGCTTATCGCTCTTTCTGCTTTCCGCCCTTGCGGCTGATGCGCAGACCATTGAGTATCCCCCTGCCGAGCGTGAGTCGGTGGTCGACACCTACTTCGGCACTGCCGTGAGCGACCCCTACCGCTGGCTGGAAGACGACCGCAGTGCACGCACGGCGGCATGGGTGGAGGCTGAGAACGCCGTCACCGACCAATACATGCAGACGCTGAAACAGCGAGCACCCTTGCTGAAACGACTCAAGGAGGTGGCCAACTACGAGAAGGTGGGCGCGCCGTTCAAGCGCCATGGCCGGTGGTATTTCTACAAAAACGACGGCCTGCAAAATCAGAGCGTGCTCTACGTGACCGACGAGCTGGGCGGCACGCCGCGCGTGATGCTCGACCCCAACAAGCTGTCGACCGACGGCACCGTGGCACTCAAGGGCATCTACTTCTCCAACGATGGAAAGTATATGGCCTACAGCGTGTCGCGCAGCGGGTCGGACTGGACGGAGTTCTACGTGATGGATGCACGCACAGGGCAACTGCTCGACGATCATGTGGAGTGGACGAAGTTTTCGGGTGCCGCATGGTATAAAGACGGCTTCTACTATTCCACCTACGACCGCCCCGAGGCAGGCAAGGAATACTCTCACATCAACGAGACACATAAGATATACTATCACCGTATAGGCACGCCGCAGAGCGAGGATGTGCTGTTCTATCAGAATCCCGCCCACCCCAAACGCTTCTACAGCGTGGGAGTGAACAAAGAGGAGACGATGATGTTTCTCTACGAGAGCGGCGAGGGCAACGGCAACAACCTCTACGTGCGCGACCTGCGCAAAGCCAATAGCCAGTTCATACAGATGACACTCAACATGGACTACGACAACGGCGTGGCAGAGACACTGGGTGACACCATCTACCTCTTCACCAACGACGGGGCGCCGCGCAACCGCATCATGCGCACCACCATAGACCGCCCCGGCAGGCAACAATGGCAAGAGTTTGTGGCCGAAACCGACCACCTGCTGCAAGGCGCAGGCATGTACAACTGGCAGTGGATACTGCAATACAGCGTGGATGCGTCGAGCCATGCCTATCTCTACAGTCGCGACGGACAACGGCAACGGGAGATACGCTTCCCCTCGGTGGGCTCGGCGGGATTCAGCGGCGACAAGGAGCAGCAGGAGGTGTTCTACACGTTCTCGTCGTTCACAGTGCCGGCCACCATCTACCGCTATGACCCTGCAACCGACAAGAGCACACTCTACCGCGCACCGAAGGTGAACTTCAACGCCAACGGCTTTGAGACACGGCAGCTGTTCTTCACCAGCAAAGACGGCACACGCGTGCCCATGTTTGTCACCTATAGGAAAGGGCTGAAACTCAACGGCAACAATCCCGTCTACCTATACGGCTACGGCGGCTTCAACATCGGCATGTATCCGGGCTTCTCCACCTCGCGCCTGCCGTTCCTGGAGCAAGGAGGCATTTATGCCGTGGTCAATTTGCGCGGCGGCAACGAGTATGGCGAGGAATGGCATCGCGCAGGGACGAAGATGCAGAAGCAGAATGTGTTCGACGACTTCATCGCTGCTGCCGAATACCTCATCGCCGAGAAGTATACCAACAAAGAGAAGATAGCCATCGTGGGCGGCAGCAATGGCGGACTGCTTGTAGGTGCCTGTATGACGCAGCGCCCCGATCTCTTCCGCGTGGCCATACCACAGGTGGGTGTGATGGACATGCTGCGCTATCATAAGTTTACCATCGGCTGGAACTGGGCACCCGACTATGGCACGAGCGCCGACTCGAAAGAGATGTTCGACTACCTGAAGGGCTACTCGCCGCTGCATAATCTGAAAGAGGGCGTGGAGTATCCTGCCACGCTTGTCACCACGGCCGACCATGACGACCGCGTGGTGCCCGCCCACTCGTTTAAGTTTGCCGCCACGCTGCAACACTGCCACAAGGGCAACCGCCCCGTGCTGATACGTATCGACACCAAAGCCGGACACGGAGGAGGCAAGCCGCTGAGCAAAGTGCTTGAAGAGCAGGCCGACATCTATGCCTTCATCATGCACAATCTGGGAATGCGGGTGAAGTTCTGAGACTCGGCATGTACCGCAAACAGCATAACGGGCGACAATTCCTTGTCGCCCGTTATGTGTGCTGACACTCACGCCGTCATAGCCAAATGTCGAGCATGCCGCCGTAATCGGGTTGGTGAGCGAAGGCCTCGCTTTCCTCGTAGAGCCCTGCATAGATGCCGGCCGCCACAATCACACCGGCATGGGCGAAGATCAGCACACGCCGATGAGAAGCCGTGCGCACCTCATCGAGAAAGGCTGTCACGCGCCGCCGCAAATCCTGAAACGACTCGCCGCCTGTGGCACACTCGTGCAGGTAGTCGGCATACCATGCTTGCAGGTGCGGGTCTCCTATGTCGTCGT
The DNA here is from genome assembly GCA_017940185.1 of Bacteroidaceae bacterium. Taxonomy (GTDB): domain Bacteria; phylum Bacteroidota; class Bacteroidia; order Bacteroidales; family Bacteroidaceae; genus Prevotella. Next base: position 3,291 of record JAGAZE010000030.1, on the reverse strand, counting down.
AGCGTTGCATCTCCCACTGGCCCATGTTCATCTCCTTCAGTCTGTCGTCGCGCCGGGCATCGTCGAAGCCGCATGCCGTGGCCAGCCGCACGCAACGACTCAGCGGCGAGGTGAACACCGCATCGGGGTGTATGCCTTTCGTGGCGAGGACGCTACGCACGCGGGCGGCCTCTTGCTCAAAGGTGGAGGCCAAGGGCACATCGCTCCAGCCGTAGCAGGTGCCGCGTGGCACACCGACACGTGTGTGACGGACAAAGGTGAAAAGCATGATAGATAACGTACAGTCGGTAAGGTGACAGTGGAAGTTAAGAAGAGGGGGGCGTAGGTCAGCCCGCTGCTGCGGTAATCACAAAGGTGAGCTCGACGAGCAGGCATACGGCACCGCAACAGTCGCCCGTGTATCCTTGCAGCCGTGCGGCGATGAGGCGGTAGAGGATATACATGGCCAGGCAGGGCGCAAACACCAGATACTCCCAATGCAGCTGCCTGCCGCAGAAGTAGAGTAGGGGGACGAGTGGAAGCAGCCCCTGCACTGCGAGCATCAGTGTGGCAGCAAAGGGCGGCTTGCGGTATACCACAAGTGCCTTGGCCTCATGTGCCGTGCGCGCATAGGGTAGCATCTGCACCAGCTGGCCTGCCACCATGCGGGCAAAGGGTGCCGCCGCTGCCAGGGTCCACACCCCCAAGGTGAGCGGCATGCTTGCCAAGGCCACAAACAGCAGCGCGTGATAGGCCAACAGGCTGAGAACACCATAGGTGCCGATGCGGGAGTCTTTCATGATGGCGAGGATGCGGGTGCGATCGTTGCCGCCTCCGCCGAAACCGTCGAAGAAGTCGGCCAGTCCGTCTTCGTGCAGCGCACCGGTGAGCATCACGCGCACCACCAGAGCGAGAACCACCGCCACGGGCAACGACCACAGCTGTGCGGCACCATAGAGCGCGGCAGCGGTGGCACCACCTGTGAGCCAACCCGTGAGCGGCCACCATTCCACCACGGCGCGATAGCTGCTGCCTGGTGGCTGATATACACGCCAGAAAGGAAGACGTGTGAAGAAGATGAGGGCAGCCCAGGCATTCTGCCACCAATGGGATGTGTTCATATTAGAAAATGATAGTTGATAATTGAGAATTGGCCGGAGCCGGCGGTAGCATGTGGAATCGGATACCCGGCACATCACTTCATATACTCCATAATGCCTTAGAAGTATTTCGTGATGTGCGCGTTGTCGAAGTTATTCATCTCGTTCACCATTCTCACCGCAGAGTCCAGCAGCGGATAGGCTGCCAGAGCGCCTGTGCCTTCGCCGAGGCGCAGACCAAGTTGCAGCAGGGGCACGGCGTGCATGAGTTGCAACATGTGCCTGTGCCCGCTCTCGTCGCCACAGTGAGCAAAGACGGCATATTGTCTTACAGCAGGGTTGATGCGGATGGCTGCCAGCATACATGCCGACATGATGAAGCCGTCTACCAACACCAGCATGCCGTGTTCGGCACCGCGCAACATGGCACCGATGGCGGCAGCCATCTCAAAGCCACCGAAATAGGATAAGGGAGAGTGCGGAGACGACGTCTGACGTAGTTTTTCTGTTTGCTTGTAGCGGTCGACGGCTTCGCTCAGCACCGCGTACTTATGCTTCATTCCTTCGGCGTTGAGGCCTGCCCCTGCACCGATGCATTCCCCGAGCGGTACGTCGCCCAGCAGGTGCATCCATATGCTTGATGGCGAGGTGTTGCCGATGCCCATCTCGCCGATGCTCAGCACGGTGCAGTCCTCGCGGTGGCAGTAGTCGGCCATCTCGGCACCGATATCGATAGCGCGGTCGAACTCCTCCTCGCTCATGGCAGGACCATAGCGGAAGTTGTCGGTGCCGCGTCGCAGCTTGCGTTGCAGTATGCGCGGGTGGGCGCTGAGGTCGTAGTCCACCCCCACATCGATGAGGCGCAGATGAAAGCCGTGTTGGCGGCAAAGCATATTGACACCGCCACCGCCCTTCGTGAAGTTGATCATCTGTTGCCAAGTCACCTCACGCGGACTCACACTCACCCCTTCGCGCTCTATGCCATGGTCGGCACCGAAGAGCAGGTGGCAGGGATGAGAGAGGCGTGGCGTGAGTGTGTGCTGCACCATGCACGCCTGCTCGGCAAGCGTCTCCAGATAGCCCAGAGAACGACGCGGCTTGTTCAGGTTGTCGATCTTGTCGACAACCGTCGGACGAAACGTCTCGTCTAAGGTCGGTATGTTGAAACTACGCATAACTCTAACATTAACCTTTCACCTCTTTACCCTTTAACCTTTACAGGCAGTCCGCTCACCATGAGCACCACCTTGTCGGCACGTTGTGCCACATGCTGGTTGACCCATCCTTGCAGGTCGGCAAAGCGTCGTTGCATGGCATTGGCACTGATACCGCCCATGCCCACCTCGTTGGTGACGAAGATGAATGTGCTCTGCTGCCGCATTAGCTGGTCGAGTTCGTCGAGCAGCTGTTGCAGCAGGGCATCATCGCCCATGTCGTGCTCTTCAGCAGCCAGCATCCGGTTGGCTATCCATGTGGTGAGGCAGTCTACCAATACCACGCGCCCTGTCATGTCGTGCCGGCTGAGGTGGTGCTCCTCTTCAATGGTGCTCCATTGTGGTCCGCGCCGTTGGCGGTGGCGTGCTACGCGGGTGGCCATCTCGTCGTCGCTCACATGCGCCGTGGCGAGGTAGAGCGGTTTTTCCGACAATTGCAGTGCCAGGCGTTCGGCATACGCGCTCTTGCCTGAGCGCTGACCACCAGTGATGAGAATGATGCTGTGCATGATGAAGGTAGAGAAATGTTTGCCGTCTGCAAATGTACAAAGAATGAATGGCTCACGCTGCAAAAGCAAACGAAGAAAGTGCACCTTCTAGCGTTGCCTATATTATATATGGTGTGTCTGCTAATATGGTCTGTGTAAGCGCAAAGGGGCAAAATTGTTGCACACTCCCTGTCATATGTGTGCAAAAAGTGTAGAAAAATGTGTCGTTTCTATAAATTTTGCTAAAAAAGTTTGGTGGGTAACAATCTATTCCTTTACTTTGCAAATTGAAAGAGTAGAATTACTAAACTCATTATAATTTAAATCATTTAGTATCATGAAAAAGTTAGTTTTATTTTTCGCTGCAGCTGCCATGACTCTGAGCGCTAGCGCACAGACCGTATCTGGCAGCAAGTTCACCGACAACTGGTGGATTGGCATCCAGGGTGGCGTTATGACCAAGACCACGGGCAACCGCTGGCTCAGCAACCTGAACCCCAACGCCGGTAT
>JAGAZE010000029.1 GCA_017940185.1 Bacteroidaceae bacterium | reverse complement strand
GTTGTTATTACAGCGCATCTGCGTTACCGAAAGGTTGAGGAACCGCCGTATGCGGAACCGCACGTACGGTGGTGTGAGAGGACAAGTGAACACGAAAAGGGGTGAACACCTCTGATTAGTGTTCACCTCCTACTCGATTTTATATGCCAGCATCGGCGCACGCATCAGAATGTCCACTTTGCTGCCAGGGTGGGGATGGCGTGGAAGCGGTCGTTGCGGCCCTGCTTGTCGAACACGAAGTTGTTGCTCAGCTCTACCTCCGTACCTACGCTCACGGGCACCTTCTCCCAACCCTTCACGGTGTTGAGATGCCACCACAGCTGCGGCTCGCTCAGCACTATCCAGTTGCCTTTCACACTGCGGTCGTACCAGCAGTCGATGAAGCCGGAGAAGGTGAAGCGCTTGTTGACTGTGGTGATGCCCCACACCGCCGTGGCCTGGAAGGAGGAGAAGGGGCGGTTCCAGGCGTTCTGTCCCTTGAAGTAGTACTTGTACATGGCTTGCAGGGAGAAGGTGCGGCTGAAGTCGGCGCTGTGCCAGTTCCACGCCGGTCCCACGAGCACGGCATGCTGGAAGCGCGTCGACAGGTCGTTGAGCTGACTGGAGGCCACGCCGCCGTTGTATTCGCCATGCAGTGCCCACTGCTTGTTCTTGCTCAGGTTGGCCTCGCGGCTCACCTCCCAGTAGGCACCTGCCACGCCGTCGTGGAAGTAGTCGATGTCGGCAAAGAAGTAGGTGCTGCCCCAGCCGTCAGGACGAAACATCTCAATCGTCGTTGTCACGCTGGGACGTCCCGACAGGTCGCTGTTGAGCGTGTGGCCGAGGTCGTAGTGCAGCTGGATGTTTTGTGCCTGGGCACACGAGAGCGAAGCCAGGAGGATGGCCGAGAGGGTGAAAAGCTTTTTCATGATGGTGTGTGATGATTGGTTGGGTTGATGATGAATGCTTGTTGTAGCGGGATGAAAAATAATAACGTCAGCTTTAACTTTTACGTTAACGCTAACGTTATATCTGTCTGTTTATATGTTGAGTAGCAGTTGTTGCTCATTGTTGTCTAGTAAGGCGTCTTGTCCGTTTTCAGTTTCCATGTCTTGAATGTGGTGATGGCCTCTTCGGGCAGCAGTGGCACGATGGGTACGCGTCGTGCTGCAAGTGGTCGTTCAAACTCTTCGTAGATGAAGTCGTCGGCGAAGTCGATGTCACGTGCGTCTTTGCGTGTGTTGCCATAGTAGATGCGGTCGATGTGTGCCCAGTAGATGGCTCCCAGGCACATCGGGCACGGCTCGCACGATGTGTAGATGGTGCATCCGCTCAGGTCGTAGGTGCCCAGACGTTGGCATGCCTGGCGTATGGTCTCCACCTCGGCGTGTGCGGTGGGGTCGTTGTGCAGCGTTACAGAGTTGGAACTGCCGGCCACAATCTCACCGTCTTTCACGATGACAGCGCCGAAAGGACCGCCGCCCCGCTCCACGCTCTCGTCGGCAAGACGGATGGCGGCACGCATGAATTGCTTGTCTTGGTCGGTTATCATATAAAGTGATGTGTGTTAGTACGCTGCAAATGTAAGGGATATTTGTGATTTGCTATGTTTTTCGTTCTTTATTTTTTATTATATTCCTGCTTGTTGTCGGTATAGATTAGGCAGGCAGCTGTTACTTCGTTGCTGTGAACATCAAGGCGCAGCGTGTCACTTCCGTCTCTGTTTTGTCGGGATTTACCTTGACGATGCGCACTGCCCATTGGTCTGTGGCTGTCTCTTCTCGGTAGAAGCGCAGCGTGTCGCCGGCGTATGCCTCTGCCACATATGCCACTTCGAAGCGGCGCAGCGTGTGGCGGCGGTGGTAGTCGACGGCGAAAAGGTCGAGCACATGCTCTATGTAGCGTATGCTGTTGACATGCCCGTTGACGTCGATGTCGCTGTATCCTGTCTTTCGTTCGTCTGTCAATGGTGCTTCCTGTGCTACGCGCACGCGCGTACCCTTGTCTATAGGGCACGGTTTTTCGCGGCACACCAGTTGTCCGAGCAGCCCGTCGTGCATCTCGAGGATATTGACCGGCTGGCGTGTGGTGCGGTCGATCATCGCCCATACGGAGCGTCCGTAGCCCAGCGGTGTGCCGTCGGCTCCCACCACGGCGAAGTTGCGGTTGGTGAAGAAGCGCATGGCGCTCTCCACCCATGTCTCGATGGTAAACTTGTCGTAGGCTTGTGGCATGGCTGTCATCTCTATGGCGAGGCGTGAGAGCACCCACGAACGGTTCATTGCCGACAGCTCTACCATACCGAAGCGGCGTGCTGCGGCGTGGTAGTCGGCAGCATTGAGCATGTAGTTGCCCAAGTGTCCCATCATGAGTTGGAAGTTGAAGTCGCAGTGGAATGGTTCGGCTACAAAGGGGTAGCACCCAACGGGTTCTGTGGTGAAAGCGGGCTGTGCGGGTGTGTCGGAAATTGAGGGCATGGTGTTGTAGGATGGTTTCAGGATATGACGGATAGGGTAAGGGCGCGTGGTAATCTGCCTGCAGATGAGGTGTCAGCAGCTGCAAAGGTATAAAAAGTTGTAGGAGTTGTTTCACAAATGGCCGGTACAAAAGCACTGCAGAAGTGTGGAAAGCGAAAAAAAGCGTATCTTTGCAGAAACAACGTAATCCTTTTCAGCATGATGCGTATAGATATTATCACTGTTCTGCCCGAGATGATTGAGGGCTTTGTGCGTGAGTCGATTGTGGCGCGAGCACAGAAAAAAGGCCTTGTCGATGTATGCCTGCACAATCTGCGCGACTACAGCACCAACCGTTGGCGCCGTGTCGACGACTACCCCTATGGCGGGTTTGCCGGCATGGTGATGCAGTGTGAACCTATCGACCGGTGTATTACTGCCCTCAAGGCAGAGCGCGACTACGACGACGTGATCTTCACTTCACCCGACGGGGAACAGTTCGACCAACACATGGCGAACGAACTGTCGCTGAAGGGAAACCTCATACTGCTGTGCGGTCACTATAAGGGCGTTGACCAACGTGTGCGCGACCATCTCATCACGCGCGAGATCAGCATCGGCGACTATGTGCTCACGGGTGGTGAACTGGCTGCCGCTGTCATTGCCGACAGCGTGGTACGCCTGTTACCGGGAGCCATCGGCGACGAAGAGAGTGCTTTCTCTGACTGTTTCCAAGACGACTTGCTCGCAGCACCCATCTACACGCGCCCTGCCGACTATAAAGGATGGCGCGTGCCCGATGTGCTGCTCAGCGGACATGAGGCGAAGATTAAGGAATGGGAAATGCAACAGGCTCTCGAAAGGACACGCCGACTCCGCCCGGACTTGTTGGATAGAGAGAAAAAAAAGGAGAGATAGAGGGAGATAAAGTGTTGTTCGCTGCCTGGCTCCTGGCTCGCCAAGTCGTGGTAGAAGCATAGCGAGACTACGATTGGCGCTTAACCAAGATGCAATCTCATCGACTTTGGTGACCAATCTCGTCGACTTTGGTGACTAATCTCGTCGACTTTGGTGTGCTATCGGGCATCGATGGCCATACAAAACAATTCTCCCCGCCTTCCGAAGGTGGAAGACGGGGAGTTGAGTATTGTTTGTAGGCTGTCTGTCAGATGCCGAGTTTCTTGCGGATGTCTTTGGGGATGGCGTTCTTGTTTACCATGTAGTCCATGGTGTTGTCGCAGATGAAGGTCTTGGTCATGTACCATGTGCCTTTGTATTCGCCTGTCTCACCCCATGAGTTCTTCACCATGTAGTACTCTTTTCCGTTCTGGTCCTTGGCAATACCGTAGATGAGCATGCCGTGGTCGTCGGTGAGTTCCCAGTTGTCGAAGCGCTCTTGGCGACGCTCCTGTGTAGGAGTGATTTCGGGGATGGTGCATCCGAGGCTGTCGATGAGGCTCTTTTTCTTGGCGGGAGTGAGCTTGAGCCAGCGTGCCATGTCGCTGCCGCTGAGCTGCTCGGCCTTCTTGGTGTCGTAGCTGTAAGCCAGACCCTGACGTGTGAAGCCTTCTTCGCTGACGTCGCCGCCCCATGCTACGGTGTAGCCGTTCATGATGGCGTTGTCGATAATCTGCATCATCTCGTTCATGGGCACGTTGTAGGAGGGCTCAAAGCGCCAGTTGTCCTGTACTTCTACGGGGAATGATGTGTAGAAGGGGTGGTGTGTGTAGCTGGTGATGCTTACATAGTCGTCGATGTTGATGCCGAGGCTGTTCATGAAGCTCTGCGGTGTGTAGGTCTTGCCCTCGTAGGTGAAGGTCTCGGGGCACTTGCCGAGGTAAGCGTCGAGGATTCCCTGCAGACCGGGTTTCCACTGGGTGCTGATTTTCTTTGCCTTGTTCTTGGCAATGGCATCAACATAGGGCGACATCAGTGAGAAGAACTCGCCGAAGTTGTTGAGGCTGTCGCCGTAGAGGCTTCCGGGGAAGGGCATGGCGTCTTCGGGGCAGATGCCGTAGTGCTTCAGCACGTAGTGCACGTCAGAGGCAGCACCGCCTTGTGAGAACTGGCAGTCGCCATGGTAGCGTACCACCTGTATGGCGCGGTCCATATAGGTCTTGTTGGCCACGAACGACTCGCAGAGGTCGTAGGTCTTGCCGGTCTTCTTCAGTATCTCTGCCTCGAAGAAAGAGAGTGTGGAGTATGCCCAGCAGGTACCCGAGCGGTTTTGGTCCTTCACGCTGGTGATGGGATTGGCCTTGACGGTGGTAAACACCGGCTTGTTGTTTTGTGCGTTGGCGCCGATGGCAATGAAAGCCATCAGGGCTAGAGTGAAGATTTTTTTCATTGTGTATTGTGTTTGTTAGGTGTTATGCAGTACGGCGTTTTCGTAAAGCCGAAGTCAATGAAGCCGGCTTCAATTGTTGAGGCGAGAAAACGAAGATTGAAATTCAACTTTGCAAAGGTAAAATGAAAAAATGATAAAGTGCAGGGAATGCGCTTTTTTCTATTTTCATGCTTCTCTGTGCTCTGCCATGTAGGCCTCTACATCCTTCGGATGGTAGGGGATGATGTTGTTGCCTATGAATCGGCAGCCGTCGGCGGTGATGAGCACGTCGTCTTCGAGTCGTATGCCTCCGAAGTCCTTGAACTTCTCTATCGCGTCGAAGACGAGGAACTCCTCGTTGTGGTGGCGTGCGCGCCAGTCGTCGATGAGTGCGGGTATGAAGTAGATGCCGGGTTCATCGGTTACGACAAATCCTTCCTGCAGTCGGCGTCCCATGCGCAGGGCATTGGTGCCGAACTGGTCGAGGCGGGGCTGTGTCTCGCTGTCGAAGCCAACGTAGCGCTGGTCGAATCCTTCCATGTCGTGCACGTCCATGCCCATCATGTGTCCGAGTCCGTGGGGCAGGAAGAGCGCATGGGCACCTGCTTCTACGGCAGCATCGACATCGCCGCGCATGAGTCCGAGTTCTTTGAGGCGCTCGGTCATCAGCCGGCAGACGGCAAGGTGCACATCCATGTATTTCACTCCGGGCTTGGCCACTTCCAGCACGTAGTCGTGGCATGCCTCCACGATGGTGTAGATGTCGAGCTGTCGTTGCGAGTATTTGCCGTTGACGGGCATGGTGCGTGTGTTGTCGGAGCAGTAGTGGTTGATGGTCTCGGCCCCGCAGTCGCACAGCACGAGGCGTCCGTCTTCCAGTTGGTTCATCGACGGGTTTCCGTGCATGATTTCTCCGTGTTGCGAGAAGATGGTTCCGAAGCTGGGCATGGCGCCGTAGGAGTAGGCAATGCCGTCGATTTGTCCGGCGATGTATTTCTCTGTCACGCCCGGACGTATGAGTCGCATGGCCGTGGTGTGCATGCGGTAGCCTATTTCAGCCGCGCGTTCCAGTTCTTCAATCTCCTCGGGCTGCTTTGCCGAGCGCATCTCCACTACGGCGAGTATGAGCTGCATGGAGGCAGCTTCCTTCTGCTTGGAGGGATGGATGCCGAGCAGGTCCATCAGTTGTATCTTGATGTCGTGCCGGTAGGGTGGGAGGAAGTGGATTTTTCTGCCCTTCCGGTGTGCTTCGTCACAGATATCGGCCAGCTTTGACATGGGTGCTGAGTGTTCCACTCCTACCTGGTGTGCCATGTCGGCCACGCTGTCGACGGAGCCGTACCATACGATGTCTTCGATGTCGATATCGTCGCCGACGAGCAGGTCGCAGTCGTTGTCGATGTCGATTACGCCCACCAGTCCGTCGCGTTTCTGTCCGAAGTAGTAGAGGAAGGCACTATCCTGTCGGAAGGGTTGATAGGCGTTGGCGGGATAGTTGCACGGAGCGTTGTTGTTGCCGAAGAGCAGCACGATGCCTTCGTGCATCATTTTGCGCAGTTGTGCGCGGCGCTGTTGATAGATATGTTTGTCGAACATAGGAAATAAGATTAGCGTTGTGATACTATTGCAAAGATACGATGTTTATTTTGTGGCGGTTACATTTCTTCCGAAAAAATCACCTGCTGATGCAGTTGCCCTCTATGTGTATGCTTTCTTCCTGTGTGAGCATGGCGAGTGCGCGGTCTGTCTCGCTGCTGTCGTAGGGCAGTTGCTGCAGTTGTGAGAGCGGGTGTGGTTGTCCGTCGCTGAGCAGTTGCAGTATCGCCTGTTCGGCACTGCACAGGGGCGACGCTTGCAGCAATGTGGTGTCGGTGTGTCGGCACACGTCGCACATCATGCAGTTGTGCGATTGGGTTTCTCCGAAGTAGTGTAGTAGCATGCGCGAACGGCACACGCTGCTGTTGTCCATGTAGCGCACCATGCCTGTGATGCGCTCTATGTAGCGCTCTTTCAGGTCGTCGTAGGCCTGTGGCGGTATGTGGAACTCGTCGTCCTTCACCCTGTCTTGTGTGTAGGTGATGAAGGGTGTTTTGCGTCGCGGTATGAAGGTTGCCACGCCGCGTTGAGCCAGTGAGCGCAGCACGATATACACCTGGTGTGTGTCGAGTCCTGTCTGTGTGGCTATGTATCCCTCGTCGATGCTTATCAGGCTGGTGAAGAGCCCCGGATAGCTGCGCAGCAGGAAGGTGATGACCTGTTCCTCGAGGGGCGTCTCGGGCCGTATGCGGTCGAGGTCGCTGCGTTGCGCCTTGAACATGAAGTGTGCCCGTGTGTCGGGGTCTTCGTCGTATTGCAGGTATCCGCATCGCTGCAACGTGGCCAGCGCTCCCGACACCCGAGTGGGGAAGTGCTTGTAGGTGTAGCAGAACTGGTCGATGTCGAAGGCGAACGACTTGCCGGCACCCATCTGTGAGCCTACGACGAAGAAGTAGGCCAAGTCGTCGTACACACTCTTGATATATTGCTTGTCGGGGAAGTTTTCGTCGATGCGTTGCGTGAGCCGTCGTTTGTCGTTGTCGTTGCATAGCAGTACGGCATAGGCCTTTTCACCATCGCGTCCGGCGCGTCCCGCCTCCTGGAAGTAGGCCTCTATGGAATCGGGCGTGTCGATATGCAGCACGAGTCGCACGTCGGCCTTGTCGATGCCCATGCCAAAGGCATTGGTGGCCACCATCACGCGCTTGCGTCCGCGTATCCACAGCTGCTGTCGCTGGTCGCGCTGGGCATGCTCCAGTCCTGCGTGGTAGCAGGTGGCGCTGATGCCTGCGGCGTTGAGCAGCTCGGCAATGTCTTTTGTCTTCTGTCGGGAGCGTGTGTAGACAATGGCGGCACCAGGCAATGTCTGCAGTATGTGTACCATCTCTTCCTCCTTATCCTCTGCATGGCGTACGATGTATGCCAGGTTGCTTCGTTCGAAGCTCATGGAGAACACGTTGGGCCGGCGGAAGCGGAGTTGTCGCTGAATGTCGTCGACAACCAGTGGTGTTGCTGTTGCCGTGAGTGCGAGTACGGGCACCTCGGGCAGCAGGAGTCGCAGTTCGCTAATCTGCAGGTAGGCCGGGCGGAAGTCGTATCCCCACTGGCATATGCAGTGTGCCTCGTCTATTGCCAGGAAGCTGATGCGCAGGTGATGCAGGCGCTTTCGGAACAGCTCCGTGCCCAGTCGCTCGGGCGACATGTAGAGCAGCTTCACACCGCCATAGCAGGCGTTGTCGAGCACTGTGACGATGCTGTCGCGCGACATGCCCGAGTGTATGGCTGCCGCCTGTATGCCACGGCGGCGCAGCTGTGCCACCTGGTCTTTCATCAATGCTATGAGAGGAGTGACGACGATGCACACCCCTTCCATTGCCAAAGCGGGCACTTGGAAGGTGATGCTCTTGCCGCCGCCGGTGGGCATCAGGCCCAGCGTGTCGTGGCCGGCGCCGATGCTCTCGATGATGTCGCGCTGGATGCCGCGAAAACTGTCGTACCCCCAGTATTCGCGGAGTATGTCGTCGTAGCGTGAGGACTGCATCAGTGTGTGGGATGTGCTTCGATAGGCGTGCTGTCGTCGCTGCAGGGATGTATGTCTTCTATCTGTAGCTGCACCACGCCGTGCTTGAAGGCATTCTCTTCTATGGTGTAGGCAATGTTGAATGCACGTTTGCTCTTTATGTATCGGGCGGCTTCGCTCTGTCCGAAGGCAATGCCGTTGACCACATGGCTCGACTTGGAGTCGACCAGTTCGAGCTTGATGTGCTCTTGGTTGCGTCCCACGACGCGGCTGGCACCGTAGTCGTAGACGTTGTTGGTGCAGAAGTGGGGTTTCTCGTTGCCTGGCCCGAAGGGTGCAAATCGCTTCAGGTCGTTCATCAGTCGCTTGGTGATGTCGCGGAAGTCGAGCACGGCATCGATGTTGAGCAGCGGCTCGCGCTGTTCGGCATTGAGGTGCTGCTCCACATATTGCTGGAATCGTTTGCGGAAGGTGGTGATGTCGGCCCACTTCATGGTGAGTCCTACTGCGTAGGTGTGTCCGCCGAAGTTGAGCAGCAGGTCGCGACAGCTCTTGATGGCCTCGTATACGTCGAATCCTGCCACGCTTCGTGCTGAGCCGGTGGCGAGGTCGCCGTCGCGTGTGAGCACCACGGTGGGGCGGAAGTATATCTCGGTGAGTCGCGATGCCACGATGCCCACCACGCCCTTGCGCCAGTTTTCGTCGTAGAGCACTACCGACGACTGATGCTTCAGGCTCTCTATCTTCTCCACAATCTGGTTGGCCTCCTCGGTCATGTGCTTGTCGATGTCTTTGCGCTGCTCGTTGTATTCGTCGACGTGGCGTGCCTTGCGCAGTGCCACGTCGAAGTCGCGCTCTATGAGCAGGTCGACGGTTTCCTTGCCGTTCTCCATTCGTCCCGAGGCGTTGATGCGCGGTCCGAGCTTAAACATGATGTCGCTCATGGAGATGTCGCGTCCGGTGAGTCCGCACACATCGATGATGGCCTTCATGCCGATAGACGGATTTTGGTTGAGTTGCTTCAGTCCGTGGAATGCCAGTATGCGGTTTTCTTCCGTCACGGGCACTATGTCGGCAGCAATGCTCACGGCGCAGAGGTCGAGCAGGGGTATGAGTCGCGAGAAGGGAATGCCGTTGTTTTTGGCGAAGGCTTGCATGAACTTGAAGCCCACTCCGCAGCCGCACAGCTCCTTGAACGGGAAGGAGTCGTCGGGCCGTTTGGGGTTGAGTATCGCCACGGCTTCGGGCATTTCCTCATCGGGCACATGGTGGTCGCACACGATGAAGTCGATGCCTAACGTCTTGGCATAGGCAATCTCTTCGATGGCCTTGATGCCGCAGTCGAGTATGATGATGAGCTTCACCCCCGTCTGCTGCGCATAGTCCAGTCCTTTCCGGCTCACGCCGTAGCCTTCGTCGTAGCGGTCGGGGATGTAGTAGTCGATGTTGGAGTAGAACTGTTGCAGAAACTTATACACCAGTGCTACGGCCGTGCAGCCGTCAACATCGTAGTCGCCATAGATAAGTATTCGTTCTTTTCGCCCCATGGCATCGTTGAGCCGGTCGACGGCGATGTCCATGTCTTTCATCAGGAAGGGGTTGATGAGGTCGGCTAGTTGTGGGCGGAAGAAGCGTTTAGAACCGCTCTCGGTGGTGATGCCGCGCTGTATGAGCAGCGAGGCCACCAGCGGACTGCTGCCTATCTTCTCCGCCAAGGCCTTTGCTCCCGCCTCCTCGGAAGGAGTGAGAGGACTGTAGTTCCATTTGTATTGCATGTATCATTGTATTTATTTCTTGCTAAGGGTAAATATGACGGGTGCGCACACGCATAAGCAGGTGTCTGTAAGACACTTGCGCCGTAAGTGAACGCTATGCGCACATTATGACGCTTCAAAGTTACACATTTTTTCTACAACGACCGATAAGCTGCAAGCGCTTTTTTACACCTGCGACAAATAGTGCGCCCCAAACTTGTCAACGCAGCAGATAACTGCTATCTTTGCCTGCAATGAGCCACTCTGTTCACTATCCTCTTTTTTCCTGACAATTATGCACAGACTCTTATTCTTTTTCCTCCTGCTATTGAGCACTCAGCTGCTGACAGCACAGTCTGTCTCGCCACAGCCGTCGCAACCCGTCGACATTGGCCTGTACAATAACGAGGTGGCTGCCAAAAGCCGACAAATAGACAGCCTCTTTCAGCAAGGCAACTTTGCCGAGGCACTCACCGTGCTTGAGCAGACGCGCCTGTTTATTGAGCAGGCACAGCAGCAGGCCGACACCAACTATTGTAGCGTACTGATAGGGATGGCTCGCTGCAATTATCGGCTCCGCAACATTGAACAAGCCATCGACTACACCAGGCAAGCACTGGAGGTGGAGAAGAAATACAGAGGCGACAAAACAGCCGACTATGCCCTTTGGCTCGACAACCTTGGGCACTATCATGCGTCGCTCAAGCAGAATGCCGAGGCTTACGAATGTGCGCGGCAGGCGCTGTCAGTGTATGAGCAACAGCTCACCAACGACATCCACATGGGCATCATACTCATGCATCTGGCCGAGGCGTGCTATGCCCTTGAACGCCACGCCGACGCCGTGAAGTATCAGGTGAGGGCACTGGCCATATATAAAAAGGAAAGAGGCGAACACTCCGATGAATACATTCAGGAGGTGCGCTATCTGGCCATGTACTATCGTGCACTGGGCAACATGAAGAAAGCAGAAGAGAACGAACAACGCGCCGACCAACTGGAAAAGGAAGCGCGCGAGAAGGGCGATGTAGACTATGGGGAGGCGTTTGCCACCGCCGAGAAGTGCCGACGCTACAACGAAGATATACTCAACATCTGTAAGTCGTTCTTAATCTTAGACTTCGAGGATGAAGATATAGACGTGGTGAACAGGATACTTGTCACATGGAGCATCAACTCGGCCGATGTGAATATCGGCATAGGCCGATTTGCTGTGGCGCTGATAGATGGAAAAGATGAGCCCAACGTTTATTTTGTAGCCTACCTTGCCGCATGCATACAAGATCAGCTGGTCAACGGCAAACGCGACAACAGCAAAAAACTTTCCTTACCAGCCGTGAAAGCACTCGTTGAGTTCTACGACAAGGCAAAGTCGCAATACGGAGGCAGGCAGATTCTCGACGTTTTCCTCTCCGCATTGCGCAACAACAAACTGGAAGAAACAATCAACACCTTTAACGATGACGCCACACCAGCGAATCCTTGAGCTCCGTGAGCAGCTCCATCAGCACAACTACAACTACTATGTGCTCAATCAGCCTGTCATTTCCGACCAGGAGTTCGACATGCTCATGCACGAGTTGCAGGACCTGGAGGCTGCGCACCCCGAGCTGTACGACCCCAACTCGCCCACACAGCGCGTAGGCAACGACCACCAGGAAGCCTTCCGGCAGGTCACGCACCGCTATCCCATGCTCTCGCTCGCCAACACCTACAATCAGCAGGATGTCAGCGAGTGGTACGACAGCGTGCGCAGACAGCTCAACGGCGAACCGTTCAAGGTGTGCTGTGAGATGAAGTTTGACGGACTCTCTATCTCCCTCACCTATGAAAACGGCCGGCTGGTGCGCGGTGTGACGCGCGGCGACGGCATACACGGCGACGACGTGACCACCAACGTGCGCACCATACAATCCATCCCCCTCGTGCTCCACACCCCTGACGCACCGCCCGTCTTCGAGATTCGTGGCGAGGTGCTCATGCCCTGGCAAGTGTTCGACGAGCTCAATGCCGAGCGTGAACGGCAGGGAAAACCACGCTTTGCCAATCCGCGCAACGCGGCATCGGGCACATTGAAGAGCCTCAGCTCGGCTGTCGTGGCGCAGCGACGGCTCGATGCCTACCTCTACACCTTGTTGGTTGACGACATGCCTACCGACAGCCACTACGACAACCTGATGCGCATGCGGCAGTGGGGATTCCAGGTGGGACGGCAGACACAACGGGTGGAGACGCTCGACGAGATATTCCGGTTTATCAACCGCTGGGACACCGAGCGACACAATCTCCCCATAGCCACCGACGGCGTGGTGCTGAAGGTGGACAGCCTGCGCCAGCAGCGCCTGCTGGGCAACACAGCCAAGAGCCCGCGCTGGGCGATTGCCTACAAGTTTCAGGCAGAAAGAGCCTGCACCCGACTGGAGAAGGTCACCTTCCAAGTGGGACGCACAGGCGTGGTGACACCCGTCGCCAACATGGAACGCGTGCGGCTGGCAGGTACATGGGTGCAGAGAGCCACCCTCAACAATGCCGACTTCATAAGCAGCATCGACCTGCACAACGGCGATTACGTGTTTGTGGAAAAGGGCGGAGAAATCATTCCGAAAATAGTCGGCGTGAGCAAGGAACACCGTCGCAGCGACGCCACACCCGTCGCCTTTGCCACCCATTGCCCCGAATGCGGCACACCGCTCGTGCGCTATGAGGGCGAGGCGGCCTACTACTGTCCCAACGACACCCACTGCCCGCCGCAGATTCTCGGACGCATAGAGCACTTCGTGCAGCGCAAGGCAATGAATATTGCCAACGTGGGACCCGAAAACATAGAGCTGATGTACCGCCGCGGACTCATCCACAATGCCGCCGACCTCTATACGCTCACCCTTGCCGACCTCGCATCCGACGGAAAAAAGCAGGTGCAGGCACGCAACATGATTGAAGGCATACGACAGTCGTTGCAGACACCCTTTCCGCGCGTGCTCTTCGCCCTGGGCATACGCTTCGTGGGCGAGACCTCGGCACGCCTCCTGGCACGCCACTTCCGCTCCATGCAGGCATTGCAGAAGGCCGACGTGGAAGCACTGTGCCAAGTAGACGGCATAGGGACGGTGATGGCGCAGAGCATAGTAGACTACTTTGCCGACCCTGTCAACCGGCAACTCATCGACCGTCTGGCAAGCTATGGTGTGAAGATGGCCATGGACGAAGAGGCCGCAGAACCGCTGAGTCAGCTGCTGACAGGAACGTCGATAGTGGTGTCGGGAGTCTTCAGTCACCACCCGCGCGACTACTACAAACAACAGATAGAGCAACATGGCGGTAAAAACAGTTCGTCTATCAGCCGCAACACCTCCTTCGTGCTGGCGGGAGACAATATGGGACCTGCCAAGCTGGAAAAAGCCCGACAACTCAACATCCCCATTCTCAGCGAGGAAGAGTTTCTGCAACGCTATCCCATCGACCGTGCTGAAGTAGCGCCGACTCCCTCGCCTGCCAACCGGCAACCCGTAGAAGGTTCACTCTTCGACTGACAGGCCGGCTTTCCACGTCACCTCTCTTGCCGTGTGCCGCCGTACTACGGAAACCACCCGTCACCATCACCTATCCCCCTCTCCTCCCATGATACACGTTAACATTTCATCCGAGATAGCTGCCGTATGTCCGCAGTTTGCAGGTGCCGTCGTCGAGGCGCATGTTGTCAACAGTCCTTATAGTGATGCGCTGTGGCACGAGATCAATGCCCTCGCGGCACACTATCGCGAGACGCTCACCACTGAGACACTCAAGCAGATGCCTGCCATCGAGGCCACACGGCGCATCTATCGCGTCTGCGGCAAAGATCCCTCGCGCTATAGGCCTGCGGCAGAGGCGCTTATCCGACGCATGCTGCAAGGCAAAGAACTATATCAGATCAATACCCTCGTCGACCTCATCAACCTGGCGAGCATCAGTCACGGCTATAGCATTGGCGGCTTCGATGCCGACAAGTTTGTGGGCAACACTCTCACGCTGGGCATCGGACGTGCCGGCGAACCCTACGAAGGCATCGGCCGAGGCATGCTCAACATTGAGGGCCTG
This sequence comes from Bacteroidaceae bacterium, assembly GCA_017940185.1. Taxonomy (GTDB): domain Bacteria; phylum Bacteroidota; class Bacteroidia; order Bacteroidales; family Bacteroidaceae; genus Prevotella. The sequence goes on along the minus strand of JAGAZE010000029.1, from coordinate 17,502 downwards.
CCTGTCTATCGCGATGCAGAGGGCGGTGTGGGTACACCCACAAGCGACAATGAACGCACTAAGATAGACCCCGACACCACGCATACGTGCATATTGGTGAATGGCTACGACGGCAGCGAGCAAGGAGTGGCCACAACAGCCGACCTGCTCGTGCAATTGCTCAACAAGCATGCCTGCGCCACACAGGCACAGTGGACATGGATGGCGAAAACGGAATAGTAAAAACATGATATCGTGCTATCATCGGAAAAACATCTTCATAACCCTCAATCTCTCTTTACTATGATTTCATCCCGTTCAATCTCTGCGGGGCGTGTGCTGGCTTGTGCATGCGCATTGTTTTTCGCCTTGGGCTTGCAGGCGCAACAGGTGCGTCCGTCCATCTCTATCCTCGGCGACAGCTATTCCACCTTCGAAGGCTATATTCCTGAGGGCAATGCCATCTGGTATCGTTCGCCTGCCGACACCACGCGTACCGACGTGGTCGATGTGGAACAGACATGGTGGTGGCAGGTGATACACGACGGCGGCTACCGCCTGTGCCGCAACGAGGCATGGAGCGGTTCTACGGTGGCATTCCAAGGGATGAACGGCAAAGATATGGAGTACTGCTCGTTCATCACCCGACTGCCACGCATGGGCAATCCCGACATCATTCTCATCTATGGAGCCATCAACGACTGCCGTCTGGGCGTGCCACTGGGGGAATACAAGTACGACAACATCACGCGCAACGACCTCAATACCTACCGTCCGGCGTTGGCGCGACTGCTCAGCGACGCCCTGAAGCGCTATCCCAACGTGCGCATCTACTTCATTATCAACGACGACATGCGCGATGACATCGCCACATCTACCAAAATTATCTGCGACCACTACGCCGTCCCCTACATCCATCTGCAACCGTTGGAGGTGCGTAGCGGACATCCCACGGCGGCAGGCATGCGCTCCATAGCACAGCAGGTGCTCGGCGTGATAGGCAAGGCGCAACACTGATGCCTCACCTGCTACACATAGCCACATAGCAAAGCAACAAGGCAACGCATCCCATAAAGGGCATGCATTGCCTTGTTGCTTTGCTGTGTATTGTCGGAACCAATGGGGTAGGGGAGTACTTCTTGGCCTGCGAGCAAGCTGCCTCGTGGCACCAAGTCACACTTGCTCAGCTACTCCATCACCACCTCGTAATTGGCTTCAGTCTCTTCCTCTTCCCACACGTTAGTGCCCTGAGGCAAATCCGTTGTCATGAATGACGAACCTGAACCAGGAACGTTGCTATAGTCGAAGTCCATCTCCTTGCCGTACTGTTCGCCACCTTCCGTCGAAGAGAAGTCGAGCATAAAGGGTTCCAGACTGCGAACTTTCAACTGTGGTGCTATGTATGTGCGTTTCATTGTATGTGTGTATAATTTTCCTGCAAAGGTATGGACTCTTTTCACTCCTGCCAAATGTTTTGTAAGGAAAATCGTACGACTCTCAGCATAGTTTCTGACGTCTGTTTGCAACTTTCCTCCTCTATCTTTCTATTTTTTGGTAGGAGTTGCTACATTTGCCGCCGTAACAATCATTTACGTATCCCATGAACGAGAAACTAGCCATCATCCTTCCCTGCTACAACGAGGAGGAGGTGTTGCCGCTTACCATTGAGCGTCTGGCCACGCTCACGCAGAAACTCAACGAACGACAGGTGCAGGCGCAACTCGTGTTTGTCGACGACGGCAGCACCGACAATACCTGGCAACTTATAGAGGCCTATTGCAAGGAGCGGCCCAACGTGTCGGGCGTCAAGCTCGCACATAATGCCGGACATCAGCGCTGTCTGTGGGCCGGAATGACAGAGACGGCAGAGAAGTTTGATGCCATCGTCACCATCGATGCCGACCTGCAGGACGATGAGAACACCATCGTCGACATGATGGAGCAGTATCGTCAGGGATGCGACGTCGTCTATGGCATACGTAAGCGACGCAACACCGATACCTTCTTCAAGCGCTTCACGGCAAAGATGTTCTACAAGGTCATCCATGCCGCCGACAAGGAGATGCTCGACAATCATGCCGACTTCCGACTGATGAGTCAGCGCGCCGTGAAAGCATTGCTGCAATATCCCGAACGCAATATCTACCTGCGAGGACTGGTGCGCACGCTGGGCTTCAAGCAGGGCTTCGTGTACTACGACCGCACTCCGCGCACGGCAGGCGACACCAAGTATCCCATGAGCAAGATGGCAAAGCTGGCGGTGGATGGCATCACATCGTTCTCCACGGCACCGCTGCGGTTTATTGCCTACATCGGCATGATTATTTCAGTGCTGGCATTCATCGCCATAATAGCCATACTGATAGAGTATATCGGCGACCTCACCATCGAGTGGCGGGCCATCACGCTAAGCTCGCTATGGTTTCTCGGTGGCGTCATCCTCACCACCATCGGCGTGATGGGGCTCTACGTGGGACGCATCTATGAAGAGACCAAGCAACGGCCACACTACATCCTCGACCGTTGTGTGAATCTGTAGAAGCACACCGTGTCCTTACGCTCGGTCATACGGCGACTGCTCTGTGAAACCTTTTGCAACACATAGCGGTCGCCATATTGTTTCTTGAATGCATCCACGTCTTTCTTAACCACCATCAGCACTCCCTTCTTGGGATGCGCCTTGCCAAACTGCCGCAAGCGGTCGCGAAGATAGAAATTGGTGCAGAAGAAATGCAGATATTCCACGTTGACAAACGAGTAGAGGTCGTCGTGGGGGAATGTGCGTTGTATGTATTCGGCCAGCGGACGGTCGTACTTCTTCTTCACTGCCATAGGTACCACGATGCCGTCGGCCACCATAAACACTGCTATCACAGCCACCAGCGTGCGCACCATCCAACGGCGACCGCGCCGACGCCACGGCCCGCGCATCACACGTACCCATACATCGGCCAACAGATAGGCCATGAAGGGATAGCAAGGCAACAGATAGGTGCTGCGCTTGCTCGACGGGATGCAGTAGAACAGCAGTATCAGGCCGAAGGCCAGCCATGCCCAACTCTTTGCCGAAGCATCGGGATGCAACAGCAACGCCTTGACGCGTGCCGGCAACCCGCCTGTCCCTTTCTGTTGTCCGGAATGGAACTCAGACAATGCCACTCTTTCATCCTCCTTGCTCTTTCCGGCTCTTCTCTTTCCTCTTTTCAGCGCCACCGCCATCAGCACCGGCAGCAATAGCGTCCATGGTGCCCAACCCGTCAGCAGCGTCAGGAAATTGTAGAGGAAGGAGTGTTCGTGCGAGCCGTAGCTCATCTTGCCCAGGAAGCGCCCGACGTTCTCTTCGAGCATGAGCGACAGAAACTGGTCGCCACCTTGTTGGTAGGCAGCCCAATACCACAGTGCCGGCAGCACCATGGCAAGCAAGGGTAGGCACGCCAGCTTCAGCCACGTCGTCACACGTCGCTCACGATGCCACAGCAGCCAGCAACCCGTCACAAACAGGGGCAGCACAATGGCTACGGGGCCCTTGGTCAGCGTGCCCAGACTCATGCACAGCACAGCGCCCAGAGGCACGCCACGGCAACCGCGCCCATGCCAGTTGTAGAGCAGATACAGTGCCCAGACGATAAACAGCGTGAGCAACATGTCGACCCTGCACGTATTGCCTGCGCGGTGTACCTCGAAGGCAGTGAGCGTCAGCAGCGCCGCCAGCAGACCGCGCCGCACGCCACCGTGCCGGCTGAAGAAACGGAACGTGAGCCACACCAGCAGGATGAACGCCACGGCCGAGGGTACGCGCGCCAGATATTCGTTCACGGTGCCCGTCACGGTGTACAGCGCTGCCACACACCAGTGCAGCAAGGGTGGTTTATAGGCAATGTCGCCGCCGGTGTTCTGAGGCAATATCCAGTTACCGTCGTCCACCATCGACACAGCCACAATGGCCTCGCGAGGTTCGCCTTTGGTGAAAAACTCAGTGGCACCCAGAAAGGGCAACATCGTAAGGGCGGCTAAAATCACCACCAACCAACTGATACGACGATAAGAGGTAAACATGTTTTCAGAGTTTTGATGTGAGTGAGCCCATGCGCATGCCAAGGCTGCAGTCGTATTTTTCGTTGCAAATGTAACTTGTTGACATTAAACAATAAAACATACAGCGCAAAAACGACGATTGCTGCTTCGTGCAGTAATGCGTGTCGCCTATCGGCGCTGCTTCAACAGGCGACTGGGTGTGATGCCGAAATGGCTCTTAAACTGTCGGGTGAAGTGCTGCGGATATTCAAAGCCCAGTAGTTCTGCTGTCTCGCTCACGGTGCTGCCAGCTATGAGCATTGCCTTGGCGCGCTGCATGATGAAGCGGCGTATCCTATTTGTGGCAGTATCGCCCGTCAGTTGGCGAATGAGGTCGCCGAAGTAGTTGGGTGACAGAAACAGTTCCTGCGCGCAGTAGCGTACGGAGGGCAAGCCATACTTCCGCTGCAAGCCATCGTCGTAGTAGCGCGTGAGCAGATTTTCAAAGCGAGTCAGCAAGTCGGCATTGTGTTTTGTCGGTGTGGCGAGCTGGTGTGTGTAGAAGCGTGCCACATGCTCCAACACCAGTCCTATGAGGTGCGCCAATATCTGTGGAGTGTGCGGGTCGTCGTTGCGTGTCTCCCGTCTTATTGCTTCCAACAGCGTGACGATGGTCTGCCGCTGTTCATCGGTCATGTGCAGTGCCTCGTTGATGTTATATGAAAAATATGTGTACGATGTCATCCTGTGTTCCAGGTCGGTGCCGTGTAGCAGTTCGGGGTCGAAGAGCAGCGCCCATCCTTTCGTCTGTATCTCCTCTCCCGTGTCGGCCTTGCCGCCAATCTGCCCCGGTGCCACACACATCAGCGCATGGCGGTGAAGGTCGTAGGTGGTGAGCCCGTAGGTGAGTTCCTCCAGCGTCTCGTCGCCGATGAACAGGCCGTAGACATCGTAGTTGTTGAGCGAGTGCCGGCAGTGCTCCAACTCGTCGTAGTGTATCACCGAGATGAGTGGGTGCAGCTCAGGCGCACCGATATATCGGGCATAGTCGTTTACGTTGTGCACTTTCAGAATGTTGTCCATCGTTGAATTTCATTCGACGTTTTCTCGCCATGGCATAGCTCAAGCGAGCTTGGCTCTGCTCATTTGGCTTAATGAAAACGTTCATTTCTCATACAGTTCCAGTGGCAGTCCGTCAGGGTCTTCAAAGAATACGAAATGCTTGCCCGTGTATCCGTCGGTCCTTACCGCTTCGTGGGCTATGCCCATCGCTTCCAGACCGTCGACAGCTTTGCCGATGTCGTCTACCTCAAAGGCCAGGTGTCGCAGTCCTGTTGCTTCGGGCTGCGTGGGGCGTGACGGTGGCGTGGGGAAGGAGAAGAGTTCTATCACATAGTGGTCGCCCAGGGCGAGATCGGTCTTATACGACTGCCGCTCGGGGCGATAGTGCTCGGCCAGGATGCGTAGACCGAGCACGCGGGTGTAGAAGTCGAGGCTGCGCTGATAGTCGGAGCATATCACCGCAATGTGGTGTACGTGGTTGAGGTGAAGCATGGTGTCATGGTAGAGGGTCTTGTTCAATGAGTTGCAGTCTTCCCACAATGGTATCGGGCATGAGCAGCGTTCCGGGTGACAGCACGGCGTTGGCACCTATGCGGCAGCCATCGCCTACGAGCGCGCCGAATTTGTGCATGCCGGTGCTGATGCGTTTGCCGCCGAAGTGCACAAACACCGTGTCGTCGTCGCGCTCGTTGTAGTGGTTGGCAAGTATGGCACCCGCCTCTATATTCACGTCGTGACCGATAATGGAGTCGCCCACGAAGTTGAAGTGTGCCACGGCGCTGTCTTCCAGCATCACCGAAGTTTTCACCTCGCAGCTGATGCCTACCCGTGCACGCGGGGCAAGATAGACACCGTTGCGCAGGTAGGAGTGTGCGCCCACAAAGCAGTTGCCACAGATGATGGCCGGCGCCTTGATGGTTACGTCGTGAGCTATCACGGCGGTCTTGTGTATGGCCACACCGTCAGTGATGGTGAAGTCGTCGCCGAGAGTCTCCATCAGGTCATTAAGCAGTTGGCACAGATTGGCGACAACGTGCCAGGGCTCCGCTTCCGACAGATAGGGGAACAAGGTAGGGTAGGTGATGAATTGATGAGTCATGACCGACGAAATGGAATAGGGGTGAGGAGAACTACAGTTCCCGTTCGCTTAAGTGCGAGGCAAAGTTACCACAAAAGCGGCACATTCCGTAAAATTGGTTGAAATATCCGTAATATGTTTAATATCTGTCACCCTGACAATGCCCACCTTTGCAACCGCTCGACACGAAGACAATGCACCTTATATTCCGAAAGAAATGATAGCTAAGGTGCGATATTGTGATGAAAGATTGCCCATCCTCCATAATTGTTCTATCTTTGTGGCAACAATCTAATTCCACCATTTATGAGAAAGCTACTTTGTATTATGTTGCTGGTGCTGCTGGGTGCACAGGGTGCCGGGGCACAGACAGGCAAGGCAAAAGTAATCGTTGCCTCCATCAGCAAGCACTATGCCGAAGTGAAGGAATACTCTGGCAAGATGGCGGCGGCCTATGCCGACAGCCGCATCGAGGCCGAACAGATGATGGACAACGAGGCTTGGCCACCGTCGATCTATCAAACCACCATCATGCAGAACCTGCCAGGCACCGGACCGCATAAGGAGACCTTCCGATTCTTCTACTACGAAGAAAAAGACTACGAGAGCGAAGGCGGACCTTACTTCATGCGCAAGATACACTTCGCCACAGTCAGCTACAACTTCGCCGCACGCAATTACAAAGAGGAATACCTCTTCGACGAACAGGGAAACCTCATCTACGTGTACGGACGCAACTACGACACCAATATGTACGTCGAGGTAGACTTCCGCCTGTATTTCGACAAGGGCAAGCTCATCCATGCCATGCTGGAGGGACGCGACAACGAAAAAGACGCCTTTACCCCTATTCCCTCCACACTGCCCTTGCAGGACAGATTTATGCACATGGTGAAACAGTATCAACAGGATGCCAAAAAGGTGAAAGCGCTCTTCGAAGCCATCAACACTGCGCAGCATTCTTGAGACAAGGCTGAAGGTGGAATTAAAGGCAGACGATATCGCAGCCCGTAGCAATACGACTGATGTCTTCTGTCTTTTGTCTTTCTGCAAAATAAGTAATTCTGGTTAAACAATCCGTAAATTGTGTAAACAGTATTTTCCGATAAGTGCGTTACTTTGCAACGTGATACAACACCAATGAGATGAAAAAAAGTATTCTACCCCTCCTTAGCATGCTCTTTGCTTTGTGCAGCCACAGCGCATCAGCCAAAACCTTCATGGCCTCTTGCAACGACACCGACAGCTACACAATCTCCTCACTGACAGTACCATGGCAGGAGCTATCCCACATGCAAACACCTACCGAAATGACCCACATCAATATCACCATCGACGGACAGTCGCAGCGCATCACACTGGCAGAAACCGAGGCAGCGCAGGCACTCAGGCAACGACTGGCCAACGGAGCCATCACACTCACACTCAACTCCAGCCAGGACTTTGAAATATGGGGACCGTTGGGCTTCTCCCTTCCCGCCGACAACAGGCAGACGACGGCACAGCCGGGCGACGTAGTACTCTACAGCGGAAGCAACATCTGTCTCTTCTATGGCACAAACACTTGGAGCTACACGCCACTGGGAAGGATAGAAGGACTCGATCAAAGCCAACTGCGCACCTTCCTCAAAGCCGGACAAAGCAACATCATCGTGCAACTGTCGCTCACCGAAACCACAGACATACAGACACCGGTTGCCGGCAGCAACACCGAGAGATGCTACACACTCGGCGGACAGCAGGTGCAGCAACCCACACACGGAGTATACTTGAAAGGAGATAAGAAAATCATAAGATAAAAAAGCAGCTATGAACAAAGTCATCATCATATTGGCAGTCGTCGTGGCTGCCCTACAAGTAAAAGCACAAGCAGTTATGAACCTCACCGACAGACAGCAGGCACTCGTGGTCATTGCCGCCAACGAGGCCAAGGGCGACATCAAGGCCCTCAAGCAAGCAGTGAACAACGGATTTGAGAACGGACTCACCATCAACGAAATCAAGGAAGCACTCTCACAACTCTATGCCTACACCGGCTTCCCACGCTCACTCAATGCCCTGGGAGCCCTGCAGCAGGTTATCCAACAACGCACCGATGCCGGAATGAAGACCGACGAAGGACGTGACGCCGATCCGCTGCCCGACGACTACGACGCACTGAAGCAGGGAACGAAAGTGCAGACACAACTCGTAGGCGGACAACCGTTCAACTATACCTTCGCACCGCAGACCGACTACTACCTCAAAGCACACCTCTTCGGCGACATCTTCGCACGCAACAACCTCTCCTTCGCCGCCCGGGAGATCGTCACCGTCTCGGCCATCGCAGCACTGTCGGGATGTGAGCCGCAACTGAAGGCTCACGTCAGCGGAGCACGCAATATGGGAGTGACCGACGCACAGCTGCACGACATTCCGGCCGTGCTGCGCAAACGTGTGGGCGAGGCCGAGGCCATGCGCTGCCAGAAAGCAGTGGCCGAAGTGTTCGGAGAACCGGCGCAGGCTGTTGAGACCGTCGACTTCAACGTCTGGCCGAAAGGCACGGAGAATCCCTACGGCAAGTATTTCATCGGAAAAAGCCACCTGGCACCGATGGGCGAAGTGACCAACGTCACCTTCGAACCACGATGCCGCAACAACTGGCACATACACCACAAGTCCGTGCAGGTGCTCATCTGTGTCGCCGGACGCGGATGGTATCAGGAGTGGGGCAAGCCCGCCGTGCCAATGACTCCCGGCACCGTCATCGCCATACCCGCCGAGGTGAAACACTGGCACGGAGCGGCAAAAGACGCATGGTTCCAGCACCTCACATATATGACAAAGGTGGAAGCCGGTGCCAGCAACGAATGGCTCGAACCGGTCGCAGATGAATGGTACGACAACGTGAAATAAGCACAAAACATTCAAATGTGTGTTTTTGCCTGCACGCTTGCACTAACCCACATAATTTTCTGATACAAAAGTAGATAGTAAGTGCAGGCGCCCTCCGTTGCCTGCACTCGCCTGCACTTTGCCTGCACCAAAAAGGGGAGAGAGCAGAGAAATGTCCTGATGACGATGACAGTGCAGACGAGGACGTCTGTACTCCCACACCCGAAGGGCGTTGCTGCAAGTGTTGCCCAATCACCTTGCAATTAGGCCCCAATCACACTGCAATTAGGCTTCAATCACACTGCAATTAGGCTTCATTTGCATTGTGATTGGGCAACACTTGCGTCCTCTCGCTCCCTGAATCCGTGTCAATCCGTGTTATCCGTGTGAGATTTCCTTGCACGCGCCAGCAGTGTCCCTCTGTGCGCCTCCGTGTGTCCTCCTTGGTCTCCGTGTGTCCTCCTGGGTCTCTGTGTTTCCTCCTTGGTCTCCGTGTTTCCCTAGCCGTGTAGCCCCGCCGCGAGCAAGGTGTAAGCAACGGGAATTTGCCTGCACTTCGCAACACCTTCTTTACCAACGGATTACAAAAGGCCTAGTGCAAGCAGTGCAAGCGCCGAAAATTTGCTTACACTTCGCAATACTCTGAACAACAACCAGTTATCGCGCTTTGTGTAAGCGTGTAGGCAAAAACGGGAAAATACGGTTCATCCGAGAAATGACGTGATGTGGAGCTGGTAGATAAAGAAATTGCTGGAAAAATCTTATCTTTGCACAGACACATACACCAGTAGCGACGCGAACCTTGGATTGCCGGCGTTGTGAATTGCTTTCAAAATCGTATCTTTGCACAGACATATACACCTCTTTGGCTCTGATAATGCTAAGAAAACCTGTTGTGAATTGCTTTCAAAATCGTATCTTTGCACAGACACACACACCGATGTTTACTATGATTGCGACACGCGTCGGTTGTGAATTGCTTTCAAAATCGTATCTTTGCACAGACACACACACCGAGGCTCTGCGTCCCGATTACATTCAGATTGTTGTGAATTGCTTTCAAAATCGTATCTTTGCACAGACACATACATCTCTTACTGACGGCGGTGCCGACAGCGCCAGGTTGTGAATTGCTTTCAAAATCGTATCTTTGCACAGACACATACATCAATGAACGTAAGTACCTCAAGCCGCAAAGGTTGTGAATTGCTTTCAAAATCGTATCTTTGCACAGACACATACATCGATAACGCATTTGCTCCTCATAACGATGACGTTGTGAATTGCTTTCAAAATCGTATCTTTGCACAGACACATACATCATCGGTTCGGAGTGTATCTTCTTGCTCATCGTTGTGAATTGCTTTCAAAATCGTATCTTTGCACAGACACATACATCTGATTTGACGAAACGTTCAGAGCATCAGGTTCTTGTAAAGAAAATTAGAAATTAAAATGTCTGGCAAAAAGAAAGGGGAATTTCTCAGTTGAAGAGAGTTTCCCTTTTCGTATTTCGGAACAGGAAAAATGTGCTAAAATAACTCCAGTTGTATTCCAGGTGCTTTGGGCATGGCTGCTTTCTGCCCATAGAATAAGTCAATGTTTCCAAATTGTTTGTCAGTGATACATATAATACATACTTTTCCGTATTCGGGCAGAAAGGATTTGACACGTTTTTTGTGTACTTCGGCATTCTCCATGCTGGCACAGTGGCGTATGTAGATGGAGAATTGGAACATGGTAAATCCGTCTGTAATCAGGTTTTTCCGGAATCGAGCGGCAGCTTTCCTATCCTTTTTAGTCTCGGTAGGCAAATCGAAGAGAACGAGTAACCACATGATTCTGTATTCGCTGAAGCGTTGCATAAGGATTGTTACATTTCGGGATAGACAATCTTACGCAGTTCTCCGCTGTAGCATTTGTAGAGAGAGGCCGTAGTCTGAGACACGGCAATCATCAGTGGACTGCGCTTGCCATTGATGACTACATCCAATGTGGGAATGGAAAGCAGTTCTGATTTGATATCCTTGCTCAGTTCCGTATCTGCACCATATTGCTCAATAATCTCGACGACCAGTCTGTCAACATATGGACGATATGGTTCCATGATGTCGTCGGCAAGACAATAGGCGTTGTATCTATTGTGGTGATGTATGCCGAGTGTGGGTAGCATGCCGCTCGCCACCAGTGCCCTTGCCACGATGGCACGCAGTATGGCATAGCCATAGTTGAGCAGATGATTGGGGGAGTCTCCGTCACGGTCGCGTGTGAAGTTGTCAATTTCAGCAAACAGATATTTCCAGTAGTAGACGGCCGCTCGTGCTTCGCGGTTGTCGGCATCACCGCTGCGCACTTCGTCAATCCATTTCTGCATACACCGCGTCTCAGCATCGGTGCATGTTTGCAATACGCGCATCTGGTTACGTATCTTCTGCTGCACTGTCTGTTGCCAGAGCTGTTTCCGCAAAGGCTGTGAAGCGTTGAGCTGATGCTGGAAGCGCTCGCTCTGCGTGGTGTTGCCGGCAAGTGGCAGGAGCAGTCCCACAGGCATGTGGCGTTCGTTGCAGGTGATGACGGCGCAATTGTTGGCCAGTAGTGCATCGAGCAAGGCATTGGTTATGGTAATCTGCCGATTGTCGAGCACCACGATACCGATATCTTCTATGGGTCGAGTCTGTTCCGTTGCGGCTTCAGCACTATACCGCTCCTTCGGGGGCGACTTTTTATCTTCGGGAAAGGTGATTACCATCTGCTCATAGCGTAGTGACAGATAGACGGGATTGCTGAAGCAAAGCGTTTTCTTTATCATGACTAATATTCTCCAATTGCAACAATGTTGCCGAGGTGATTGATGCGGACTTTAAGAATAAGCTCCAAACCCTTTGAACTTCTAAAGTCATTCCATGTTATATTTTTAAGATTATTAGAACTCAAATCAATAGTTGTCTCAAGATGATGTCTAAAAACGTAGTTCTTGTATGAAAACTTCTGCACTCTAAACAAGTTAGGACTAATCTCAGCAAAGTTCTTTGGGTCTTTGTACCAAGTTTCATCATGTTCTTTCGGGTTGAATGTCATGTTGCCGTTGTCGTCGTAGCGTGGGAAGACGAAGTATTCGTTTTGTTTCATCGTGAAGAGGAATTTCCATCCTTCCTCCTGTTTGTAGTGTTTGTCTATGACAGGGTAGCCGAGTCTTGCCCGCGATGTAGCTTCGTAGAAGGACACCACCATTTCGTCAATCTCATATTGCATTTTGCCATTGTCATCAGTCAGCGTCTGTCCATTCTTGTCAAGTTTAGGCTTCTGGTAGATTGCCACATGATGGTTGTTGCCTGTGTTGACAAAGTCGACGGGTTGCGTGTGTCCTTGAGCATCAAGAATAAGGTTGCCTTCTTTGTCCCGTTTGTCATGAATGGCTTCTGCATTGGTGATGCCTATGATAGTTACGCGTTTGATAGCAATACCTTTTTTCTTATTCAGCCAAATCGGGTTCTCGTCTAGATTGGCAAAAGCTTTATTAGCGTCTCCACCAAATTCATCCAGGCGGGCTTGCAGTAGGCGGCGTATACCAATGTCTACTACCTTGTCGATACGAAGTTTGGGCGTAATCTCTTTGCGGATAGTGTAGCGCTGTTCCATAGTTACTGTTTTCACCTTTACTGGAACTTTGGCAGTGTGATTGTCGTTGAGCCAGAGTGGGTTTTTGTCGAGTGCGTTTTTGCCGGTAAAAGCTTTTTTTGCGTTGCCATCATATTGTTGCAATCGGCGTAGAAGAGCGTCCCTATATTGTTTACGGCACACTGTGGCTATCTTGGCAACATCGAATGATGCGTTGACCTTTTCTTCCTTGGTAGCATATTGTTTGCTGCTTCCGAAGATGGTCTCCAAATGCAATTGTCCTCGCGGTGTGAGTTGTATCCTTTTGTTCGTGCCCGTTTTCTTCTTAGTGATGTTGATGTTTTTGGTTACAACCCTGTTTTTGGCTTTTATGGAAATGAGGGTGTGTTCGAGGTGTTTTTTTGCTTCTTTTCTGAATATGTCCAACGGCATGGGAGGATTGAAGCGGAGTTTCCCGTTTTTGTCGCGGTAGAGCTCTTTTCTCTCAATGCCGTAGATGGCAGATGCCCGTTGCTCCTTGCTAAGGTCGGACAGTTCCACCATATCTAAGTCGAAGTATTCGTCGATCCCCTTCTGTATACGGGCATTAAGGTTATTGAGATATTGGATGTAGCTGCGCTTGGTGAATGCGATGGTGAGTGCGTCCATGGCATGGTGCCGGTGGTCATTGCGTTTGGTCCAGTCTTTTATGATGCGTATACGTTGCCCGTCACGCCCTGTTTTGATTTCTGTCATGCCCAACTTGTCGTACTTGTCCCAGTTCAGTTCTTTCATCACATCTACCAATTGCCAGTCTTCACGCAGTCGGTCGGTGACACTGCCTGTCGTGGGCACTACGTATCGGACGACTGTCTCCAGTATTTCACGGGCTTTTTTTGATATGTATTGGGTGTCGCGCAGGTCGCGGTTGATGAAACCGCTGGGAATGTCTGCTTCGTGCATGAGGAGCTTGTCGTGCTTGGTCTTACTGATAGCCTTTTGGGCTAGTAGCTCGTCTATGTGAGCTTTATACTCCTCGCCTTTGGCTTTGCCGTATTTATCGACGATATAGTCGAAGGCTGTTGCACTGCCTTTCTCAATGTTAATCTGCCGTGCTTCCAGTGTTTTGTTGGAGAAAGAGTCGTCAAAGAGTTTAGCCTGGGGAATGATGTGCTCAATGTCGAATTCTTTGCTGAATAGTTTTTCTTTCGGGATATACGTGTTGGAATAAAAGGTCTTGTATCCTGTGCATTCCAATTCCTTATATAATTTATATCTAATGATATCGTTACGGCTGACATGTGTCAAACCAAATTCTTGTTGTAGTATCTTGATATATTCTGCGTGCAGCTTGGTTGTTTCGTTTATGGCTTTGCTCATTTCCTCGCGTTCCTTGGCAGATTTCTTCAGTTCGCGCGCCAACTCTATGTGTATTTCGTCGGGCTTGCCATATTCATCTATGATTCCATTCACCACATTGATCATTTGGTTGAGAATCTTTTCCACAACGGGATTTCGCAGACTGTTGCGGGGAAGGATTTCAAGTCTTGGAAGCAATGCTTTCGCTTCAATCTCCTCTTTTGTCAAAGAGTGCTTGGAATGCCGGTAACCGGCATATTCACACGCTACGCTATAGTCGTTCCCGTCTTTGAGGTGAGGAAGAATTTTTCTTATAGCCTTAGCACTAAGATTGCCATAGTCGGAAGCAAACACAACATTGGCGAGTAGAGTGGCATCTTCTTTTGTAAAGCCAAAGGATGACGACAGCGCCTCAATGAGTTTCTCGTTGCCGAGTGCTGACTTGTCGCTCTCAAAGGAGTAGAGTAAATGCCACAACCGATACATAGGCTGCCTCTCAAGTGCTTTGCCACTCAATGAACTGTCAAAGTGGAGTATGTCGGTGTTGATTCCACGTCCATCAAAGTGTCTGGTTAGAAGAAGAACAACTTCTGCTGAAGACATTTTTGCAAAGTCATACTCACTGATTGTGTGGTTGTTGATAATGGTCTGGTATACGTTGAACAATGCCGCCTGCGTGCGATTACCTTCCAAAGAATCGTAATTCATGTCAAAGCCTTTTGAAGTGCCGAACAATAGTTTCAGAGCTTCTGTCTTAGACATTTTTTCCTTATACATAAGCTCAGCAGCCAGCATCTCCTTTTCTTCTTGTAAAAGATAGCGTTTGCCGTATATGGTACTTTTCTGTTGACCGAACAGGTCTGTCTCAGTATTAGATGTCAAATTGCCGATAACTTGTACCTTGTTAAGTATTTGCCAAATTTTGAATTCCTGAAACAATGGTGACGATTTCGGACAGACACGGTATCCGATGGTCTTGGTCTTCTTCTTACCGTCTATATCCACCTCAATGTTTTTGCTCTCAAATTCGCAGAAGCTTATTAATCCTTTCTGCGACTTCAGAGGGCGTTGGTAGAATATCATCTCATCACGAATCTTTTTCTTGAGCTCAGGCGTGAGCTCTTTATGGAAACGAGCTTGGGATGTCCAAAGCGTTTCAAATTCATCCATATAGTCCTGACGATAGAAAACTTGATTCTTCAGACTATAGTGAGGGTCTTTCTCCAGTTTGCTCATTAGATACTGACCCACAGTCAGATGATGGAACACCAGCTGCTTACTTCTGTCGCTGATGTTGCCAAGATAATTGCTGGAAGCATTCACGTCACCGTTCACCTCTTGCAACACTATGGCAAGTGTTTCCAAATCAAGTTTTTCCTCAACGGCAAGCGCACGCCATCGGTAGGTCTCCTTCTTCTGTTCCAAGCCTTTTGTAGTACGCTTAATGCCTACGATGCCGAATGGCTTGGAACAAATAGCCCATGTCTGCTTCTTATTCTTCCCTGCCAACTCTGCTCTCAAATCATCTGTTAATAACATCGGATAGAACACTTTCTGTGCCTCCCATATCTTGTCAAACTCCGCTTGAAGATCGGAACGATAAAAGTCGGGGAGATGCTTTTTGTTATCCATTAACAGCTGATAAGCAAACTGGCCAGGAGTTATGCGGTGGTCATACAGATGACGTGCCACTTCCATTCCATCTATAAGCTGCCCCTCGTCAGTTGACTTCGCTTTACGGTTGCTCTTATATCCACGCTTTTTGTTGATCTGCAACAGAACGCGAGCAAATTCTTTTAATGTGATTTCCTCCGTAACAGCTTTGGTACGTAGCCGGTAGGTTTCAAAGGTGGTATGGTTGCCATGCTCGGAAAGTAGAGTGGCATCGTCAATGAAACCTTCACGCATCAGTATGCTTATCAGGTTGTTGCGACGCTGCTTGTAGCGTTGCAGATTGATGCGCATGCCATGTTTTCGTGTCCTCTCCGCATTGGTGGTGATGCTTTTACCCTTTTCAAAGTTGCTCAACTCATCGGTGGTAAGGGGATTGACCCTCACTCCAGTTTTGATAATTGCTGATTGTTCTTCTTTCTTCTCCGCAGCATTGACCAATGCCCAACCTATACTGTTTGTTCCTAAATCAAGTCCTAAAATTTTTTTCATGATGGCGTGATAAAAAGGTTTTACTTTGCCAAAGGTAAGAAAAAAGTAGCAAAAGTTGCGTGTTCCGGAAGGAAAACTTACCTTTGCGGTACGAATTTGAAGCAATTCACAATAAGGATTATTCCGTTGTGAAAACATTAGGTTCGTCCATCGTCCTTAACGGTGGACATTTTTTTTTGCTGTCGTCGAGTCTTTTCTCTACCTTTGTTGACATGAAAAAGCATTTCCCCTCCCTCTCCCTTCCTCTGGTCATTTGCAGGATGATGGTGCTTATGTGTGTGTTGACCATTTGCGATTCGGCTCTGGCACAGAGCGTGAAAGTCGTGTCGTACAACATCAGGCTGAGCGCTGCCGCGAAGGCAGATGGCGACAACTGCTGGGAGCGGCGTAGATATGGATCGCTTACGATGGTGCGCCGCGAACAGCCCGACATCATCGGACTGCAAGAGGCACTGCCCGATCAGGTCGACTACCTGTGCGACAGTCTGCACGGCTATGCCTTTGTGGGTGTGGGGCGCGACGACGGGCAGCGACAGGGTGAACACATGGGGGTGCTTTACAACACACGGCGTTTCCGGCTGCTACGGCAGCATACGTGGTGGCTCAGTGCCACACCCGACAGCGTCTCCTACGGATGGGATGCTGCCTGCCGACGCACCGTGACCTATGTGCTCCTGCGCGAACGTAAGACAGGGCGGCAGCTGGCATACCTCAACACGCACCTCGATCACCGCGGAGAGCAGGCACGCCAAGAGGCTGTGCTGCTACTGTGCCGACTGATAGAAGAATACGTGCCACAGGGCGTGCCGGTAGTGCTCGGCGGAGATATGAACAGCGACAGTACCGACTCTATCTTCCTGCCGTTGGCTCAACACCACCTGCTCTCGGCACGTAACATTGCACGGCAGACTGACATGCAAGCCACCTTCCACAACTGGGGAAAGGCTGCCACGGTCATTGACCACTTCTATGTGAGAGGCATCACCCCTGACACCTTCCAAGTGCTTACCGCAGACTATGGAGTGCCTTTCCTCTCCGATCACTACCCCATAGCCATCACCTTCACATTGAGATAAGCTCCCCTCCTTGGGGGGCCCTCCTTTCTTGCTTGCTCCTTTTCTTCCCTTCTTTTCTTTACGCGCGTACGCGCGCGCGTAATAATATATATATGGTGTATTGTGTATTTTTTCTGTGTTGTTGAAGTTTTTTTCATGTTGTATGAAAAAAAGTATGATTTTTTTTTGCGAAAAGTTTTGTGGAGTGTTTCGGAGTCGTACCTTTGCACTCGCTGCGCTGAAAAAATGCGATGTGCGGCACGAGATCTTTGAATGATTTACATACAGATTGAGAAGTAGTACAAGAGAAAGTCGTCTGCT
>JAGAZE010000028.1 GCA_017940185.1 Bacteroidaceae bacterium | reverse complement strand
CCTTCGGCCTTCCTCCTTGGCCTGTGGCCTTCACTGCTCACGCTCGGCAGAGTCCATGCGAGCATCACTCTGCACTCGCTTAATCGCAGCGTTCGCGCCTCAGCAATCGGAGCAAGCTCCATTGCACTCGGCTTGGCGTCGCTTGGCTCTGCTCATTTGGCATCACAAAAACGTTAACAAAACTTAAATGTAGCGTTTGTTACAATCTGCAGGTGTAATGGGGAGATACCTTTGCCGACAGTATGAAACACCTGTGATGTAAAGTTGATTAAAACCGCCCCGACGGTTCTCCGTGGTGAGTTAAGTAAAGCAGCTCCGAAAAGCGAAGATACACCTATTTATGTTTTTTTTATTAGTTTCTTAGCATCGTCCTCCTTCGTGAGAAGGGGGGCGCTGTGATTTTATATGCCCGGCATGGGCGCAAGCTTGCTTGCCGCTTACACCTGCCTGCACCATCTTCGAGGGGGCAGAGTGAGCGAGGAAAGGGGGGTGACTTTGCAAGTATTGCCCGATCACGATGCAATTGAGGCCCGATCGCACAGCAAGTATTGCCCGATTGCGATGCAATTGAGGCCCAATCACGCTGCAAGTGTTGCCCGATTGCATCGCAATCGGGCAACACTCACTTTTCCTTTCCTGAGCGTGGTGTAGGCATGGTGCAGGCAAGTGTAAGCGCAGAAAAGTGCCTGCGCTCGATATCTGTCTTTCTGTCAGGATGTTATGCGCGTTGGTGCAGGCATGGTGCAGGCGTGCAGGCAAATTCGGGAAAAAGGAAATGCAGACATGGGGTCGCACCGCCGCTCGTGTACGCTCCTTCCGCAGAAGTGCCATCTGTGCAGCTTCGCGTGATTTGCGGCCAGTAGGCGACATCAGCCAGACCATTTCTTTGCGCCAGTCTGTCTGCGTGAAGCACCCCACACAAAGGCGGTGAAGCGAGGAGGGGGATGAAAAAAAGATAATCAGTGCGAAAGAACGAAACGAAATCACTACCTTTGTCACAACACCGACAGCACGGTGGCCTACTCTTATCCCTTAACTCTGAATATCCATGACTTCCACTCCCCTTCACCAACGCAACGAGCTATTCTCTGCCCGCCTGATAGAGAACCTTCGCCGCCGGCATATCGAGGCGTGCTATTGTGCCACCGCTTCCGAAGCCGCCCTGCAAGTGTCGGCCCTCATTGCCGACGGCAGCAGCGTGAGCTGGGGCGGTTCGATGACTGTGCGCGACATGGGTCTGCCCGCCCTGCTCGAAGCCCGTGGCACGCTCAGCCTGCTCGACCGCGACAAGGCTACCGGCGACGACGTGAGGCGCATATATCTGCAAGCCATGGATGCCGACGTGTATCTCACCAGTGCCAACGCCCTGTCGGAAGACGGTGTCATTGTCAACGTCGACGGCAACGGCAACCGCGTGGCAGCCATCACCTGGGGACCGCGCCGCGTGATACACATCATATCGCTCAACAAGGTGGCACCCACCGTAGAGGATGCCATAGCGCGCGCACGCCACACGGCAGCACCCGTCAACGCACAACGCTTCGACATCAATACACCCTGCCGGCGCGACGGACAATGCCACGACTGCAACAGCTACGACAGCATATGCAGCTACATACACCTGCTGCGCAACGTGCGCAACGCCGGAAGGCACACCGTGGTGCTCGTGGGGGAAAGCATGGGATACTGACGATATGGGCTGACACTGTGTGTGATGCCCGAGCATGGTTGCGATAAGCTGAACAACAAAAAACTCAATATACGCAGATAATGAAACGATTGATTTTTTCCGGCTTTACCCTGCTGGCGCTGAGCACCCCGCTGCAGGCGCAAGTGGCAGGCGGACACGAGTATGTCGACCTTGGCCTGTCGGGCGGCGTGCTGTGGGCCACATGCAATATGGGTGCCGCTGCTGCCGAACAGGCGGGCGACCGCTACGCCTGGGGCGAGCCGACAGCCAAGACCACGTTCACCTGGGACAGCTACCGCTTCGGTCCCGACCTGAGCAAATACAACGCTACCGACGGCAAAAAGGTGCTCGACACTGACGACGATGCTGTGGAGCAGGCCTGGGGCGGTGGATGGCGCATGCCTACATTTCTCGACATCTGGAACCTCTACATGTATTGCACGTGGACGTGGACAGAGCGCAACGGCGTGGCAGGCTACGAGGTGAAGGGCAACAACGGCAACAGCATCTTCCTGGCACCCACGGGCTACTGCGACACCACCACCGTGAAGGATATGGGCACCGAGGGGTATATGTGGACGAAGTCGCTCGACAAAGACACCATTGCCATCGCCCTCTACTTCCGCCAGGGTACCCACATCTGGCGTTCCACCAATCGCTATCTGGGACTTCCCATACGCCCCGTCATCGACAAGGCGGCAGCCACGGGCATTGACGATGTAAACATGAACGATAACGGGAACGGGAACGGGAAGGGGCATGCCGGCACACGCTACAACCTGCAGGGGCAGCGTGTGGGAGCCGACTACCGCGGCATTGTGGTGGTCGGCAGACGTAAGCTGCTGGCAAGGTGAGCCCCTACTGCTCGTGCGCAGATAGGTGCGGCCATGGCGCTGTTACGATGTCGCAGCGACGTGCTGTCATAAAGAGTGCGGGCGCTTCTGCTCTATGAGGTAGAAGCGCCCGCACTGGTTTTTTTGAGAGAGGGGTGTAGTCTGGTTGCTGATTATCTCTTCATCATTTTCTTGCCGTTGCTGATTACGATGCCGCGGTAGCTGTCGTCTACACGCTGTCCGCTGAGGTTATAGCGTGGAGTGTTAGCATTCCCGTTTCCGTTGACGTGCACATCGTTGATGCCTGTAGCCGTCTTCTCCACCACTGGTCTTACCACGGCAGACATGTAGCGTTCTGTATTACTGATTTAAAAAATATGGAAAACTTCAAGAAAAAAACACGAATCACGCGAATAGGCTGGTACGCTGCGGATAATTCTCTCACGGATAACACGGATTTTGGGAGGAGCCATACCCTTGGTGTGCTAGCTGCGCACTGTCAGCCCCTCGCTGCTCACTTCTGCGCGTGTAGCCGTGGCCAGTTCGCGCCGGATGGTGTCGGCGTCAAGATAGTGTGCGCGCAGTGCACAAGAGTGGGGGTAGCGGTTGAAGAAGGGATTGTCGGTCGTGTACACCTCCACGCTCTCCACACCCTTGGCAGCCTTCACCTTATAGTAGTAGTCGACGATGCGCGCCACGTTGCCCGACAGCACCTTGATGCCCGTGCGGCCGTTGCTGAAGGCCACCACCGCCACCCAGTGCTGTCGCTGTCGTGTGTCGGTCAGCTGTGCGCGCTCTGCGGCAGTGTAGCGATGCGAGATGGTGATGTGGCGCGAGAAGCGCGCGTTGATGTCGTTCATCATCTGGCGAAAGAGGCGTCCGTGTGCTGAGGTGTCGTGCAGCTGCCTGTAGCCGATGCAGTAGTGTATCATCTCGTGTAGGATGATGTCGTCGAGTTGGTCTTCGCTGAGGTCGACGAGTGCATTGATGCGCAGGCGGAAGTCGTAGCACTGCACCTTTCCAAACAGGCTGCGCCGCCGCTTGTACACACACTTGCCGAGAAAGGTGCGGGCTTTGCTCAGCTCTATGGGCACGGGAGGTAACATGCCGCCGAAGATGTGGCGGTTGTAGTGATCGAACCGCCCCTGCACATAGTCGATAGTCGCTTTCATATTGTGCGGGCAACTTTCGCGTGCTCCTGCACGGGCATGAGGAAATGGCTGCGTGTCTGCCGTAGGCGGCCCGCAGGCGCATGTCTCGTCAGTAGCCTCTGCCGTTGCACTTCTTGCAGATGCGCAACAGCTTCGGGTTTTCCTTGTCGCAGTCGTCGTAGGTCTTGGGATAGCCTTCGCAGTAGGGGCACACCTTGGTGAGGTATTTTGCCGACACCCATCCTTTGATGTTGGTGCCTTCGCCTACATAGCTCACGAGCATAAAGCCATTTTTCTTCTGCCCTTCACAGATGAGCATGCAGTTGCCTGTTTCATGTTCGCACTGTTCGTAGCCTACGCCGATGCCGTAGCCTTTCATCAGCTGTATCTTCTTATCGCCGTAGTGGGTCTGCACGCTGTAGTTGAGTCCCGGACCCGTTCTCACGTTGACATTGTTGCCTGTGCATGCCAGTGCGTCGCCGGCCTTCTGTGCACTCACGGCCAAGGCAAAGGTGCACAATGTTGCAAGTAGGATGATGCGTTTCATAATGGGGAAGAGAGTGTCTGTTATTGTTGTCCGAAGATGTATTCTTCTATGCCCTTGTTGTGCTTGGCGAAGAGGTCGCGTGCCGTTTTCAGGAAGGTGTCGCGCTTTGTTTTCTCGGCTTGTGTGAGGTTGTCGGTGGGATGTCCGGCGGGGTACACCACATAGCCGTTGCGGTTGCCGGAGTCGACGGGTCGCGATACCCAGTAGAGTCCGTAGCCGCAGTCGGTGAGCGATGTCTTGCCCTGCTTCTTGGTGAGGGTGAGGCGCACCATGTAGCCGCCGTAGGTGTTGGGCTTGTACTGGTTGCTCACGAAGTTGCCCATGGAGTATGCCAGCACATGGCGGTCGTCGCCCTCGCCGCGCACCTCGATAGGCTCCACCACGTGGGGATGGCCGCCGATGATGTGGTCTACCCCCTGACGGAACATCCAGTCGGCCAAGTCTTTCTGCTGTTTGTTGGGCAGCAGGGCATACTCTATTCCCCAGTGGGGCATGCAGATAATCACGTCGGGCTTCATGCTTTTGGCCTTGCGTATGTCGGCCGCCATCTGCACGGTGTCGAGGGCGTTGACGATGTAGGGTTTGGGCACGGGTATGCCGTTGGTGCCGTAGGTGTAGTTGAGCAGGCATATCTTGATGCCGTGCTGCTCGATGATGAAGGGGTAGTCTTGGTCGCGCTCTGCCTGGTTGCGATAGGTACCCAGGTGTGCCACGCCCAGCGAGTCCATCATCTTGATGGTGCGTTCCAGTCCACGCGCGTGGGTGTCGACGCTGTGGTTGTTGCAGGTGGTGAGTATGTCGAAGCCCGCATCGATGCACGCCTGCAGGTATTCGTCGGGTGCGCTGAACTGCGGGTAGCCCTTATATGGAGGGCCGCCGAGTGTCACTTCAAAGTTGGCTATGGCCAGGTCGGCGCGTTCTATCTCGGGCTTCATCAGGTCGAACACGCCGCTGTAGTCGTATTTGCCGCCGGGGCGCAGTGCGTTCTGTATCTGTGGGGAGTGCTGCATGAGGTCGCCGGCGAAGAGTAGCGTCACGCTGTCTTCGCGTTCAGCATCGGAGGCGTTGGCATTGTTCTGAGCGTTGCCTGTGCAGCTGCAACAACCGATGACGAGCATCAGCAGCAGCGAGCGGAAGAGGGCAGGGAGGTGTTGCATATCGGTGTGGGGGTTAGGGTGAGTGTGTGATGTGCTATATATAATAATATGGTGTAAGGCGTGGCAGTCTTTGTCTCTTCTATCTTCTTTTCACAATGGCGACGTAGATGAGTAGCACCACATTCATCATCAGTGCGTAGACGATGGCAGGTATTGCCATTTCCTCGTTGTTGAAGACGAGTGGCGACGAGGCTATGGCGATGGCTTGTGCAGCATTCTGCATTCCTATCTCTATGAGCAGTGTGCGCTGTTCCTTGCGTGTGAGGCTGAAGAGCAGGGCGATGCCCCAGCCCGCCGCCATGCAGATGAGCAGCAACAGTGTGACGGCGCTGCCCAGAGAGGGAAACTCGCTGACGATGGTCTGCCGATGCTGCAGGAAGAAGATGCCCGCCAGCAGCATCAGTGCAGGAAATGCAAGGCGCGACAGCACGCGGTCGATGGCAGCGGCGGCGCGCGGAGCCTTGCTGCGCACCACGATGCCCACCACGATGGGCAGCAGCATCAGCACGATGTTCTGCATGATGAGGTTGCCTATGGGCAGGTGGATGTCGGCATCGGCCATCGTGCCGAAATGGGCCGTGGCCCAACCCATCACCACGGGGATGGTGAAGAGGGTGAGCAGGCTGCTGATGGCGGTGAGCGAGACAGACAATGCCACATCGCCCTTAGCCAGCATGGAGAAGATGTTGCTTGAGCTGCCGCCAGGGCAGCAGGCGATGAGCATCAGGCCGATGGCAAAGATGGGAGGCAACGACAGTGCCGATGCCAACAGCCAGGCAATGACAGGCAGCAACACAAGCTGGCCTAACATGCCGGCGATGACGGGACGCGGACGGTGGAGAAACAAGCTGAAGTCGGCGGGACGCAAGGTCAGGCCGAGTTCAAACATCAACAGTGTGAGAATGGGGAGAACAATCCAAATGGTAGACATGGTAGAGGGTTGTCGGTAGGTATCTCCCAAGCAGAGTTGGGGAGAGGAGTTTTCAGTGTTTTGCAAATGTAGTGTAATAACCAGTAAAAACCAAGAACGCTCCCGACAAAATTTTCCTGTCAACGGAGATACACCTCCTCTCGTATAGCTGCCAACGAGTGTTACAGGCAGTGGAAGCGTTGAGATAAGATAAACAGAGGAACAAATCCGACGGAAGCAGATGTGGAAAGCAGGATAATCCCGAAAGAAACAAAATATAAGGAGAATTTTTTTTGGGGGAGAAAAACACATACCTTTGTCGCCCAAATCATTACAGACCGACAACAAACGGTCAGACGGCAGGATTGATGAAACTAATGACGACAGGCACAGCCTGAGGTGAAAGCCAATCTTGCGAAATCATTGAAATGCACAACATCTGGTATCGGTGCACAGCCGATACCATACAATCTTAAATCACTCAATTTTCATTGGAAAACCCTCTCCAGATATCATAAATCCTATGAAAACACACACAGAACACGAGCGCCTTTTCGGCATTGTGCCGGTACTTCGTCGCCCATATACAGCCCCTACATCGGACGCCATCAGCTTTGGAGCAAGCTGGATGTTTGCCGCTTCCAAATACGAAGGCGGCGGCAATGGCTGGATTGACGACGATGATGAAGAACTGGAATTTGACGGAAAAGAGCACGAATGGGAGGATGAAGACGAAATATTCTCCACCCCGCTCGCTGCATTAGATTCCGATGCGCTCAATCCTTACAGAATGTAGTGGGAAAACGCCACCGTATGACAATCAATAACCTCTAACGATATGAAAAATAACGTTTTCGATAAGCCGAATGCAATGGAGCCCGCTCCAATTGCTGAGGCGAGAAAAGGTCGGAACAAATCCGACAGTTTCTGGTACGTTTTTCTGGTAGTGCTCTTGAGCTCTGCAAGTCTGCTGACGTCATGCTCCAGCGACGAAGAGCTGATACAAGACGAGAGACCAGAAGAACCGGAGGTGGAATATCTCTTCAGCCTCAACGATGGTTGGGACGATGCGGCCTCTTCCGCACCACAGGCCCTGCCCGAGCAGTGCACGCTGACCCTGACGGGAAGTGGAAGCAGACCTGCCGAGGCAGCAGAAAAACTCAGCGAACAGCCCTACTTTCTCTCTGAAACACACGACAGCAAAAGCGTGCTGATGGGCAATATAGTGCCGCAGGGAGGAAAAAAGCGGGGCCGACTGGTCCATGCCTCCACTTTCCACAACACCTTCATGCTGTGGAGTACAGGACAGGTGTTCGACAAAACCAAGATGTCGAACATAGAAGGCACGCAAAGATACTCTCCCAACAAGCGCGTGGCATGGGGCGACAACACACAGACCACCATCTACGGCATAGCACCCTATAGCGAAGATGCCTACGAAGACATGTCGGTGGAAGACGGAACCTTCACCTACACCACACCGTCAGTGGCCACCGAGCAGGACGACGTGATGGTGAGCCAGGTTGACGCACAGGCCACCGACAAAATGATTACCTTCCCCTTCACCCACGCCCTGTCGGCCATACGCTTCAAGGTGGGAGACAAAGGCATAGAGTATGCTACCGAACTGGTGCGCATCACCATCAGCGGCATATACACCAAAGGCACCTACTCCTTTGAGACAGGCGAGTGGATAGGCACCGACACAGGGTCGATAACGCAGGATTTCAAGGACGTGAAGGATTGGGAGATAGGCCAACTCTTCACCGACGACGAAAAGGGAACCACCTTCTTCGTGCTGCCGCAGACTACGCCTGCCGAAGCCAAGATACGCATCACGCTCATCGACGAAGTGTTCGGCGAGTACACACTGACCTCAAAAATCGGCGGGAAGACATGGACCAAAGGACACGCCAAGGCCTATAAGGTGTCGAAGGTGTTCGACTACGGCGAACTCTTTGCCGCAGGAGCAGTGCCCTATATGTACGACAATAACGGTGGCAGCGGCACAATGTATGTGTGCAGTTCACGATATAAGCAGAATGGCGGATGGTCCAATGTCATCGGGCCGCTGAAGCGAGCACGGTGGGAGTATGAGCTGTCGTCGACCAACTACTTCCAGACAACGTCGACAGACCTTCCTTCATGGATTACAATGGAAAAGCTCGGCGGCGGCGGCGGAGTGTGGAACTTCGACAGTATGGACGCCATAGAATGGGAAACCTTCAATATCACCGTAGCACCCAATCCCAACGGAGGGTCACGTTATTGCCAGATATGTCTCCGCCAACCAGGAAGCAACAACCGTATATACTTTGTCATATTCCAAGGCACGGGCATGACCCCCACCACCAATCTGAAGGAGTGTGTCACCTTCATCTCAGGATTGGGCAACGAGTGTGTGGGCAATGGCAACATCATGCTCGGCACGGGCAACTTTATCTTCGACGGCTATGGCTGCATCATCAACGGCAACAACAACAAGATAGGCCAGGCGAGCAACCTGATGCAACCCCCACAGCGGCAATACGACAACTACTACACCTATATCTGGGGCGACAACAACGAGGCAATGGGCTCCTATGCCGGCATAACAGGGCAGAACAACCTTGCATGGGGAGACTATTCTGTGTGCGGTTCGCGGCCATCGGGTAACTGGTACATCGACCCATGGCCAAAGCAATGAAGACGCCCTTGCGAAAAAAACAATGATATATTTTTGCTTTGCAAAGAAAGTGCTTACCTTTGCACCCGCTTTTGCAAACAAAAGCCACACGGTAGACTCGTTAGCTCAGTTGGTAGAGCATCACACTTTTAATGTGGGGGTCTTGGGTTCGAGCCCCAAACGGGTCACAAAAGGGAGCGTAAGACACTCCCTTTTTTCGTGGCTTTTCAGAACGCTAAGTGGCGCTATGTCGTTTGTGGTCATAGCGTAAGAGTGCAGGTGTGATGCTGTCCTGCTGCGTCTCTGCGTAGAGGGCATTGATAAGCGAGGTGAGATTAGTAAGGGCCATGACGTAGCATTATTTATTGCAAAGATATGGAAGGGGAAAGAGGGATGAAAAGACAGAGCTTAACACAGGAACAGAAAAGTATCTCGTGATAAATGAGTACCTTTGCAGACAGTTAAATCGGAATTTACATGAATCGTAATTCTCAAATCATTCGGACTAGTTGGATAGGCATAGTTGCCAATGTCTTTCTGGCAGGTTTCAAGGCGGCAGTAGGCCTTCTGGCAAATTCTGTCGCTATTGTGATGGATGCGGTT
>JAGAZE010000027.1 GCA_017940185.1 Bacteroidaceae bacterium | reverse complement strand
CTGTTGCACCATTTCGCGTGCACAGATAGCCTACAGCTACGATCCGGCGGGCAACCGCATCAGCCGTCAGCCTGTGCTGCAGCAGGGGCAGCCCGTCATGGACGAAGAAGCCCTCAGCGATGAGACGGTCAGTATCAGCGTAAGTCCCAACCCCACGAGCGGGCCGTGCACACTCGTCGTTCACGGCATGGAGCAGCCAGGTACGTTCCCCGTGACCATCGCCGACGCCTACGGCACGCCGCTGGTGAATGCCACGGGCTCATCGGTGGCCACCCCGCTGGACATCTCCGCACTGCACAGCGGATACTACCTCGTCTTCGCCACACTCAACGGAAAGCAGTACTGCACGAAGATTGTCAGACAATAATGACGCGTTGTGCTGTGCAAGCATTTATTCGAGCGTTTTCGATAAGTGAAACGACCCATATCCAAACAACCTGACAACCATGAAACACCTTCTTATACTTTTCATAGCATGCAGTCTTTCGCTGCACACGTATAGTCAGGAGACTCCCACTCCTCAGCGACTTACTCTTCAGCCAAGAATCGGCATCAATCTATCTGATTTAACAGGCAGTCAATACATCAACAGCTATGTTGGCACCTGGCGCAGTCCGGGCGCAAAAACAGGCCTGGCTTGTGGCATAGAGGCTGAGTATCGTTTCTTTCCCACCTTCAGTGTGGCTGCAGCCTTGATGTATTCCAATCAAGGATCCAAGGGAATGAAGTACATGCACTACCTCAACATTCCGATAGTGGCAAACTTTTATCCGGATAATATAAAAGGCTTGGCTTTGAAAGCCGGCATTCAATATGGCAGGAAAGTGGGGTATGGAGCTGGCAAGGGCAAGCCCAATGACTTGAGTATCCCCATAGGACTTTCATACGAATACAGACGGGTTGTGCTCGACGCTCGCTATCATTTTGGAATTACCAAGATATGGGACGAGGGCAACGTCCGCAACAGTGTATTCCAATTCACGCTGGGCTACAAAATACCCGTGAGATGATGGGCGGCAGTCGTGCAGATGGTGTTTTTCTGCCATTGCATGCTCGTGTTATGACGAAATGTGTAACTTTGCAGGGATAATACTCAACTATACAAAAGACACCGCACTGTAACCAAAGTCGGTCATCATCATGAACAAGATCATTCGTAAACAGCAGTTTTCCGAGAAGGTATATCTTCTCGAAGTAGAGGCCCCATTGATAGCCAAGAGCCGTCGGGCCGGTCATTTCGTCATCGTTCGCGTAGGCGACAAGGGGGAACGCATTCCCCTTACCATTGCCGATGCCGACACTGAGCGTGGCACCATCACCCTCGTTGTGCAGGCCGTGGGTGCTTCCACAGCCAAGTTGTGCGCACTCAACGAGGGCGACAGCATCACCGACGTGGTAGGTCCGCTCGGCAATGCCACACATATAGAGAACTTCGGCACCGTGGTGTGTGCCGGCGGCGGTGTCGGCGTGGCACCCATGCTCCCCATCGCCAAGGCACTGAAGGCTGCCGGCAACAGGGTGCTTTCCGTGCTGGCCGGACGCAACAAAGATCTCATCATCCTGGAAGACGAGGTGCGCAAGGTGTCCGACGAAGTAATCATCATGACCGATGACGGTTCCTACGGAGAAAAAGGCGTGGTAACTGTAGGTATAGAGAAATTCATACAGCAGGAGCATGTCGACCGCGTAGTGGCCATCGGCCCTCCCATTATGATGAAGTTCTCGTGCCTGCTCACACAGAAATATAACATCCCCACCGACGTATCGCTCAACACCATCATGGTCGACGGCACGGGCATGTGCGGTGCCTGCCGCCTCACCATTGGCGGAAAGACGAAGTTTGTGTGCATCGACGGCCCCGAGTTTGACGGCCATCAGGTAGACTGGGACGAAATGTTCAAGCGCATGGCCACCTTCCGCGAAGCCGAACAAGAAGACATGCAACGCTACCTCGCCCACCTCGGCGACACTGCCGCTGCATCCACCCCATGCGCCACCGCCGCTAAGCCGGCACAGGCTGCTGCCGCAAGCGACGCAGCCGCCCACGACAGCACCGACGAGCCACTCGCCGCCCTCATCGACCGCAACGCACCCTGGCGCGACGAGCTGCGCAAGGCCATGAAGCCCAAAGAGCGCACACAGATACCACGCGTGGTGATGCCTGAGCTCGACGCCGACTATCGCGCCACCACACGACTGGAAGAAGTCAACCAGGGCCTGACGGCTGAGATGGCCATGCAGGAAGCCAAGCGCTGTCTCGACTGTGGCAAGCCATCGTGCATGGAAGGCTGCCCCGTCAACATCGAGATACCCTCCTTCATTAAGAACATTGAGCGCGGCCACTTCCTCGATGCCGCCCGTGTGCTGAAGCACACCTCTGCACTCCCCGCCGTATGTGGCCGCGTATGTCCGCAGGAGAAACAGTGCGAGAGCCGCTGCATTCACCTCAAGATGAACGAGCCCGCCGTGGCCATCGGCTATCTGGAGCGCTTCGCCGCCGACTATGAGCGCGAGAGCGGCAAAGCCACACTGCCCGAGAAAGCACCTGCCAACGGCATGAAGGTGGCTGTAGTAGGCTCAGGCCCCGCCGGACTGTCGTTTGCAGGCGACATGATAAAGAAAGGATATGAGGTGACCGTGTTTGAAGCACTGCACGAGATTGGCGGCGTGCTGAAATACGGCATTCCCGAATTCCGACTGCCCAACCGTATCGTTGATGTAGAGATAGAAACACTCAGCAAGCTCGGCGTGCAGTTCCACACCGACACCATCGTGGGCAAAACCATTACCATCGACGAGCTGGAAGCCGAAGGCTATCGCGGCATATTCGTTGCATCGGGAGCCGGACTGCCCAACTTCATGGACATCAAGGGCGAGAATGCACTCAACATCATGTCGTCGAACGAATATCTCACCCGTGTCAACCTCATGGATGCAGCCAGCAAGGACAGCGACACCCCCGTACACTTCGGCAAGAAGGTACTCGTGGTGGGCGGCGGCAATACCGCCATGGACTCTGCACGCACCGCACGCCGTCTCGGCGCAGAGGTGACGCTCGTCTATCGACGCAGCGAGGAGGAGATGCCCGCACGTATCGAGGAGGTGAAGCACGCCAAGGAAGAGGGCATACGCTTCCTCACACTGCACAATCCCATAGAATACCTGGCCGACGACAAGGGGGCTGTATGCGGAGCTGTGCTCCAAGTGATGCGCCTGGGCGAGCCCGACGAGAGCGGACGCCGCCGTCCCGAACCCATTGAGGGACAGACGGTGACCATTGATGTCGACCAAGTGGTAGTGGCAGTAGGCGTATCGCCCAACCCACTGGTACCCAAGAGCGTCGCAGGACTGGAACTGGGCCGCAAGAACACCATTGCCGTCGACGAGCAGATGGAGAGTTCGCACGGCATGCTCTTCGCCGGCGGCGACATTGTGCGTGGCGGTGCCACCGTCATCCTCGCCATGGGCGACGGACGCAAGGCGGCAGCCAACATGGATGCCAAGCTGAGAGCATAAGCACGCAGAGATACACTTGACGACTGTGCCATATACAAGCGCGCTGTGCAGATACACCATATATATATAGGCTACCGTCAGCGCGGTGAGGCACCGCGCACAGTATGTGCCGACATCGACACCACCCTCGCCGAGGGGCAGCTGGTGTGCCTCATCGGTCCCAACGGCACCGGCAAGTCGACGCTCATGCGCACGCTCTCCGCCTTTCAGCCTCCGCTGCAGGGCAGCATCAGCATCGGAGGGCACGACCTTGCCGCACTGCGGCCGCAACAGCTGGCACGTCTGGTCAGCGTGGTGCTCACGGCACGCGTGCAGGTGGCCAACATCAGCGTGCGCGACTTGGTGGGCATAGGGCGCAGCCCCTACACCAACTTCTGGGGCACGCTGAGCCGGGACGATGCACAGGTGGTGGCCGACAGCATGCAGCATGCAGGCATCAGCCACCTGGCCGACAGGATGCTGCACACCCTCTCCGACGGCGAACGGCAGAAGGCGATGATAGCCAAGGCACTGGCACAGCATACACCCTATATACTGCTGGACGAGCCCACCGCCTTCCTCGACTACCCGAGCAAGGTAGACACATTGCAGATGCTGCGCCGCCTCAGCCACGAGCAGGGCAAGGCCATCCTGCTTTCCACCCACGATGTGGAGCTGGCCCTGCAACTCGCCGACCGCCTGTGGCTGATGATGGACGGACATCTGTGGGAGGGCACACCGCAAGAGCTGGCACAGGGAGGACAGCTCAACACCTTCCTCGACGGCCGGGGCATACGCTTCGATACACAGCACATGCAGATACACGTAACATAAAAAACTATCGCAGTCATGAAACACTTCATCCTTCTCACTCTGCTTTTCCTTCCATTGTGCGTATCGGCACAAGAAGAAGAAAAAAACTACTACTACATTATTCCGCGCGCCGGTGTCACCTTTTCCACGATGACCGGCAAGGCCGTGGATGCCAAGATGCGCCCGGGCTTTATGGCGGGTGTCGACTTCGACGCCGATCTCAAAGGTCCTTGGGGCTTCCGTGCAGGTCTCTACTTCGCCTCTCTGGGTGCCAAGGATGCCGCCTCAGTAGAATACCAACAGATAGCAGGCCGGTTAGACACCTACAAGGTGTATAGCGAGCGCCACGACTGGGTGATGCCCTATCTGAACATCCCACTGCAGATGGTGTGGCATCCGGTGAAAAATCTGTCGGTGATGACGGGCTTTCAGTTTGGTTTCCGTCTCAATGGCGGTAACGACAAGAAGCACCACTACGGCACTTCCAACAACTCGTGGGCCAGCATCCCCGTGGGTGCGAGTTACGACTTCGGCCCTCTGATGCTCGACGTACACTACAACTTCGGCCTGACGGTGCTGAGCGACAGTAAGGAACAGCATCTCAATGCGCTGATGGTGTCGCTGGGATATAAGATTAAGTGCGGCATCTTCAAGAACAAGAAGCCTGAATCTAAATTCCACCTGCCCGAGATAGGCCACTGACCTTATCAGCAAACCCCTCCATACTATGAAACATCACACACGTGCCAACTTCGGCAGCAAGCTCGGCATTATCCTTGCCACGGCAGGTTCGGCCGTGGGCTTGGGCAACATCTGGCGTTTCCCCTACATGGCGGGCGAGCATGGCGGCGCTGCCTTTATCATGGTGTACTTCGCCTGTGTGCTGCTGCTGGGCATACCCTGTCTGGTCAGCGAGTTTATCATCGGGCGGCGCGGCGCAGCCAATTCCTACGGGGCTTATTCAAAGCTGGCCAACGGCACAGCGTGGAAGTATATCGGCCTGGTAGGCGTGATTACAGGCTTTCTCATCATGGGCTACTATGCCGTGGTTTCGGGTTGGTGCCTGCAATACATCTTCGGCAGCGCCACCGGACAGCTCACAGGCGACAAAGAAGCCGTCAGCCAGTACTTCACCGACTTCTCCACCGGCACGTGGCAGCCCATCGTGTGGACGGTGATAATACTGTGTGCCACCCACTTCATCATCGTTCGCGGTGTGGAGAAGGGCATTGAGCGGGCTTCGAAGCTGCTCATGCCCACATTGTTTGTGCTGCTGCTCATCATTGTGGTGGCTTCGTGTATGCTGCCCGGTGCCGGCGAGGGCATCAGTTTCATGCTGAAACCCGACTTCTCCAAGCTCGACAGCAATGCCCTGCTGGGCGCACTGGGACAGTCGTTCTACTCGCTCAGCATCGGTATGGGATGCATCGTCACCTATGCGTCGTACTATTCGCGCGACACGCATCTCATGAAGTCGGCGGTGCAAATCTCGCTGGTCGACTCCATGATTGCCATTCTGGCAGGCTTGATGATTTTTCCGGCGGCGTTCTCGGTGGGTGTACACCCCGACAGCGGCCCGTCGCTCATCTTCATCACGCTGCCCAACGTCTTTCAGCAAGCTTTCGGCAGCGTGGCAGCCGTGGGCTACGTGGTGAGCATCTTGTTCTACACTCTGCTTTCCGTAGCCGCTCTCACTTCGCTCATGTCGCTGCATGAGGTGGCCACAGCCTTCCTGCACGAGCAGTGGAAGATGAGCAGGCAGCGCGCCTCCGCCATCGTCACTGTCATCGCCTGTGTGCTGGGGGCCTTCTGCTCGCTGTCGATGGGAGCCGTCGATGCTTTGTCGCTCTTCGGCCAGTCGCTCTTCAGCCTGTTCGACTTCCTTACGGGACAGATACTGCTGCCGCTGGGCGGACTGCTCACCTGTCTCTTCCTCGGGTGGTATGTGCCGAAACAGATTGTACGCGAGGAGTTCACCAACTATGGCACGCTGCGCGGCACACTCTTCGGCATCTATCTCTTCCTCATACGTTTCGTGTGTCCGCTGAGCATACTCGTCATCTTCTTGCATCAGCTGGGCGTGTTCTGACATGTGGCGCGAATTTTTCTACTTCCAGCGTTCCGACCGCCGTGTGTTACTCCTCCTCTTATTGGTGCTGGGCGTCGCCACACTGCTGTTTCTCACCCTGGGCCGCAGCAGCCACACCGCTTCGCCTACCGCTGCCGATACACTGCAGGCTTCACACTACGACAACCGACGCTATCAGGCACGCAGGGGCTATAGTCGCCATGCGCCGCCGCCGCGCTACTATTATACGGGCGGACGGCGCGTAGAGCGCTTCGCCTTCGACCCCAACAGTGCCGACAGCACACAGCTGCTGCGGCTGGGTCTGCGCCCGTGGCAGGTGCGCAACATCTACAAATACCGCGCTGCCGGCGGCGTATATCGCAAGAAAGAAGACTTTGCACGTCTCTACGGCCTCGACGCCAAGACCTATCGCGAACTGGAGCCCTACATACAGATATCGCCCGACTATGCTCCGGCCGCCTCGCTGGTGAAGGAGCGCGCGACGCGTGAACCCTCCGACAGCACGCCACAGCGCCCCAGGAAACTGCTGGCAGGCGAAACCATCCCGCTCAACCACGCCGATACCACACTGCTGCAGCGCGTGCCGGGCATAGGCTCCTACTGGGCGCGGCGCATCGTGGCATACCGCCAACTCATAGGAGGATTTCACAGCCGCGAACAGCTCAAGGACCTGGAGGGATTTCCTGTCAATGCCCTCGCATTTATGGCAGTGGACGACATAGCGCTGAAGAAAATCAACATCAACACTGCCACACTGCGCCAACTGCAGCAACATCCCTACATCAACTTCCACCGCGCCAAAGCCATCGTAGACTATCGCCGACTGAAAGGCCCCATCAGCAACCTGCAACAACTGCAACTGCTGCGCGACTTCACACCCGACATCCTCGAACGGCTGGAACCCTACGTGGAATACTGACCGCACAAGCCAAGGCAAGACTTCAACGACAGCCCGACAACAAGGGCGGCATAGCCCGACCACAATGAAAAATCAGCGATATTAGTTACCAATATCACTGATTTTGCATTTTCAACGTAGCCCATTCGGGAAATAGATGGGCTATGCTCCCTATTCAATCTCGTCGACTTTGCTGACCAATCTCGTCGACTTTGCTGACCAATCTCGTCGACTTTGGTCTGTAATCGTTATTTTCTTCCGAAGTCGGCGGGTATCTCTCCCCACTTCTTGGTGTCCCAATGCACGACGGGTGAGCTGACGGTGTGTGTGCGCAGCCACGCTTCGGCACGCTGTATGAGTTCGTAGAGCTTTGCTGTGCTCGGCGTGCGTTCCAGTTTTGTCTTACATTGGCGGCGTCGCACCCATGTGAGCGCAGTGTTGCTGTCGGTGTAGAGCGTCTTGCGTATGCCCTTCTGCTCCATGAGGGCGAGCGCATGTACGATGGCGAGAAATTCGCCGATGTTGTTAGTGCCGTGCAGTGGGCCATAGTGGAACACCTGCGCGCCCGTCTGCAGGTCGATGCCTTGATATTCCATGGGTCCGGGGTTTCCCGAGCAGGCAGCATCGACAGCCCATGCGTCGGCAAGCACATCGGGATGGAGTGGCAGGACGGTGTCTGTGCGCCAGTCGGGAGGTGGGGGGGGGAGAGAGGTCTTTTTCATCGTGTTGAAACAACCACTTTCATTCAGGACTTTAATATTATGTTTTAGGATTGAGACATAGGCTTTTCTAAATCGTCTGAATGTTCTCATTGCTTATAATCAGATGTGAAAGGAGAATGCGCCTTTAATTATTTTCTGATTCCAAGCGTTACATTCTTTCGGGCACTTCTATGCCGAGCAGTTGCATGGCGAGTCGTATCACCTTTGCCACGTTGGCGGCCAGCTTCAGGCGGAAGGCTTTCTGCTCTTCGGTGTCGGCATTGAGGATGCTGTAGTCGTGGTAGAACTGGTTGAATGCCTTTGTGAGCTCGTAGCAGTAGTTGGCTATGACGCTTGGTGCGAAGTCGTTGCCTGCCTGTTGCACAACTGCCGGGAAGTCGTTGAGCTTCTGTATGAGTGCTATTTCCTTGTCGTTGAGCGATGCGGGAGCAGTATGGATGGCGTTGCCGGTATTTTCTTCCTCTGCCTTGCGCAGTATGGAGCGTATGCGTGCGTAGGTATATTGTATGAAGGGTCCGGTGTTGCCGTTGAAGTCGATGCTCTCTTCGGGGTTGAAGGTCATGTTTTTGCGTGCGTCGACCTTGAGGATGAAGTATTTCAGTGCTCCCAGTCCTACGATGCGTGCTATCTCTCTGCGCTCTTCGGGCGTCATGTCGTTGAATTTGCCCAGTTCTTCGCTTGTCTGCAGTGCTTCTGCCACCATTCCTTCTATGAGGTCGTCGGCATCGACGACGGTGCCTTCGCGACTCTTCATCTTGCCGTTGGGCAGCTCCACCATGCCGTAGGAGAAGTGCACGATGTCCTTTCCCCATGGGAAGCCGAGCCGGTCGAGCAGCAGGGCGAGTACCTGGAAGTGGTAGTTCTGCTCGTTGCCCACCACGTAGATCATGCGGTTGATGGGATAGTCGGCGTAGCGCATCTGT
Source organism: Bacteroidaceae bacterium (assembly GCA_017940185.1). Taxonomy (GTDB): domain Bacteria; phylum Bacteroidota; class Bacteroidia; order Bacteroidales; family Bacteroidaceae; genus Prevotella. The sequence continues at coordinate 86,880 of JAGAZE010000027.1, read as the reverse complement.
GCGGTGCCGATATCCTGCGTCATGTATACGCTTGTGCCGTCGCTGCGGAGCAACAGCTTGTGGTCGAGTCCGTCGCCTGTGAGGTCAGCCCACACGCTGCCGTCGTCCTTGCGGTAGAAGAGTCCCTTTGCCAGTCCTTCTTCCACCTTCTGCTTGCCTACGAGGTAGGTGTCGCTCTCGTAGTATATCTTGTCGAAGGCTACGCCCAGCGCCTGGTAGGTCTCGTCGAAGCCTGCATAGACCCAGTCGTTCATCTTCTTCCACAGCGCACGCACCTCGGCATCGCCCTGTTCCCACTTCACCAGCATGTCGTGTGCTTCCTGCATGAGGGGTGCTTCATTTTTAGCCCGGGCTTCGGCTTCCTCCTCCCCTACCCCACTGCTGATGAGTTGCGCCTTGAGCTGACGCACCTCTTCGCGGTAGTGCTTGTCGAACTCCACATAGTAGTCGCCTATGAGGTGGTCGCCCTTCTTTCCTGTGCTTTCGGGTGTGGCTCCGTTGCCCCACTTCTGCCATGCGAGCATCGACTTGCAGATGTGTATACCCCGGTCGTTGACGATGTTGGTCTTCACCACGCGGTAGCCGCAGGCGGAGAGTATCTGTGCCAGGCTCCATCCGAGCAGGTTGTTGCGCACATGTCCGAGGTGGAGCGGCTTGTTGGTGTTGGGCGAAGAGTATTCCACCATGGCCAGCGGTGCCTCAGCGGCTGCCTGTCCAAGCGGGTTCTGGTAGCCGAAGTGGGTTTCGTCGTCAATAGTCTGCAGCAGTTGCAGCCAGGCGTCGTCGCCTATCACGAGGTTGAGAAATCCCTTCACGACGTTGAATGCCGACACCAGCGGGCAGTTGTCGACGAGCCATTGACCGATGGCGGTAGCCGTATCTTCGGGTTTCTGCCTGGAGATGCGCAGCAAGGGGAACACCACGAGGGTGAGGTTGCCCTCGAATTCCGACTTTGTTTTCTGTACTTGCAGCATCTTCTCGGGCACTTGCTGTCCGTAGAGCACTGCAACGGCGTTGCCGATGGCTTGCGTGAGTTGTTGTTCGATTGACATAGGAGTAATATTGTTATGATTGATGCCCATGAGAAAAGCTAATCAACCATAGTTTTCATAATTGTATAGATTTCCTACTTGTTATGTAACAGGTTGCAAAGATAACAAATGTGTTGGATGCAAGAAAGAAAGACATCTCATACTTACTCATCTTGTTTAGTGCTTGTTTCTATTCACATAGGTAATGATTTATTTCAAGAAACCATACTCATACACTTTTGGTTCTATTTTCTTGGCAAGTGCCTTATGTACTAAGCGTAGATTGGTAATGAGTTGTGTGTAGTTCTCATCTGCACTTTCTGTATTCATCTGCTGTTTACCGCTCTTTGTGGTTTTAGTCCCTTGGAAGTAAAGGCGGATGTCATAGAAAGATGCATTGGGGTTTTCTTTGGCAATAGGTTGCTGATGATAGTAGCACCAAAGTTCACGGCCTGCATCCATAACTGCTTGGGCTTCGGCAGACAAGGATAATGGGACGGTGCCGTCGAGATATTTAGTGGTAGTGGAAACGACTGACTCGTCGAAGACATCTGCCACATGATAGTTCTTACTATCTTTTTCATATTCCTTTTGTTCTTCTTCTGTTCGGATTGTCTTTTTGATTTGTCCGTGTATAAAATCACTCATAAAATGGCTCTCGAATATCTCTTTTGCATCAACTTCTTCTTCAGTGAAGGGAATCCAATGATTTATTCCATGCTCACTGCTAATGCGGTTTTGTCCATGAAAGAGTGCATAGATGAGACAATCTGCCTGAAACTCAGTATCTACCTGCCAGTTATTGTTGGGATAGAGAAATTGGTCGCGATCGTTTAACCAAGTAGCATCGATGCAGTGACGAACGGTATAGAAAATGACCATAGGGATAATATTGCTTTTGGTAATCCAGTTCCCTTTTACTTGTTCTATGTCAGCTTTATAAGGGCTTAGAGTAATATACACATCTTTACTGTGTTGGAAATCTGTACCAGAATAGCGATGGAATGCTAAATGCTCGTTTTCTTTGTCGTAATATTGACGAAGCCATTCAATAATAAAACGAGCCCCATCATGGGAATATAGATTTTTCTTTTCGAGATAATCTCCTTCCGCATTATAAACATCTGCTTGTGTTTGTTGAAAATAATCTTCTGTTCCTGTATGCCATATTTGAAAGCCAACAGGAAAACTTCCTTTGACGTTGTCAAAGGTGTTGGCGGGAACCAAAAAAAATCGACCGGGCTTCGCCCGGAAAGTTTTCCGGAAATCACGGAAGTTCGGTGCTTGCGCTATTTTCAACTTTGAAAATAGCGCAAGCACCGAGGTTGGGATTTCAACTACAATTCGTGCATAAAATTGTGCAAAAAGTTCATTCCCTGCTCTTCCTAATTTATTCTTATATCGTTCTTGTACGGCTGACTTTGAAAGTCCTGCCCTGTTTTGTCCACTTCCTGTGACAGTTCTAGCATTACTGGCTTCTGCGTAAGGTGGATTAATATAGATGACAAGTTTCTTTCGTTTCTCAGGGTCGTTGATAATGTCTTGTAGAGACTTGGGAAGTTTCGATTTCTTAATGACGTTTCCATTCTTGTCTATCTCGTCTATCAATGGGTCGTTGAGGAAATCAAATTGAAATACATGGCTTTCTAACAGATTGGCACCACCAGTCTCTTTGTCGCGAGCGGCGGCATTCATGGTGTCAATTCGTTGCATCATGGCTTGTACATCGGCTTTGTCAAGCGTTGAAGCGTAGATATTATATTTATTGGTAAGACCAGCCAGTAGGTTACCTGTTCCAGCGCAACAATCCCATACATAATACTCTTCCTGCCAGTTCTCGCCCAGTTCTGCTGCTAAATACTGTTGTGAGAGTTCTACCCATCTTGCAGGTGTGAAGAAACTGCCTTTACGCTCACGTACATCTTGTGGAACTAATAGGTCTCGACGATTAACAATATCATCCCAGTACTCGCGACGTGGAGGACGGGCATAGCGATTCCAGAACTGTGTGTGTGCTTTCTGCTTATCATAAAAAAGAGCGCGTTTGTATTCTTCAAGTCCAGTATCGTCTACCTTTCTATCCAAAAGATAGTGGTCATTTTGTAATAAGACATATAATTTCTCACCAAGCGTATTGTTCTCTTTTGAAAGAATATCAGCTAGATAGAAATCTGCATCTATAATGCCTGCTTTCTTGGCAACTTCCCAATTTATGTTGATGGTTGGCTTAACTGCTTCGAGCCATTTCAGGTATATGTGGGTGAAATTGTTTTTGTTGATGCGAATATGACGCACTCCGATCTTTCGCAGGTTGAAATTCTTCTTAATGAAGTACACTAGTTCTTTGGCATCCTTCTCATAGTAGTAAATTTCAAGTCCATGATGAAGTGCATCATCCAAGAGTTCTTGTAGTTGTTTGAACTCTTTTGTGGTATGGTCACTTGGGGCGACATTCCAATTAAAGTCATTCTGACGCAGAACATCCAAAATGGTGCTATAAGGCAGAAACGCTATTTTCTCAGCATCGAAAGCACCAAGAAAAGCTGGTGGCAGAATGGTATCTTGTGGGCGTTCTTTACCCAGTGTGAGTATCAACTGGATGAAGGACTCGTAAATATCGTGACTTGTTCCTCTCTTAGCTTCTGCCCAAAGCAATGACTCTGCTTCATTCAGTCCCAATGGGTCTGCTGGAATAGTGACACAAAAATCAATCCGTCCGATAATCTGTGTTGTATCGAAGCCTTCAAAGAGGTCTTGGGCCACTTTGTTCTTTAATTCCTCTTCCAAGATATTACCATAATATGCCATAGCACTACTTAAGTTTTCTTTAAGAATATTCTCATCCACCTATTCCTTCATCATTTCCTTGAGGGCCCGTTGCACGATGTCATTGTGCTCGTTGGCGATGATGTAGTATTCGTTCATGTCCCACAGGTCGCGAGCCACGAGTGCCTTGAGCTGCCATTGCAGTGCGCTGATGGTGCGCTGGCGCTCATCGTCGTCCTTGGCCTTGATGTTTTGCTCTTCGCCTATGCGCAGTATGTTGTCGATGATTGTCTGCGGCACGACATAGTCGGTGCGGAATTTGCTGAAGGATGAGTACTTCCGCTTGAGCTTGTCGCGCTGGTTGTCGATGTATTTCAGCGTCTGCTCGAGCACGATGTTTTTCGCTGCCAGCTGCCGGTGCTGCCGTGTGTAGGCTGTGGTGTCGAGCGGCACGAAGATGTCGGGCATGATGCCGCCTCCTCCATAGACGGGTCGGTGTCGGCGCAGGGTGTAGTAGCGCAGCGAGTCGGGGAAATGTATGCTGTCGGCATTGGTGAGTTCGCCGTGCTTGAGACGTTGGTCAAGCTCCAGTGCATAACTCTTGGTGTCGCCTTTGGTGTAAGGTTTTTGTATGCATCGTCCCGAAGGGGTGTAGTAGTGTGCCATGGTGAGGCGCACGTGGGAGCCGTCTTGAAAGGCGATGATGCGTTGCACGAGTCCTTTTCCGAACGAGCGTCGGCCAACGATGGTGCCGCGGTCCTGATCCTGCAGGGCGCCGGCCACTATCTCTGAGGCCGAGGCGGAGAACTCATTGATGAGCACCACCACGGGCATCTGCTGCAGGCGACCGTGGGCGTGTGCACTGAATGTCTGTCGGCGTTGTCGGCGTCCTTCGGTGTAGACGATGAGGTCGCCTGCATTGAGAAACTCGTCAATGATTTCGGTGGCCACCTGCAATACGCCGCCGCCATTGTCTTGCAGGTCGAGGATGAGCTTGGTCATACCCTGCTCCTGCAACAGCTTGACGGCATCGAGGAACTCCTTATAGGTGTTTTCGCCGAAGCTCTCTATGCGTATGTAGCCTATGTCGGGCGTCATCATGTGCTTGGCGTAGATGGTGTAGAGCGGTATCTTGTCGCGCACGACGTTGAAGGCGAGCGTATCCTTCACACTGCGGCGCACCACTCCGAGACGCACCATGGTACCTTTCTTACCCCGCAGGCGCGTCATGATGTCTTCTCTCGACATCTTCACGCCTGCTATGGGTTTGCCGTCGACGCTCACGATGCGGTCGCCGGCCACGATGCCCGCCTTCTCGGAGGGACCTTTCACAATGGTTTGCACCACGAGCAGCGTATCGTCGACCATGTTGAACTGTATGCCTACGCCCTCGAAGCTTCCCGAGAAGTTTTCGTTGACGGCTTTTGCCTCCTTTGCCGAGGCGTAGGAGGAGTGCGGGTCGAGTTCTTTGAGCATGGCGCGTATGGCAGCTTCGGCCAACTGCCCGCCATTGACGGTGTCGACGTAGAGTTGCTCTACGAGGCGTATGGCATTGGCAAGCTTGTCGGCAGGTGTCTTGCTGCCCAGGGTGAACTGGGCCGAGGCAGGCAGACACACAGCGAGGGACAATAACAGGGAAAGGAGGAATTGTCGTTTCATTGGCAATGTACGGGGGTCGGGTGGAGGGAATGTGATTACTGCTCGGAGTCTTCTGGCAGGTCTTCTTCCACTATGAGGTTGTCGATGATGAAGTTTTGTCGTTCCATAGTGTTGCTGCCCATGTAGTATTCCAGCAGTTTCTGCACTTGGTCGGTCTTGTGCAAGGTCACCTGCTCCAGGCGTATGTCGGGACCGATGAAGTGGGCAAACTCATCGGGACTTATTTCTCCCAGTCCCTTAAATCGTGTTATTTCCGGGTCGGGGCCGAGGTCTTTTATAGCTTTGAGTCTTTCTTCTTCGTTGTAGCAGTAGCGCGTGATAAAGTCGCTCTTCTTTCCCTTCTGTGTTGTCTGTTGCCGGTCGTCTTCAGCCGCCACGGCCTTGTTTCTCACCTTGGTGCGTCGGTTGCGCACGCGGAAAAGCGGCGTCTGGAGCACGTAGACGTGTCCTTTCTTGATGAGGTCGGGGAAGAACTGCAGGAAGAAGGTGATGAGCAGGAGTCGTATGTGCATGCCGTCGACATCGGCATCGGTGGCTACTATCACCTTGTTGTAGCGCAGGTTGTCGAGGCTGTCTTCTATGTCGAGTGCGGCTTGCAGCAGGTAGAACTCCTCGTTTTCGTATACCACCTTTTTCGTCTTGCCGTAGGTGTTGAGCGGTTTTCCTCTCAATGAAAACACGGCTTGTGTGTTGACGTCGCGACTCTTGGTGATGCTTCCGCTGGCGGAGTCGCCCTCGGTGATGAAGATACAGCTCTCCTCCTTTCGGTCGTTTTTGGTGTCGGAGTAGTGTATGCGGCAGTCGCGCAGTTTTCGGTTATTGAGATTGGCTTTCTTCGCTTTTTCGCGTGCCTGCTTGGTGACGCCCGCCATGGCCTTGCGCTCCTTCTCGCTCTCGGCAATCTTCTGCAGCATCTGTTCGGCAATGTCGGGATGCTTGTGCAGGAAGTTGTCGAGTTCCTGCTTGATGAAGTCGCCCACGTAGCGGTTGACGGTGGGTCCGGCGGGTTTGCCTTCCTGCTCGTTGGCGGGCCACATGTTGTTGCTGCCGAGCTTTATCTTGGTCTGACTCTCAAACATCGGTTCCTCCACGTTGAGCGCTATGGCACCAACGAGGCCGTTGCGTATGTCGGTGTATTCGAAGTTCTTGCCCGAGAAATCCTTGATGGTCTTGGCTATGTGCTCCTTGAAGGCACTCTGATGGGTGCCGCCTTGCGTGGTGTGCTGTCCGTTGACGAAGCTGTGGTACTCCTCGCCATACTGGTTGGTGTGGGTGAAGGCTATCTCAATGTCTTCGCCCTTGAGGTGGATGATGGGATAGATGCCTTCGGTGGTCATCGTGTCTTGCAGCAGGTCTTCCAGCCCGTTGCGGCTGAGAATGCGCCTGCCGTTGTACATGATGGTGAGCCCGGTGTTGAGATAGGTGTAGTTGCGTAGCATGTTCTCCACTATCTCATCGCGGTAGCGGTAGTTTTTAAACAGGCTGTCGTCGGGTTGGAAGCTTACGTAGGTACCTGTCTCATCGTTCGACTTCCTGGTGGTGTCGGTCTGCAGCAGTCCTTTCTCGAATGTTGCCGTGCGCACCTTTCCCTCGCGGTGACTGCGCACTTCGAAGTATGTGCTCAGCGCATTGACGGCCTTCAGGCCCACGCCGTTGAGGCCCACGCTCTTCTTGAAGGCCTTGGAGTCGTACTTACCGCCGGTGTTGAGCAGCGACACCGCCTCAATGAGCTTACCCTGGGGGATGCCGCGCCCGTAGTCGCGCACGCTGACGCCATGGTGTTCCTCGTCGATGTCTATCTCGATGCGCTTGCCGGCACTCATCTTAAACTCGTCGATGCTGTTGTCAATCACCTCTTTGAGCAGCACGTAGATTCCGTCTTCGGGCAGCGAGCCGTCGCCCAGCCTGCCGATGTACATGCCGGGGCGCGTACGGATGTGTTCCATGTCGCTGAGGTGGCGTATATTCTCGTCGGTGTAGTCGGTTATGGGTATCTGCGGATTGGCAGTGAGGTTGTCTTGTATATTGTCAGGCATGCTTGTCGGGTATAATTTAATTTGACAGTGTCTTGTTCCTACAGTGTTTTCCTATAGCATCTGCGCTTCTTGTGCATCTCGGTATGGAAGTAGCTCCACTGACTCTGAACAGCAGCATTGTCTTCCATCTCCACCTGGCTCTCTCCCCACTCGATGCCGTACTTCTGATACCATGGTATGAGGTCGTAGAAGAGCAGTGCGTTGACGCCTTTATTGCGATATTCGGGCAGCACGCCCACCATCTCCAGGTCGATGATGCGTGCCTTGCGGCGTTTCAGCGCCCGCAGCACGTGCCACCAGCCGAAGGGCAGCAGCCGACCGCGACGGCACTTCTGCATGGCCAGCGACAGCGAGGGGATGCTGATGCCCACACCCACTATCTTATGGTCGGGCGTGTTCCAGTCTTCTATCACCGGAATGAGGTTGAGGTCGGCATAGGGCAGGTAGGCATCCACATACTGATCTATCTGCCTGGGCGACAGGTTGGAGTATCCATAGATGTCCTGGAAGCTGTCGTTGATTACGTTGAAGATTTTCTGTCCCATGCCCTCCTTCATCACTTCGCGCTTTGTCAGCTTGCGGATGTGCAGGTTGTAGCGCTTCATCACCAATTCGCTTATCTTCACCATCTTCTCGGGAATGGCATCGGGGACGAAGATTTTGAACTCCACATAGTCGTTGTCTTTCTCCCATCCGCCGAGGCGCTCCATGTGTTCGGGATAGTAGGGATAGTTGTATAATGTCGCCATGGTGCCCAGTTGGTCGAAGCCCCAGGTGAGCATTCCCTCGGGGTCGAAGTCGGTGAAACCCAGCGGCCCCACCACCTCTGTCATGCCATGGGCGCGGCCAAAGTCTTCGACGGCAGCAAGCAGCGCACCGCTCACCTCAATGTCGTCGACAAAGTCGATCCACCCGAAGCGCACACTCTTGCGCTGCCACTTCTCGTTGGCGCGGTGGTTGATGATGGCTGCCACACGACCCGCCAGCACACCGTCGCGATAGGCAAGGTAGTACTCGGCTTCGCAAAACTCGAAGGCGGCATTCTTGTCCTTCGACAATGTGCTCATCTCGTCGCTGAAGAGCGGCGGAGCATCAAACTGATTGCCCTTGTAAAGGTCGTAGTGGAAATCTATAAATTGACGAAGGTCGCGCTTCGACGACACCTTCCTGATCTCTATGTGTGCCATAAGTAAATAAACAGGGGAACGATTGCTATATTGTGCAAAGGTAAAGAAAAACCACGGAAAATGCCGTGGATATACATATTTTTCCTAACTTTGCCATAACTTATTCAAAAGAACGAGTCAACTCACTTATTTATACACTATTATGCACATCTCTTCCTCCCTACCCCACCGCCGCTGGTTGCTGATGCCCCTCATAGCAGTGCTCTTCACCTTGCAGGCATGCCAGCGCGATGCTACGGCCATTCTCGTCGACAACCTCAAAGACAGCATCCCCGCACCCTTCACCGCCATAGACGAACACAAGGGAACCATCATTCTGGCACTCGCCACCGTGAAAGACAGCATCGGACTGCTGGAAAGGGCCGAGGCCAACATTGTGGTGGCGCGCCAACCAGGATTCTTCCAACGACTGCTCAATGCCATCAACCAGGTGCAGGGCGGACAGGTGAGGCTGCACTACCAAGCCGAAGGAACACAGGACGTGCAGGACTTCGACTACGACAGCGAAAAACTCACACCCATCGTAAAAAATCCCGAGCAGACCATACAGCAGGCCGAGGAAGAACTGCAACTGCTCAGAGAAGCTGAACTGCAATAAGCATACAACCTTTGCCTCGTTGAGTATGCCACACACCCGTCACAACAGTAATCATCACTAAAATCAACATCTGTCATGAAAAAACTACTCTTAACCATTACCGCCATCGTTGCCTCGCTGCAACTCCACGCACAGCAATCGCCCATCGAACCCTACACCATGTTCGTCATCTATGAGACCTACAACTTCCAGACTGGCAGCGTGCTGCAAGACAACTTCACCGAATACGTCCTCATCGACCTCGACGGCGACGGCAGCAAAGAGATATGGGTGCGCACAGCCGACGGCAAACACCAAGCCGTGTTCGCCGACACCGAAACAGACACCTACCTCATAGCCTGGACAGACGAGAAGTTTGAAGAGGTACTGCTCTATAAGGGGGCAGCATGTGCAAACCATTACCGGCCAGACTATACCCTCAGACAGTTTGCCATTCTCGACAATAGCATACCCGAGACATGGCTCGAAGTGGAAGAAACGCCCGAGGGATGCACCTATAAACTCAACAATGAGATAATCTCAGCCAAGAAAGGTGAAAAGATGCTGAAGAAACTGGGCTACAAAGAAGGCAAGGGTTACCTCACCAACCTGCAATGGCTACCCATACCCGAAGACCTGCAACCTAAGGGGTAAACACACCTTCCCACACAACACATTCCCCGTCCCGTTTGTTGCGTTGGCAACACCACTACAACACCATCGCCATGAGACACGCATTCATCACCCTACTGCTTGCACTCGTTGCCACCGCCCTGCATGCGCAGCGACTGCCCGAAGGTGCACGCCGGCTATACTACGGCGAGCGCTCCTACGAACGCTACGGCATGCAACGCCACACCTTCACCATCTACCGACACCAAGGCAAGACATGGCTGCAACGCACACAAGGCTTCAGCGGAGCCGCAGAGTTCGTATTCGATGCTGACGCTATAGCACGCAACGCACGACTCGTCACCATGCCGCTCACCGACAAACAGCTGAAGAGCATCGCCCGGCAACTGGCCAACGCACGCTTCCTAACACTGTATGAAGCATATCAGGCCGAGCAGACAGCATACGAAGCTGCACAGCAAGAGGCGGTGGAACAATACCAAGCCCGCAACATAAAAAAAATTGTCAATGCTAAAGGCGACACGTTATTGGTCAGACGCATGCAGCCCTTACAACAGAGAATGAGCTACTATCCCCCAGCCAGATGGCAACAAGACATCAGCTGGGACGGCGTGGCACCTGCCCTACATGGCAACGGCACCTACTCCAACCTGGACAAAGACTCTGCCAACTGGACCATCGGGCATCCCGCACGTTACGCTTACATGAGGGCAATCGACAATTTTCATGCGCTGCTCAACGATATGGTGTATCGCTACAAGCTGAAACACCCCTACGAGGATGAGTTCTACACCTATCGCTACTACACGAGCGGCGGCATGATGCTCCGCAGAACTGTCGACGGGCGCACCGTGCGCACAGGGAGCGGTATCGAGCTGAACGAAAAGGAAGGACAATGGTATGTGTGCAGCTACGTAGGCGAACTGGAAGACACCGCCAGGGTGGACGACAATGTAGCACGCCGAGTGCTCAACAAAGTACTGAAGCTCAACACGCAAGCCATAAAGCCCGAACTGAAGACCGGCGAAAAAATGGTCAAGAGCATGGTGAGCGACGGAGGATTCTGGAGCATGACAGCACTGTTCCACACACGGGAGAACATCGTAGCCGAAGACGGTATCCACGAAAGCATCATCGAACCGAAATGGGCTGCCAAGGACTATCAGAAACTAATGAAAGACATAGAAAGCATCAACGACTACCTGTGGGGCTTCGTCAAACTGAAAAACAACAAACAACCATGAAAAAAAATACCACAATGATGAAAACAATCCGTCTGATAATTCTAGCTCTTGTCCTCGGCCAGCTTTGCCCTGCACAAGAACTCACACCCAACACCAAATTCGGCAAACCCACCGACCAGGAACTCAACCTCACAACCTATGCCGCAGAGCCCAATGCACCGGCACTGCAACTGTGCCGGATGACGGATGTCGCATACGACATGTTCAATGGAGAATTAAAATTGATCATCACCGAAAAAGTGAAAATCAAAATACTCACTGAAGAAGGAAAAGAATTTGCCGATATACAAGTGCCCTATCTGGCCAGCGACATCGTAGGCAACATCAAGGCCACTACCTACAACATCGAAAACGGAAAACAGGTGAAAACCAAAATGGCTAACGACCAGATTTTCCGCAAAAAGGTAGACGAAAACAATATGCTCCTGTCGTTCTCCATCCCACAAGTGAAGGCGGGTAGCGTGATTGAGTACCAATACCGCATTGAAAGAGAAAGCTACGGAAATATCAACACTTGGTATGCACAAAGAAGCATACCCGTGCTCTACGCACAGTATGACCTCGTCATTCCCGAGTGGCTCAAATTCAAGGTGGAAGAAAGCGGCACACATCCGTTTGAGAAGAAAGTGGGCAACACCTCCGTCACCTTCCACGTGAAAGGCAATGAGCTCAACCTCAGCGGCATGCAATACCGCTTTGTAGGACAACGGCTTCCTTCACTCAAAGACGACGACTTTGTTTGGAGCATTGCCGACTATTGCAATAAGGTGACCTGTGAACTGGGAGGCATCTTCATACCAGGCTCCGTCTACAAAAACTTCTCGCAGACCTGGCAGGGCATTGACAACCAGCTTTGGGATGATGAAGATTTCGGCGGACGGTTGCTACAGGAAAATCCTTTCAAAAACGAAATGACGCAGGCTGGCATCGCCACAATGAGCAATATCAAAGACAAGGCACGAGCCATTCTGCAACTATTGCAAGAGAAGTTGAAGTGGAACGGCAAATATGCTCTGTGGGGTAAAGCGGCTAACACGGTACTCAAAGAAGGCAGTGGCAACAACGCCGACCTCAACTTCATACTCATAAGCATGCTGAAAGATGCCGGACTGACAGCAATGCCGGTGGTACTGCGAACACGCGACAGCGGACGAATACCACTCACACACCCCAGCCTGCGATTTATGAACACGTTCATCGTAGGCGTGCAGGACAAGGGAGACGAGATATTCTTCCTCGACGCCTCGGCAAGCTATGGCGACGTGAACATGCTGCCATCGCTGCTCCTCGTGGAAAAAGGACGCGTGATGCGAAAAGGAACAGGCAGCTCGTGGACAGACGTGCAGACCATTGCCAACGGTAAAACTACCACCGACATTCACGCCACGCTGACAGAGGACGGGCTGCTGACAGGAAAAGCCGTCAGCAAATACGAAGGCAACGATGCTTATGCAAAGCGACGCGCGTACAATCAGGCCGAAGACAGTGCAGCCTACGTAAAGAAATTTGCCGAAAAACATAATATCGACATCAGCACCTACCAGTTGGAAGGTGCCAAAGCATACACGCCTACCGCCACACAAACCATGGACTTCTCACAGCAAGCCAATGCCACAACGGATATCATCTATCTCAATCCGGTCATCCTGCCACTGATAAAAGAAGCCCCGCTGACAGCCGAAAAGAGAGCATTGCCTATAGAATTCCCATACAAAGACATCGACCGCACGAACATTTATATCAAACTGCCCGCCAACTACCACATTGAAACACTGCCTAGCGCAACGCATGTCGCCGACAAAGACGGAAAACTGACCTACTCTCTGACTTTCAAACAAGAAGAACAAACACTCATCATACAACAGACTTTCAGCGTTGATCAACTCTTCTTTCAGCCGTCAAGCTACGAGAGTATCAAAAAGGTGTTCGACACCATGGTGGAAAAGAGTCAGATGATGATTGTATTAAAGAAAAAGTAATGAAACGACTTCTCCTTGTTATCATCCTGCTGGGCATCGTTTCCTCAACATTTGCAGCTGATGCCAACACTGTCGTGCATCAACTGCAAATGACAGTGGAATGCACCGGTACTACGAAATACACCTGCAAGGTACATCAAAGTATCACCATCCTGAACGAAAAAGGACGCAGTGCCGCGCAGTTCGCATTCTCTACCGACCAGACAAGGAAGCTCACCGCATTCAACGCAGTGATATCCAATGCTGCCGGGCAAGTAATACGAAAAGTGAAAAAAAACGATTTGCAGTACACGCAATACCACCCCCAAATGGTGGTAGACGGCGGCACCTACTACTTTGCCTATCAACCCGTAAGCTATCCCGTAACAATAGATTTCGACTACGAATACGCCAACAGCAACGGATTTGTCAGCTTCCCCGCTTTTTGCCCGGCCACAGAATACGGCACCGAGGTAAGACATGCTGTCTACACGTTACGGGTGCCTAATAATATGGAAGTGAGAAGCAAACTGCTCAACATGCCCGACAACAGTATTGTCACTACAACTGAAGGAAATAAGAAATGCCTGACGATAACAATAGAAAACCAGCAGCAGCTGCACCGCGAAGCGCTTATGCCCCCCGTTACGGAACGACTGCCTATAGCCTACTTCGCACCCGTCGGATTCCAATTCCTCGGCACTGAAGGCAGTATGAAAACTTGGGAGGACTTCGGGCGATGGCAAAACACACTCATAGAAGGAAGAGACCTGCTCACACCTACACAGCAGCAGGCCCTGAAACAAATGACGGATACATGTGCCACGACATGGGATAAAGTAAAAACCGTGTACAACCTGCTCAGATACTCTACACGCTACAACAGCATACAACTGGGCATCGGCGGATGGCAGCCAGCAAAGGCTTCCGATGTGAGTCAACTGGGGATGGGCGACTGTAAGGGACTTACCAACTACATGAAAGCCATGCTCAAAGCCATTGGCATTGAGTCGCACTATACTGTCATCAGCACTTCCTACAAACACCTGTTTCACGACTATCCGAGCCTGTCGCAACTCAATCACGCCATCCTGCAAGTGCCTATGCAAGAAGACACCTTGTGGATAGAGTGTACCAATCCATCACTGCCATTGGGATACCTGCACGAAGACATTGCAGGACATGATGCCGTGCTTATCACAAAAGAGGGAGGGAAAATCGTAACACTGCCCGAATATAACAGCAACGACAGCAAATGGAACACAGTGACGCATATCACACTGAAAGACAACGGCAATGCACATATCAACTACAGGGCACGCATGCAGGGAATGTACTACGAAGACTGGCAATGGGCAGAAAATGCTGATACAACACGCATAGCCCAACGTATGCAAAGGATGTACCGACTGCCAAAGGCTAAATTTCTGAAAATAAAAACCACACGCGATGAGAGACCACAATGCCCACCTGCCATTGACATATGCATAGAAGTGGAATGCGATAACCTGGCCACTGTCAATCAGCAACGATTGTTCTTGCCAGTAAGTCCCATCGACAACATGCGGTACAATACCTTGAGCGACGCTACAAGACATAACGACATCTATATTGACCAAGATATGCTCACCACTGACTCCATCTACATTCATCTACCAAAAGGATTCAGCATAGAAAGCATACCCACAGCATTCCAAAACAATACAGATATCACTTCCACACAAATACAACTCTACAACGATAATAATGCCATCATTGCTGTAGAAACCACACAAACACATAAAGGGCTTTACAACAAAAGCCTCTACCCCACCCTATTGCAACAACAACAAAACCTGTTGCGCTGGCGCAAACAACAAATAGTGCTCAGACAATAAACCACGAAACACGCCACCATCCTAAAACGAGTGACGAATCGGCAAGTTGACGACCGAAGCGCTAAACCGCCTGACGCCATACGTAACACCGACAACGGGAACAGATTGAAAACCACCTTATTCCTGTTGTCGGCGTTATGTGTGCGATTACCCATCAGTGTTGTTGTCGTCGTCTTAGTCGTAGCGCTTACCCTGCCTACTGCCTGTATTGAAAGGCGAACCGGGAGTGGTACCGTTGTCGTCGGAAGATAAGTTTCTTTTTGCGCTGTGTCAGGACATTAGTGCGCCTCGAGCCAATTCTTGCCCCATCCGCAGTCGACGACGAGCGGCACGTGCAGGGCACAGGCTCCTTCCATCTCTTCGCGCACTATGCTCTCCACGAGCAGCTGCTCGCCGGGACATACGGAGAAGTTGAGTTCGTCGTGCACTTGCAGTATCATCTGCGATTGCACATGCTCCTCCATGAAGCGCCGGCGGATACGTATCATGGCAATCTTGATGATGTCGGCAGCACTTCCTTGTATCGGTGCATTGATAGCATTGCGTTCGGCAAAGTTGCGCACGGTGGCATTGTGCGAGTTGATGTCGGGCAGATAGCGACGCCGATGAAACAGGGTATCTACCCACCCCTTCTGCCTTGCCTCAGCCTTCACGCGCTCCATATACTCATACACGCGTGGAAACATATCGAAATAGCCGTCTATCAATGCCTTTGCTTCGCTGCGCTCAATATCGAGCCGTTCGGCAAGACCGAAGACGGTAATGCCATATATGATGCCGAAATTGGCACGCTTAGCCTTGGTACGCTCATCGCGCGTCACTTCATCAAGACGCTTCTTGTATATGCGCGCTGCTGTGGCGGCATGGATATCGTGCCCCTGACGAAAGGCTTCAAGCAGGTGGGGGTCTTCAGAGAGATGCGCCATGATGCGCAACTCTATCTGGCTGTAGTCGGCAGAGAAGAACAGACAACCCTCATCGGGCACAAAGGCACGGCGTATCTCCTTACCGTCTTCACCGCGAATGGGGATGTTCTGCAAATTGGGGTCGGAAGAAGAAAGGCGCCCGGTGGCGGTAACAGTCTGATTGAAAGACGTATGTATGTGCCCCGTGCGGCTGTTGATAAGCTTCGGCAAAGCATCGACGTAGGTGCCGAGCAGCTTCTTCAGCGCACGATGGGAGAGAATATCGCCTACGATGGGATGTTTGCCGCGCAGCTGTTGCAGCACTTCCTCACTGGTGACGTACTGACCACGGCTCGTCTTCTTTGCCTTGTCGGCAATATGCAGCTTCTCGAAGAGGACATCACCCACCTGCTTGGGAGAGGCGATGTTGAATGTTTCGCCCGCATGTGTGTAGATGCGCCGCTCGATGTCGCTGAGGCGTTGCGTAAACGATGCGGAAATATCGCTGAGCGAATGCGTGTCGACGCGCACGCCATGAAATTCCATTTCTGCTAAGACATAGACAAGCGGCATCTCTATATCGTGAAACAATGCAGTGACGCCCGCCTCTTCCATGCGCGGTGCCAGCACGTGCTTCAGCTGCAGCGTGATGTCGGCATCCTCACAGGCGTAGGGCACTACCTGCTCGGCAGCAACATCGCGCATGGACTTCTGTCCCCTACCCTTCTCGCCGATGAGCTGCTCGATGGGGATAGTCTGGTAGTTGAGCAAGGTCAATGCCATGTAGTCCATGTTGTGACGGGTCTCGGGTTGTATGAGGTAATGAGCCACCATGGTGTCGAAAAGGGGGCCGTCCATTCGCACACCATACTGCATCAGCACGATGATGTCGTACTTGATGTTCTGCCCCACCTTCTCAATCTCCGGGTCTTCGAATGCCGGACGGAATATATCGACAATGTGCTGCGCCTGTCGTCGGTCGGCAGGCACAGGCACATACCATGCCTCATGGGGAGCAACAGCAAAGCTCATTCCCACCAATTCGGCCTCCATCGGTGAGCGCGAAGTGGTTTCCGTGTCTAGAACAAAACTTTTCTCCGACCGGATTATTTTGCAAACCTCGCGCATTTCTTCCTCGTTTTCAGCGAGTTTGTATGTATGAGGTACTGTTTTTTCGTCCAAATGGCTGCGATTTTCCGAAGCCTCCGTCCTCTCGGTCGCAAATTCCGCAAAGAGATCGAGTTGCAATTCGCCTTTTTGGGTCGGCTTCACATCAGTCGGGACAAACTTGGAGAGCAACGAGCGAAACTCCAACTCCTCAAACAGTCGGGTGACTTCGGCCACGTCGGGAGCCACGACATGCAAATCGTCGAGTGCTATCTCGACAGGCACGTCGGTACGGATTGTGGCCAGGCGGTAGGAAAGGTTGATGTCGTCGACATGAGTTTCCAACTTCGTTCGCAATGCGCCCTTCATCTCACTGGTATGCTTCAGCATATTTTCAATGCTTCCATACTCGCCGATGAGTTTCTGGGCCGTCTTCTCCCCTACCCCGGGGCAACCTGGGAAGTTGTCGGAGCTGTCGCCCATCAGCCCAAGCAGGTCTATCACCTGGATGGGGCTTTGCAGGTTGTATTTGGCACACACCTCCGCCTCGCCCATCACTTCGTAGCCTCCTCCGTGCCGTGGACGATAGATAAACCGGTTGTCGCCTACAAGCTGCCCGTAGTCCTTGTCGGGCGTGAGCATATACACCTGTGTGTCGGGCGAAGCCCATCTGAGCGCCAAGGTGCCTATCACATCGTCGGCCTCGAAGCCCGGGACCTCGATGACGGGAATGTGCATAGCCCGCAAAATATCTTTTATCACGGGCACGGCGTAGCGTATATCCTCAGGTGTCTCCTGGCGTTGCGCCTTGTATTGGGGAAAGAGCTCATGGCGAAAAGTGGGTCCGTGCGGATCGAACGCCACACCGAGGTGCGTGGGGTGTTCCTTGCTGAGCACCTCGTGCAAAGTGTTGCAGAAGCCAAGTATGGCAGAGGTATTCTTACCCTTACTGTTGATACGTGGCGAACGTATAAAAGCGTAGTAAGCACGGTAGACCAACGCATAGGCATCGAGCAGAAAAAGCTTGTTCATAAGCAGGAAAAGATGATTTGCGGGTGTAAAAGTAAGAAGAAATTGGCTTCTCTCGCCTATTTTCACTACTTTTGCAGCAAAGATAGTTGTTTCCTTTTATTCCACACAATCTATATGGATACCCTTTCAGTCATAAAATCACCCGTGCAGAAAGAGTTCGACACTTTCGTTTCGCTCTTCTCCGCCGCCCTGTCGCACCCCGACGGCCTGCTCAACGAGGTGCTCTCCCACATACGTCAGCGCGGCGGCAAACGCATGCGCCCCCTGCTCACACTGCTCATGGCAGCCAACTACGGCACCGTCAACGATGCCACACAACATGCTGCCATAGGACTGGAGCTGCTGCACACCGCATCGCTGGTGCACGACGACGTGGTGGACGAAAGCGACCAGCGACGCGGACAGGCATCGGTGAACGCATCGTTCGACAATAAGGTGGCAGTGCTCACGGGCGACTTCATACTCTCTACCGCCCTGCTCCACGTGGCACACACACACAACGACCACATCATACGCACATTGGCCGAACTGGGGCGCACACTGTCGAACGGCGAACTGCTACAGCTTAACAATTTTGAAGACGACGGGCTCAACGAACAGGCCTACTACGACATTATCCGTGCCAAGACAGCCTCGCTCTTTGAGGCATGCGCTCAACTCGGAGCACTGT
The DNA here is from genome assembly GCA_017940185.1 of Bacteroidaceae bacterium. GTDB lineage: Bacteria > Bacteroidota > Bacteroidia > Bacteroidales > Bacteroidaceae > Prevotella. Next base: position 68,198 of record JAGAZE010000027.1, on the reverse strand, counting down.
CGGTAGGAGCTTCACAAGACGACGTGGAAGCTGCGCGCGCATTTGGCGAAAAAGTAGGACTCATCTTCCAAATACGTGACGATATATTCGACTATTACGACGCTTCGGAAATAGGCAAGCCCACTGGCAACGACATGATGGAAGGCAAGTTGACGCTGCCCGTACTGCACGTATTGCGCCAACATCCCGACAACGAGATGCTGGCAATAGCCAAAAAGGTGAAGGAAGGCACCGTGAACAGCCAAGAAGTGAGCACGCTGGTGCGTTACACGAAAGAAAAAGGAGGTATTGAATACGCCGAAAAGGTGATGAAAGAAATGCACAACGAGGCCTGCCGCTTCATAGAGATTCACGTGAAACGTTCCGACATCAGCACCTCACTGACTACTTTTCTAGACTTTATCATACAAAGAAAGAAGTGACACGTGCCAAAGCCCAGACAGCGATTTGCCACAAGACTGGTGCCGCACACAGAAAAGCCCCTCGAAAGGGGGCTTTTCTGTGTGCGGCACTATGGTAGTAGAACTATACAGCACCGACAGGGTAGGGTAGGAGCGCTGAAATCAGAAGAACTTGGTCTCTTCGCCTAACAATTCGCTCAGCAGCAGATTGGCAAGACGGCTGGTGCCGAGGCGGAACCATTTGTTGGTGAGCCACTGTTCGCCCAACACCTCCTTCACGATGGTGTAGTAGGTGAGTGCATCGGTGACGGTGTTGATACCGCCGGCGGGTTTGAAACCTATCTGAATGCCTGTCTCGTCGTAGTATTCCTTGATGGCCTGGCACATAATATAGGCCGCCTCGGGAGTGGCGCTGATCTTTTCCTTGCCCGTCGAGGTCTTGATATAATCTGCTCCGGCATACATCGAGATGAGGCTGGCGCGCTTTATATCCGTGCCCGAGGGCAGGCAGCCCGTCTCAAGAATCACCTTCATGGGCGCCTCGCGGCAAGCAGCCTTCAGTTCCATGATATCTTCGGCCACTCCTTCGTAGTCGCCGGAGAGATATTTGCCCACAGGCATTACGATATCAATCTCGGTGGCGCCGTCTTTCACCGCCAGTCCTGTCTCAACGGCTTTCACCTCAATGAGCGCCTGCGAAGAGGGGAACGAACCGGACACACAGGCGATTTCCACGCCTTCCACCTCCAGGCTCTGACTCACCACGGAAGCGAAACAAGGATAGACGCAGATGGTGGCCACATGGGGCAGGTCGGGATAGGTATCTTCAAACTTGTTGACTCGCTCCGTGAAGGCGAGCACGCTCTCCATGCTGTCGGTAGTCTTCAGCGTGGTGAGCTCAATGCTTCCCATGAGAAAACGCTTCACTTCGGGCGTGTCGTTTTCGGGAACTTTCGTGGCGATGATGTCGCGCACAGCCGCCTGTACGGCAGCATCGTCGACGTCGACATTGTACTTGCGCAATGCCTGCTCGGTCTTACTCAGCAGATGTATCTCAGTCTGATGGGTATGCGTGTGATTGTCGTGCATGGTTTAAGGAGTTTAAGGAGTTAAAGGAGTTAAAGTTGTCTTGTGGATAGGGTAGGGTAGGGGTGCGCTACTCTCTGTGCCGGCTATCGATAATGATAGTGACGGGTCCGTCGTTGAGCAGCTCCACCTGCATATCGGCGCCGAACACGCCCGTAGCCACCGGCTTGCCTATTGCCTGACCCAGTCGCCGACAGAAGGCCTCGTAGAGCGGCACCGACTGCAACGGGGGCGCAGCATGGATATAAGACGGGCGGTTGCCTTTCTTTGTCGAGGCGAGCAGCGTGAACTGACTCACCACCATCACGTCGCCACCTACCTGACGCACGTCGAGGTTCATCACGCCCTCAGCGTCGTCGAAGATGCGCAGAGACATCACCTTTTTCAGCAGCCACGCCAAGTCGTCGTCGGCATCTCCATCTGCCACGCCGAGCAGAATGAGCATACCGGCTCCGATACTGCTATACAATTCTCCGCCGATAGCGACAGAGGCGTGACGAACGCGCTGGATTACCACTTTCATAGAGCAAAGATACAACTATTATTACTATCGCCCCTCTTGCGCCTGCAAAAAATGCGCAACGAGCAGTTTAGCCTTAGCGACACCCACCACAGCAGCAAGCTCCTCCGCCGTTGCCTCACGCACACGTTTCACACTCTTGAAATGCTTCAACAGAGCATCCTGCGTCTTCTTGCCAACACCCTTCACATCATCCAGCTCGCTATGCAAGGCATGCTTGGAGCGCTTGTCGCGATGAAAGGAGATGGCCACACGATGCACCTCGTCCTGCATCTGCGTAAGTACGCGGAAGAGTTCATCCTTCGGACTCAGCCCTACCACCTGCGGCGGTGTACCGTAGAGCAACTCATGCGTGCGATGACGGCCGTCTTTTGCCAACCCGGCTATGGGAACAGAGAGCTGCAGTTCACCCTCCACCACCTGACGCACGGCCGACATATGCCCGGCGCCACCGTCGGTAACAATAAGGTCGGGTAAGGAAGCACCCTCGTCGAGCATGCGCCGATAGCGGCGGCGCACCACCTCCTGCATCTGCGCATAGTCGTCTTGCGTATCGGCCTCGCGAATGATATACTTGCGATAGTCTTTGCGCGACGGCTTCATGGCACGATACACCACACAGGCAGCCACAGCGTCAGACCCGGCAATATTGCTGTTATCAAAACACTCTATCTGCATCGGAAGACGAGGCAACTGCAGAAGCGACTGCAGCTGTTTCATCAGACGCGTCTGCCGTTGTTCGGGATTGAGCTTCTCCGACTGCTTCAACCTGTCGAGCCGATACTGCCTGCCATTCATCAGCGACAGCTCGAGCAGCTTCTTCTTATCCCCTCGCTGCGGCACGGTGAATATCACATCGGCGACAGGCCATTCCGTACTGAACGGCACCACCACCTCACGCGCCTCGCTGTGGTGGCGCCGACGAATCTCCGCTATGGCCGTCGCCAGCAAATCGGCGTCATCATCAGCCAGCGTACGCTTATATTCGTAGGTGAATGCCTGATTGACGGCGCCGTTCACCACGTGAAGATAGTTTACAAACGACATCTTACCATCGTCATCATTGGTAAGCGAGAAGACATCGACATTGGTCAGCGTAGCACTCACCACCTCACTCTTCGCACAATAACCCTCAAGCAACAGATAACGTTGCTTCAGCTCCTCCGCTTTCTCAAACTCCATACGCCCCGCGCATGCCTCCATCTCGGCATAAGTCTGCTTCGCGAGCGCGCGCGTGTTTCCTTTTAATATCTCCACCACCTGTCGGACAGCCATATTATACTCCTCTTTCGAAATCTTCCCCACACACGGTGCATCACAACGGCGGATGTGATAATCCAGACACGTGCGGTATTTTCCTTCCGCCACGCCCTCAGAAGTCAGCGCCGTGCGACACGAGCGCAACCGATAAAGCTGATGAACCAACTGCAAAATAGCATGCATCGCCCCCGCGTGAGCGTAAGGACCGTAATAATCACCTGCGCCCTTCACCCGTCGCCGCGTAGAGAACACTCGCGGATAAGCCTCCTTCGTCACACAGATGTAAGGATACGTTTTCCCATCCTTAAGCAGAATATTATAGCGCGGCTGATATTTCTTTATCAATTCATTCTCCAACAACAGCGCATCCTCCTCCGTTTTCACCACCGTATAGGTAATATCCGCAATCTTATCTACAAGCAACCGCGTCTTTAACCTATCGACATCCTTACGGAAATAAGAGGACACACGTCGCTTCAGACGCTTTGCCTTACCCACATAGATCACCACACCATCAGCATTCCAGAACTGATAACTGCCCGGCAGCTCAGGCATACGATCGACAATGGCACGCAGATGCTCTTGGATGGAAGAAGACTTATCGGATTGTTTCACGTGAAACTGTGATTGTGTGATGAATGATTGCGCATTCTTTTACTTCTTGTCGCACTTGCGACAGATATGGCATGGAAACAATAAGCCACTGATTTGATAATCAGTAGCTTATGTATTTGTTATATCTTTAGGAGTGAGGTAACTTCCACGCCGTCGGGGAAGGCTTCGCGCCCATGGAGTCCCTCATCGGTGATTTCTATGAGGAAGTTGATGTAGGTGCGTTGTGGATGGAATCGCTGTGCGAGGTGGTAAGCAGCGAGCATGGTTCCGCCTGTAGCGAGCAGGTCGTCATGGAGCAGCACCACATCGTCGGACGAAATGGCGTCGGCGTGTATCTCGATGACATCTTTACCATACTCTTTTTCAAACTCTTCGGCGATAGTCTTGGCGGGCAGTTTGCCGGGTTTTCGCGCCAGCACCATGCCGGCACCTAACCGATGGGCCAAGATGGAGGCCATGACAAAGCCACGGCTCTCTATACCCACTACCTTGGTGATGCCCTTGTCTTTATAAATTTCGTAGAGTGCGTCGGACATCTCGCTAAGACAGGCGGGATTTTTGAAGAGCGTGCTCACGTCGCGGAAGTTGACACCCGGCACGGGGAAGTCCTGAATGGCACGCAGGTTGTCAAGAAGAAGTTGTGTATTCACTATAGAGGGTTAATGGGTTGATTACTGTCGTTGCTGTACATGTCGAAGAGGTGCGTTTGCATCTGTTTTGAAGCGTGCTTCTTCAACAGCCGCACAAAGTTAGAAAGAATTTCAATATATGCAATAAAATTGGCCGTTATTTGTGAGTTTCGGACAAGTGCTTATTGCCAAGAAATCTGGCATAGCAGGCACAAAAGGAAAGTTGAAGATAGAGTGGGTATACTGCGAATCTAACTCTGGTAAAAAGATTCCTTTGGAGGGCGAGATAGATTTCGCTAGAAAAAAACCACACAGCAGGTGCTGTTGCAGCAGCTGCTGTGGTTGCAGCACCGCTCATTTTCCTCACTGGGCAGCATGCAGCTATTCCCGCCAACTACCAAGGTATCACCACAGTCAAGTATGACACCGATCTATAGCAGTACCATTTAAGTCTGCATTTCAACAATAACGATAATTCCAAACAAAAAAGAAAGAGTAACGTGTAATACATTTCCGTTACCCTTTCTTTTCTTTTTCTATAGTTATATACCGCTCAAACATCTCCTTATAGCAAGCTGCTTTCTTCTCTATGGGCATGGGATAGGCTCTTGACGAGGAGGGCAGGCGGTAGAGTTCTATGGTGTTATTTTCAGCGTTTACGATGCCTGGGAGCTCCACGAAGGCGTTTACCGCAGGTGGTTTGTCCACTCCGAGCTGTGCACAGAGCGTGGCGGTGGCTTTTTCTCCCGTTGTCACCACGGCGCGACAGTAGGGTAGGGCAGCGAGGAGAGCCCTCACGTCGGAGGCCTCCACCACTTCGAGAAAGGCGTCGGAGGCATTGTCGCGCAGCCGTCTCACCACGCGTGCGGTGTCGTAGAACGCCAGCCCTTGTGCCTCACAGAATGCCACGATACGTTCGCGGCAGAAGCGTCGGGCGTCGACATCGACGAAATAGTTGCGGTCGTGGAAGAACACCTCTCCCTCGATGCGCCAGTGGTCGTTGTTGAAGTTGGGGTAATAGAAGTCCATGCTCCACCTCTTCTGCGGCGGAGGAAAGCTGCCGAGGAACAGGATGCGTGCCTTCGCGGGAAGGAATGGCTCCAAAGGATGATGTTCAAGGGAGGACATGACAAAAAGAGAGGAGAAGAAAGGAGGAATGTACGCGGTGTGGGGATAGAGACAGAAGATGGACGATGAGATGCCTATCTGCCCAAGAGCACGAGCAGCACGTTGATGTCATTGGGCGACACGCCTGGGATTCTGCTTGCCTGTGCCAGCGATGTGGGGCGTATGCGGTCGAGCTTCTGTCGTGCCTCTATGGTGAGCTGATCGATGCTGTGATAGTCGAAGGATGGGCTGATGCGCACGTTCTCCAGCCGCTGCATCTTCTCTGCCACAAGTTGTTCGCGTCGTATGTAGCCGTCGTATTTGAGCAGTGTCTCCACCTCTTGCAGGATTTCGCATCTGCGCTCTTTCACGCTATCTGTTGCTTCATGCAGTTGGGGCAGCATCTTTACCAGTCCGTCGAGCGTGAGTTGCGGGCGCGCTACGAGTTCTGCTATGGGCACCGCCTGGTGCAGTGGTGTGGTGCCGAGGTTTTCCAGGGCTGTGTTGATTTCCGACGGTTTCACCTTCGTCTGTCGGCATAGCTGCACCAGATGGTCCACCTGCTGTTGTTTGTTCTGCCAGTGTATGTAGCGTTGCTGCGTTGCCAGGCCAATGTCGTAGGCACGTTGTGTGAGCCTTGTGTCGGCATTGTCCTGCCGCAGCAGTATGCGGTATTCTGCCCTCGATGTAAACATACGGTAAGGTTCATCCACACCTTTTGTTACGAGGTCGTCGATGAGTACGCCTATGTAAGCTTCATCGCGTGCCAGTGTGAAGGTGTTGTCGCCAGTGCAGTGCAGGGCGGCGTTCACTCCTGCCACGAGTCCTTGGCCCGCCGCCTCCTCATATCCCGTCGTGCCGTTCACCTGTCCTGCGAGGAACAGTCCGCCGACGAGCTTCGACTCCAGCGTATGGTGCAGTTGTGTCGGGTCGAAGTAGTCATATTCTATGGCATATCCGGGGCGGTATATCTTTATATCCCTGAACGCGGGTATCTTTTTCAGGGCCTGCAGCTGTGCCTCTGCTGGCATCGACGATGAGAAACCGTTGAGATACATCTCGTTGCTATCGGCTCCTTCGGGCTCGAGGAAGAGCAGATGTCGTTCGCGGTCGGGGAAGGTGACGAGTTTGGTTTCTATAGACGGACAGTAGCGCGGGCCGATGCTGTTTATCTGTCCGTTGTAGAGCGGCGAGTAGGGTAGTGCGTCGTTGAGCACGCGGTGCACCTCGCCATTGGTATAGGTTATCCAGCAGGGCAGGGCAGGTGTGGCGCGTCGGGCATCGGTGAGAAAGCTGAAGGCCGCCGACAGCTTGTCGGGGTCTTGTCGTTCCATCATACTAAAGTCTACGCTACGTTTGTCGATGCGCACGGGAGTGCCTGTCTTCATGCGTGCGGTGCGTATGCCGTGGCGCGTTATCGACTCGGTGAGTTGTTGCACTGCCGGCTCTGCAATTCTTCCACCCGGCACCTGCCGACTGCCTATGTGCATCAGTCCGTTGAGGAAGGTTCCAGCTGTAACTACGACGCTGTGCGCCTCTATGGTAACGCCCCACTGTGTCTGCACGCCTGTGACGTGGTGTGCATCGTCGACGAGGAGTTGTTCTGCCACGTCCTGCCAGATGTCGAGGTTCAGCTGTCGGTCGAGCCGTCGGCGCCATTCCTCTATGTAGCGGAAGCGGTCGCACTGTGCGCGCGGGCTCCACATGGCGGGTCCTTTTGAGAGGTTGAGCATGCGGAAGTGCAGCGTTGTGCTGTCTGCCACGAGTCCCATGTGTCCGCCAAGGGCATCGACCTCTCGCACAATCTGCCCCTTTGCAATGCCACCCACAGCGGGATTGCACGACATCTGGGCTATCTTGTTCATGTCGATGGTTACCAGACAGGTCTTGGCGCCTAACTGCGCAGCCGCCATGGCGGCCTCGCATCCGGCATGCCCGGCACCGATAACGACGACATCATACTTCAAGTTCATGGATGTGCTGTTTGGTTGTGTGTCAACTTGTCTATTCGTTTAGGTGTTTAGGTGTTTGAGAACAGCACCAACAACTCGTCAACTCGTCAACTTGTCTATTATATACTTTTGCGCTGTAGGCATCACATCAGTAGTGCCGGACGCTCGTCTTGACGTTTCACGTGTTTTGTGCTACAAAGGTACGCGTGAAAGAACAAATCGCCGCAATTTTTACAAAAAACAAAAAAAACATTACAACTCTGTTCGTGTAAATTCACGAAAGTACATTCTGGTCTTTTGTGCCTTAAAACACCGCAGATGAAAGGTAGCCTGACACCCCATATAGAGGGTGGCACGCTGCGCATACACTTCGGCTACGAGTCGTTGGTGACCGACCCGCAGGTGCCGTTGCCTGCGATTGCGCTACATCGCAGGTTAGGTCAAACGTAACAGTTGGACGAGTTGCCGAGTTGTTCGTTCAGGAAGATTCGTCGGCAGCTCGTCTGCTTGTACGCTTTTCGGAGTGTTGCCCAATCACGATGCAATTGGGCCCTACTTGCAATGCAATTGGGCAATACTTGGAGTGCAATTGGGCAATAGTTGGAGTGCAATTGGGCTACACTTGCAGCACTGGTGCTTTTCTCATCGCTTGCAGGTGGTGCAGGCAGGTGCAGGCAACGGACAGTGCCTGCACTCGATATTTTACTAAAAACCAAGTGGTTACAATGAATAGTGTAAGCGTGCAGGCAAATTGGAATAATGAAGAAGAAAAGCGGCAGGTTGCTTTTGTGTTGCAGCCTGCCGCGGGTGGTAGTGTGTGTGGGGTATAATGTTTGATTATTGCTGTTGTATTGGCTAGTTATTGGCTGTCAGTTGCAGTTGGTGAGTGCGTTTCCGCAGAGCCATTCGGCCTGTATCCATCCTACGTTGTTGCCGGTGTAGGTGCGACACTTCACCCAATCGCCCTTCACCTCCAAGGGGCGAAGGCTCATCTCGGAGGAGATGGTATAGACCTTCCTGCTCTTGGTGTCGGGTTGTTGGTAGAGGTAGAGTGTTTGCCCGGCATAGTTGCGTGTGTCGACGGTTATCACCGACGAGTGTATCCAGTAGCCTTTGTTTGAGCCTTTGAGCTTGACAATCCCTTCGTAGCCGTTGTTGTCGATACTGAAGTAGGAGTTGTCGCATATGCGCCACCATCCGTTGACGGGATTTTCCACCTCCAACATGGCTGTATAGCCTTGCGGAATGCGATCGACAACTTTGCCTTTTGGCGCATTGCGAATGTTGGTTTCTGTCTGGCTTTGGTCGTTGACATAAACACTGAGCGACTGTGCGTGAATGCTGAGCGACAATGCCGTCAGGCACAACGCAAGTAATACTTTTCGTTTCATAGAACTGTGGTTTTCGTTTCACTGTTTCACAATCAGTCTATATACTTAGCCTGTACCCATCCGGTTATTTTTCCGTCGATGGTTGCCACCTTCACCCATCCTGTCTGTGTCTTTGCGTTGCCTCTTCGCAGGTCGAGCGGACGCAGTTCGGTAGCATACTTTATGGTGTATACCACTGCCGCCTTTGTCGACGGGGCTTTGTAGATGCGCACGGTGGTGTCGTCCACGGTGGAGACGACGAGCACAGACGAGTGTATCCAGTAGCCTGTGGTGGAGCCGTGGAGGTCAACAACAGTGTTGGCATTGCCGTCGGAGCTTACATATTGCGCATCGCTGATACGCCACCACCCGTTTTTCGGACTGTCGACGAGTGTGGTTGCAAAGGTTCCCACGGGCAGCTGATCGACAATCTTGCCTCCTGGTGTGGCGCGGATGTTGGTGGGTGTGCAGCTGAGGTCGGAGATATAGACCTGCAGCTGCTGTGCGCTGACATGAGTGGCTGCTGCCAGAAGGAGTAGGACGAACAACTTTTTCATATTATTCAACTTTTTGTTTGTGCTACAAAGGTAACCTTTTTCGTTTCCTATCCAAGTATTGACATGAAAAACCTGCTCGATGACGACTGATTGCAAAAAAACGCTTATCTTTGCACGAATAGAACTTGCTCACCCAAGCCCTCGGGGGCGAGGGCATGTAGCCGGCATTTCAACTTTTAACATCGACACTATGGATCAAGGACTCGTCTACGAAATATGCGGCTGGGCCGCCAGCATCGGCATGATACTCGGCTATCTGCCTCAGGCCATTGAGACAATTCGCACGCGCAACACCGACGGCATCGCGCTGCCCACATTCCTGATGATGGCAGTGGGCGGATTGTGCTTCATGTTGCAGGGCATACTGCACAAACCCGATGTGCTGTGGGCTCTGTTCCTGACCAACCTGGTGACCACCTCGTGCAGCATCATCGTGTTCAGCATCAAAGTGTACAACGACTATATAAAGAAGAAAAAGTAAATCAACAGATATCCATCTCCTCCTACTATGGACTACAACTTCAGAGATATTGAGCACCGTTGGCAGCAGCAGTGGCAAGCCGACGGCACCTATCGCGTGAGCGAAGACAAAGACAAAGAGAAATACTACGTGCTCAACATGTTTCCCTACCCGAGCGGTGCGGGGCTGCATGTGGGTCATCCGTTGGGCTACATAGCCAGCGATATCTATGCACGATGGAAGCGGCACAGAGGCTTCAACGTGCTCAACCCCATGGGCTACGATGCCTACGGGTTGCCGGCAGAGCAGTATGCCATACAGACGGGCCAACACCCGGAGAAGACAACCAACGAGAACATTGCCCGCTACAGGCAACAACTCGACAAGCTGGGCTTCAGCTTCGACTGGAGCCGCGAGGTGCGCACATGCGATCCGCAATATTACAAGTGGACACAGTGGGCTTTTCTGAAAATGTTTGACTCCTACTACGACACCTCTGCCCAATGCGCCTTGCCCATTGCCTCGCTCACAGCACATCTCGATGCCCATGGCACGCAGGGGCTGCACGCCGCTGGTTCACGCGAGCTGAGCATCAGCGCCGAGGAGTGGCAAGGGATGGACGAGCGGGCACGTCAGCAGGTGCTGATGAACTACCGCATAGCCTACGTGGGCGAGACGATGGTGAACTGGTGTGCCGAACTGGGCACCGTGTTGGCCAACGACGAGGTGGTAGACGGCGTATCGGTGCGCGGCGGTTATCCCGTGGTGCAGAAGGAGATGCGCCAATGGTGCCTGCGCGTGTCGGCATACGCCCAACGCCTGCTCGACGGACTCGACACAGTGGACTGGACAGAGTCGCTCAAGGAGACCCAGCGCAACTGGATAGGGCGCTCGGAAGGTGCCGAAATCACCTTCCACGTGGCCGACAGCGACAAGAGTTTCGTGGTGTTCACCACACGCGCCGACACTATCTTCGGCGTCACATTCATGGTGCTGGCACCCGAGAGCGCCCTCGTGGCACAGCTCACCACACCCGACCAGCAACAGAGCGTGGACGAATATCTCGACTACGTGAAGCGCCGCACCGAGCGCGACCGCATGATGGACCACCGTGTGACGGGCGTATTCAGCGGAAGCTATGCCATCAACCCCTTCACCGGCGAACGCATACCGATATGGATCAGCGAATACGTGCTGGCAGGTTACGGCACCGGCGCCATCATGGCGGTGCCCGCCCACGACTCGCGCGACTACGCCTTTGCACGCCACTTCAACCTGCCCATCATCCCGCTCATTGAGGGTGCCGACGTGAGCGAAGAGAGCTTCGATGCCAAAGAGGGTATCGTGATGAACTCACCGAAAACGAACGGAGAGACAGCAGACAGCAGAGAGCAGAGCGGACTGTGTCTCAACGGCATGACGGTGAAAGAAGCCATTGCTGCCACAAAGGCATACATAGAGCGCACGGGCATAGGCCGTGTGAAAGTGAACTACCGCCTGCGCGACGCCATCTTCTCGCGCCAACGCTACTGGGGCGAACCCTTCCCCATCTACTATAAAGACGGCATGCCCTATGCACTGCCCGAGGAATGTCTTCCCCTGCTGCTGCCCGAAATCGACGAATACCTGCCGACAGAGAACGGCGAGCCACCTCTGGGCAGAGCCAAACAGTGGGCATGGGACACCGCCGGCAACACCGTGACCGACAAGACACGCATCGACAACAAGACGGTCTACTCGCTGGAGTGGAACACCATGCCGGGCTTTGCAGGTTCATCTGCCTACTATCTGCGCTACATGGATCCGCACAACGCCGAGGCGCTGGTATCGGAAGAAGCCGACCACTACTGGCAGGACGTCGACCTCTACGTGGGCGGCACCGAACATGCCACCGGACACCTCATCTACTCGCGCTTCTGGAACAAGTTTCTCTACGACATCGGCGTGAGCTGCAAAGACGAGCCTTACCGCAAACTGGTGAATCAGGGCATGATACAGGGACGCTCCAACTTCGTCTATCGCGTGGAGCGCGACGACACGGCCTCCGCCGACAGCCCCCTCTTCGTGTCGGCAGGACTGAAAGGGCAGTACGCCAACGTGACCCCCATACACGTTGATGTAAATATGGTGGACAACGATGTGCTCGACCTCGACCGTTTCCGCGCCTGGCGCCCGGAATATGCCAACGCCGAGTTTGTGCTCGAAGACGGAAAATACGTGTGCGGATGGGCGGTAGAGAAAATGTCGAAGTCGATGTTCAACGTAGTCAACCCCGACGATATCGTGGCCCGCTACGGCGCCGACACGCTCCGACTCTACGAGATGTTCCTCGGTCCCGTAGAGCAGTCGAAACCATGGGACACCAACGGCATCGACGGCTGCCACCGCTTCCTGAAAAAATTCTGGTTCCTCTACAACAAAGACGGTGTGACCCTCACCGACGAAGCCCCCACAGCGGCAATGCTCAAGAGTCTGCACACGCTCATCAAGAAGGTGACTGCAGATATTGAACACTTCTCCTACAACACCAGCGTGGCAGCATTCATGATATGCGTCAACGAGCTCACGCAGCAACAGTGCCGTCACCGCGCCATACTCGAACCGCTCACCATACTCATCTCGCCCTTCTGCCCGCACATTGCCGAAGAGCTGTGGCACCTGCTGGGACACACCACAAGCGTGGTGGATGCCGCATGGCCCGAGCACAACGAAGCCTATCTGGCGGAGAGCGAAGTGCAACTCACCGTGAGCTTCAACGGCAAGGCGCGCTTCCAGATTACCACACCGGCCGACGCCGACAAGGAAACCATAGAGCAACTCGCACTCAACGACGAACGCACACCACGCTATACGGAAGGCAAACAAGTGGTGAAAGTCATCGTGGTGCCCAAGAAGATAGTCAACATCGTAGTGAAATAACCCTCTTACCCCTCCACCGCCATGATACGCACACTGCTCAACAAGAAGGATTGGCTGCTGCGCGAAGCCAAAGACTACCTGTTTATCACCTTAGGTCTGAGCCTCTACGCCGTAGGCTGGACAGTGTTTCTGTTGCCCTACGAGATAGTGTCGGGCGGCGTGACGGGTGTGTCGGCCATCATCTACTACGCCACCGGGTTCCCCATAGGCTACAGCTTCTTCCTCATCAACGCCGCACTGCTCATCATGGCACTGCGCATATTGGGGTTCAAGTTTATGACGAAGACCATCTACGCCATCTTCATGGCCTCGCTGATGCTCACTGTGGCGCGCACACTGGTGGTAGACGACAGCGGCAACCTCATACAGATACTCGGCCCGGGACAGGAGTTTATGTCGATCATCATCGGATGCAGCCTCATCGGCATGTCGCTCGCCATCGTGTTCTTGCACAATGGCTCCACAGGCGGCACCGACATCATCGCCGCATGTATCAACAAATACAAGCCCATATCGCTCGGACGCATACTCATCGTCGTCGACCTCATCATCATCGGCAGCTCCTACTTCGTATTCCACGACCCTAAGAAACTCGTCTTCGGATTCTGCACACTCATTGTGTGCGACCTGATGGTAGACTATGTGATGAACGCGCGACGTGAGTCGGTGCAGTTTCTCATCTTCTCCAAGAAGTGGAACGAGGTGGCCGATGCCCTTGGCAATGCCATGCACCGCGGCATCACACTGCTCGACGGCAAGGGATGGTACACCGGCGACGACACCAAGGTGATATGCCTGGTGACCAAACGCAGAGAGAGCGTCAACGTGTTTCGCATCATCAAGTTGGTCGACCCCGATGCCTTCGTGTCGCAGAGCAGCGTGATAGGCGTCTACGGAAAGGGATTCGACAAGATAAAGGTGAAAGTCAACGAGAAAGACAAGACACAATTGGCAGGCAAATAACCGCTACCCGCTGTCTACGACACCTGTCAGCCTTCCACAACTACAGCCCTATGCAACGTATCGTATTTGCCACTAACAACGCCCATAAGCTCGACGAGGTGCGCCACATACTGTCGGGCCTTGCCCAGGTGGTGTCGCTGGCCGACATCGGCTGCCACGACGACATTGCCGAAACGGCCGACACCCTCGAAGGCAACGCCCTGCTCAAGGCGCAATGGGTGAGCACACACTATGGTGTCGACTGCTTTGCCGACGACACCGGACTGGAGGTGGAGGCACTCAACGGCGCACCCGGAGTACTCTCGGCACGCTATGCCGGACCACAGCACGACGACAACGCCAACAAACGCAAACTGCTACAAGCACTCAACGGCTGCAACAACCGCGCAGCACAATTCAGAACTGCCATCGCACTGATAGAAAACGGAGAGGTCCACCACTTTGAAGGCATCGTGAAAGGGCACATCATCGACGAAGAACGTGGAACGGCAGGATTTGGCTACGACCCACTCTTTGTGCCCGAAGGCTACACACTGACTTTTGCTGAAATGGGAGAGCAGACAAAAAACACCATCTCGCATCGCGGAAGAGCCGTGAGACAACTGGCCGACTACCTGAAACAAAAACACGAAAACAACCACGCAGCACAATAATAGTGCTCACGCGCGCGTGTATATATGAAAGTGGTGTCGCCACCACAACGCACGCACACAACAACGAGCCGCACACACCATGACACGACAACGCATTCTACATCTCACACTGCTGCTATTGCTGACCACGACACACGCCATGGCCATAGGCACGTGGAACATATACCATGCCTACAACGACATCACAGAGATAGTGCCGGCCTCGCAGCGCGTGTATGTGCTCAGCGCCGGCGGACTCTTCAGCTACAATGTCGACGACCAAAGTGTGCAGACCTACACCAAGGCCGACGCCCTGAGCGACTGCAACATTGCCCACATAGCCTTCAACAATGCCACACGACGACTCGTGATAGTGTACAAGAATGCCAACATCGACCTGCTCGACGACAACAGCCAACTCACCACCAACATCTCGGCTTACTACACCCGCACCATGATGGAGGACAAGACGGTGAGACACATCTATATGAACGGCTCGTATGCCTTTCTGTCCACAGGCTTCGGCGTGATGCAAATCAATGTAGCACGGGCAGAAATAACCAACACATTCAACCTGGGTTTCGGCGTCGACTACAGCTATATAGAAGGTGAATGGCTCTATGCCGCCTCGCCCACGGCAGGCCTCTACCGCGGTTCGACAAAGACCAACCTGCTTGACCGCGCCAACTGGCAACGCGTGGCCGACTACACACCGCATCCCGAGCAGAAAACCACGGTGACCGACAATCGCAACAACCTCACATGGACCACCACCGGACAGGGCATGCTCACCGCATACCGCATCACCGACGGACAGCAGCAGACCATCGTGAGCGGCATACGACCCGACGGTCCCGCCTACAACTGCTTCGGCTTCATGCGCCACACCAACGGCAAGCTCTACAGCACTGGCGGAGGCTACACCGCACTGGCCGAAATACCGCGCCCCGCAGCTGTGCAGACCTACGACGGCAACACATGGACACTGTTTGAAGAAGACATTGCAAGCCGCATCGGACACCGATACGAAAACATGCTTGCCGTCGACGTAGACCCCACACAACCGCAGCGCACCATTGTGACAGGAAAGAGCGGCGTCTACGAGTTTGTTGACGAAAAGTTCTCCCGCCATTGGAACATCGACAACAGCCCCCTGCAGTCGGCACTCACCGACAATCGCGACTACGTGCTCGTGATGGGCAGCAAAATCGATGCTCAGGGCACACTATGGGCACTCAACGCGCAGGCACCCTCGCAGTCGCTGCTCGAGATGAGCAAGGAAGGACAGTGGACTTCACACCACAAAGCAGCACTGCTCAACGAAGACAACATCTCCTACGGCGGACTGCGCTCGATGATTATCGACAGCCGGGGACTGCTGTGGTTTGCCAACTACCACTGGGACGGACCGGCGTTCTACGCCTACAGCCCGCAAAACGACGGCATGCTGGCGTTTAAGTCGTTTCTCAACCAAGACGGCACACGCATGAACCCCTACTTTGCGCAGTGCATAGCCGAAGATGCCGAGCACAACATCTGGGTGGGCACCAACGTGGGACCCATCGTGGTGTATGCCGATGCCATTGCCAACAACGACAACAGCCACATCAATCAGGTGAAGGTGCCGCGCAACGACGGAACCAACTTTGCCGATTACCTGCTCGACGGTGTCAACGTCACCTGCATTGCCATTGACGGCGGAGGCCGCAAATGGATGGGCACCGCCAGCAACGGCGTGTACCTCATCAGCGCCGACAACTACACACAGGTGCACCACTTCACCACCGACAACAGCCCTCTGCTGAGCAACAACATCGAGGCACTGGCCATCAACGGCAAGACGGGCGAGGTGTTCATAGGCACCGACATAGGCCTGTGCTCATACATGAGCGACGCCACCGACACCCACACCTCCATGGACAAAGATAATGTATATGCCTATCCCAACCCCGTGAAGCCCGACTGGAACGGTCCCATCACCATCACAGGTCTCACCTACGACGCCGATGTGAAGATAGTGACAAGCAATGGCGTGCTCGTCAATCAAGGACGCAGCACCGGCGGAAGCTATACATGGGACGGCAACGACATGAAAGGACACCGCGTGGCAAGCGGAGTATACATGGTGCAGACCGCCACAGCCGACGGGAAAAAGGGCACCGTGTGCAAAATAGCTGTCGTAAACTAGCAAGACAGCTCAACCACCACATACTGATGACTCAAATACTATGACAACGATGAAGAAATCCAGGATGAAGAGTCTCGACATCGTGCGCGGATGGTGCATGATAGCCATACTCTTCTTCCACACGCAGATGTACTACTTCGGCGGCGACGTAGTGCCCTACACCCTCTATGTGCCCAATGCGCTGGCATTGTTCTACTTCATAGCCGGTTTCTTCGCCATGCGCGAACCGCTGCCCATCGGCACCGCCCTCACGCGCGTGGCACTGCGACTCGTGATGCCCTACTTCATCTTCACCATCCTGCTGGGCATCACCAAGCAGCTCGTCTTCACCAACACCATCGACGTGAAGGTGCTGGCCTCTGCCATCCTCTCAGGACGCGCCTCGTGGTTTGTGGCGGCACTCATCATCATCGAGGTGCTCTTCATCTTCCTGCGCAAGGTTGGCAAGGACAACAGCTGGGTCATCCTCGGCGTCGGCATCGTAGCAGTAGTGGTTTCCTACTTCCTGCAACGCTCGCCCTTCGAGACTGCTAACTTCGCTGGCGGCATCCCCTTTGCCGTGCCGCCCGCGCTGCTCGGCATGCTGTTCTACTGCCTGGGCTTCCTCTACCATCGCCACGTGCTGCCCACCATCCCACAACCCACCGCCGTGGGCTACCTGCTGCGCAACGGCGACGAAAACCGCATACACGCACGCAAAGCACTCACCATCACCTACTGCTGGCTCATACCCACACTCTTCGCATTTGCTGCCGTGAAGATTATCGAAAACCAGATGGAGGTGGGTTTCCTCTTCGCCAGCCTCTATGCCGACCCCTTCTGGCTCTTCGTCGTCGACCTGCTGCTGGGCACCATAGGCATCAGTTCGCTGCTCATCCTTCTGTGGCCCGACACGCGCCGACGCGCCAAGCACAGAAGCTTTAAGAGCAAACGCGTGCGCATGTACCTCTTCATGTCGCCCGCATGGATAGGACAACACTGCATGGTGTACTACTTCTTCGCCGGTGCGGTGCCCCTCGTGGCAGCCTTCCTGCTCAAGAAATACTTCTTCACATCCGACCCCAACTCCACCTGGTATGCCGACTTGGGCTTCTGGCTCACACTCATGGCTGTGGTAGCCGTCACATCGGGCATAGCATGGTTCATCTACCGCTTCATGCCATTCCTGCTGGGACGCAAAGTGAGCGACGACGATAGATGAACCCACATATTACAATGAAACAATCTCACCCCAACGACACTACAATTATTAATCTTATAACATTCCCTATCATGAGCAACACACCTACTCCACACATCGAGGCACGCTATGGCGATATTGCCGAGACCGTGATTATGCCAGGCGATCCCCTGCGTGCCAAATTTATGGCCGAACGTTTCCTGGAAGACTACAAACAAATCAACGGCGTGCGCGGCATGCTGGGCTTCACCGGCACCTACAAAGGCAAGCGCGTGAGCATTATGGGCCACGGCATGGGCATACCATCCATCGGCATCTATTCCTACGAGCTCTACAACTTCTACGGCGTCAACACCATCATCCGCGTGGGTTCGGCCGGTGCCTACAGCAACGACCTCAATCTTGGCGACCTGGTGCTCGTCATGGGTGCCAGCACCGACAGCAACTATGCCGACCAATACTGCATCCCCGGCACCTTTGCTCCCATTGCCGACTTCGACTTGCTGCGTCAGGCAGCCGACACTGCCGAGCGCTTGGGCTACAGCTACAAGGTGGGCAACATACTGTCGTCGGACATTTTCTATCGTGAGTTCCCTCAAATAGAAGAGTGGACTAAGATGGGCATCCTCGCCGTAGAGATGGAAGCCTCGGGACTCTACATGAATGCAGCCCGCGCCGGCAAACGCGCACTCACCATCTGCACCATCTCCGACCATGTGGTGAGAGGCGAGGCCTGCTCGGCAGAAGAGCGACAGACCACCTTCACCAAGATGATGGACGTAGCACTCGCCTGCATCTAAAGATTGCTATCAAAAAGGCTAAACAAATAAAGAACACCTATCGTTTTTTAGGTGTTCTTTTTTGTCGTTTATAAAATAATGTTAACTTTGTAGCGGTCATCGTTATTGCCATAGCATTGTTAAAGACTGGTATATTAGCACCATTCCACTAATAAAACACATTTGTCAACATTATCATCATTAACTAAAATCAACTATTATGCAACAACCTGTTCCTCAATTAGATTTTGGCCAGGCAGTACAGCTTGCCATGAGCCGTGTTAAAGACATGAATGGCCGTAGCCGCCGTTCAGAATTTTGGTGGACCATGCTTGCCACAATGATTCCTTTCTTCATCATTTGGGTAATCAATCGTGGTATGACTTCTGTTATCGGAACCGTACTCTTCAGTCTTCTCGGTGCATGTGTATGGCTCTGTACAGTGCCATTGCAATGCCGCCGTATGCATGATACCGGACGCGGACACATCCTTGTATTTGCACTTGCCGGCGTTTACATCCTGCAACTGTTGTTCATGATTCTGTTCATAGCACAGGTTAACTCCAATCCCTTAGCTGCATTGAGCAGCCCTTTCAGCACACTGATGGGACTTTGCGCATTGGTTTACTTCGTGCTGACCATTATCTGCATCGTCTTCTGGGCTCAGGACAGCCAGCCCGGCACCAACCAATGGGGTCCGTCGCCGAAGTATCCCAACGGCATGCCCAATCAGAACTTCGGACCGCAGATGCCGCCGCAGATGCCCAATCAGAACTTCGGACCGCAGCAGCCGCCGCAAATGCCTCAGTAAGCATCCAGGCGCTCGCCAATAGCATAAGCCGTGCCCACCGTTATGGTGCAGGCACGGCTTTTTCAGGTACCAACTATGTGCAGTTACTTTGTGAACACATCTGCATGGGGCTGTGATGCCGCTCTCGCGGGTTGGTGTGCAGACCTGCGCAGTTTATCCCTTCACGATGCGTTTTATTTCGTTGAGCTTGTTGAGTGCTTCGATGGGTGTGAGATTGTCGATATTGAGGTTGATTATTTCGTCGCGCACTTGCGAGAGCACGGGGTCGTCGAGTTGGAAGAAGCTGAGTTGCACGCCTTCTCTGCTGTTGGCATCGGGCACCGAGGCGGGGTTCACCGTGGGGCGGTTGGGCGATTGCGATGCCGAGGAATTGGCAGTGGCATCTTCAGGCTTTTGCGAGGCCTGACTGTTGCGCTCCAGTTGTTGCAGTATTTCGTTTGCTCTTCTCACGACGGTCTTCGGCATACCCGCCATTTCGGCCACATGTATGCCAAAGGAGTGTTCGCTGCCTCCGGGTTGCAGTTTGCGCAGGAAGATCACCTGTCCGTTGGCTTCGCGCACAGCCACATTATAGTTACGTATTCGCGCAAAGTGTTTTTCCATTTCGTTGAGTTCGTGGTAGTGGGTTGCGAAGAGTGTTCGTGCCTGTGCTCGCTGATGCTCGTGCAGGTATTCCACGATGGCCCATGCTATGGAGATGCCGTCGTAGGTAGAGGTACCGCGTCCCAACTCGTCGAAGAGCACGAGAGAGTGGGGCGTGACGTTGTTGAGAATGCTTGCCGCCTCGGTCATCTCTACCATGAATGTAGATTCCCCAGAACTGATATTGTCTGATGCTCCCACGCGTGTGAACACCTTGTCGACCACTCCTATGCGTGCGCTGTCGGCGGGCACGAAGCATCCTGCCTGCGCCATGAGGGTGATGAGTGCCGTCTGCCGGAGCAGTGCCGACTTACCCGCCATGTTGGGACCGGTGATGATGATGATTTGCTGTTGCTTGTTGTCGAGTGTGATGTCGTTGGGGATGTAGGGTTCTTCTGCCGGCAGCTGTGTTTCTATTACCGGATGTCGTCCTCCTTTTATTGTTATGGTGTCGTCGTCGGAGAGCACGGGGCGCACATAGTGTTGCTGCTGGCTCACTGTGGCGAAGGAGAGCAGTGTGTCGAGCTGTGCCAGCAGGTTGGCATTGATTTGTATGGCCGCCATATATTGCTGTGCATCCTGTATCAGTTGGGCATAGAGTTGTGCTTCGAGTGCTGCGATGCGTTCTTCGGCGCCGAGTATTTTCTCTTCATACTCCTTCAGTTCGGGAGTGATATATCGTTCGGCCTGTGCCAGTGTCTGCTTTCGCACCCACTCTGCCGGCACGCGGTGTTTATAGGTGTTGCGCACTTCCAGATAGTAACCAAACACATTGTTGTATCCAATCTTCAGCGACTGTATTCCCGTGCGTTCGGCCTCTTTCTGCTGCAATGTGTTGAGATAGTCTTTTCCGCTGTAGGCTATGTGTCGCAGCTGGTCGAGTTGTTCGTTGACGTTGTCGCGTATCACGCGTCCTTTTCCCAATGCTGCCGGCGGGTTGGGGTCGAGAGTGTGGGCAATGGTGTCGGTGAGTTTGTCGCACGGGTTGAGTTGCCTCGCTATGCGTTGCAGTGCAGGTTGCTGCGTGTTGGCGCATGCTTCTTTCACGGGTTGCACTGCGTGTAGTGCTTTTCCGAGTTGCATCATTTCGCGCGGTGCTATTCGCGCTGTGGCAATTTTCGACACGAGCCGTTCCAAGTCTCCCATTTGTTGCAGGCTGTCTGTGATGGTGTCGCGCAAGTCAGGTTGACGGAAGTAGGTGTCGACGATGTCGAGTCGTTCATTGATGGCATTGATGTTTTTGAGTGGGAAGAGCAGCCATCGTTGCAGCAGTCGCGCTCCCATAGGTGTGAGCGTATGGTCAATGACGTTGATCAGCGCTGTTCCTCCACTTGTCTGCATGGGTTGCACCAGTTCAAGTGCTCGCATGGTGAAGGTGTCGAGGTGTACGAAGCGTTCTTCTTCAATGCGCGTGAGTGTTGTGATATGTCGTATGTTGTTGTGCAGTGTGAGTTCAAGGTAGTGCAGTATGGCTCCTGCTGCCACTATTCCCTGGTGGAGGTGTTCCACTCCGAATCCTTTCATTGAGCGTGTGTGGAAGTGGTTGAGCAGCTTTTTGAGTGCTGTCTGCTCGTTGAACACCCATTCGTCGAGCTCGTATGTGGCCCATTTGCCAGAGAAGTATTTTCTCAGTTGCTGTCGTTCGTCGCGGTTGTATATCAGTTCTTTGGGTTGGAAGTTGTTGAGCAGTCCCTGTATGTTGTCGTAGGCTCCCTCTGTGGTAAGAAATTCTCCTGTTGAGATGTCAAGCAGTGCTATGCCGCAGGCCGTTTTTCCGAAGTGCAGAGCAGCCAGGAAGTTGTTTTCTTTGTTTTGCAACACGTTGTCGGTCATTGCCACGCCAGGAGTAACGAGTTCGGTAATGCCTCTTTTCACCAGTTTCTTTGTGAGTTTCGGGTCTTCGAGTTGGTCGCAGATCGCGACACGTTTTCCGGCTCGTATCAGTTTTGGCAGATAGGTATCGAGAGCATGGTGTGGAAATCCTGCCATGGCATCGTTTTTTCCGTTTTTTCCGTTGTTGCGCTGTGTGAGTGTGATGCCGAGCAGCTGTGCAGCCTCGATGGCGTCGTCGCAGTAGGTCTCGTAGAAGTCTCCGCAGCGGAAGAGCAGCAGTGCATCGGGATGCTTAGCCTTCAGTGAGAAGAACTGCTGCATCATGGGAGTGAGTGTGGAAGAGGGCATGAGAGAAAAGAGGAGGATTGTTAAACAGTCTTGAGGAGGTGTAGTTCGTGTTTTCAGTGCTTCACACGACTTGTCCGTCGTTGAGGTGTATTGTGCGGTCGGTGATGCTGGCCAGTTGCTCGTCGTGTGTGACAATGACGAATGTTTGTCCCATTTCGTCCCGCAGTTGGAAGAACAGTTGGTGGAGTTCTTCTTTGTTTTGCGTGTCGAGGCTTCCCGAGGGTTCGTCGGCGAGCACGACTGCCGGATTGTTGCACAGAGCTCTTGCCACTGCTATTCGTTGTTTTTCTCCTCCCGACAGTGCTGCGGGTCGGTGTTCGGCCCGATTGTCGAGTCCCATGAAGCTAAGCAGTTGGTTGGCGCGTTGCTCAGCGTCGTGCCGCGAGGCGCCTCCGATAAGTGCGGGGAGCATGATGTTTTCGCGTGCGGAAAATTCAGGCAGCAGCTGATGAAACTGGAACACAAATCCCAATCGTCGGTTGCGGAAGTGAGCCAGTTGCAGTCGGTTGAGCGAGGCAATGTCGGTGTTGTCTACGACGATGGTTCCGCTGTCGGCTTGGTCGAGCGTTCCGATGAGTTGCAGCAACGTTGTCTTTCCGGCTCCGCTCGGTCCGACAATGCAGACCACTTCGCCGCGCGCTACGTCGAGGCTCACGCCTTTAAGCACTTCGAGATTGCCAAACGACTTGTGTACGTCTTTTACATGTATCATGGGGAGTATTGTTGTATTGGGGTCGAGGAGGGGTTGTGGATTTACTCTGTGATGCGTTTCCACCATTTGCGCAACAGGCTGTATGCGCTTTCTTCTTCCTGGTGCTGTGGTTCGGCAAACGACATTTGCTCCTTGTCGGTGCCATACTGGTAGGGGAAGAGTATGATGATGTTGGTACCTTTGAAGTGCTGTTCGAGTTCTTCGGGCAGTTGCTCCTGTGCTTTTTTGTATGAGACGGCGTCTTTTCTCGATGTGACAACCACGAAGAGATGGTCGGGATGAATTGTGGCAGCGAGTTGTGGCAGTTGGTTCCAGTGCTGCATGATGCAGGTGTCGATGCGTGCCGAGGGATATCTGTTGTTGGCGTAGGTGCGTATGAGCGAGAGTGCCTCTTCACGTCCGTGGAAGATTATGCGGCAGTCGAGGTTGTCGGCGAGGCAGAGCATGCGTTCGAGCCACAGATAGAAACCGCGTTCGTATTCCGCTCTTGAAGGCAGTGCCACTTGTATTTTCCTGATGGTGTTGAGCGGTTGGTTGATGCGCACAAACATTATCTGTCGGGAGAGTCCGTTGTAGAGGCTTTGTGCAAACTGTCCCCAGAATTTGCCATTGAGTCCTTTGTTGTTGTGCATTCCCATGACAATCTCGCTGGCGTTGTGTTCTTTGAAGGCATGCTTAATGCCGTTGGCTATGTTTTCCGCCACTCTTACCTGCGTTTGCAGTGTGACGTTTGCAGCCAGCGCCTGTGCCCGCATGTGTGTGAGCAGTCGTCGTCCTTCTTCCTGATGTCGTGTGCGGTATATGTCGTCGTACACCACGTTGACAGCCACCAGTTGCCTTCTGCTTCCCTGTCGATGCATGAGCAGTGCCAGCGAGAGCAGTCGTTCGCTGTCGTCCTGATACTTCATAGGGAGCAGCATGGCGCCTTCTTCCTCTGTGGGGTCGTCGGCCATGCTGTCGCGCTTCTCTCGTAGGGCCAGCTGCCTGACAGTGCGTTGTGTGAGCATCGTGCTTATCACACATGTGAAGAGCACCATGAGCACTACAGCGTTGAGCATGTCGGCTGATACGAGGGGTTGTCCGTCGGCACCTTGCAAGCGCATGCCCACCATCACGATGGCGATGGCCCCGGCAGCGTGTGCCGAGGTGAGCCCGAACATCATGTGTCCGGCGGCGGGTGTGAGTCGGAACCACAGGCAGGAGACGTAGGCGGCTATTGCTTTGCCCAGTGTGCCCACCAATGTGATGAGCAGCGTCACCCACAGCACACCCTGTCCGGCGAAGATGAGGCGGCAGTTGATGAGCATACCCACCCCGATGAGAAAGAAGGGTATGAAGAGCGTGTTGCCTGTAAACTCTATGCGCTGCATGAGTGCCGACACGCTGGGTATGTAACGTCCCATGATGAGTCCTGCAAGGAAAGCGCCGAGGATTCCTTCCAGTCCGATGAGGTCGGAGAGCATGGCGCTGACGAAGAGCATGGCCAGCACGAAGGTGTACTGCATTGCGGCATCGCTATAGCGCCGCAGAAACCATCGTGTGATTCGTGGCAGGAAGAAAATCATGCCGAAGAAGAAGGCAAGCAGTTTGAGCAGGAAGAGCATCCAGAAGACGATGCCACTGCTGTCGGTCTGTGTGCTTACCACTCCTGCCAGCACGACGAGCGAGAAGAAGAGTGCCAGCATGCTGCTTCCCACCGACAGGCGCACGCTCACATGGTCGGTCATGCCATAGCGCTGGACGAGCGGATAGGCAATGAGCGTGTTGCTGGCCATCACGCAGCTGAGCAGCAGCGATGCCGTGAGCGAATAGTGTAGCAGCCATTGTGCAGCGGCAAAGGTGAGCAACCACGGCACCACGAAGGTGAGCATGCCAAAGGCCCACACCTTGCGCACATCGCGCCGCAACCCCTCAAGGTCCATCTCCAGGCCTGCAAGGAAGAGGATGTAGTAGAGTCCCACATTGCCAAAGAGTCGGAAACTGTCGCTGTGCTCCAGTATGCCCAAGCCATAAGGTCCCACAAGCACACCCGAGAGCACCAGTCCCACGATGTGGGGTATGCGCAGCTTGCCCATCACGACAGGTGCCAGCAGAATGATGCACAGCACGATGAGAAAGATGATTGTGGGGTCGGTGATAGGAAATGTCATACGGTGGGGGGATAGCGTAGTGCAAAGGTAGTAACACTTAGCCGATTTTATCATTTCTGCCCTTCATTTTTGCATTTCTCTGCTTCTTGCGCTACCTTTGCTGAGCATTGATGCGCGCCGTGTCAGGCGCACTTACCATTCAGACTTCATGAACAACGACTTTAACATACACGACGAGCGGCTGAGCAACAGCGAACGCGATTTTGAAAATGCCCTGCGTCCGCTCCGTTTCTCCGACTTCAGCGGCCAGCAAAAAGTTGTAGACAACCTTGAGGTTTTCGTTGAAGCCGCCAAATACCGCGGCGAGCCTCTCGACCACACGCTGCTTCATGGTCCGCCCGGACTGGGCAAGACCACGCTGAGCAACATCATCGCGAGCGAGTTGGGCGTGGGTTTCAAGGTCACTTCAGGTCCTGTGCTTGACAAGCCGGGCGACTTGGCAGGCATACTCACCTCGCTGGAGCGCAACGATGTGCTGTTCATCGACGAGATACACCGCATGTCACCCGTGATAGAGGAGTATCTCTACTCTGCCATGGAAGACTATCGCATCGACATCATGATAGACAAAGGTCCTTCCGCACGCAGTATACAGATTGACCTCAACCCGTTCACTCTCGTGGGTGCCACCACGCGCAGCGGACTTCTTACCGCACCGTTGCGTGCCCGCTTCGGCATCAACATGCACTTGGAGTACTACGCCCCCGACACCTTGGCACGCATACTCCACCGTTCGGCAGGAATACTCGGTGTGCCCATCGACGATGCTGCCTGTCATGAGATAGCACGCCGCTCGCGAGGAACGCCACGTATCGCCAACGCGCTGCTGCGCCGCGTGCGCGACTTTGCTCAGGTGAAGGGCAACGGAACCATCAACACCGAGATAGCACACATTGCCCTGACGGCATTGAACATCGACAGCTTCGGTCTTGACGAGATAGACAACAAGCTGCTGCTGACCATCATCGACAAGTTTGGCGGCGGGCCAGTGGGACTCAGCACCATTGCCACTGCCGTTGGCGAGGACAGCGGCACGCTGGAGGAAGTATACGAACCCTATCTGATTATGGAAGGCTTCATCAAGCGCACCCCGCGCGGAAGAGTGGCTACGGAGTTTGCCTACAGGCACCTGGGAAGAGAAATACATTCGCTCCACCGTCAGGAACCGGGACTGTTTGACAATTAACAATCGATATTTCGCCATCGCCTTTGCGCATAACGGGAAGAAGAACACGAATTTCACGAATAACACGAATAGGCTGGCGCGGACGGAGAAGAAGAACACGGATAGCACGGATTTACACGGATAAGGCTGGCGCATAACGGGAAAAACTGAACACGGATAGCACGGATTTACACGGATAAGGCTGGCGCGGACGGAGAAGAAGAACACGGATAGCACGGATTTACACGGATAAGGCAGAAATCTCACAAACTGGTAACCATTTTATGAAAACAGCAGTATTCACCGGAAGTTTCAATCCTTTCACCATCGGCCATGCCGACATTGTGCGTCGTGCGTTGTCCTTTTCCGACCGCATCATCATCGGTGTGGTGGGCGACAATGTGCACAAAGCCCTCACCCCAGCAGCCGAGCGCTGTGCCGCCATAGCCCGTCTCTATGACGACGAGCCCCGTGTGGAGGTGCGCATATACAATGGGCTGGCTGTCGACTTTGCACATGAGGTACATGCCGACGCCATCATCAAGGGTGTGCGGTCAGTGAAAGACTTTGAGTATGAGCGCGAACAGGCAGAAGCCAACCGCCATATTGGTGATGGTCTGGAGACCATCCTGCTGCCTGCTGACCCAAGCCTGACATACATCTCCTCGTCGTTGGTAAGGGAGTTGCAGCACTTCGGGCGCGACGTGAGCGACCTGCTGCCAGCGTCGGGCGAAAAGAACGAGTGAGGATGAGGGATGATGAAAAAGCAAAATCAATGATATTGGTAAGCAAGATCAGTGATATTGGTAAGCAATATCACTGATTTTATATTGTTAGGGTACCTTATTTATAGTATGTCTATGTCCGTGTCGGCATTGCGGTGGTTGTTGCGGACGGAGAAGAAGAACACGAATTTCACGAATAACACGAATAGGCTGGCGCATAGCGGGAAAAACTGAACACGGATAGCACGGATTTACACGGATAAGGCTGGCGCGGACCGCTACGCCTTTCGTGCCACGATGACGATGTGGTCGTTGTTAGCCAATGTCGTTCCGAAGATGTAGATGTCGCCTCCGTCGTTGACCCCCATCCGCTGTTGCAGCTCGTTGGCCGTCATGGGGAAGTGTCTCACCGCCACATTGGCTTGCTGCCTTCGTTTTCTCGCCATGGCAGAATTGAAGCAAGCTTCATTCTGCTCATTTGGCTTATCGAAAACGTTGGCCTGCTGTATACCCTGTAAGGCTCGTCGCAAAGTCTTTCGGTTGGTAGGCAGTACGTTGTCGATGACAAATCGTCTGCCGACGAAATGGGGAATATCATGGTCGGCAACAAAAAGGTGGCTCATGGTGGCGAGTGGAGTAATGCCGTAATGTTGAGCCACTTCGTCGTAGCATCCCGCCTTCATGACCGAGGCATTAGGCTCGTAGAGGAATACCTTTTGCGTGTGGCATGCTTGTGCTAAAGCCTCCAATGACGCTATGAGGGGTATTGGGGCGGAAGGCGTTGGGAGTTGCTTTTCGTCGGGAGTATAAACAAAATGTTGGTCGTCGTTGATGGTATGTATCGTGAGCGGTTGCTGTGAGTGGGGTAGGAGTACTACGAGGAGCTCTTTGCACTCGTTTTTTGTGCTTATGATGTGCACCTGCTTGGTTGCGGGTAGTCTGTTTACGGCGTCGTGCCAGTCGACCATTGGCGACAGTTTTATGATGCTGCATGGTGCGAGTGCGCACAATTCGTCGTGCAGTTGCTCCACATCGGGAGTGCATTGTGCGATGTCGTAAGTGCGTTGTCCGTGGTCGTCGCGTCGTGACGGGTCTATCATGAGCATCACGCTGTGTCCCTGCTGCAGTGCCTCCCGGCTCACCTGTCGCAGCACTTCCATGCCATCGTCATGGTGGATGACGGCGTTGTCGACGCCGAGCAGAGGGAAGTTGTGGCGTGCCAAGGCACAGAGGGTGTCGTCGGTGTCGGCATAATGCGCCGTCATGGTGGGCAGACTGTTGTCGGCTTGCAGGGCAGTGGCAATGTTGACGAAGTCGACACCGAATCCTCCTGTAGCATCAACGAGTTGAAGATGAGTCGTATTGTTGAGTGCGGTGTGTGCCAAGTTCGTAAACAGCTGCGCCTTATAGCGTGCCGTTGTCTCGCTGGAACACTGCTCCATATTGAGTCGCGGCGGGAAGAGGAGTTGCATCTGCGCCGCCCATGTAGGCAGTTTGTTGCGTGCCTGCTGCCGACCGGCTATCTGCGTGAGACAAAAGGCGAGGTCAATATCCTTACGTTGTGCCTGTTGCAGTGCCAAAGCGCCCACATCATCGGCGGCATGTTGCTCGATGAAGCGGGCGTTGGCATCATTGGCGATGGCACGGAGGATGTCGTTGTGGGGCATCATGGCATCTGGCATCGGCACAAAGCAGAATGCGATGGCATTCAGCGGGGCTCATCAGAAGGGAACGCACGTGAGAATGTGAGCTCTAAATCAGCTTTTCCCACGATATCGTCGTCTTCGTAGAAGTCTGCGTTTTTAAGCTTTATTCGCAGTGTGGTGTCGTCGAGCTGTCTGATGGTAAACGTATTGCTCTCCGTCTCGCCGTCAACATCTACCTCCGTTATGCGGAGCTTGCTGCCACTGAGTTGCCATGAACCTGTCGTCTCCTGTTGCAATTCCTCTGTCTCTGTATCGTAGCTATAGGAGACCATCTGGCCATCGTTGGAGAAGTAGAGACGAGCGAACATTTCCATTCCAGGTTCTACATCATCGCTGTAGGTTTGGCCTTTGTATGAGATAGCAAAATGGCGCAGGTCCCAATAACCGGCAAGCAGCTCTTGGTCAAAGATTTCTTCCTTGTTGTCGTCGCCACAAGCCGTAAACGAAACGGCAGTGAACATCAGAGCCACGAGACTCAATAGTGAAATGAAATGTTTTTTCATGATTGCGATTGTGATTGTGATTGTTAGGATTGTTTAATAGAATTGTCGTTGCAAAGATAGGTAAAGAAATGTTATTTTAATCTACAATGTTCTCAATATTTGTATTATTGGCTTACCTTTGCAGGACACAATGAGGGCGACATCGGCAGCATGCCGTTGTGGTCTCTCAGAAATAGGCTGAAACATCTTATCGAACGTGATATCTTTTAGAACACACCCTAATTATATATGGCACTGAAATGCGGCATTGTGGGACTGCCCAACGTGGGCAAGTCAACCCTGTTCAACTGTCTGACAAGCGCCAAGGCGCAGGCAGCCAACTTCCCCTTCTGTACGATAGAACCCAACGTGGGTATGATAACCGTTCCCGACGAACGCCTCGGCAAACTTGCCGAACTGGTGCATCCAGGCAGGATAGTACCTGCGACATGCGAGATTGTGGACATTGCCGGACTGGTGAAAGGAGCTTCGAAAGGCGAAGGACTGGGCAATAAGTTCCTCGGCAACATACGCGAGACAGATGCTATCATCCACGTGTTGCGCTGCTTCGACGACGACAACGTGGTGCATGTAGACGGGTCGGTAGACCCTGTGCGCGACAAAGAGATAATAGACACCGAGCTGCAGCTGAAGGACCTGGAGACCATCGAGAGCCGCATGGCGAAGACGCAGAAGACGGCAACCGCCGGAAACAAAGATGCCAAAACCGAGCTGACAGTGCTCACCGCCTACAAGGCAGCCTTGGAGCAGGGCAAGAACGCCCGCACGGTGACTTTCGACAGCCGTGAGGAGCAAGATGCCGCTCACAACCTCTTCCTGCTCACGGCAAAACCCGTGCTCTATGTGTGCAACGTCGACGAGAGCGCTGCCAAGGAAGGCAACGACTATTCGCGAACGATAGCGCAGCTGGCAGCCATGGAAGGAGCCGAGATGATGCTCATAGCCGCCAAGACGGAGGAAGACATTGCCGAACTGGACAGCTACGACGACAAGCAGATGTTCCTCGAAGAACTCGGACTGAGCGAGAGCGGCGTCGACCGACTGATAAAAAAAGCCTACTCGCTGCTCAACCTTCAGACCTTCATTACCGCCGGCGAGATGGAAGTGAAGGCATGGACCTTCCACAAAGGATGGAAAGCGCCACAGTGCGCAGGAGTGATACACAGCGACTTTGAGAAAGGCTTCATCCGCGCCGAGGTCATCAAGTATGCCGACTACCTGCAATACGGCTCGGAAGCCGCCGTGAAAGAAGCGGGAAAGCTCAGCGTAGAAGGCAAGGACTACGTGGTGCAGGACGGCGACATCATGCACTTCCGGTTTAATGTATAAAGGGAAGAGGAGAGCGAGAAAAAAGAGGAGTGAGGAAAATACACGTTTACGCAATATCCAAGACTTATGAACATTGCTATTATAGGCTACGGCCGCATGGGCCACATGATAGAACAGATTGCCTTAGAGCGCGGTCATACGGTGTGTGCCACCATTGACGTGGACAACCTTGCCGACTTCGACAGCAAAGGCTTCCGACAAGCCGACGTCGTGATAGAGTTTACCCATCCCACTTCGGCCTACGACAATGTGGAGCGCTGCTTCGCAGCGGGCAAAAAGGTGGTGTGTGGCACCACCGGATGGATACACGAGCACGAAGAAGAGCTGCGGCAGCAGTGCGCCAAGGGGCAGACACTGCTGTGGGCAAGCAACTTCAGCATCGGCATGGCACTCTTCGACAATGTGAGCCGACACCTGGCCCGCCTGATGAACGGCATGACGCAGTACGACATCAGCCTTGACGAGACACACCACATACACAAAGCCGATGCCCCGAGCGGCACAGCCATCACCCTGGCAGAGCACATCATCGACGCCGTGGAGCGCAAGACACGATGGCAACTGACAGGCAATGCATCGGCAGACAGCCCCGAGGTGCTGCCCATCTCATCCATACGACGCAGCGAAACACCAGGGACGCACTCCATACACTACGACAGCGACATCGACAGCATAACTATTACCCACACCGCACACTCACGAAAGGGACTGGCACTGGGTGCCGTCATCGCAGCTGAATACGCACACACACACCAAGGATGGCTCACCATCGATGATGTGGTAAGCCAACAGTAAACCATCAGAAAACACCAACATCATGATAGACAAAGAAAAAGCCAAGCTCAACATGAAGCGGCAATGGATAAAGTTTGCCATAGTGCTCACCCTCTACCTGCTCTTCCTCTTGTGGGTGAAGAGCTGGTTGGGACTCATCGTAGTGCCCTTCATCTACGATGCCTACATAAGCAAAAAGATACGTTGGCAGTGGTGGAAAGACCGCGAGAAGCCCGTCCGCGTGCTGATGAGCTGGGTCGACGCACTGGTGTTTGCACTCGTAGCTGTGTACTTCATCAACATCTTCTTCTTCCAGAACTACGTCATCCCCTCCTCCTCGCTCGAGAAGTCGCTGCTTCGGGGCGACTACCTCTTTGTTTCAAAGTTGAGCTACGGCCCGCGCATACCCATGACGCCACTCACCATGCCTCTGACGCAACACACCCTGCCCATAGTGAACAGCAAATCGTACATCAGCTGGCCCCAGTGGGACTACCGCCGTGTGAAAGGTCTGGGACAAGTAGAGCTCAACGACATTGTGGTGTTCAACGTACCGTCGGGCGACACGGTGATGAAAGCAGAGCAATATCAGGCGCAGGACTTCTACCAGACGTGCTATGCCTATGCCACTCAAAACAACGGCAAGCCCGACAGCATCGTCGGTGGCATGTCGCAGCAGCAGCAATGGGACTACTACCACAGCATGCTCGCCAACGGAAGCGCCATGATAAAGCAGAACGAAGCCGAGTTTGGCAAACTGCTGTGGCGCCCTGTGGACCGACGGGAAAACTATGTGAAACGCTGCGTGGGACTGCCGGGCCAAAAACTGGAGATACGCAACCAACGCGTATACCTCGACGGCAAGATGAACAAGGAACCCGACAATGTGCAGTATACCTATTGGGTGAAGTTGCAGCCCGGAGCAGTCATCTCCGACGACGACATGGTGAGCATGGACATCACGCTGGAAGACTACAACTCGCTGAACCAGTACGGTTACATACCTCTGACCAACCGCGCCTACAACATGCTGCGCCAGCGCAAAGACCTGGTGCAGAGCGTGCGACCGGTGAAAGACACCGAATTCAACGACAACAGCAAACCCTATCCCATCACCGGATACCACCACTGGACACGCGACAATTACGGACCCGTCATCATTCCGAAGAAAGGCATGACGCTGAAGCTCAACATGAAGAACATCGCCGTGTATGAACGGCCTATACGCATCTACGAAAAGAACAAACTGGAGGTGCGCGGCGGCAAGATATACATCAACGACAAGGTTACAGACAAGTATACCTTCAAGATGGACTACTACTGGATGATGGGCGACAACCGCCACAACTCGCTCGACTCACGCTACTGGGGTTTCGTACCAGAAGACCACATCGTGGGCAAGCCCATCATGATATGGCTATCCGTCAATCCGGAGACAGTAGGACCTAAGATACGCTGGAACCGTATGTTCCGCTGGGTGGACAACATCAAGTAAGCCATCTTTTCGTCGTTCTTTCAGCCACATTGCTGCCCATTTCCGTTTCCGTGACCATCCCTGTGCCTCCGTCTCTGTGAACCATGACACCGCCACTGCTTTCCACCACCTACTTCGGCCCCGTGGAATGGTATGCCCTTCTGGCACGGCATAGGGAGGTATGGTTGGAGGCTTGCGAGACATTTCCCAAACAAACCTACCGCAACCGTTGCCACATTGCCAGTGGAGGTGGCAGGTTGTCGCTTTCTGTTCCGGTGGAAGGAGCCTCCTCGGGACATACAGCTGTGAAGGACGTGCGCCTCAGCGACCACGGCAACTGGCGCCGACAGCACTGGCACGCACTGCAGACAGCCTACGGCGACAGCCCTTTCTTCGTCTACTACGCCGACGACCTGCACACTTTCTTCGAACGGCAGTGGACCCATCTGTGGGACATGAACCTTGCCATCATTGAATGCATGTGCCAGTTGCTCGACATTCACCCTGTCATCCACGAGACGACCACCTATGAGCACACCCCCTCTGCCTATGCCGACATGCGCACCGCCATCCATCCGAAGCTGCCGCTGCCCGACACTTGCCCCATGGTAGGGCCTTACTATCAGGCGTTTGCACACCGGAAAGGGTTCATGCCGCATCTCAGCATACTCGACCTGCTATGCAATGAGGGTACGGGGAGCATACTGACGTTGCTCGGCATAGCGAAATAAATAGCCCGTAGAAATGCATGCAGTCGCATTTTGTTTGTACCTTTGGCAGTTGAAACATCTTTTTCCACGTCAATCAATATGGCAAGTCTGAAGTTGTTGGCCAAGGAAACAGCCATCTATGGCATGAGCAGCATCGTGGGTAGGTTTCTCAACTACCTGCTTGTGCCTTTGTATACGGTGAAGTTGTCGGCCGCCAGTGGCGGTTATGGCATCATCACGAACGTGTATGCCTACGTGGCCCTGTTCCTCGTGATACTCACCTATGGGATGGAGACGGCCTTCTTCCGCTTCGCCAACAAGGGCGATGACGACCCACGGCATGTCTACAACACCACCCTCACACTCGTGAGCACCACCTCGCTGCTGTTTGTCATGCTGGTGTGGCTCTTTGTTCACCCCCTGGCGAGTGCCATGGGATATGCCGAACATCCGCAATACATTGGTGTGATGGCCACAACGGTGGCTATCGATGCCGTGCAATGCATACCATTTGCCTATCTGCGCTTCCAACATAAGGCGAAAAAGTTCTTCATGTTGAAGATGGCCTTCGTGGTGTTGAACATCACGCTCAACCTCATCTACTTCGTGGTGATCAACGGCAAAGATCCAGGTTATGCCTTCTACATCAACCTGTGGTGCACGGCAGGCATCACCTTCCTATTTTATAAGGAGCTGATAGGTGTGCGCCTCAACTTCGACCGACCCCTCATACGCCGTATGTTGCGCTACGCCTGGCCCATACTCGTGCTCGGAATAGCCGGCATATTGAACCAGACAGCCGACAAGATACTCTTCCCCTATATATACAAGGGTGGCGATGCGCACAGCCAACTGGGCATATATGGCGCGGCATCGAAGATTGCCATGATTATGGCCATGATAACACAGGCATTCCGTTATGCTTACGAACCGTTCGTGTTTGGCAAGGCTAAGGATGCCGACAGCAAAGAGCAGTATGCCAAAGCGATGAAAGCCTTTGTGGTGTTCACGCTGCTGGCCTTCCTCATCGTGGTGGGCTACATGCACGTGCTGCGCCACATTATCGGCAGCGACTACTGGAGCGGACTGCGCGTGGTGCCCATCGTGATGGCAGCCGAGATAATGATGGGTGTCTATTTCAACCTGTCGTTCTGGTACAAGTTGACCGATCGCACCATTTGGGGTGCCGTGTTCTCGGGCATCGGTTGCGCAGTGCTTATCGCAGTCAACGTCATCTTCGTGCCCCGCTACGGCTATATGGCCTGTGCCTGGGCAGGAGTGGCAGGCTATGGCGTGGCCATGGTGTTGTCGTATGTGGTGGGACAGCACTACTATCCCATCCGATATCCGCTGAAGAGCATCGCGTTCTACGTGCTGTTGACTGCCGCAGCCTTCGTTGCCATCGTTGCCGCCAACAAGCATCTTGCCACATGGCTGGCTCTGCTGGTCAACACAGCAGTGATAGCAGCCTTCCTCGCACTCGTAGTGGGAAGGGAATATCCTGCTATCGCACAACAAATAGCTCAACGTATACACAGACACAAATAACTATAACACGCAACTTATGAAAAAACTACTTCTCTCCCTCTGCATGTTGGCAGCCTGCATCGGCGCAAAAGCCGACGAAGGCATGTGGACATTGTACAATCTGCCTCCCGCCGTGTATGCACAGATGAAGGCGGAAGGCTTCCGCATGGACTACAAAGACCTCTACTCAGGCGACTTGGCGCTGAAAAACACCGTAGTGAACTTCTCGGGCTATTGCTCGGGGGTAGTGGTGTCGCCCAACGGACTCGTGTTTACCAACCACCACTGCGGCTTTGAAGCCATACGCAGCCACTCCACAGTGGAGCACGACTACATGCTCAACGGATTCTACGCACGCTCCTACGAAGAAGAACTGCCCAATCCCGACATGTTTGTGGCCTTCATGATAAGTCAGGAAGACATCACACCCCGCCTAAAAGCCCTGGGCATCGACAATATGAACGCACAGGAAGAAGAAAACCTCATCGACTCGCTGCAACAGGTGCTTGCCGACTCGGTGAAAGCCATCGATCCGACCTACAGCGTGGAGATAGATCCATTCTTCGAGGGCAACAGCTACTACGCCACTGTGTATCAGCGCTTCCCCGACCTGCGTCTGGTGTTCACCATTCCGAAGTCAATGGGTAAGTTTGGCGGTGAGACCGACAACTGGATGTGGCCCCGTCAGACTTGCGACTTCTCGGTGTTCCGCATCTATGCCGACCCGAAGACCAACGGACCGGCACAGTACAGCGAGCAGAACGTGCCCTATCATCCTGCTAACTGGGCGCCCGTGTCGCTCGACGGATACAAAGACGGCGACTTTGCCATGACCGTGGGCTACCCTGGCAGCACACAACGCTATCTCTCGTCGTACGGCATCAAGGAGATGCGCGACGCGCAGAACGCTCCCCGGGCGCAAGTGCGCGGCGTAAAGCAAGAAGTGATGGCGCGACACATGAAGGCTTCAGAGGCAGTGCGCATCAAGTACGACTCCAAATATGCCGAAAGCAGCAACTACTGGAAAAACTC
Source organism: Bacteroidaceae bacterium (assembly GCA_017940185.1). Classification (GTDB taxonomy): domain Bacteria; phylum Bacteroidota; class Bacteroidia; order Bacteroidales; family Bacteroidaceae; genus Prevotella. Next base: position 32,139 of record JAGAZE010000027.1, on the reverse strand, counting down.
CATCGGCATGAACAAGTGCATCGACAGCATAGGCATCATACAACAGAAGGCCGAATATGAAGCCAAGCTGCAGCAATGGATGAACGAGACGGGACTGTTTAAAGACCAACTCGACTTCAACAAGCTGAAGAGCTTGTATGAACAGCGAGAGGGTGTGACCTATCTGTTTACCAACCTGATAGAAAGCTTCTGGCGCACCAGCGAGTTTGGCACACGCGCCATACGCGCACTCAACGCCAACAAGCTGGAAGGACCCACCGACAACCCTAAGAAGCAATACTTCATCTTCCCCGACAACAGCAAAGAATGGGACCTCGACCTCGACAAGGACGTGCTGGCTGCCATGCTGAAAAACTATAAACAGCAAGTAGACCCACAGCACCTGCCCGACTTCTACACCACCATTGAGAAGAAATTTAAGAACAACTACAAAGCCTACGTTGACTACCTCTACAACAAGTCGGTGTTGATGAAGCCCGGCGAGAAAATCTACGTCAATTCAAAAGCATTCCAAAAAGACCCCGGCTATCTCTTCGGCAAAGACCTCTTCACACTCCTCGCTACCACACAAATAATGCTGATGGGCACCCAGAGTGAGATAGAAGCGCAGGAGAAAGTGCTGTGTGCCGCCAAGCTGCGCATGGAACAAGACATGCCTCACTACTCGGATGCCAACTTCACCATGCGCCTCAGCTACGGACAGGTGGGCGAATACCTGCTCAACGGACAACCTTCAGGCTATTATACCACTGCCGAGAGCATCATAGAAAAAATGAACCGCGCGCACGAGAACGACGAATACTTCGCCGAACCCATCATGCACGAGCTGCTTTCTGCCGATGACTACGGCATCTACGCCGACAAAGAGAGCAAGAAGTTGCAACTCTGCTTCCTCACCAACAACGACATCACCGGCGGCAACAGCGGTTCACCGATGTTTGACGGCGACGGACGACTCATCGGCCTTGCATTCGACGGCAACTGGGACAGCCTGTCGTCGGACATCAACTTCGATCGCGAGCTGGCACGCTGCATCGGCGTAGACATTCGCTACGTGCTCTACCTGATGGACAAGTGGGGACACGCCGACCGACTGCTGAAAGAAATCAATCCGCAGTTTAAGGCCGACATGCAAGTAAAGAAATAACAATCCGACAGAGACACGGTGCGGCACAGCATCGTGCCTCTGCCTTTTTCAACACCTACCAAATCCACACACTATGGACACAAGTCTCCTTTTGTTTCTCAACCTCGGCACGGGCGAAATTATCATCATTGCCCTGATTGTGTTGCTGCTCTTCGGCGGCCGCAAAATTCCCGAGCTGATGCGCGGTCTGGGCAAGGGCGTGAAAAGCTTCAAACAGGGCATGAACGACATTGAAAACATAGCCGACGACAAAACCGACGAGCCACCCAGCGACAATACAAAGAGCGCTGGTGACAACGCGACAATCACCGACGTAAAGCAATGAACGCCAACGAAGCCACCTTCTGGGACCACCTGGAGGCATTGCGCACCTGTCTGCTGCGATGTCTGGCAGTGGTGGGTATCTCAGGCATCGTGGCTTTTGCCTTCAAGCAGACGCTGTTCGATATTGTGCTGGCACCCCGCAGCAGCCACTTCATCACCTATCGGCTGCTCAACACCGATGCCTTCAGTATACCGCTGATGAACACACAGCTCACCGAGCAGTTTTTCATACACATGAAGGTGGCGCTCTACGCCGGATTGCTGGTGGCTTCGCCCTATGTGATATGGCAACTCTTCGGATTTGTGGCGCCGGCACTCTACGACCGCGAACGACACATCGCCCTGCGCGTGGGAACAGCCGCCTATGCAATGTTTGTGGTGGGCGTGCTCATCTCATATTTCATCGTGTTTCCACTCACGCTGAAGTTTCTCGCCACCTATCAGGTGAGCCCCGACGTGGCAAATATGCTCACGCTGCAGAGCTACATCGACACGCTGCTGATGCTCACGCTCGTGATGGGCATCGTGTTTGAGTTGCCCGTGGTGTGCGCACTGCTCTCCAGCATGCACATATTGCGCCGCGGCATGATGCAACGCTACCGCCGTCACGCCATAGTGGCAATACTCATAACGGCTGCAGTTATCACACCCTCGGGCGACGCCTTTACTCTATTTGTGGTGGCGCTGCCCATCTATCTGCTCTACGAAGTGAGCATCAGGGTGGTAAGAAAATAACAAGTTCTCTTCCTGCTGCTCCTACAATACCCTCACACGCTAACAACACTTTTCCAACTATGACTCTACGACGTATCCGCCGCCTACTAGGCGCTGTTTTCTTCCTTCTGATCACGCTCCTATTCGTCGACGTGACAGGAGCTGCCCACCATTGGCTTGGCTGGATGGCCAAAGTGCAATTGCTGCCTGCCGTGCTGGCACTCAATGCCGTGGTAATCATCGTCTTGGTGGTGCTCACCTTGGTATTCGGGCGCATCTATTGCTCGGTCATCTGTCCGCTAGGCGTACTGCAAGATGTGTTCGCCCACCTCTCACATCGGCGCAAAAAACACCACTACAGCTACTCACGCGCGCTCTCCTGGTTGCGCTATCTCATGCTCGGTGTGCTCATCGTGGCCATAGCGCTGGGCCTGACAGCACTCACCTCGCTACTCGATCCCTACGGACACTACGGACGCTTTGCCACCGCCGTGCTGCAACCCATCTACCAATTGGGCAACAATGTGCTGGCATCCATAGCCGAAAGCTTTGACAGCTATGCCTTCTACAGTGTCGACGTGTGGTTGAAGAGTCTGCCCGTACTTCTTATTGCCGTTGCATTTGTGGCTGCATTGTTTGTGATGGCATGGCGCAATGGTCGCACCTACTGCAACACCATCTGCCCGGTTGGCACCGTATTGGGATGCCTTTCGCGCTTCTCGCTGATGAAGATACGCTTCGACGAGCAGAAGTGCAAGAACTGCTCGCAGTGCACCCGTCACTGCAAGGCGTCGTGCATAGACTACACCAGGCATACGGTGGACCACAGCCGCTGCGTAGTGTGTGGCAACTGCGTAGACAAATGCCAGTTTGGAGCACTCTCCTATGGTCTGAAAAAATCTTCATCTGCTCGCCACGCAGCAACGGTCACAGCCGAACCATCCCCCAATCAGCAAAAAGACGCACCCACCGACGACAGCCGCCGCTCATTCCTGCTCGCCACGGCACTGCTCACCACTGCCGCCATGGCACAGGAGAAGAAAAAGGTGGACGGCGGATTGGCGGAGATAGAAGACAAGGTGGTGCCACATCGTCAGACACCTATCACTCCTCCAGGTGCCTGGAGTGCCCGCAACATGGCGCGCCACTGCACTGGATGCCAGCTATGCATTGCACAATGCCCCAACGGCGTGCTGCGTCCTGCCGGCGGACTGCTCACCGCCATGCAGCCCACAATGAGTTATGAGCGCGGCTACTGCCGTCCCGAGTGCAACCGTTGCTCACAAGTATGTCCCACAGATGCCATACATCCCATCGCCCTCGAGGAAAAAGCGAGCACACAAATAGGACATGCCGTGTGGATAGAGAAAAACTGTGTGCCCCTGACCGATGGTGTGGAGTGCGGCAACTGCGCCCGCCACTGCCCCACAGGCGCCATAGAGATGGTGCCTCTTGACGAAAACGATGAAGAGTCGCCCTTCGTGCCGCAGATTACAGAGAGCCGCTGCATAGGCTGCGGAGCCTGCGAGAACCTCTGTCCGGCACGGCCATTCACCGCCATCTACGTAGAAGGACACGAAGAACACCACACTTACTAACCCCATCACGCAAAACAACAATACCATGGCACACAACAACATATCGCGTCGCAACTTTCTGAAGCTCTTTGGCGGAGCCACTGCCGCCACAGCGCTCACACTTGCAGGTTGCAAGAAGAAAGAAAGCGACGCTATCGGCGATGAATACAAAAACCAAGTAGAACCGCCCAAAGGCAAAATGACCTATCGCACCAACCCTAAGACAAAGGAAAAGGTATCGCTGCTGGGCTACGGCATGATGCGTCTGCCCACCACCGACGGCGGCGCAGAACGCGAAAGTGATGCACCGCTCGACCAAGAACAGATAAATCGGCTCGTAGACTACGCCATAGAGCATGGAGTCAACTACTTCGACACGTCGCCCGCCTACTGCAAAGGCATGTCGGAACAAGCCACAGGCAAAGCACTCTGCCGCCACCCGCGCAACAAATACTTCGTAGCCACCAAACTGAGTAACTTCAGCGAGGAAACATGGAGCCGCGAAGAGAGCATGAAGATGTATCGCAACTCGTTCAAGGAGCTGCAAGTAGACTACATCGACTACTACCTGCTTCACTCTATCGGACGCGGAATGGACGAGTTTAATGCACGATACATCGACAATGGCATGATGGACTTTCTGCAAGCCGAACGTAAAGCCGGACACATACGCAACCTGGGGTTCTCATTCCATGGCCAACAGGAGGTGTTCGACGAGATGCTTGCCCGACACGAAGAATACCATTGGGACTTCTGCCAAATAGAACTGAACTATCTGGATTGGGACTGGGCCAACGAAATCAACGAGCGCAATGTCGACGCACGATACCTCTATGCCGAACTGGAAAAACGCAACATTCCCGCAGTGATTATGGAGCCATTGCTGGGAGGACGACTTGCCAGCCTGCCGCAGTACATCGTCAAAGAACTAAAGCAGAAAGACCCAAAGCGAAGTGCCGCATCGTGGGCGTTCAGATATGCAGGCACACCAACACTGGTGCTCTCCGTGCTCAGCGGAATGACTTACATGGAACACCTGAAAGACAACCTGCTAAGCTACTGTCCGCTCAAGCCGCTGACAGAGCAGGAAATGGAATTCCTGCAGAAAGATATAGCCGAAAAAATCGTCAACCTGGAAAACATACCGTGCAACGACTGCAAATACTGCATGCCGTGCCCCTATGGCATCGACATTCCAGGCATCTTCGTCCACTACAACAAGTGCAAGAACGAAGGCACCCTTCCCAATAAGCTTCACGAAGAGAGCTACGCCAATCTGCGCCGCCAGTATCTCATCGGCCTCGATCGCTCCGTACCCAAACTGCGGCAGGCGAACCACTGCATAGGTTGCGGACAATGTGAACCCCACTGTCCGCAAAACATACGCATACCGCAGGAGCTTCACAAGATAGATGCCTACGTGGAAGAGCTAAAACGCAACGAGACACCGCCCAAAGAGGCATAGCACTCCATCGGGAGCCTCACCTCCACAGATTGGGAGACGGCACAGGCAACACAGACGGGCAACACTGCAGAAGCAAGTGTTGCCCGTCTGCCATATCGGCGCGTTGCCGTGGCAGTAGCAGCAGGGTAGGGTAGGGGTGCTGTTGTTCTTTGCGGTCAGAGTTTTCCGCCGTAACACAGGTCGCCGGCATCGCCAAAGCCCGGCACGATATACTTATGCTCGTTCATTCCCGGGTCGATGGCAGCACACCATATAGTGGCCTGCTCGTCGGGCAGTGCCTGCTTCACCACGTCGAGCCCTTCTGGCGTAGCTATCACTGCCGCAATGTGCACTGCCTTGGCCTTCCCGGTCTTGGCCAGTGCCTCGTAGGCCGCTGCCATGCTTCCACCCGTGGCCAGCATGGGGTCGGCAATGATGACGGTGCGCCCCTCAATACTTGGCGCAGCCATATACTCGGCATGCACGCCCACTTCGGTGTGCTCGCGGTTGGTATACATGCGGTAAGCACTCACAAAGGCGCAGTCGGCATGATCGAACACATCGAGGAAGCCTTCGTGGAAAGGCAGTCCTGCACGCAGTACGGTGGCAAGCAACAGCGTGTCGGTGGGCAGACTGATGTCGAGCGTGCCCAGCGGGGTGGTCACCTCCTGAGGAGCATAGTCAAGCCGTTTGGATATCTCAAATGCCATCACTTGCCCTATGCGACGGATGTTGTTGCGGAAGAGCTGACGATTGTTCTGATAGTGTCGGTCGCGCACTTCAGACATGTAGCGGTTGAGAACTGAATTTTGTTCGCTTAGATTGATGATTTCCATATCGTAAAGTTGTTGGCTGTTTCCAATTTGCAAAGGTAGCGGTATTTACTGTTTCGCGATTTACTATTGCCAATTAATTTGGCCATTGCAGCCCTTCAATTTAATTCTTCAACATAAATTTGTGCGTCTGCATCAATATATCTACTTTTGCCCGTTGTGTTGCCACGCCTTGCACACACAACATCAGACACATACATACACACACAACATATTAAACTAAAAGAACGCATGGCAAAGTTTCAGAAAGAAATTCTAGCACAGTACGGCATCCACAACGTTGCCGAAGTAGTGTACAACCCCAGTTATGAGGCGCTCTTCGAAGAAGAGATGAAGCCCGAGCTTACCGGTTTCGACAAGGGCCAGCTCACCGAGCTGGGTGCTGTCAACGTGATGACAGGCATCTATACCGGCCGTTCGCCCAAGGATAAGTTTATCGTAGACGATGCCACCTCGCACGACACCGTATGGTGGACCACTCCCGAGTACCCCAACGACAACAAGCCCGCCAGCGAAAAGACATGGCAGGCCGTGAAAGACATCGCCATCAACGAACTGAGCGGCAAGAAGCTATACGTGGTCGACGGCTTCTGCGGTGCCAACAAAGACACACGCATGGCAGTGCGCTTCATCATGGAGGTGGCATGGCAGGCTCACTTCGTCAAAAACATGTTCATACGCCCCACAGAAGAGGAACTGGAAGACTTCAAACCCGACTTCATCGTATACAACGCATCAAAGGCAAAGGTGGAGAACTACAAGGAACTGGGTCTGAACTCGGAGACAGCCGTAGTGTTCAACGTCACCAGCCGCGAGCAAGTAATCATCAACACATGGTACGGCGGCGAGATGAAGAAGGGCATGTTCTCCATGATGAACTACTACCTGCCCCTGAAGGGCATTGCCGCTATGCACTGCTCGGCCAACACCGACATGCAAGGAGAGAACACCGCCATCTTCTTCGGTCTCTCCGGCACAGGCAAGACCACCCTTTCCACTGACCCGAAGCGCCAGCTCATAGGCGACGACGAGCACGGATGGGACGACAACGGAGTGTTCAACTTTGAGGGCGGATGCTATGCCAAGGTGATTAAGCTCGACAAAGAGAGCGAACCCGACATCTACAACGCCATCCGTCGCGACGCACTGCTCGAAAACGTTACTGTTGACGCAGAAGGCAAGATAGACTTCGACGACAAGAGTGTGACAGAAAACACACGCGTGAGCTATCCCATCTACCACATCGACAACATTGTGAAGCCCATCAGCCACGCTCCCGCAGCCAAGCAGGTAATCTTCCTCTCTGCCGATGCCTTCGGTGTGCTGCCACCCGTGAGCATTCTTACTCCCGAACAGACCAAATACTACTTCCTCTCGGGCTTCACCGCCAAGCTGGCAGGCACCGAGCGCGGCATCACCGAGCCCACACCCACCTTCTCGGCATGCTTCGGACAAGCCTTCCTCGAACTGCATCCCACCAAGTATGCTGAAGAACTGGTGAAGCGCATGGAGCAGAGCGGAGCCAAGGCCTACCTGGTCAACACCGGATGGAACGGCACTGGCAAGCGCATCAGCATCAAAGACACTCGCGGAATCATCGACGCCATACTCGACGGAAGCATCAATAGTGCACCAACCAAGAAGATACCGATGTTCAATCTGGAAGTGCCCACTGAGCTGCCCGGCGTAGACCCCGCCATTCTTGATCCACGCGACACCTACGCCGAAGCCTCCGAGTGGGAGACAAAGGCAAAAGACCTCGCCACACGCTTCGTGAAAAACTTCGTAAAGTACGAAGGCAACGAGGCAGGTAAGGTACTGGTAAGCGCAGGTCCTACCGTGGAATAACACCCACATAGACCACAACGACGACAAAAGCAGCCGTCTGGCCTAGCCAGACGGCTGCTTTTGTCGTGCAATCTCAACCACTTTGCACACCAATCATTCTACAACAGCTGACCAAAAACAACGATATTGCCTCGCTGAGAGGCAACGATTGACGGATGGCCAGCGCACACTGAACCTGTTGGAAACACTCTCAACAATCGTTAAAGAGAAGGATGAAAACGTAAACAATACTTAAAAACAACCGCCTATACCATATACAAAAGCAATAAAACAGAAAAAACGCGTTGGCTTGTTTGGAAAAGCTCTATCTTTGCAGATTGAATGAAACTCGACTATCACAACGCAATGAAACATCTACATATCACTACCCTCCTCGCGCTGACACTGCTCTTCATCCTCGGCTCATGTCTGAACGATGACGAAAAGTATGCCGACTACGACGATACCGCCGTGATCTCCTTCGTGCTGCAGCAGATGAATGCCTACGTGCACACCACCAACTCGCAAGGCGAAGACAGCGTGTTCAGAGCCTATGTAGACGGACCGAAAGTGCCCATCTACATCGACAACGTCAACAACGAGATATACAATGTCGACTCGCTGCCAGCCAGCACAGACATCGAACACGTTGTGGTGGAGCTCGCCACCAAAAACAACTGCTACGCCCTATGGCGCTCGCTCACCGAAGAGAAACTGCTCTACCACTCTTCCACCGATTCGCTCGACTTCTCGGTGCCACGCGAACTGTATGTATTCACCACCTCGGGCGACTACTACCGCGTCTATACCGTGCGCATAGTGAAGCACCAACAAGACGGTGACATGTTTCACTGGCGCAAGCAAGCCACCAACAACACCTTCGCAGCACTTAAGGGCATGAAGGCAGCTAGCAACGGACACACCATATTCCTGGCCGGCACCGACGGACAAACAACAACACTCTATGCCACCAGCGCCGACGATGCCACAGCATGGCACTCAGTGGCAACCAATCTGCCCGAACAGGCTTGGCAGACACTGCTCGTACACCAAGGCAAACCACACCTCAACGACCAGCAGGGCAACCTCTACGTAGTGGAAAGCAACGACGACTATGCCACAGCCGCCACCCGCACCTACAACACCAACAGCCTGGCCACACTCATAGCCACCGATAACCAATATCTCTACGCTCTCGCCACACAAGGCGGCATAGTGCGCACCACACAGCCCGGCAACTACACCAGCTGGAGCACAGAGGCACTTGACGACGATGCCGTCTTTCTGCCCACAAGCCACATCACTGCCACACACATTCCCCTGCGCACCACCGACGATGCCGGGCGCATAGTGATAGTGGGCAACCGTGCCCCCGAAACCTACCCCGCCGACACCTGCGCCACGCTGTGGGCACGCATGACGGGCAGCGCCGAGGTCACTGCCGGAACCACATGGATGCACTACACCGGACAGGGCCCCATCTATCGGCTGCCACGACTCTACAACATAAGCACCATAGCCTACGGCACCGACATCCTGGCACTGGGAGGCACACCCATGGGCAACACACAGACAAGAGCGCTGACCAACTTCTATCGCAGCATCGACGGCGGCATATCGTGGCACAAAGACACACGCATCAACATGCCTACCGACATGGAGTGCAGCCACACCGTCTTTGCGCTCACCACCGACTACAACAACTACATTTGGCTTATCTGCGGACAGAGCGGACAGATATGGAAAGGGCGCCTCAACCGCATGGCATGGACCGAACATCAGAAGGAATTCAGATAAGCCACACACCAACACCTCGCGTCCTATCGTCTCGTAGCGTATGTCGCTGTAGCACAGCGACTCTCAGCAACCCATCCACCATCGTCCAAGCACCAACACACGTCATGAAGCTACGCCTGCTGATCATCGCCCTCGCGGCACTCACTGCCACCACGGCACGAAGCCAGAGCGATCCCGAATACCGCATGGAAATAGGGGCCGGAATAGGTGGCATGAACTATCTGGGCGACTTCAACAGTTCGCTGACCAGCCACTTTCAGCCCTCCGCCACACTGCTCATGCGACGCATACTCAACCCCTACATGGGACTGAAAGCCAACCTGAGCTACGGCAAGATGAAGGGCGAGGCAGCAGACGAAGACACCTACTACCCCGACATTCCCACAGAAGGCTACCGCTTCGACAACACACTGGTAGACCTTAGCATCACCTACGAATACAACTTCTGGCCATATGGCACTGGCAAAGACTATCGTGGTGCCAAGCGCCTCACCCCCTTCGTCTTCGGCGGACTGGGCGCCACCTATGCCGCAGGAGAAGAAAAGGACGTGTTTACCGCCAACGTGCCGATAGGCCTGGGAGTGAAATACAAGATGGGCGAACGCACCAATCTCGGCGTGGAATGGGCCATGCACTTCTCGCTAAGCGACAAGCTCGACGGACAACAAGACCCCTACACCATCAAGAGCACAGGACTCTTCAAAAACTCCGACAGTTACTCCACGCTGTTCGTCACCTTCACCTACAGTTTCATGGCCAAGTGCCGCACCTGCCACAACGACAATGACTGACCCACACGCCAACATACCACAGCACATAGCCATCATCATGGACGGCAATGGTCGCTGGGCCCGCCAACGCGGACTCGACCGCAGCCAAGGGCATGCGGCCGGTGTAGACACCGTGCGACGCATCACATCGGAATGCGTGCGACTGGGAGTAAAATATCTCACCCTCTACACCTTTTCCACCGAAAACTGGAACCGTCCCGAGGCAGAGATAAGCGCCCTGATGGGCCTGGTGCTCACCTCGCTGGAAGACGAGATATTCATGAAAAACAATGTGCGCTTCCGCGTGATAGGCGACACGCGCCGCCTGCCCGACAACGTGCGGCAGAAACTGCGCGAAACTGAAGAGCATACCGCCGCCAACGATGCCATGACCATGGTGGTGGCACTGAGCTACTCCAGCCGATGGGAGATAACACAAGCCGTGCGCGATATCGTACAGGAAGTGCACGACAGGCAGAAAGGCCCTCGGCAATCGCTCGCTGAGGAACGCAGAGACGGCATATGCCCCGACGACATCACGGAAGACTATATAAGCCGACACCTGCAAACCGCATTCATGCCCGACCCCGACCTGCTCATACGCACCGGAGGAGAACAGCGCATTAGCAACTACCTGCTGTGGCAGATAGCCTACGCCGAACTATACTTCTGCGACACCTATTGGCCCGACTTCAGCGACGCCGACCTGCACAAAGCCATAGCCGACTACCAGTCGCGCCAGCGACGCTACGGCAAGACAGGCGAACAAATAATGGAAGCCCAGCACAACGAAGACAAACACAACCAACAATGAACAGCATACGCAAAGCCCTATACACCCTACCACTCCTGCTCATGGCTCTCAGCAGCGAGGCACAGCAGGTTATCGTGAAGCCCGACATGGTATATGCGGGCACTCCGCGCACGTGCCGCATAGCAGCTCTCAACGTGGAAGGCGTGCAGGGATACGAAGACATTATGCTTACCAGCATATCAGGACTCACCGTGGGACAAATCATCACACTGCCGGGCAGCGAAGTTACGGCCGCCGTGAAACGCTACTGGAAGCACGGACTCTTCTCGCAAGTGTCGATTACGGCTGACTCCATCATCGGCGACAACGCATATCTCACTATTCACCTCACATCGCGACCGCGCATCTCCACCATTAACTATATAGGCCTGCGCAAATCGGAAATCACCGACATGGAAAACAAGCTGGGCCTGCTGAAAGGCGGACAGATAACGCCCAACACCATCGACCGCGCAAAGACATTGGCAAAAAAATACTTCGACGACAAGGGATTTACCAACGCCGAAATCAGCATACGCCAGCGCGACGACATCACTGCCAACAACCAAGTGATACTCGATGTGGAAGTGAACAAGAACCAAAAGCGCAAGGTGCGCACCATCACCATCGACGGCAACGACTACCTCAGCGATGAGCGCATAAAGGGAAACCTCATACGCAAAGGAACATTCAAGAACATGCACGAAGCAGGCAAGTTGGGTAACTTCCTGAAAAAGAAGAAATACACCCCACAACGCTGGAAGGAAGACAAGCAACACCTCATTGACAAATACAACGAATTGGGCTATCGTGATGCTGTGATTCTCTCCGACAGCGTGTGGGACGTAGACGACAGGCACGTGAATATCAACGTGAAGGTGGACGAAGGCAAGAAATACTACATACGCAACATCACCTGGGTGGGCAACACCGTGTTCAACACGCAATACCTCAGCCAAGTGCTGGGCATGAAGAAGGGCGATGTGTACAATCAGCGTCTGCTCGACAAGCGTTTGTCAGAAGACGAGGATGCCGTGGGCAACAACTATTGGAACAACGGCTACTTGTTCTACAACCTTCAGCCTACTGAAATCAATATCGTTGGCGACAGCGTCGACTTGGAGATGCGCATCCAGGAGGGCACTCAGGCGCGCATCAACAAGGTGCGTATCAACGGCAACGATCAGTTGTATGAGAATGTGGTGCGTCGCGAGCTGCGTGTGAAGCCTGGCGACCTTTTCTCCAAGGAGGCGCTCATGCGTTCGGCACGCGAACTGGCCTCCATGGGTCACTTCGACCCAGAGCAGTGCAGCCCCGACGTGCGCTCCAATCCCGAGGACGGCACAGTGGACATCAACTGGAATCTGGAACAGAAATCGAACGACCAGATAGAGGTGAGTTTCGGTTGGGGACAGACTGGCGTGATAGGTCGCATAGGCCTGAAGCTCAATAACTTCTCGCTCACCAACCTTTTCCATCCTAAGCGCGAGCACCGCCGCTTTATGCCCATCGGCGATGGCGAGCAGCTGTCGCTCGGCGCTCAGACCAACGCCAGCTACTACCACTCCTACAACTTCCAGTATGCCACGGGATGGTTTGGCGGCAAGCGCCCCATACAGTTCTCCATCGGTGCCTCCTACTCTAAGCAGACCGATGTGTCGAGCAACTTCTACGACAATGCCGCGCTGCAAAACTACTACAATACCTACTATGGCGGCTACGGCTACGGCAACGGGTACTACAACAACTACGAAAACTACTACGACCCAGACAAGTATATAGAGATGTTGGGTTTCAACATTGGTTGGGGTAAGCGTCTGCGCTGGCCAGACGACTACTTTACGCTGTCGCTCTCGCTGGGCTACACTCGCTATATGATGAAAAACTGGCAGAATCTGATGGTAACCAACGGAACTGCCAACAATCTGAATCTGAACATTGGCTTAAGTCGCATATCTACTGACAACCAGATGTTTCCTCGTCGCGGTTCGGAGTTCAGTGCCTCGCTCACTATCACGCCGCCATGGTCGTCACTCATTAAGAAAGACTATGCTAAGTTGGGTTCTGATCCCAACTCGCCGAGCTACAACAGCGAGATGAGCGAGAAATATCAGTGGATAGAATACCACAAGTGGAAGTTTAAGGCTCGCACGTATACTGCGTTGACAAATGCTCAGAAGTGTTTTGTGTTGGCCACGCGCGTGGAGTTTGGTCTGCTTGGTTCCTACAACCGCCACAAACGTTCTCCTTTTGAGACCTTCTACGTTGGTGGCGACGGCATGTCTGGCTACAGCACGGGCTACTCTGAGGAGACTGTCGGCCTGCGCGGCTACGAGAATGGCGACATTTCGCTGAATGCTACGGGTGGTATGCTCTACACGGCGTATGCCTACGAACGTCTGGCACTGGAACTGCGCTATCCGTTCATGCTTGGCAACACCACCATCTACGGCTTGGCATTCCTTGAAGCGGGCAACGCTTGGTACGACACCAAGAAGTTTAACCCGTTTGATTTGAAGCGTTCTGCCGGTATAGGTGTGCGTCTGTTTCTTCCCATAGTGGGCATGCTGGGCATAGACTGGGCCTACGGCTTCGACAGAGTGAACAACGGACGAAGCAACCGAAAAGGAGGCAGCCAGTTCCACTTTATCATCGGACAAGAGATATAATTACAACCAACCATCAATCCATACTACAGTTTATGAAAAAGTTGATCACCCTCATAGCGCTGCTGGCTCTTGCCGTCGGCGCGTCGGCACAGAAGTTTGCCCTCATCGACATGGAATATGTGCTGAAAAACATTCCCGCCTACGAGCGTGCCAACGAGCAGCTCAACCAGGTGTCGAAGAAGTGGCAGGCAGAAGTGGAAGCCCTCAACACTGAGGCTAGCACGAAGTATAAGAACTTCCAGAACGAGGCCCTTTTCCTTTCTGCTGAGGCAAAGAAGGCTGCTCAGGAAGAGATAATGCAGCTGGAGAAGAAGGCTAGCGACCTGAAACGCAAATACTTCGGTCCGGAAGGTGAGTTGTTCAAGAAGCGCGAGAGTCTGATGACGCCTATCCAGGAGGAGATATACACCGCCGTGAAGGAGATATCGGAGTTGCGCGGCTATGCGCTCGTCATCGACCGCGCCAGCGACACGGCCATCATCTTCGGTTCGCCAAAGATCGACATCTCCAACGAGGTGCTCCAGAAACTGGGATACGCCAACTAGTAACGGCAACCGATTAAACGAACGGGAACAATCAATCATCAAAACAATAACACATTACCATTACACACAGACATGAAAAAACTACTTCTCTCGCTGTTGCTCATTGCACCGACAGCACTCTTTGCTCAAAAGTTCGGCCACTGCGACGCTCAGTCGATTATGACCACCATGCCCGAATACATCCAGGCCGAGGCCGACATCAAGAAGATAGCTTCGCAGAAGGAAGACGAGTTGAAAAGCATGCAGAAGGAATTCCAGTCCAAATACGAAGAATACACGAAGAATGAGAGCACGATGAGTGCCTCGAAGAAAGCCGAGACCGAAAAGGAACTTGAGGCACTGGATCAGAAAGTGCGCCAGGCCTATCAGGACGGTCAGCAGGAGATAAGCAAGCTGCAGCAGGAGAAGATGCAGCCCATCATGAACAAACTTGTGGAAGCCATCAAGCAAGTGGGCAAGGCTGGCGGCTATGTCTATATCATGGACGTGAGCAGTGGCATTCCCTACATCAGCGAGACACTGAGTGAGGACGTGACCGCCAAAGTTAAGGCTGCCTTGAAATGATGAGACATCTGTTGCTTTTCTCCCTTCTGCTGTTGCCTTCCCTTCTGCCCGCTCAGACACCTTATGCGTGCTTTTCGTGGCAGGCGGTGTTGGGCAGCATGCCCGATTACGCTGAGGCACAACGCAATCTCTCTGCGCTGCGTAGCCAGTATGCCGATGAGATGGCGCGTGCCGAGCAGGAATTCAACACCAAGTATGAGGCCTTCTTAGAGGGTCAGCGCTCGTTTGCGCCTTCTATTATGAAGAAGCGTCAGGCTGAGTTGCGTGAGTTGATGGAGAAGAACATCGCCTTCAGGCAGGAATCGGAGCGGTTGTTGCGTCAGGCCGAAATGGAGATGATGGCTCCTCTGACCAAGCGTCTGCGCCAGTTGCTGCAACAGGTGGGCGAGGAAAACGGCTATGCCTTCATTCTCAACACGGACAATGAGGCATGTCCTTGGATTAACCCTGCATCAGTGACAGACATTACCTTATTATTAAAGGAACGCGCGCGCACGCGATAAGTAGTGGCGGGTAATCTTGTATTTCCCCTGCGTCGCTGCCGTGCTATCACAGCATGTTGCCGAAACTGCTCTCCTGCTTTACCTTACTGACACATTGCACCATCTCCCATCCCTCTCCTGCGGGTGGTGAGGCAGCATTTCCTATATGTATTTTCCGCCTCCCCTGTTCCTAAGGGATGGGGCGAGGTCGCTTTTCCGTTATGCATCTTCCTACCTCTCCCGGTCCTATTGGAGTTTTCGACAGCGGTTATGGCGGTCTTACCATTTTGGATGCCATCCGCAGACATTTACCCGAGTACGACTATTTGTATTTGGGCGACAATGCCCGTGCTCCTTATGGCTCTCGCTCTTTTGAGTTGGTCTACACATTCACTCGTCAGGCTGTATACAAGCTTTTTGAGATGGGCTGCCACCTCATCATTTTGGCTTGCAACACGGCATCTGCCAAGGCTTTGCGCAGCATTCAGCAGCACGACTTGCCCTTGTGGGACAAGGAGCGTCGGGTGTTGGGTGTGATTCGTCCCACTGTCGAAGCATTGGGCAGTGTCACTCACAATGGTCATGTGGGCATTTTGGCCACTGAGGGTACGATACGCAGTGAGAGCTATGCCATAGAGATACGTAAGATGTATCCTCAGATGAAGGTTAGCGGCGAAGCTTGTCCTTTCTGGGTTCCGCTGGTGGAATACGGCGAGGTGGACAGTGAGGGTGCAGACTACTTTGTGCGCAAGCGCATTGGCAATATTCTGTCGAAGGACCCTCTTATCGACACACTGATTTTGGGCTGCACGCACTATCCTTTGCTGCTGCCGAAGATAGAGTTGTTTGCTCCTACCGGTACGCACATCATGGCTCAGGGCATGCATGTTGCCAAGAGTCTGCAGCAGTATTTGCTCCGTCATCCTGAGATGGATGCTCGTTGCACTCGTGGCAGCCGCACGCACTATCTGACTACGGAACAGCCGGAGACGTTTCAGACGCATGCGCACACCTTCCTACGCACGGACGTCCGCGCCGAGCATATCGACTTGGAGTGAGTTGGCCGTTCAGGTGCTTGGGGTGAGAGTGATAGGAGAGGAAAAAAGATAGGAACAAAACGCTTTCTTCAGACCGAAGACAATGGCGTGCTTGCATGGCTGTTGTTGCGGCAAGAGAGTTAAGAATGAAATTCAACT
Source organism: Bacteroidaceae bacterium (assembly GCA_017940185.1). Classification (GTDB taxonomy): domain Bacteria; phylum Bacteroidota; class Bacteroidia; order Bacteroidales; family Bacteroidaceae; genus Prevotella. The sequence continues at coordinate 15,457 of JAGAZE010000027.1, read as the reverse complement.
TAAATTAAACTTTATATGATGAGAACCGTTACACTTCATTTTCGTGCGCTTTTGCTAGCGCTGTTTTTTCCGTTATGCGTATCGGCATCGGACAATGTTCCAAAGATTATCGCCGGTGTGGTGAAGGCCGATTCGTGGACGTCAACCAACTCTTTTGCCGGCATCTACCGCCTTGTTGCCACCCCTGGCGGCACGCTCACGCAGCTGAGCGATGGCAACGACGTGTATCTTGCCCCACTAGGCGGTGCTGTATATGTGGACGGCTTGATGAAGGGCATCCACTTCCAACAGCAGTGGGATGCCTACCTTGGTGCGAACACGTATTCCATCTATCATGTGGAATACGACATGGCCACCTGGCAGCGCACGAAGTCGGTGGTGATGGACAACACTTATGCTAATTTGATATCTTCGTGCGGCATCACTCACGATGCTGTGACGGGTCAAGACTTTGGCATTTTCTACAACTTCAACCTTGACATGCAGGTGTTGGGCCGTAAACTGGCTACGATAGACTTTTCCACCGACAAGCCTAAGAAGACCATTATCGGTGATGTGCAGACGCCTTTTGCAGCTTTGGCCGCTGCCGACAACGGTTTGCTTTATGGCGTTGGTCAGGACGGTTATCTGTATATCATCGACAAGACCGATGCTACGCTTTATCCTTTGGGCGAACTGGGCATATCCGACATCTCCACCTATCCCAGCAGTATGGCTTGGGATGCCCGTTCGGGCAAGTTGTATTGGAGTTATGTGACGACGGGCATGAAGAGTGTTTTGTATGCCATTACTCCTACCATAGGTGCTGTGACATGCAGTAAGGTGATGGATGTTCCCGACAATGCTTATTTGGTGAACATGTGGATATCTCCTTCTGCTGCCGGTACTCCTTCTGTTGCCACCGATTTGTCGGCAGACTTTGTTGGCGAGCGCACTACGGGAACGGTCAGCTTTACCATGCCCACGCTTGATGAGGACGATAATGCCCTAACAGGTGCGCTGACTTACACCATATATGCGAATGGTGCGTCGGTAGGCACGGGCACTGCTGCTCCTGGCGCCTCGGTGTCGGAGGAGGTGACTGTGCCTCAGAGCGGCGAGACGGAGCTGCGCGTGGTGGTGAGCAACGATAAGGGCTCGAGTTTGCCTGTAAGGTTGTCGCTTTACGTGGGTCGTGACACTCCTAAGGGTGTGAGCGATTTGCGTTTGTGGTACAACACTTCCTCTGGCAAGGCCGAATTGTCGTGGACAGCTCCTACGCTGGGCGTTCATGGCAAGGAGCTGACAACCGCCAATCTTCGCTACGATGTGCGTCGTCAGCCTGGCAATGTTTTGGTGGCAGAGCATACGGCTGAGACATCCTTTTCGGAATCCCTTTCAAACAGTGGCGAGCTGAAGTCGTACTACTATGAGGTTACCCCTTGGAACGGCGAGCTGCAAGGTGCGTCGACAGCAAGCAACAGCATTGTGTTGGGTGATGCCCTTGTGCCTCCTTTCAGCGAGGACTTCGCCACGCAGGCAGGATTTGACCGCTTCACGGTGGTAGATGCCAATGGCGATGGCAAGACATGGGTACGTTTCCACAAATACTACAGCTATTCCGGCACGACTGTAGATGCGGCAAGCATTACTGCGAGCACTACGGTTGCCGACGACGACTATCTGCTGACACCTATGCTGCGCATGGAGCGTGGCGGTAAATATCCGTTGACATTTACTGCGCGCAAGGCCTACAGTCCGGCTTCATACGACCAGAAGGTAGAAGTGCTTTTCGGTAGCGGTGATGACTTTTCTGCCTATAAGATAATAGGTACCTACGATGTGGATGATGTCAGCGACATGACCTTTGAGGAGGAAATAATCCCTGAGGAGGATGGAATATATCGGATAGCTTTCCACGCCATCAGCAATGCCAAATCAGACCAACTGCTACTGAACACCATCAACATTGGTGCTCCGATGGCAGGCACGGCTCCCAAGGCGGTGACCGACCTGAGTATCACTGCTGGTGAAAAGGGCGCACTGACGGCTACGGTGCAATGTACAGCACCCACACAAAACATTCGTAACGAGGCGCTGACATCTATCACGAAGATAGATGTGTTGAACAAGAGTGGCAACGTGGTTGGCACTATTGCCAATCCTGCTCCTGGCGAGTCGTGCACCATTGCATGCTCGGGCTTGTCTAACGGCTACAACACGCTGACTGTTGTTGCCTATGTGGATGCAGCTGCCGGCGAGAAGGTGTCGCAGGAGGCCTTTATTGGTGTGGATCGTCCTTCGGCGCTGACAGACGTGCTGTTGCGTGACAATGGTGAGACAGCCTACGTGACATGGACGGTGCCCACGACGGGATATTATGGTAGGTATATCAACCCTGATGCGCTGACCTTCAACCTCTACACCATATCTGACGACGGCTATGCAGACCCGTTGCAGGACAACATATCTCAGCCCTACGACACAGGTGAGCCGACATCGACTGGTGATCAGAAGTTGCTCTACTACGCCGTTGATGCCCATTCGGCTGCCGGTTATGGCCCGCTGACGGCAACGAACAGCCTCGTGGTTGGTGCTCCTTACGCTTTGCCTTTCCAAGAGACTTTCAGCAAGGGGTTGCACACGAATCAGTTTGTATGGTTTGAGGGGGAAGAGTTTAGCCGCAACTTCACCCTTGTGAGCGACAAGTCTGCTGACGGCGACGGCGCAGCACTCTGTTTCACCCCCAACTACAGCAACTTTGGTATATTCAGTACGGGCAAGGTAAGCATTGCCGAGTCAAGTGCTCCGATGTTGAGTTTCTGGTACTATGCTGAAGCGGGGCATCAGGCTTCGTTGCTGGTGTATGTAGACAAGCTTCCGCAGAGTGCTTTGCTGTCGGTGGCCGATATTGACTTTACGAAGGAGACGGAATCGGGCTGGAAGCATGTTGAGGTCGACTTGTCGCCGTTGAAAGCATCGCCTTATGTGATTGTTCGCTTTGCCATGGCGAGTGCAGGAAGCGACTTCTCCTCTGTGGTGATAGACAATATTGAAGTGTTTGACAAGGCCACGAATGGCATCACCGCTCCCACTGACCAGCGCAATAACGACAACCATGCTGTCTATGATCTTAGCGGCAGAAAGTGGAAGAAGACCACAGCACTTCCCAAAGGAGTGTATATAGAGAACGGAAAGAAAGTTGTCAGGTAACTTGCGCTTATCACATTTCTCACACAGGGGACTCCATCAGTCCCTTGTGTGAGACTTTTGTTTATAGTGGCCTCATTTTTTTCGGATTTTTCTATTTATATAAATAATAAGTGTACCTTTGCGATAGATATAATTCCCACTGTGTGATAAACTATAATCTAACTATTACATAACGCTTATGAGAATCAAGACATTACTATTATTGTCACTTGTTCTGTTTTTCGGAATGAGCCACAAGGTTTTAGCTGAAGAGTTGACCGTCTATGACGGGACCAACTCCAACGAGTATGTGCCCATTTACGGAAACTGGGCAGATGCCTACTTGAAATGCGAGTTTGTCATTCCTGCAGCAGACCTGGCAGCAATGAACGGCAGTTCCATTACCGCCCTGAAGTTCTATCTGAAGACAGCCGCTACGAAAAAATGGACAGGTACTTTCCAGATCTTCCTGAAAGAAGTGGACAATACCGTAATGAGTGCTTACCTTGGAACAGACGATGCTACTGTCGTTTATGAGGGACTGTTAGACGGCACTTCTTCGGTAATGACGATTGACTTTACAGAGAATTACACCTACAACGGCGGAAACCTTCTTGTCGGTATCTACCAGACAGTGAAAGGCGTTTATGCTTCTTCTTCTTTTTACGGAGTAGGCCAAAGCTACAACTCTGCTGTAAGCGGGTACAATTCGACATCTCTTTCCAGCGTCGGAGCTACCGGCAGGGCTTTTATTCCAAAGACAACCTTTGTGTATGAGGCAGCAGCCGAAGGCCCTGCATTCAAGGTGAAGGGCTTCAACAGTGGTGACACATTCAACTATCCCGGACTTATCAATCCGAAGGGCACCACGTCGTTCACGCTCAGAAATCCCGGTACTGAAAGCGTAACGGTGAACATTGCAACCACCGGTGGCTTTACAGCAAGCGAGACCACCGTGACACTTGCGGGAAAAGAAGAGAAAACAGTCAGCATCGAAGCCCCCGAGGCTTTCGGCGATGCAGAAGGTACTGTCGTGTTTACACCGACAGCAACAGGACTTGAAGCCGTGACAATCAATCTGAAAGCAACCATCAAGGACCCCAGCAAGTTGTTTGTCGACTTCTCCGACGGACAGTTGCCCGCTGATTGGACGTACACACAGTATAGCTCCTCTTATAATTGGGTGTATACTCAAGATGAGGAATTAGGCGGATACGCTTCATATAAAGGTTCAAGCCAATCTTACAGGGGAACGCTGACTTCGCCTGTGCTGTCATTCGAAGAAAACGAGAAACTCTACTTCAAGACATCAAAGTATGCTTCCAGCAGTTACGCAAGTTCGAGCATTACCATCCAGACCTCTACAGACGGTACCACCTTCACTGATCTGCAGACTTTCACCGACGATGTGTACGGCGAATGGACGCAACGTGCTGTAACAATACCTGCGGGAACTAAGTTTATCCGCTTCTCGGGATGGTATTTCCACCTCACTCACATTTATGGTGGCAAGTTGCTTTCCGGTGCCAAGTTCGCCATCGACAACAATAGTGCTGATTTCGGAATGTCAGAGCAGAACAGTGAGGCCTCCAAGACTTTCACCGTTACCAACAAGGGTAGTGAAGACATGGTGATAACGTTCACCATACCCGAAGGCATCACCGTACAAGGCATCACCGACAACAAGCTTACCGTACCTGCAAACAACGGCACCGCAACCTTCTCGGTAATCCTCGATACTACCGTTCCGGGAGCGAAAGACTTTACTCTCCAACTACATACGAACGCTATTGATGTGGAAGAGCTCTCTATTCCTGTCAGTGGATATGTGATGGACAACACCCTCTTTACCGAGACCTTCGACGGCAATGCACTGCCCGACGGATGGACTATGGAGAGCGGTAGCACATACACCAACTATCAGTGGTCGTTCTCCAATGGTACTGCCATAGGTACTTCAACCAATGCCCGTCTTATAACTCCTGCCCTTACCGTAGCGGAAGGAGAAAAGATGGCCATCGAAATAAAGAAGAACAACACTTGGAGTTGCACTCTGCCTATTTATATTTCAAAAGACGGTGGAGAGTTTACTCTGCTGAAAACCATTGCCAATACCGAACTGAGTGACACTGAATACAAAGTGTTCTACATTGATGGCTTGGAGGCTGGCAATTACAAGATTCGCTTCGACGGCAACGGCATCGTGATGAATGCCGTCAACGGTTTCCACCTCAACCAGAATGCCCCGATGTTTGAGATGGTAACGACGGGTGCTGCAGCATTTGGTAAGAAGACCGAAAGCGACAGCAAGACGTACACCGTGAAGAACGCCGGCACCGGCACCCTTACCGTGAACATTGCTTCAGACAACACGACAGACTTCAGCGTTGCTCCCGCACAACTGAACATTGCAGGCGGCGAAACGGCAGACTTTACCATCACCTTCAACTACGCTGAAGGCAACTATGGCAACAAGGCTGCGAACATCACCGTAACACCGACCTACAACGAATCGCTTGTCTACACCATTGCTGCCACAGCCAAGGCGATGGATCCCAATGCATGGGATGAGGACTTCGAGGGGGGAGCGATGCCCACCGGTTGGGTAGCATCCAGTTTCTCTGTGACGACAAAGTCGTATACCACGAATCCCAACAGCACCTATCTTGCCATCGCTTCAGCTAAGGACGCCACGCTGATAACTCCGCGTCTGCATGCCAACGAAGGCGACGTGGTGATGTGGGAAGCCTACTACGACTGGGACGATGAGGGCATCAAGGTAGAGTACTCCAACGACGAGAAAGCCACGTGGACTGTAGTAGACATTGCGGGTCTTACTGCGAGCACTGCGACAGGCTATGTGGGCTACTACCGTCCGCAGGATAATGGCGTGACCACTCGTGGTGCGAAGCTCGACATGCAATTTGTTGCTCCAGCCGAGGGTTACTACTATCTGCGCTTCACCTCTTCATACAGCGGTAATGGCGTTGACAACTTCAATGGTATGCAACTGGCCCCGAAAGATCACGATGCTATCATCTCCAGTCAGAACATCCGTGCTACCTTCACCCAGTATGGCGACCATCAGGTGAGTGTGACGGTGAAGGAACTGGCAGGCAAGGATGAAGAGATGACCGCCAAGTTCTACATTGATGGAACACAGTATGGCGAAGCCGTGACTGAGACTGTTCCTGCCAACGGTACGAAAGACTTTGTGATACCGGTGCGTCTCAATGAAATGATCAGCGGTCAGGCATACATCGTAGTGTCCAACGAGAACCTTGAACTGACGAGCGACACCGTGGATATCACTACCAAGGCAGCCATTGTGCTTGACGAGCTGTCGGCTCTTGCTGAAATGCCTTCCGGCTATCAGGACAAAGTCGTTGTGAAGTACTCCGCCAAACAAGGTTGGAACACCATCTGCATGCCATTTGCATTGACCGATGCCGACTTGACAGCTCTCTTCGGCGAGGGATGGAAGTGCTATCAGCTCAACGCCTTCCAAAATGGGGAGCTGCAGTTCTCCACAGCCAGCCGTCGCTATGCAGGCTATCCTTATCTGGTATATTGCGAGAATGTTCCCGAAATAGCCGAGCCCGGTTACATCATCACGTATGTGAACTTCACCTCTATTGCGAAGTCCGATCAGTACGGCGGTGCCACCTGTCAGGGTACGTTTGCTCCGATAGCATCGGGCTCTATGACGGATACGTGGTATGGTCTCATTCCTTCCGGTCATATCAAGCTTGCGGGTGCCAATGCTTCGCTGCGTGGCTATCATGCCTACTTCCTCCTTCCTGAGGGCACCAATCCCTCTGGCGTCAGCATGAGTGTTGACGGCGAAGTAGTGACGGGCATTGACGCTTTGGAGCTGACGAACTCGCTGTCGGGCGATGTCTACGACCTGAGCGGCCGCAAGGTGGATGCACGCACTGCGAAACGTGGTGTATACATCAAGGACGGAAAGAAAATCGTTGTGAAATAATTTAAGCGCATACACTAATAATTTTGATAAAAGGAGTTGAGGTGTTCGCTCGTGAATGCTTCTTCTCCTTTTATCGGCAAAGAAAGAAAGAAGATAACATACTTATGAAGAAAATCTCTACGACCTTAGTCCTGCTGCTGTGTGGGGTTATGGCTTTTGCCAGCGATGGTAATTTGAAGGATGGCGGTGGCAGTGTTGTCACCGTTGAGAAGGTAAAGAAGGGTATGCCTGCGAATGTTGTTTCGCCTTGGCGTGTGCCTTATCGTCTCACAGCCGGCACGTTGCCGCACAGCGTGAGAAGAACCTATGGCGTGGCAGCCAACGGCCTTACTGCCAACTTCAGCGTGCAGGACGGCAGCGCACAGAAAGAAGTGTGGACGGAAAACTTCGACGACGCCAACGCACTCAACGCATGGACCATCGACAAAGGTGTCGACAATCAGATAACCTTCGCTCTGAAAAATGCATCTACAAGCTTCTCCACCATTGACGAGAGCAACGTCACATCTCTATATATAGAAGGCGGCTACAGCATGCCGAAGCGCACGAAGGGATATGCTACGAGTGGTGAGATAACCGTGCCTGACAATGGCAGGCTCCACGCATACGTCAGCATGTCATCCAATATGTCGGGCTACGCCAGTCTGGTTATCCAGATATCCGACGACAACTTCGAGACCGTCACCGACTTGTGGACGAGTCTTGATGTGACGACAACGGGTCGTCAATGGGTGCCGGTGGATTGCGACTTGTCTGCCTTCATAGGCAAGACGGTGAAGCTGCGCCTCTACTACGGCCCTGGCAAAGGCGACTATGTGGGCGGCAGCCTGGCCGACTTCTATGTCGACGGCATGAGTATCACCGGCGTGGAGACCATCGACCAGATAACGGTGAAGACCGGCGAACGCATACAGTTTGCCGACCTCTCCGTCGGCACGCCTACCGGCTGGCTGTGGTCGTTCCCCGGCGGAACACCCGAGACGTCTACAGAGAGAAATCCTGAGGTGTACTACGAAAAAGCCGGTACCTACGATGTCACACTGAAGGTGACAGACAGTGAGGGCGCTGACGAGGTGACAAAGACTGCCTTCGTCAATGTGGAGGGACAGACACCTGTTGCCGGAGTGGTATGGCCTTCCGAATTCCGCGACTACAACACCCGCATGCGCATGGTGGCTCCGCTTGCTCCCGTCACTTATAAGGACAACTCTGAACTCTATCCCACAAGCTATATGTGGACCTTCCTGTCGGAATATGAGGTGACAGGCAGCACCATCATACCCAAAGTCTATGAGGGCAAGGAGGTGGACTATGTGCATGAGAAGCTCAATAAATACTATGTGACGCATATCGTCCAGAACGAGACGGGCTACGACTTTGTCGACGACAGCGTACAGGTGCAGTTTGCCGGCTTGGTGACCAACTTCCAGAAGAACGATACCTATCACACCAACTACACCGATGGCGAACTCACCCTGCCAGGTGCCAACAACATGGGCATCACCGCCTGGGCTGAGAAGATATCGAAGCCTTCGCAGCCTGTGCTTATGACCGCTATGTACGTCAACTTCACCAAGGCTTCGGCAACAGAGGTGACGGACCAGATAGCACCTGTGAGTTTTTCGCTCTACACGAGCGAGAATGGTGTACCCGGCCAGCGCATCGACCTGCTTGACACGTGGACGATATCGGAGCTGAACTATGCCATGACGAATGCTGGCGGCTCAGTGCAGCTGGAGCTATCGAAGCCGTATGTGATTGACGATGAGGTGTTTGTGGTGATTGACGGCATTCCTGCCAAGAACGACAATCTGGAATGTGCCTTCGCCATGGCTCCGCTGCGCGACAACGGCAACACGGCATACATGCTGAAGAATGATGAGTGGCGCCCCTTCACAGGCTACTTCCAGGCTGCTCCCGGCGGTCAGACATCGCTGGCGGTGTATCCCTACTTCTCCTATTCCGTACTGTTCAAAGCCAATGTGGAAGCTGAGACGAACGTCGTGACACGCGATGACACCCCCACAGAGGTAGGAAAAGAGGCTGGCACCGTAGCGATTCCCGTCTTCGCCTATCTCGGAGTGGCACAGTATGTAGAATCTTCTGCCTCATGGTGCCGCTTCACGGGCAGCCCGCAAGGAGAGTATACCGTGGAAAATGTGACTGTGGAATATGACACATTGCCCGAAGGCATCGACGAACGTGAGGCACTGCTCACCATCACCGACGGTGTACAGCCGCTGCAACTGCGCGTGGTGCAGAAGCGTTCAGCAGCCACCGGCATTGAAGGCGTTACGCTGAAGGATACGAAGAAGCATGCAACGGCCTACGACATACTCGGCAGACGAATCAATTCAACAAGTACACAGAAGGGTATCTACATCATCGACGGCAAGAAAGTCGTGAGATAGTTGACAAGTTGACGAGTTGACAACAGCAACAACGGAGCGAGGCTTAAGGCGTCTTGCTCCGTTGTTGCTGTTGTTTTGGAGTCGCTGTGCTACAGCGACATACGGTACGTGGTTGTTTGGTCGAGGTTTGCTGTAGAGTCTATTGCGTATTCGCTACTTTATTGTAGCGACTTTTCATCATTCTGAACGCTGATGGGGAGAGTTGCATTATTTGTCTGATTTCATCTTCATTTTTGTTTAGTCCGAGCAATATGTGGTACACCTTGATGTTTCCTTTGATGTTGGCTGGCATGCTTTCGATGACTTCGGGATGTATGAGTGTGCAATATAGGAAGAAACACTCATTGTCTTCCGTTTTATATTGTGAGATGTTGTGATTTTGCATCACTCTTTCGTATAGATCTTTGCCTTTGGCTAACTTGTGTGGCAGCTCTGTTTTGAGTTTTTCCATTTTGAGTTTGATATCCCTAATGGTCTTGCTGTGTGTAGTATTGAGTTGTTTCCATTCCCTTTCTTTCTGCTCTTGTAGGAGGGTGATTTTTTCTTGCAGTTTTTCCATTTTTTGGCTGGACTTCAATTGCGAGTGTTTCCACAACTTTTCCTGCTGCTGGAAGATGAGCAATTTGTTTTCGAGGTCGAATAATCTTTTCTGCTGTCGTTTGCGTCGCCTATCCATATATTTGTAGAAAAGTGGGAAGAGCGCGAGGAGTAGTATGACGACTGAGATTAGTGCATAGGTGCGTATATTCATATTGTGCTTGATGATGCTTTGCTCGTGATGATGTAGCGTAGCAAGCACATTTTCACCCTGCTTCACTCGTTTTACAGAATCCTCTAATAGTTTTATTTTTTTATATACCTCTGCTACTTCTTCCTTTCTATTCGTCTCAAGCAGCCAGTTAGCGTAGTGCTGAAGTATTGGAATGGTTACTCTCAAATCCTTTACCTTTATAGCTTTTTGCCATTCCTTTTCTGCATTTTTTTCATCAGCTTGCATATGATGAATGCGTGCCATGAGATAATGTGTATGTGGGATGTCCTCTATGGCTAATGACTTATGGAGCAACGCTTTGGCTTTGTGAAGGTTGTTTTGATCGATTTCATCGACAGCTTTATTGTTATATGTTTGTACCTGTACGGAAGGTTCCTGATATCGGATATACTTGTCGGCCAGCTGTGAATAGTAGTTTGAACTGTCCTTCATTTGCATATCGTTGTATATGACCGCCATTTGGTTATAGCAGAACCCCATTCTACGTTTGTTGTCGGTGCGCTCTGCTTGCTGTAGTGCTTTTCTTGCGTAGGCGAGTGATTCCTGAAGATTTCCCTCCATAATGTTGATGTACGAAAGATATAAGTCGGTCTCGATCTGCATGCGGGCATTTCTGTTCTCAATGGCTAGCGTCTCTGCTTTCTTTATGTTTTTGACGGCTTCTTGCTTATTGTTGTCGTCATACTGCACTATTCCCGCATAGTAGTAAGCCTGCAACAGTTTATCCTTGTCGTTGACCTCTTTATAGAACGCGATACTCCTCAAAATGCCTTGCTGCGTGTCATATTCTATTCGCAACTTGTCTTGACACTTTGTGCGCAACAGATAATAATAGGCTGCATCTGCCTCTTTCAACGTGTCTATACTCGACTTGCATTTTAGCAGTTGTGCATATGCCTTTTCTACCTCTTTTCTTTCAAGGAGCGAGTCAATATGTACAAGAGCTGGATTTTCTGTATATCCCGTGCAGGCACTCAACAGTGAGATAATATATAGGAATAGGCCATGGCGGAATGTGTGATGATATGTTGCGAATCTTAATTTCATGTTAAAATGTGTATCCAGAGATTGCACGCTTGGATGAGCTATGCTTGTGCAAGCGTGCAATGTAAAACGTCTGTTGTTTATGATGCGAAATTATAGAAAACTTTTAAATAAAGGAAATAACAACCTTGAAAAATTTTGCCCTCCCACCACCATTGTTGTCCATGTATTTGGCAACACCTGACACCTGATTTTAAATTCGGGCAACACCAAAAATGAAATGAAGTGTAACAATTTACTACCCGAAAATCTCCAAAAATCACGCATAGCACGTTGTTGCACAACAACTTGTACTGATTTGAGATTTGTTACACCATCACGAAAATAATTGAAAAAACGCTTGCATGGTAGCAAGGTATCCACCTATATTTGCCGATACAAACTTAATAGCAAACAACCATTATGAAACAAACATTACAACATTTATTCATTATCACAGCATTTATATGTCTGGCACCATTACATGGATTTAGTGAAATCTTAGACAATATCAAAATACAAACCAGGCCCATTACCATGTGTGCAGATGGTGACTTGGTAATAGTTTATGCTGATGAAGACAAGTCACTCGTTGAAATCTCTCTGTCATGTCTTACCGACAATTCTGTAGCCAAGGCAATCTATTTACAGAATGATCACGGAACATTCTTGGTCGACATCCTTAATATTACTAATCAAAAGGCAACTATTGACGTTTCCCAACTGTCCCAAGGCTATTATTATGTCTATGTGGAGACTAATACTGAAACGCTCCTCGTAGCATATGTGGAATTGCAATGACATTTTATGTATTAAACCTATCTTATTAACAATTTAATTTCAAACATCATGAAACAAAACAAATTAAGTAATCTGTTGATGATGGGATTCTTAATAATCTCAGTAGTATCACCTCTTGCACAAATGAAGAGGAAGCTATCAATCACAAAAAAAGAAACAATGAAACGGCATTGGCGCAGTTACGCCTAAACATCACTAATTTAAACAAAAAATGGCAACCATCCTCTTCTCGTAATTCTATGTATCTTCGTAAGAAATCATTGAAGGGATTCTTTTCAAGATTGATAAATGTTGTAGTATCTGATGTTGGTGGTGCCATAAAAGGAGCTATTAATGGAGAAAATATTTTAAAGTCTGCAGGAAAAGCATCTGCCAAAGCTGGTGTAAAAGCTATTGTTGAAACTGCAAATGAGTTATTAAATTCGGATGACGTACAACCAGCACCATTTAGAATTAGAAAAAAATCTGATGAATCTATCAGTATCCTTGATTTCATTAATTCATCCGAAAACGTGTTAGTCGACATTGTTCCAGAGCAAAGCGATAACGATATGGATACTGCTTTAGATAGTATAGGGTATTATCATAATAAAGTGCTGTTAAAATTATTTACCGAAAACGATAATATCCGTTATTGGAAAAATCTTTCTACTGAAGAATTGTCAGACATTATTGATGAAGCATTGGTTGATGTTAATCTATTTGATGATATCATAATTGGCAAGTCATCTGAGCAACTTTCAGACATGCTTGCGTTTTGTGATAATTTAAGCGATATAATCGATGACTATTCTAATAGTACTGATTTCTGTGACGCATTAAGTCTTCAATATCCCGATATTGCTGATGCCCTTTCTGTTATTTCTATATACATGGAGGGGTTACAAGTGAACTTAGGTACAGATAACGTTGCTTTATATACAGAAAATGTATTATCTTTGGTCGCAGAATCATATGTAAATACGGAAATGAAATACATTCTCAGGTCTGGAATTGTTGTGGCAATGGCAAGTGCTAAACTATGGATTGCTTAAAATGCTTAGATTCGTAATAGATGAAAGATAAGGCTATCAAGCCCGAGAATCGATCTCAATAAATGTAATTATGATAAAGAAACTATTAATAATTGCAACCATGCTATGTAGCATGGAACAGGTCAATGCACAGGTACACGCTGTGCATGATGACAACAACACACCTGCCATAGGTGCCATCGTATCGGACGGTCAGGGACGACTCGTCGGCGTGACGGACAAGGACGGAAGATATCACGGCGGCAACAACGGCACGGCACACTATGGAGTACAACATTTCCTCGCCGCAGAGGATGCACAACCAGGACAGGATGCTGTCCAGCTGCCGTTAACTAAACTTACCCCGACATGCATCAACAGCCGTGGCAGCGACAGTCAATGGCTCAGGATGAAGGCAACATTCCGCATTCTGCAATACATTGACGGGACGCACTCCATCACCAAGCAGGGCGAGATATGCTATTTCGTACCACTCAACAAGAGCACGAAAGCCAAAAAGTACGTCACCGCTCAGACTGTCGACAGGCTGCCGGAAACCATCTTGGCATACGATGACATTACGCTGCTGCCCGACATTGCCTCAAACCGCGTCTTCCAAGGAGATACCGCTTCGGCAACGCTAACGGACAAAGGGCAAACCATAGGCAGCAGGATATGGCAGGAGGCTACGCACACGCTCTACACCATCATCGACGATGACGCCAAGGTTGTGAAGGCCAACCTCATGGGACTGAAAACCGCCAACGGAGCTTTTATCTCTGCTTATCATTACGGCACTGACAGCAGACTGCTGCAGGCGCTGCACCACTACACCAAGATGTATACCACAATGAAGAAGGTGCAGAAGAAGACCGAGCTCGTCAGCGACGTGTACATCACTGAATACGAATATCTCTCCGCCAAGGAAGCCAGCAGACAGCAGAAGATGTACAGAAAGAATGCAAAGAATGCGTGGTAATGCTTCAGCAATAATTATAGCAACCTTCGCAGACCAACAACAACATAAGTCATAATATGCTATTACATTTTGTGTCACATAAGCACAAAACTCTTTACACCAGAAAGCATCCCACAGGTTATCAGTTTGATAATTTCCTCATTAATAGTATTGGCGGAGGTCTCTTATCTATACCTAATAGAGGGAAAAAGGAGTATTGCGTCAACCTTTTCGGATGGAACCTTGCATCCTTTAATGCAAATTGGACAGAAATGACTATTGTTAATTTCAAATCCAATCGGTGTTGGGTGGATAGTAACTCTGGAACAAAGACTATAACAAAAAGACGTGTTCCATATCATGTTTCAAAATAAAAAATATTTATTACCTTTGAACATAGTTGCTTTAAGCTTCTTGCAGGCAACATGTAACAAACATATTATTCACCTATAAACATTACAATCATCATGAAAAGAATCACAATCATTGCTCTGCTCGCCGTTACAGTAACCCTCAGCGCGTCAGCCCAGGAACTGCGCTACGGCGTTACGGCAGGTGCCGACATCACATTACCCGGCAAGCAATTTGACAGCAGGGTAGGTTTCCACATTGGAGCAAAGATGGAAATGGGTTTTCCTTCCATCGCTGAGGGCCTTTTTCTCGACGCAACGCTATCCATGACCCAGAAACCCATGAAGGGTTCATGGGGCATCAGCAGCTACGGCGAGATTGACCCCGTCTATATTGAGGCGGAACAGACGCTGACTCCCACCTATCTGCAGCTCGCCCTGCAGCCGGCATACAGGTTCGGCATCGGCAACGGCTTCGGACTCTTTGTCAAGGGTGGTCCTTATGTGGCAACAGGTATCTTCGGCAACTCCAAAGTGAAATGGAATGCCTCTGACGGTACGCACGGAAGCGACAAGGAAGGTGTATTCAAGCATGCCATGAACCGCTTCGACTGGGGACTTGGTGTCGCCGTAGGAGCCGAGTTCGGCAAACACCTACAGTTCACCGTAGGCCACGACTGGGGACTGAAGAAACTCGACAAGAACGGTGTGAGCAATCTCAAGCACCGTGTGCTGTCCCTCTCGCTGGCATACATGTTCTGATTGACAGCAGCTTCCACTAAGCACACGCAACAGCACAGTTGAACCTAAAAACAACCCCAGAGCGAGGGGCTTCAGGTACTCTCGCTCTGGGGTTGTGCGTGCGGGGAGGGGAGGGAGTGTTATTGCTTATTGTTGCCCCCATCCTCTTCGTCCCACAGGTTGGGCTTCGGGGCACTGAATTCGTCGTCGTAAGGGTCGTTGCCCGGAG
>JAGAZE010000026.1 GCA_017940185.1 Bacteroidaceae bacterium | reverse complement strand
TTCGTTCGACAGATTGAGCCAAGGATGTTGTGAGTTCTCAATGCGGATGCCCCTTCTCAACTCATCGAATGCTTCCTCATCCAAATCCTTCATTCCCAGCATCGGATAAACCCTATCCTCAGTCTTCAACTTACTCTTACGTATAAACAAGTTCGCAATCTGTTCAGTACTGCGTAGTTCAAAGTCACCATCTTGGTTGCGGTCATAGAAGACACCTTTGTAGCTGTGACCCTGAGTGCTTTCAGGCACATAGAAGTAGATGACCTTCTTGCCATCTAGATCCATTGGCTCAAAGTTCAGATAGTAAGTAGGTTTGAACAGTTGTGGGTTGTTCATATCCTTGGCCAGCTGGTCTAACTGCTCCTGAACTTTCGAAGGATTGATGCCGACGACATTTCTATCATTATCAACTCCCAACACGACATGACCACCTCTGCGATTCAGAAACGCACAGATGGATTCATAGACCTTGCGAGCCAGGCTGTCTTTCGACTCTTTCAGCTCGACTTCGGTTCCTTCGTCTTGCGATATAATCGCTTTTAGCTTTTCGGGTGTCATCGTTATTCCTGTTTGACGTTGCAAAATTACAATTATTCGTTGAGATTCTTTCACAACAAGGCTTCAAAGCTGCTGATTTTCCGAAATGTTTCAAATTGGCTCTAACAAGCCAAGAGTTAGCACATACTATGTAAGACAATAAAACACCAGTGAGACAAATAAATCATTTTTGTTCGTCTCGCTGGTGCTATATGATTTATACTTAAAGAATCGGGTCAATACTCGTCCTCGTTGAAGAGGAAGTCTTCCTTGGTGGGATAGTCGGGCCAGATTTCTTCTATACTGTCGTAGACGTCGCCTTCGTCTTCTATCTCTTGGAGGTTTTCCAGAACTTCAAGCGGTGCGCCTGAGCGTATGGCGTAGTCGATGAGCTCATCTTTGGTTGCGGGCCAGGGTGCATCTTCTAACTTGGAGGCTAATTCTAATGTCCAATACATAGTGCAAGTGCTTAAGTTAGTGAATTTAAGGAGGTTGTCTGTGCGCTATATGAGCGCGCATGTGCTTATTGGCCTGCAAATGTAGGAGATTAGTTTGAAATACTAGTCAGTTTTCCAAGTTTTTTCTCTCACTCCATCGATGAAATTGAGTTTGCGTGCGAGCACGAAGAGGTAGTCGCTCAGGCGGTTGATGTATTCCAGCACTTCCGGCGCCACTTTGTCTGTCTCTGCGAGAGCGAAAATTCTTCTTTCTGCCCGTCGGCACACTGTGCGGCACACATGGCAGATGGCAGCTTCGTGGCTTCCGCCCGGGAGCAGGAAGGAGGTGAGTGGGGGAATGCCTTGGTTGATGGCATCGATTTCGTCTTCCAGTATTTTCACTTCTCCGTCGGGCAGGGTGTATGCCGATGCCACGATGGTCTTGGCCTGGTCGGTGGCGAGGTGTGAGCATACTGTGAAGAGGTTGCGCTGTATGCGTTCGATGAGTTGCTTGTCGTCGCCGTCCTTCATAAACGAGGCGAGCATGCCGAGGTCGGCGCTCAGCTCGTCGACAGTGCCGTATGCTTCAATGCGTGCATGGGTCTTGCTTACGCGATGACCGCCGATGAGGCTGGTCTTTCCGGTATCACCGGTGCGGGTGTAAACTTTCGAGATTTTCATGGTAGTGTTGTTGTTTGGAGCGAGAGCAGGAGAGATAGTCAGAGCTGACTCCCTGCGATTGACTCTTTATTGTTAATTCTTAATAGTTCACTATATAATGTTGCGGGCTGCGTGTGTCGTTGATTACTATGATGCCGCAGTAGTAGAGGTCGAATGTGATGGTGGCGCGCTGGTGTTGTCGTATTGTTTTCCAAAGGCGTCGGCTGTGTCTTCCTTTATGAATGCCGTTGATGATGAAGAGTGTTCCGTTGCCGGCGTGTTGCATGGCGTCGTCGATGAGTGGCAGCATGTCGTCGTCGGCTGTCGTTGCTATGAAATCGGCCTGTGGCAGTGTGGAACTGCCGGGCTGATGATGCATGATAAGTGCCGTCTGGCATCCCGCTCGCAGGTAGTGCTCATAGGCGGCGGCAGGCATGTGGATGAGCAGTATGTTCTTGGGCTGCAGGTGGTTGGCAATGCGGAAGTAGAGTTTGCACACCTTGCGTGTCTTGCGGTCGATGTCGGGTATTTGCGCTTTAAGCGTATCGTAGGCGTAGTAGGGCCAGTGCTCGTTGACCACGTAGCGTATGAAGTGGTAGTCGGTGGGCGAGTGCACGCCGAATCCTCTTGTTCTGCGCCAACGCCTCACCCACACCAGAGTGCGGCGGACACGGTAGGGCACGTGGGAGACTTTCATCGTAGCAATGTACTGTTGTGTGGCAGTGTGCCGTAATCTTATCCGAAGAAGAAGTAGCTGATGAACACTGCCGCAATCATACCTGCCAGGTCGGCGAGCAGTCCGCACTTCACGGCATAGCGGTATTTCTTTATTCCCACGCTGCCGAAGTAGACGGCGAGTATGTAGAACGTGGTGTCGGTGCTTCCTTGCAGCACTGATGCGAGATGTCCGACGAAGCTGTCGGGCCCGAAGCTGGTGAAGCATTCGAGCATCATGCCTCGTGCTCCGCTGCCGTTGAGCGGCTTGAGCAATGCCACCGGCACGGCGTCGACGAAGTCGGTGTTGAGTCCTACGCCGCTCACGCACCACCGCATGCCGTCGATGAGCATGTCGAGGGCACCTGAGGCACGAAACACACCCACTGCGACGAGGATAGCCACCACATAGGGTATGAGGCTGACGGCTACTTTGAAGCCGCCCTTGGCTCCCTCCACGAAGGTGTCGTACACGTTGAGTTTCTTGCGCATGCCTGCGTAGAGAAACACGGCGATGGCTCCGAGCAGGATGATGCTGGTAAGCACGCGGCAGAAAGCCTGCATCTGTTTCGGGCTCATGCCCAGCATGGCGGTGAAGAGCGAGGCGACAAGCAGCGCGATGACGCCAAACATGATGAGGAATGCCTTCTGGAAGAGGTTGATGCGTTGGTAGATACTCACTACGAGCAGCCCTACGAGGGTGCTGCACATGGTAGTAAGCAAGAGGGGTATGAATACGTCGGCAGGATCTGCGGCATGATATTGTGCCCGGTAGGCCATGATGCTCACGGGGATGATGGTGAGTCCCGACGTGTTGAGCGTCAGAAACATAATCATCGAGTTGCTTGCGGTATCCTTTTTGGGATTGATGCTTTGCAGTTCCTGCATGGCGCGCAGTCCGACGGGTGTGGCTGCATTGTCGAGGCCGAGCATGTTGGCGCTCACGTTCATGAAGATGCTGCCCAGGGCGGGATGGTTTTTCGGAATCTCGGGAAACAGCTTGGTGAGCACGGGACTGAGGAATTTCGCCATGCGTGCCACGAGTCCGCTCTCCTCGCCCACCTTCAGTATTCCCATCCACAGCGTGAGCGTGCCTGTGAGCCCAAGCGTCATTTCAAACGCAGTCTTCGACATCTCGAAGGTGCTGTCCATCATCGATGGCAGTGTGGTGCTGTCGCCCATGAAGATGAGTTTGACGATGCCGACGAGGATGCCGATGGCAAAGAGTCCGAGCCAGATGTAGTTGAGAGCCATGAAGGTATTATCGAGGAGGGAGAATTCGAGGAGGGAGAGTTAGGGTGGGGTGTGGATTGTTGCTGTGATACAGTAAAACGCTGTACAGAGGGAAGTGCGGGGAAGTTGTTATAAACTTGCTTTCTGGCATTCGGCGCACAGGCCCTTCACGATGTATTCGTGTTCATGCGGCATGAAGTCCTTAGGCAGTGGCACTTGTGGAATGGGCACATCGGTGAGGCAGTAGGTGCGGTGGCATTGTGTGCAGGTGATGTGCACATGTCCGTTGTGGTGTCCGTCGTTGTCGCAGTGGCACACGCAATACTTCTGCACTCCGCTGCCATCGTCGACGTGATGCAGCAGCGCTGCCTCAGTGAGGGCGTGCAGGTTGCGGAACAGCGTAGAGCGGTCTACGGTGGGCAGTGCCTGCTCAATGTCTGACAGGGCGAAGGGGTTGGCAAACCGTTGCAGGATGGTCTGATAAATCATCAGTCGCACGGCGGTGATGCGCAACCCTGCGTTGTCGAGCATTTGTTCGGCGGAGAGGTGTAGGTGTGTGTGCATATGGTATTGACTAGGCAAAAGTAATACAAATTCTCGTCGCAACAGCACAAAGCTCTTGGTTTTTCGCTCATGACGGTTCAATTGTTTTCCGTCAGCTATTCCGCTTTCTTTCTCAGTTCGCTGATGGTTTCCTCGATATCCCTTCCTTCGCCTGCCTTATAGTGGTGTCTGCGCATGAGTGAGAAGAGTTCGTCGGCTGTGCCGTCGGCAGCTGCCTCTGCGGGTTTGCGCATGGCGTGCAGGTACATGAGCTGCATACGTACCCTGTCCACTCTGTGTGTCATTGCCGCATCGTCGCCGACAGCCGCGCGTGCTTTGTCGAGGAGGGCATTGCCTTTGCCGATGAACGCCTCGGTGTAGATGGCGTTGTCGTCTCTTATGTAGATGCCTATGTGGTGGTCGGGGCGCACGAGGTGTTGTACGAGGTTGAAGTAATGCTGTATGTGGCGGGCCGCTTTGCCGTAGTATGCCCTTATAAACTCGCTGACCAGTGCGTCGGTGTCCTGTTCGGGGTTCCACAGCAGTCTGGCGAGCACCCATGCCCGCAGTTCGGCAAACTCGCCGCCGTCGGTCTCATACTGTCCTTCCTCGTGTATGCCTATGGCAGCGTTGTCGCGGTAGGTCCTGATGTTGTCAGCCAGTACGCCGAAGTTGGGAAACGGTGCCATATATTGCTGGAAGTTCACCACATAGTCCCATATAAATAGCTGCGGTGCTATCTTCCCCCATGCTTTCAGGTCTCTGATGAAGTCGCTGTTGCACGGTGCCTGCAGTGGATGTGCGAAGCAGCACTCTATGCTGCACAGGCGTATGATGACGTTTTTGTGTGGGCGTATGCCTTGCGGAACTGTCCGTGTGTAGCGGTAGGCGAAGGTGCCGACGTACTTGTCGGGGTAGTGGCGTGCCACGATGTCTGCCACCTGGTTGACGAACCACAGTACTACGCCCGACTGAGCGCCGTAGCGTTGTGCGAGCAGTGTGCATTTCTCGCACTGGCAGTATTCCTCGTTGTCTGCCTGTGAGAGGCTGTAGGCAAAGTATTCCGGCTTTTTTTTCATGATGTCGAGCAGGCGTTCGGTGCATATTTTCAGCACTTCCGGATTGGTGAGGCACAGCTGTCCGTTGGGGATGCGCCGTCCTTGTCGCTCGGCAAAGTATTCGGGATGGGTGTTGAAGAACTCCTTTGCCGACACAAACTGTGTCATGGTATGTGCGCTCCAGTACGCCTCCATTCCGCCGTACTTGTTGCTGTCGGCGCTCCACAGGGTGTTGATACGGTTGTGCGCGCACCATGCCTTGTCGTTGTCTGCGTGGTGGTACTGCACGAAACGATACTTCAGCGCAGGTGCTTCGCTGTGCTTGAATCGGTCGAACTGCCATTTGCTGCGTCGTGGCACCACGGTGCAGTCGGGTGCATACCAGCGCACGCCAAACTCATTCTCTAAGAAGGCGTATACCCCATACATCGTTCCTCGACTGCTGTTGCCGCTGATGCGTATGGAGTGTCCGTCGGCCTGATAGCTGAATGCTTCGTCGCTCTGTCCTTCGCGCGCGCGTACCATTATATGTATTGCCTGCCTTGGTACAGTGCCTCCCATGCGTATGGGCAGTGTGGCCCCGCTTATCTGGCGCAGATAGGTTTGCAGTTCGGTGGCAGCGGTGTGCACGGCGCGGGGTGCATCGGCATCAAGGCAGATGACGTATTGCGACTTGCCGTGGCTGAAGAGTGTGCTTTTGGCCGCCAATGCCACAGGGGCAACGCAAAGCAGCAGTAGTAGACGTCTCATGATGTGGGGTAGTGTGCTGGTGAAAAAATGCGGCAGGGCTGTCGCTTCTGAGTGCGGCAGCCC
This sequence comes from Bacteroidaceae bacterium, assembly GCA_017940185.1. Lineage (GTDB taxonomy): Bacteria > Bacteroidota > Bacteroidia > Bacteroidales > Bacteroidaceae > Prevotella. Next base: position 12,293 of record JAGAZE010000026.1, on the reverse strand, counting down.
TGCATGGTGCGGGTATGACTTAGTAGCCAAAGATTTGTTCGGTGGTGAGGTGGTGTACCGTTCCGAGCGAGCGCAGGAAGTCCATGTCGAGTTCCTTCTCGTCGCCCAGGATGAGATACTTGTAGGTCTTGCCTGTCATGTTCTTCTTTTCGAAGTCGAGCACATCTTTCAGCGTGATGTTGGGCAGCATCTGGTAGACGCGCTCGTTGATATCGTAGTCGAGTCCGCGCTTTTTGGCCCAGTAGTATGCATTGAGCACGCTGAATTTGGTGGTGCGTGCTGTCTGCAGGCTCTTCGTCACGCTCTGCTTGGCTATTTCGAAAGCCTGTTGGCTCTCAGGTATGGTGTCGAGCAGTGCGTTGAAGGTGCGCACGCAGTCGGGCATCTTGTCGTTCTGCGACACAATGTATGTGTAGTAGCTGTCGCTGTGTCCGAGCCGTGCGGGCTGTGAGTAGCGTGCCGAGGCGCTGTAGGCCAGTCCGCGTGCTTCGCGCAGCTCTTGGAAGACGATGCTGTTCATGCCGCCGCCGAAATATTCGTTGAACATGCGTACGAGTGCTGTCTCATCCATGTTCCACGCCTTGTCTTCGTTGTGATATTGCATCATGTAGATGTTCTTCGCCTCGTAGGGGGCTATGTACACCTCGTTCTGCGGTGTTGTCTGTGCGCGGTATTCGCGTCCCTTGGGTGCGGGTTGCAGCTTTTTGGCTGTGCGGTGGTGCTTGGAGAGCACGGCGTTGAGTTCCTTTTCGTTCATCGGACCGTAGTACATCACGGTATGTTCGGTCTGTGCGAAGGTCTTGAGCATGTCGAGCACGGCCTGTGGGTTGGAGCTTCGCAGCTCGCTCTCGCTCAGTGCGTTGAGGTAGGGGTTGTACGGGCCGTACTGCACGTAGCTGTTCAGGCGGTTGAAGTTCTCCGATTGGTTCTTCTTTCTGTCGGTGCGTGCTTTCAGTACGAGGTCTACATATTTTCCCCACGAGTCGGCATCGCCTTTGGCGTGCTGCAAGACGTTCTCCAACAGTGCCAGTGCTGCGGGCATGTTTTCGCTCAGTCCGTAGAGGGTGACGCTGGTGCTGTAGCTGCCCACGCTGATACCGTAGTCGCATGCCAGCTTGTAGAACTCCTGTTTGAGCTGTGTGACGTTCAGTTTGTCGGTGCCTACATATTCAAGGTAATCGGGTGCGACGTCAAGTCCCTTGCAGTTCTCCGTACCGAGGTCGTATACGAAGCTGAGTGTGAAGAGTCCGTCCTCGTTGTTGTGCTTGTAGAGCAGGGGCAGTCCCTTCTTGGTGTTGCCCACGGTGAGGTCGCGCTTGAAGTCGAGGAAGCGCGGCTGTATGGCGGGCACCTCGGTGTTCTTTATCTCTTTGAGGAAGTCCGACATCTGGTCGCGGTTGGTGGGGATGGGGGTTATCTCGGGCTTCTCTATCTTCTTCTGTGTCTCATCGGTGCCGGTGCGCTTGTATACGCACACGAAGTTGTTGCCGATGTACTTGTTGGCAAAGTCGACGAGTTCCTGCTTGGTCACGGTCGACAGGCGGTCGACGGCGAGCGCTATGTCTTTCCATTCGCGGTGCTCGATGAAGGCATTCACCATGTGTGACACGCGTGTGCGGTTGTTCTGCAACGACTGATACCAGTCGCGCTTGAGGTTGTTCTTCACCGACGGCAGCAGGTCGTCGCTGAAGTCGCCGCGCTTGAACTTATCCAGTTCTTCGAGTATGAGTGCGCGCAGCTCTTCCAGGCTCTGTCCCTGCTTGGGCGTGCCGCTGACGAGGAACATGGAGTAGTCGTCACCATCGGAGGCAAAGGCGCTGACGCCCTGCACCTTCATGGTATGCTCCAGGTTGACCTCGAAGAGTCCTGCCTTGCCGTTGGCGAGCATGCTGCTTATCACGTTGAGCGTGTCCACCTGTCCTGTGCGTGCGGCGTCGAAGCGCCATCCCATCATCAGCCGCTCGGCTTCCTTGCCTACGATGGTGGTGTCGATGGGTGCCGTGATGGCAGGTTGGGGACCGTACTCGGGACGGCTGAGTGTCTCGCTCTTCTTCCACGGACCGAAATGCTTGTCGAGGATGGCTATCACCTCATCGGGGTTGAAGTCGCCTGCCATGCAGATGGCCACATTGTTGGGCACGTAGTAGCGATGGTAGTAGTTCCAGATGTTGGTGATGGAGGGGTTCTTCAGGTGCTCCTGTGTGCCGATGGTGGTCTGTGTGCCGTAGGGGTGGCTGGGGAAGAGCTTCTTGTTCATGGCTTCCCACACCTTGCGGTTGTCTTGAGCCATGCCGATGTTCTTCTCTTCATACACTGCTTCCAGCTCGGTGTGGAATCCGCGGATGACCATGTTCTGGAAGCGGTCTGCCTGTATGCGTGCCCAGTTTTCCACTTCGTTGGAGGGGATGTTCTCCACATAGCATGTCACGTCAGTGCTGGTGTAGGCATTGGTGCCCTGTGCACCGATGGCCGACATCAGTTTGTCGTACTCGTTGGGGATGAAGTACTGGGCAGCCAGCTGGCTCACACTGTCAATCTCATGATACGCCTTCTTGCGTTCTGCCGGGTCGGTCAGCTTGCGGTAGGCTTCGAAGCGCTGTTCTATCTCGGCGAGCAGCGGGGCTTCGGCCTCGGGATTGTTGGTGCCGAACTGTTTCGTGCCTTTGAACATGATGTGCTCCAGGTAGTGTGCCAGTCCTGTCGTCTCTGCGGGGTCGTTGCGCGAGCCGGTGCGCACAGCGATGTGTGCATCGATGCGCGGACGCTCCTTGTTTACCGACAGGTATACCTTCAGACCGTTGGCCAGGGTGTAGATGCGTGTCTGCATCGGGTCGCCGGGCACAGTCTCATACTTGTACTTCTGCGCGCTGGCACTAAGAGCCAGCAGGGCGCAGAAAAGGGTGAGGATGAATTTGTTTCTCATATTGTTTGGTGTTGTTTATGAATATTGTCAGAATGGCAGCGGTCCTTCGCTCTTCACGCCGCTGGTAAGTCTGTAGTTGGCCGTGAGCACATTGTCGCCCGTGTTGGCAGACACGGTCAGGGTGTTCTTGCCCAGGGTGTAGGTCTGTGTCTTATTGTTGAATGTCACCTCGCCGGTGGTTTTACTCGTGGCATTCACGGTGTAGTCTGATTCCATGATGGTGTAGTATTTGCCTATCACCTCGTCGGGTGCCGGGGCATCTTCGCCAAAGCGGCCGTAGAGGTAGCCTGTGCCGGGCTGGGTGAGGTCGAGCACCAACTTGTCGAAGTATACCGCCATCGAAGAGCCCACTACGGTCTTCACGTCGGTGGTCTCCCATTGTTGGTAGAGGTTGTAGTCGGTGGTTTTTTCGTCATCATCGTCACCGCATGAGGTGAGGCTGAAAGTACCGAAACTCAATGCTGCAATAGCAAGCATGCTGAACATGGCAGATTGGAATACATTTTTTTTCATAACAGGATTTTTATTGGTGAATTGATTCTTTCCATTTTTGCACTTCACAGATGAAATTGTTGAGCATGTCGGCTTCGACGTCTCCCAGTGCGAACTCTTTGCGTGCGTCGGCCATGAGCATGTCGGCCCACTCGTCGATGGCACCGAGGTAGCGTGGGTCGCGCTTGTCGCCGATGGCGAGGCGGAGCAGCAGCTCGTAGTAGCCTATGCCGGCTTCGATGTCCTTTCCTCTGATGATACAGCCCCGATAGCTTGTGTCGCCTTTCCATGAGCGCAGCATGTCGAGCCCTTGGCGTATTTGTTGCACGATGCCGGCGTTGAGCCAGTTGTAGTCCACATCGGAGCGTCGTTCCTGTGGCAGTCGTCTGTCGCGTCGTTCCCACTTCTGCACGTCGCGCCACAGTCCGCACGATGCCACATTGCGTCCCGGCAGGCAGCGCACGGTGCCGTCGGCCTGGCCGATGAGATAGGCGAAGGGTAGGGCAGTGGTGTCGGGATGGGTGGCTATCTTGCCCATGCACACTGTGAAGGCACCCACACGCGCAGGCCATACGAGGTGTGCGTTGCTTGCTGTCTTGCATCCGCGCAGCAGTTCGCCGTGGTGCAGCGGCCCCATCTTGTAGGCATGGTTGGAGCAGTTGGTGCCCGAGCCGGCATTGAAGAAGGCGAACTTGCCTCCTATGAGCAGTGTCGACTTGTGGTGGCTCACGGTGAAAGGTCCGCAGTAGCATGCCACGGCCTCGCCGCATGCCATGAAGGAGTTGACGAAGAAGAGGCTGTCGGTGGCTGTGAAGGCGTCGGTCAGCGTGCTGCATTCGCCTACGAAGCAGCGCCGCACGATGGCATAGTTGTCGACTACGGAGCCATTGCTCACGATGCTGTCTTCCACGATGGCGCCCATGCCTATGCGGCTGGGAGTACCCTCGGGATGTGCTGTCAGGGTGCAGTTTTGCACTCGCGCGGCATCCTCCACAATGCAGTTCGCGCCCACGCGCGTATTTGTTATATAGGGAGTGTGGCGTATCACGGCCCCGTCGCCTATGTAGCCGCGCCGGTCGCGGGAAGTGTTTTCGGAACACTCTGAATAATCAGCATTTTCGGAACACTCCGAATGCTCAAAAGCAGCACCTGTTGTCTCTTCACTTTGCTTCTCCTTTCGGCCGGCGCCCGTCGGTTCGTCTTTCATTCCGCTACGAAGCACGATGTTTGGCTTTCCGCTCTCGCGCAGTATGGTGATGGGCAGCCCTTCGGCGAAGGTGGCATCGGCATCGCATGCCATGCGTCTGATGTCGACGATGGTGACGTTCTGCCCTATGTCGTAGTGTTGTATGCAGGCATCGGTGCAGCGTATGGCGGTGCCGCGTCCTATGGTGACGTCGCATAGCGTCACACCCTCTATGTGCAGCTCGTCGTCGGTGGCATTGTCACTGCCTATGCGTACATCGCCGCCGAAGTGTACGTTGCGTATCTGGCTGCACTCGAAGGCATCGGTGACCTGCACCGTTGTCCAGTCGGCAGCCGTGCAGCCTTGTTGTTGCACGATGGCAATCTCGTCGGGGGTAAGGGGACGGTAGATGGTCATGGGCGGATGTGTTAGTATAAGAAGTCGTGGTAGGGATATTTCTGTACATGCAGCCGTCGCACCTCGTCGTAGAGCGTCTGCCGCAGTTGGTCGATGTTTTCGCGCTTTGTGGCCGAGACGAACAGACAGGTGTCGTCGAGCTTTCCCATCCAAGTACGTTTGAGCTCATCGATTGTGACATTCTCTTTCGTCGGCGGTGTGAGGTCGTCTTCCTCCTTCTCCACCCATGTGTAGGCATCAATCTTGTTGAATACCACCATCTGTGGCTTGTCGGCGCATCCCAGGTCGGCCAGTGTGCGGTTCACCACGTTGAGCTGTTCCTCGAAGTCGGGGTGTGAGATGTCGACGACGTGCACCAGCAGGTCGGCTTCCCTCACCTCGTCGAGCGTCGACTTGAACGACTCCACGAGGTCGGTGGGCAGTTTGCGTATGAATCCCACCGTGTCGGCGAGCAGGAAGGGCAGGTTGTCTATCACCACCTTGCGCACGGTGGTGTCGAGGGTGGCGAAGAGTTTGTTTTCGGCAAACACCTCACTCTTGGCCAGCAGGTTCATCAGCGTCGACTTGCCCACGTTGGTATATCCCACGAGTGCAGCGCGGATGAGTCGTCCCCGGTTTTTGCGTTGTGTGGTTTTCTGCTGGTCTATCTCTTTGAGTCGCTGCTTGAGCAGGCTCATGCGTTGCAGTATGATGCGTCGGTCCATCTCGAGCTGTGTCTCGCCCGGTCCGCGCAGCCCCACGCTTCCTTTTCCTCCTCCGCTTCCCGAGCCGCCGCCCTGGCGCTCGAGGTGCGTCCACAGGCGTTGCAGGCGCGGCAGCATGTAGCGGTACTGTGCCAGCTCCACCTGTGTCTTGGCGCTCGCTGTCTGGGCACGCATGGCAAAGATGTCGAGTATGAGGCTCGTGCGGTCGAGTATCTTCACGCCGAGTGCCTTCTCGATGTTGCGCAGTTGCTTGGCCGACAGCTCGTCGTCGAAGATGACCATGCCCACGGGCTCGCCTGCATCGTCGCGCATCTCTATATATTGGTGTATCTCGTCGAGCTTTCCCTTGCCCACGTAGGTAGTCTGGTTGGGTGCCGTCACACGCTGGGTGAAGCGGTGTGTCACCACGGCACCGGCAGTATCGGCCAGAAAGGCCAGCTCGTCAAGATATTCCTTGGTCTTGTCTTCGTCCTGTGCGGGTGTGATAAGCCCCACAAGCACAGCGGTCTCGCTCTGTGTCTCGCTGATAACAAATTCTTTCATCCTTTACGCTCTGTGCATATTTCGGAGCAAAGATACATGAAAAGGATTAATTAATTAAAAAGATAAAGGCCGAAAGTAGTAGGGCGGGGGAGGAGGGAGCGTATCCGGATAATCTGTGCCAACCATGTGAACCGTACTTTCCTGATGTGCTGTCTGCCTCATTAATTCTCTGGCTTTGTTCTCCATTCTGTTATTCTTGCTTACCTTTGCTGCGTGAAACATGTACTCGCCTTTCTGCGCGAATGGACGTTGCCCGTGGCGATGACTACGGGCACGTTGGTCTATCTCCTCTTTGCCTACACGCCGGCGCTCGATGAGATAGGCGACTTCTTCTTCCCCATTTTCGAGGAGATTTTCCCCTATTTCATGTTTGCCATCCTCTTTGTCACGTTCTGCAAGATCGACTTCCACAAGTTGCGCCTCACCTCGTGGCATCTCTGGGTGGCGTTGCTGCAGCTGGTGTTTGTGGCCATCATCGTGGGCAGCATTCTGGCCTTCCGCATCGGGGGCGACAGTCTCATCCTGCTCGAGGCGCTGCTGGTGTGCATCATCAGCCCGGCAGCAGCGGCGGCACCCGTGGTGGCGGCCAAGCTCGGCGCCGACATCGAGCAGGTCACGTCGTATGTGTTCCTGTCCAACATCATCACCGCCGTGATGGTGCCGCTGTGCTTCCCGCTCATCGACCAGTCGGTAGACATGCCCTTCCTGCAGGCCTTCCTGCGCATTCTCTACAAGGTGTGCCTCGTGCTGCTGGTGCCCATGGCGGGAGCCTGGCTGGTGAAGCACAAGATGCACCGCCTGCACCGGCGCATCGTCAGCATCAACGACTTGGGCTTCTACTGTTGGGGCGTGTCGCTCACCATCGTCACGGGCATCACCGTGCGCACCATCTTTCATGCCGAAACTGGCCTCTCGCTCATGCTGCTCATGGCACTGTTCGGACTCGTGCTGTGCATCGTGCAGTTTGCAGTCGGCAGATACATAGGCCACTTCTTTCATCATAGCGAAGAGTGCGGGCAGTCGCTCGGACAGAAAAACACCGCCTTTGCCATATGGATAGCCTACGTATACCTCTCGCCCGTGGCATCGATAGGCCCCGGATGCTACATACTGTGGCAAAACGCCATCAACAGCATAGAGATATACAACCACGAACATAGAAAAAAACGATTGAGACACCCGGCATCCGATACACAACATGTTACGTAGAATATTCTTTCTCCTTATAGTCTGTTGCGCCGCCATGGCCTTCCGCCCTGCTCCCGGCGACCCCAATAAGCCCACTATCCTGCTCATCGGCGACAGCACGCTGGAGGGACTGGCGCGCCGCTTCCACGACTATGCCGTGGAAAATGGCTACAACCTGCGCTCCATCATCTGGTACGGCTCCACAAGCAAGCAGTGGGCAAGGTCGAAAGACCTGGAGTATTACATCAACGAGAGTCAGCCCGTGTTCATCATCGTCAGCCTGGGCACCAACGAGATAGGCTTCAACGACTACGGTGTGCGTGAGGAATGTGTCAGGCAGATGGTGCACACCATCGGCGACATCCCCTACGTGTGGCTCGGACCCATCACATGGCCGCGCTACAAAGACCGTGGCATGGCAGCAGCCATCAGGCGCGTGGTGGGAGACGAACGCTACTTCGACAGCACCACCGTGCAGCTGGCACGACAGCGCGACGGACTGCATCCCACCTACGAGGCAGCAGCACGATGGGTAGACATCGTGGTGCAGTGGATACTCAAAGAGGTCAACATACCCGGACTCGACCTGCGCATGCCCACACGAAAGACAACACTTTCCAACTACGTCAGCCTCCGACCGTCCTACAAAGGCAGACACTGAACAGAGAACAGACACACACACAACGGCAATACCATGAAACGACTCCTGCTCATTTTCCTCCTGCTCTCCGCCGTGCTCTCCGTGAGCGCACAGAGCCAAAAAGGCTTTGTATGCACCGGCGACAATGTCAATGTGCGCAAAGGGCCCGGCACCGGCCATCCCGTGCTGATGTCCGAAGGCGCCAAGCTACAACTCAATAAGGGCGAGGTGGTGGCATATAAAGGCAAGAAGCGCAACGGCTTCTGCTATGTGCATGTCACGAAGATTGCCTTCGGTTCCGCCTTCTTCGACTATCCCGGATGGGTGTCGGCCAAGTATCTGCGTGAGGTCACACTCTGTCCCGAATGCGGCGGCACGGGATACGTAGGCGAGATAGAAGACTTGCAAGAGTGCAATAAGTGCAAGGGCAAAGGATACGTCGCCAATCGATAAACTTGTATCTCCTCCCAACGCCACAGCCATGCCAACCCAATGAGAGACGCGCGTAGTGTCCTTTTAAACGGAAAAAACTCTCCTGCCTGAAGTTTTTCTCCAAAAGATGTTGTTTACTCAGAGTATGTTTGTAACTTTGCTGTGTTATTGATGATTTAGCTTGTCTTGATTTGCGGCCTAAGGTAAGTGAAAAACTGACATGGTAAACCCCGAACTGCTTTTTGCTACTCTCGAATTTATAAAATATGTTGAACTAAAGTGCTGCAGGAATTAGGTTATGAATAGTAAAATTCTATTTTCAAAGTTGCCAGTAAGGCTTTCTGTTGTTTTATTGTGCCTTGTTGCTGTCTGTGTGACAAGTTGCGGTGATGATGAGAAAGAGACCGTTGATGTGTCAATACATCAGCAATGGATGATGGGAAGCAAGTTGTCAAAAGTATTTGAGGGGACTATTGAAGCCACTCGATTTAATGGCTTGACTTTCGATCTCAGATATACCAATACTTATATTATGTACATGCGCACAATAAAGGATGGAAAATGGTACACATACCATCAGGGATCATACACTATAACAGAGCTGACCGACTCTACAGGGGTTCTCAACACCAGCGGTGAAGGGAATATTGAGTACACCCTGAACAAGAGTACGGATAATATTGCCAAACAACCCACGTTGAAACTCACGTTGAACGGAAGAAAAGCAGTATTTCGTCCCACATTCGGCATATCCAACGAAGGTCCTATTCCCCAATGGTGAACGATATCCATAACAGTTAGCTGCAGAGACATCGCAAGATGAAATAAGGCGTGAAGAGGCATAGCCATCTTCACGCTTTTATGTGCTCTCCGTTATTCTTTCCTGATAGTTTGGTTCTCCGTCGGAATATGCCATTTTGTCGGCTCGTGCTGTCATTTTGTCGTAGCAGCGTGTACGGCACGAGGTTTGGAGCAGGAAAGGGTGAACAAACACAAACACAAAAAGAAAGGAGACAACAACATGACACTCGACAAATTTACCATCAGGGCCCAAGAGGCCGTGCAGGAGGCGTTGCATGTAGCCCGGGCAGCGCGCCAGCAGACCATAGAACCCCTTCACCTGCTGAAAGGCATACTCGTGAAGGCCGACGACATCGCCTCATTCCTCTTCTGTAAGCTCGGCGTGCGACCCGAAGCCATCGCACAAGCGGTAGATGCCGAACTCAGTCACCTGCCCCGCGTGGAAGGCGGCGAGCCATACCTCTCCAACGATGCCGACCGCGTGCTGCAGCAGGCCGTGGACACGGCCACAAAGATGGGCGACGACTTCGTGAGCATCGAGCCGCTGCTCCTCGCCCTGCTCGACGTCGGCAGCACAGCCAGCCGCATACTGAAAGATGCCGGCGTGCAGCGGCAGGCACTACAGGCAGCCGTCACCGAGCTGCGCAAGGGCAGTAAGGTACAGTCGGCATCGGCTGAAGACAACTATCAGGCACTGGAGAAATATGCCCGCAACCTCATCGAGGCGGCACGGCAGGGAAAGCTCGACCCCGTGATAGGACGCGACGACGAGATACGGCGCGTGCTGCAGATTCTCTCACGACGCACGAAAAACAACCCCATCCTGCTCGGCGAACCCGGTACGGGCAAGACAGCCATCGTGGAGGGACTGGCGGGGCGTATCGTTCGCGGCGACGTGCCCGAAAACCTGCGCGACGTGCAGCTCTACTCCCTCGACATGGGACAGCTCATCGCAGGCGCCAAGTACAAAGGCGAGTTCGAGGAGCGGCTGAAGAGCGTCGTCAACGAGGTGACACGCAGCGACGGACGCATCGTGCTCTTCATCGACGAGATACACACCCTCGTAGGAGCAGGCAAGAGCGAGGGAGCCATGGACGCGGCCAACATACTGAAGCCTGCACTCTCCCGCGGCGAACTGCGAGCCATCGGCGCCACCACACTCAACGAATACCAGAAGTACTTCGAGAAAGACAAGGCTCTCGAGCGACGCTTCCAGACCGTGATGGTCGACGAACCCGACGAGCTGTCGGCCATCAGCATACTGCGTGGACTGAAGGAACGCTACGAAAACCACCACCATGTGCGCATACAGGACGACGCCTGCATCGCCGCCGTGCAGCTCTCCGAACGCTACATCAGCGACCGCTTCCTGCCCGACAAGGCCATCGACCTCATGGACGAGGCGGCAGCCAAGCTGCGCATGGAGCGCGACAGCGTGCCGGAAGAACTCGACGAAATCACACGACGACTCAGCCAGCTCGAGATAGAACGCGAAGCCATCAAACGCGAGAACGATACCAAGAAACTCGAACAGCTCAACAAAGACATCTCCGAGCTGCGCGAGCAGCAGCAGACACTGCGCGCACAGTGGGAAGGCGAACGCAACATCATTGAAAAGGTGCAGCAGCACAAACAGGAGATGGAACAGCTGCGCAACGAGGCGGAACGCGCAGAACGCGAAGGCAACTACGGACGCGTGGCGGAGATACGCTACGGACGCCTGCAACAGATAGAAGCAGAGATACAACAGCTGCAGGCACAGCTCGCACAAGGCAACGGCGCACGCATGGTGCGCGAAGAGGTGACGGCGGAAGACATCGCCGAAGTGGTGAGCCGTTGGACGGGAATACCCGTCACACGCATGTTGCAGAGCGAACGCGAGAAACTGCTGCACCTCGAGGAGGAACTGCACCGCCGCGTCGTGGGACAGCAGGAAGCCATCGAAGCCGTGAGCAACGCAGTGCGACGCAGTAGGGCCGGACTGCAAGACCCGCGACGGCCACTCGCCTCGTTCATCTTCCTCGGCACCACAGGCGTGGGAAAGACCGAACTGGCAAAGGCACTGGCGGAATATCTCTTCAACGACGAGAACATGATGACGCGTATCGACATGAGCGAGTACCAGGAGAAGCACACCGTGTCGCGACTCATCGGCGCGCCTCCGGGATACGTGGGATACGACGAGGGCGGACAGCTCACAGAGGCAGTGCGCCGCAAACCCTACTCCGTAGTGCTCTTCGACGAGATAGAAAAGGCGCACCCCGACGTGTTCAACACCCTGCTGCAGGTGCTCGACGACGGAAGGCTCACCGACAACAAGGGACGCACCGTAAACTTCAAGAACACCATCATCATCATGACGAGCAACCTCGGCAGCCAGCTCATACGCGAGCGCATAGAGCACAGCGGCGGACAACTCAACAACACCGAGCAGCAGCAGCTGCAGCAGCAACTCTTCGCCATGCTCAAGCAGACCATCCGACCCGAGTTTCTCAACCGCATTGACGACATCATCATGTTCCATCCGCTCAACAAGGCTGAGATAGCCGAAGTGGTGCGCCTGCAACTCAACGGCATCGAGAAGATGCTCGCCGCTCAGGGCATACAGCTGCAAGCCACACCGCAAGCCGTCGACTATCTCGCCACCGTAGGATTCGACCCGGAGTTCGGCGCACGACCCGTGAAGCGAGCACTACAGCACGAAGTGCTCAACCCACTGTCGCAAAGCATACTCAGCGGCAACGTCGACAGAGAGAAACCCATCATCGTCGACTGCTTCGACGAACAGCAGGGACTGACGTTTAGAAGTTGACGAGTTGGTAGCGCAGACGTCCCCGCCTGCGCTACCATTGCAGATGCGCACTTTGCAAGTGTTGCCCAATCGCAGTGCAACTATTGCCCGATTGCAGTGCAACTATTGCCCAATCACACTGCAACTGTTGCCCGATTGCACTGCAAGTGTAGCCC
>JAGAZE010000025.1 GCA_017940185.1 Bacteroidaceae bacterium | reverse complement strand
TTCTTACTCATGCCGGAAGAATAATAGTCACGAAGAACTGACAACTTGAATTCTTCACTGTACTTTTGATACTTTCTACTCATAATGGATACACATTTTAATTGTTAGTAAATGTGTCTACCTATATCAGTATAAGTCACAATCAGCTTGCCATTGGGTTTCAACCCGATTTTCTGCTGTTGTCGTGGTGGTCGACTTGGCATGAGTGGGATGGTGCAGGCAGGTGCAGGCAACAGAAAGTGCCTACACCTGATATCCGTCTTTGTGTCAGAGCTTTATGTGCGTTGGTGTAAGCGTGAAGGCAAAAAACATTTCTCAGTCGTAAACCAAGGTACACCTGTTAATCAGCGTCTTCTACAACCCCACTCAAAACACCGACGTAGCTGATGTACGGCAGCAATTAGCGTATGTAGCAGTATCAAGGGCAACAGATACTGTAATTTTCATTGGAGACAATGTTGTAAAGCTCCAAAGTCTCTCCATTGCCAATCTTGACTTAGCTAGAGCCTTAGAAAGAATCTCTCTTCAAAATATATTTGACCCTACTTGTCAAACGGAGATAGTAGGCGCCGGGCAAACCCAGCATGGCGAGTTTCGACTTCTCCTCCGACAACCATATATCAAGGACGCTGTCGAAGTTACTTTGCAAAGGCGCAGTAGTCTGCCTTCCCCAGTCAGCAGTGCGACTGTGGAGTCAGAAGATTCCTCCAATTGCTGAGGCGAGAAAACGAAGGATGATATCCAATGATAAGCATGCAACAATCTTCACCATATAGGAAGAAGTTCACCCTCAGTTATTCCATGATTGCTTTGAAATAGCTCAATATTATACTCCCAACGGAGAATAGGTCGATTTACAAAGGAGGTTAGGATGTCAAAGTCTACATAGACAAGAGATTCTTTTTGGAAATAATACCTACCTTTGCACACATTGATTGTTCACCATCGGCAATACCTTGAAACGTACCGCCCACATATTTCTCCGCATCGTCTGGACCCTGTTGCTCCTTTATGGTGCCTTGTTGCTCGCTCTGCAGCTGCCCCCTGTGCAGCGGTGGATGGGGCGCATCGCCGCCGACGCACTCGCCGACGCGCTACACACCAGCGTGAGCATAGAGCGGGTGGAAGTGGGACTCTTCAACCGTATCGTGGCAGAAGGAGTGCGCATCGACGACCGACAACGCAAACCACTGCTCACAGCGCAACGCGTGGCGGGAAAGGTCGATGTCGGGCAACTTCTGAAAGGAAAGGTCGATATCACGTCGCTGCAACTCATCAATCCCGACATACGACTCTATAAGAAAGACCTGCATACGCCGGCCAACTACCAGTTTGTGCTTGATGCCCTGGCACCCAAAGACGGCAAGCAACCGGGCGCAAGCATACGCATCGCCTCAGCCGTGGTGAGCAACGGACGACTGCGCTATGACCTGCTCAGCCAACCGCGACAGCATGGAGGACTCGATGCCAGTCATCTGAGGCTTGATAGCTTGCAGGCATACATTCGGGTAGAGCGCATCGCTGAAGGGCAGGGTATAGTCGATATTCGCAACCTGGCCTTCAGAGAGCAATGCGGGCTCACCCTCCAACACCTTGCCACACGCCTGACATGGACGCCCCGCCACATGCAGGCCACAGCCACAACGCTACAACTGCCACAGAGCTGTCTCACCATAGCGCGCATACAACGCTCGGCGCGCACCACCACCCTGGAGCAATTGCAAGGCACACTGACACCTACCGACATACGCCCATTGCTGCGACAGACGCTGCCCTTCCGGCAGCAAGTCAACATAGCTGCCACGCTCACAGCAAACCCCACCGAGGTGGCATGGCAAGAGATGAGCGTGGCAACAGCCGACAATGCGCTACAGCTGCGGTGCAGCGGACGAATGCAGACAGGCACCGGGCAATCTGCCGCCGACATCACCATAAACATGCTCAAGGCTGATGCCGGTATGACTACCACCCTCGTGGCGGCCCTCCGACAGCTCAACCCCACACTGCCACCAGCACTGCAACAGCTGGGCAGCCTCACTGCTCAGGGACATTTCCGCACCGCATCAGGACTACTCTCGGCTGAAGGACAACTCACTTGCCAACTGGGACATGTGCAAGGAGAGATTCGCCGCGATGCACGACAGACCCAAGGCGACATCACAGCCCGACAACTTACGCTCACATCCTTCATGCCCGATAAAAGTAGGCTGGTGCTGACCGGACAGCTGTCATTCGTCGCATCACACGGCACACCATCAGTGGTGACACTCAAAGGCAACGTCGTCCAACTGCAATACCAGCAGCACACGCTCAGCCATATCACACTCGACGGACAGCTCCATCGCCAAGGCTACGAGGGCATGCTCGCTGTGAACGACAGTAGAGGCAGCCTGCATGCAAACGGAAAAATAGTACTCGCCCCCGATGCCACGCAGGCCACACTCACCGCACAGGTGCGGCACCTCAGTTCTGCGCTGCTCATGCCACGGCAAAAAGACGCGCCACACACCACACTCGACATGGATGTACAGATAGCACTTGCTGGCAACGTCCTGCACGACATGACGGGAACGCTGACACTGAACAACATAGCCATACGAAAGACAAATGCAGAGACATATACCATTCCGCATATCAACATTGCAGCCACACACAACGGCAACGAGCGACAACTGACGCTGCATAGCCCCTTCGCCGATGTCAACCTGCACGGACAATACAATCCGCTGACACTCGCAGATGCTGTCGGCCATGTATTGGCGCAACGCATGCCCGCATTCTTCCACGCAAAATATGCGACACAAAACACCGATGAGGTCAACTGCAAACTCAGTATGCAACTCTATGACACCGAATGGCTTGGCAAACTCACTGGCATAGACCTGCAGACAGAAGCCCCCATACACATTGAAGGATTGCTTGATGCTCCCAGCCGACAGCTCGACTTGAGCTGCAACATGCCGGCACTGCGATACAACGGCACACAATACCAGCATACCACACTCAACCTCAACACGCATGCCGACACGCTGCACCTGCAAGCGCAGACGCACCGCATTGCCGACAACGGGCAACAACCATTCGACATCTCGCTGCAAGGACAGGCCTACGACAGCACATTCGTGTCGACACTCCACTTCGACAACCACAACGAGAAGCGACACCTCAGCGGAGAAGTGGTCTCCACGGTGCAACTCTTCCGTAACCCGCAGCGACAACCCGTCACACATATCTCGCTCAACCCGTCCACTGTATATATAAATGGTGAAGCATGGAATGTGCAGCCCTCCGACATCGTCTATCAGCCACGACAACTCATCGTCGATCACTTCGCAGTGCGCAACGGACGACAGCACATCACTGCATCGGGAATAGCCACCGAGGACCCCGACAGCAAGATAGACATACAGTTTGAAGGTGTCGACTTCGACTTGCTCACCGACCTGCTCAAAACCAAAGGTGTGGAATTTGGCGGACAGGCCGACGGCACAGCACAGATATCATCTCTCTTCCTACAGCCCAAAGCCAGTGCACAACTCACCATACACGACTTCAGTTTCACACAAGCCCACCTCGGACAGTTCAACTTGCAGGCCAACTGGAGCAGCAACGACAATACCATCGACCTCAACGGACAATGTGTGGAGACAGTGGCGACGGACGACATTCTCAACACGCAACTATCGACAACTACGCTAAACGGAAGCATACAGCTGAAACCGATCAATCTCAATCTCAACATCGGCGTCAACAATTCACCCACACGCTTCATGGAAGTCTACGTGCCCACGCTCATACAGCACATGGACGCCAGAGCAACAGGAGGCATACGCGTGTTCGGGCCGGCAAAGCATGTCGACATAGAAGGTATGATAACCGTTGACGGCAACATGAAAATACTGCCGTTGCAGACCACCTACACGCTTCACGGCGACACCATACTCTTCAACCCAGGACATATCGCATTCCGCAACATCAACTTCACCGACCACAGGCAGCAACCACTGCACATGCAGGGAGACATAGCACATAGCTACCTGAAGAACTGGAACTACCATTTCCGCATGGATGCCTACAATGCATGCCTGCTCAACAGGCCCGGCTTCGAAGGCAATACTTTCTGCGGAACCATCTATGCCGATGCCGGCATGGAGATAGACGGCAGAAAAGGAGAGACAAGCATCAACCTCAACGTCACCCCGAGAGAACACTCCATAATAGAATACAACGCCTCGCAACCCGAAAGTACACATGCACGGGAGTTTATCAGGTGGAACAACAGCACTCCCGACTCGCAGACCGACGCCCTGCCTCGAAATTCTCTTCCCGAACTTTCCCGCCCTGTTGTTGCCACCGCCGGCAACATGAGACTCAACATGGTGCTTAATGCCACACCTGATCTCACGCTGAGAGTGGTGCTCAACGACGACAACGACGACAGAATAGACCTCAAAGGCAACGGAATACTCAGGGCGAGCTACTTCAATAAAGGAGGATTCAATATCTACGGCAACTACCTGGTGAGCGGTGGCAACTACCGCATGACTATACAAAACATGCTCACCCGTCTCTTCACCTTCCACGAAGGCGGTACCATCGTTTTCGCAGGCAATCCCTACGACGCACAGCTCAACCTACAGGCCACCCATACTGTCAACGGAGTGAGCCTCGCCGACCTGCAGATAGGAAACAGCTTTAAAGCCAACAACATCAAAGTGAACTGCCTGATGAACCTCAAAGGCACACCCAATACGCCGCAGGTAGACTTCGATATCGACATGCCGTCGGCGGGAACCGATGCCGTGCAAATGGTGAGGAGCATCATTAACAGCGAGGAAGAACTCAATCAACAGGTGATCTACCTGCTCACCATCGGAAGATTCTACAATGCGCAAAACAACGCCACGGCACAATCGGCCAACGCACAGAGCCAGACGAGCCTCGCCATGCAGAGCCTGCTCAGCGGAACAGTGAGCCAGCAACTCAACAACCTGCTCTCAAACGTGCTGCACACCAACAACAACTGGACTATAGGTGCCAACATATCAACAGGCAACGACGGATGGAACAACGCCGAGTATGAAGGACTCCTCTCGGGACGACTGCTCAACAACCGACTGCTCATCAACGGACAATTCGGCTACCGCGACAATCCCAATGCCACAACATCCTTCATTGGCGACTTCGATGTGCGCTATCTGCTATACCCCAACGGAAATCTTGCCGTGAGAGTATACAACCAGACCAACGACAGATACTTCACACGCAACAGCCTCAACACACAGGGAATAGGACTCATACTCAAAAAAGACTTCAATACCGCCGCCGACCTCTTCAGAAGCAGGAAAAGCAAGAAAAAAGAAAAAACAGACACCGTCAGGAAAGATACCGTGCATTTTTCACTACCTTTGCCCACAGACACAACCTTACACAAAAAGTAACACTACACAGCAGCCATGGCAAACCAGTTTAAATGCGGACGATGTGGCACCATGATAAGTTTTGGCACCACGCAGTGCCCAAAGTGCGGACAGACCTTCCGCTATGCCTCGGCACAAAAAGCACCGTCGGACAATACAACGACACAACGTGTGGATAACACAACAACACGACCGGCTTCATCTGCAAATGCCCACACCACACCACATTACGGCAACAGAAAGCTGTGGGGCGTGATAGCAGTGATGGCGCTCGTCATACTCGTGCTCTTCATCATCGCAATAAAGCCATCGAAAGAAAAAGAAAGCAGCGAGCAAACAGAGATGGGCGACTCCACAGCCAGACAGCAACTCACACACATCGCTATGCCCTTCGCGAAACGTGCAGGGAAGGACAATGCACAAGTGGTGATCAATGGAGAAGGCGTGAGGCTGCGTTTCAAACCGAGCCTCAAGGCAGGATACCTTACATGGGAGAATGGACGCGGACGATATCTTGACAAAGGCACAAAGCTGAAATATATAAGTGAGACCGATGAGTGGTACGAGGTGGAATATGAGGGACACCACTTTTTCGTGTCGAAACAATACAGCTATCTCGAATAATCACAACAACACCATAAGCAACACTCACCCAATGACGATCATTAATATGTTGAAAAAAACAACCTTTCTCACCCTTGTCACCTTCGTCATAGCATGTGGCGGAGCATCGGGGAGCACCGACGACAAGTCCGACAACAAACCTTCTCCCTATACCGACAATCGCGAACACGTGGTGCTCGACCATGCCAAAAAGCGTACCGTCAGGGCCGATGCCGACAAAACCATCAGCCGACCGGAACGCATGCGCAATAAGCGCAACTGCTTCATCGTCATATCAAAGAAAGACTTCTACCTCTACGTCTACGAGGCACAGGGCGCCGACACCGTGATGCTGGCACGCTACGACTGCTGCCTGTCAATGCGCAAAGGCAACAAGCAAAGGCCGGGCGATATGAAGACGCCAGCAAGCACAATGGCGCGACCCTTCACCATCTCGCAGATGCAACCGTCATCGAGTTGGTCGCACGACTTCCGCGATGGTCGAGGCAGCATACCCTCCTACGGAGCGTGGTTCCTCCGTCTGAGGACACCCGGACACAAGGGCATAGGCATTCATGGCAGTACCAACAACCGCGAGAGTGTGCCGGGCAGAGCTAGCGAAGGATGTATACGCCTGCTCGACGAAGACATCATCGATCTGAAGCAAAACTATGCTTTCGTGGAAATGAAGGTGGTGATAAAAGATGAGAAAGTAGACGATCTGCCCTTCGAGCGCAAGGCGCTGAAAGACGTGAAACGCGTGCGACACTTCGACCCCGCAAAGACGCTCACCAATGAGCAGATAGCAATGGCAAAGCCTGAAAAATTCACACCACAGCGAAAAGGAAACCAATACGCTGAAGCTGAAGAAGAAGTGACGACGGGCAACTATGAGGAACTCTATGGCGGACCAGAAGAGTTTGATGGCGAAGACGATGTAGCATCTGCCGTGCCACAGACCCCCGCCACACCCCGACAGCAGAAGCGAAACAAGTCGCTCGATCAAAACATGACTTTGGAAGAGCTGAACGCTAACGGTTACTAAATACCCTGCGTCCCAAACTTTCCCGTTCCGAACATTTACACCCCACAACGTTTTAAAGGGTTTGGGCCTGTCTCTCAACAAAGGGAGCAGGCCTTTTATATGACCGTAGGAGAAAGCAAAAAAACAGGTGGCTAAGTTGCTGAATAATAAAATCTTCTTACCTTTGCAGCCGAAAAATTTGAAAGCACACTGGCAGAGCGCCGGAAATGTTAACATAAAGTCTCACTTTATCTATTCAAACAAACATTATGTCAAACTTTAAAAATGTAGAGCCGTTACAGGACTTCAACTGGGAAGAATTTGAGAACGGCACCACCGCCGACGTCAGCAAGGAAGACCTGCAAAAGGCGTACGACGAGACCCTCAACAAGGTCAGCGAACATCAGGTAGTAGATGGTAAAGTTATCTCCATCGACAAGAAAGAAGTCATCGTCAACATCGGTTACAAGAGCGATGGCATCATCCCCGCTAGCGAATTCCGCTACAACCCCGACCTCAAGGTGGGCGACATCGTAGAGGTCTACGTGGAAAGCCAAGAGGACAAAAAGGGACAGCTCATCCTCTCGCACAAGAAAGCACGCCTGAGCAAGAGTTGGGAGCGCGTCAATGCAGCACTCGACAACGAAGAAATCATACAGGGATACATCAAGTGCCGCACAAAGGGTGGCATGATCGTCGATGTATTCGGCATCGAAGCCTTCCTCCCCGGAAGCCAAATCGATGTGCACCCCATACGCGACTACGATATCTTCGTAGGAAAGACCATGGAATTCAAGGTGGTGAAGATCAACCAAGAGTTCAAGAACGTAGTCGTTTCCCACAAAGCACTTATCGAAGCCGAACTCGAAGCGCAGAAGCAGGAAATCATGTCGAAGCTCGAGAAGGGACAGATACTCGAAGGCACCGTCAAGAATATCACCTCCTACGGTGTATTCGTCGACCTGGGCGGCGTAGACGGACTCATCCATATCACCGACCTGTCGTGGGGACGCATCAGCAACCCGCGCGAAGTGGTAGAACTCGACCAGAAACTCAACGTCGTTATCCTCGACTTCGACAAGGAGCGCCGTCGCATCGCACTCGGTCTCAAGCAGCTCACACCGCACCCATGGGATGCACTCGATCCCGACCTCAAGGTGGGCGACCATGTACATGGCAAGGTGGTAGTTATCGCCGACTACGGAGCATTCGTAGAGATAGCACAAGGTGTGGAAGGACTCATCCACGTCAGCGAGATGTCGTGGAGTCAGCACCTGCGTTCCGCTCAGGACTTCCTGCACGTGGGCGACGAGGTGGAGGCAGTCATCCTCACACTCGACCGCGAAGACCGCAAGATGTCGCTCGGACTCAAGCAGCTTAAGGAAGACCCATGGGAGACCATCGAAGTGAAGTATCCGCTCAACAGCAAGCATGAGGCTACAGTGCGCAACTTCACCAACTTCGGCATCTTCGTAGAACTCGAAGAAGGCGTTGACGGACTCATCCACATCAGCGACCTCTCCTGGACCAAGAAGGTGAAGCACCCGTCAGAGTTCACACAGGTAGGCGCCAAGATAGACGTCGTAGTGCTCGAAATCGACAAGGAGAATCGCCGTCTGTCGCTCGGACACAAGCAACTCGAAGAGAATCCCTGGGACACCTACGAGACCCTCTACACTCCTGGAAGCATCCACACCGGTAAGATTACCGAGATGATGGATCGCGGCGCAGTGATTACCCTCAACGAGGGGGGCGAAGGCTTCGCCACACCGAAGCACCTCGTCAAGGAAGACGGCTCACAGGCACAGAAGGGCGAGGAACTGCCCTTCAAGGTTATTGAGTTCGTGAAGGAAACCAAGCGCATCATCCTCTCTCACAGCCGCACATTCGAAGAGGGCAACGACGAACCCGTAGCAGCTCCGAAGAAGCAGCAGAAGAAAGAAGAGGCAGCAGGCATCAACAACGTCGCTGCAAGCACCACACTCGGCGACATCGACGCACTCGCTGCACTCAAGGCTAAGATGGAAAAGGGAGAAGAATAAGTCTCCACTTCATACCATACATGCGACGACCGCTGGCCGGATGGCCAACGGTCGTCTTTTTTTCTCAAATCGTCCTGATGACCGATTGGGATTTATGTCGGAAATGTGGCCCATGCACACTAGCAGGCCAAAACTTTTCCATATCTTTGCACGCACAATTCTTCTTTTCATTCTCAATCACCACATTTCAAAATCATGAATGCCGAGATACAACGTCGCCGCACCTTTGCTATCATATCGCACCCCGATGCCGGAAAGACAACACTGACAGAAAAATTCCTACTCTTCGGAGGACAGATACAAGTGGCTGGAGCTGTCAAGAGCAACAAGATACGCAAGACAGCCACTTCCGACTGGATGGATATAGAGAAACAACGCGGCATCTCCGTGTCGACATCGGTGATGGAGTTCGACTACGAAGGCTACAAGATCAATATCCTCGATACGCCGGGGCACCAAGACTTTGCCGAGGACACCTTCCGCACGCTGACAGCCGTCGACAGTGCCATCATCGTCGTCGACGGTGCCAAGGGAGTGGAGGCACAGACACGCAAGCTGATGAACGTGTGCCGCATGAGGCAGACCCCCGTCATCATCTTCATCAATAAGATGGACCGCGAAGGACGCAATCCCTTCGACTTGCTCGATGAGTTGGAGCAGGAATTGCAAATCAGTGTGCGCCCCCTGTCGTGGCCCATCAACCAAGGGGCAAAGTTCAAAGGAGTCTACAACCTCTACGAGCAACGCCTCGACCTCTTCACACCCGACAAGCAACGCGTGACGGAAAAGGTGGAAGTAGATATCGACAGCAGTGAGCTCGACAGCAGGGTAGGAGAGGCAGATGCACAACAGTTGCGCGACGATCTTGAACTCATCGATGGCGTGTATCCCGACTTCAGTGAAGACGACTACCGCAGTGCACAGGTGGCACCTGTCTTCTTCGGTTCGGCACTCAACAACTTTGGCGTGCAAGAACTGCTCAACTGCTTTGTGCGAATCGCTCCTTCGCCAAAACCCACCATAGCAGAAGAGCGCACCGTTGAACCCGACGAAGAGAAGTTCACAGGATTCATCTTCAAGATTACCGCCAATATCGACCCCAACCACCGCTCGTGTATCGCGTTCTGTAAGGTGTGCAGCGGACGCTTCCTCCGCAACCAGCCCTACCTGCATGTGCGCCAAGGCAAGACGCTGCGCTTTACGTCACCCACACAGTTCATGGCGCAGCGCAAGTCGACCATTGACGAGGCATGGGCTGGCGACATCGTTGGCTTGCCCGACACCGCCAACACCTTCAAGATAGGCGATACCCTGACCGAAGGCGAACTGCTTCACTTCCGCGGACTGCCCTCGTTCTCGCCAGAGATGTTCAAGTATATAGAGAATGACGACCCCATGAAAGCCAAGCAGTTGGCAAAAGGTATCTCACAGCTGATGGACGAAGGCGTGGCGCAGTTATTCGTCAACCAGTTCAACAACCGAAAGATTATCGGAACGGTAGGTCAGTTGCAGTTCGAAGTGATACAATATCGCCTTGAGCATGAGTACAACGCCCGTTGCCGTTGGGAGCCGGTGCATCTCTACAAGGCTTGTTGGATAGAGAGCGACGACGAGGCGGAGCTCAAGCAGTTCAAGCTGCGTAAGCAACAGTACATGGCAAAAGACAAGGACGGGCGCGATGTGTTCCTCGCCGACTCGGGCTATGTGCTGCAGATGGCACAAGAGGACTTCAAAAACATACGCTTCCACTTCACCAGCGAGTTCTGACGCTACAGTGGTGAGGGGATTGCCCCCTATAGCATCTCCCTCAGCGCGCAGTCACACTCGTCAGTAATCTATGAAAAACCAATCTCGTCGACTTTGGTGTGGAATATCAGTGACTCTGGGGTGTGAATAGGTAATGATAGTGTGATGAAGCGATGCAAACAAGAAAACGGGCAGACCCTTATGTGGGACTGCCCGTTTTGTGAGTATTAACCTATTTTTGTAGGAGTTGTTGGTTTAGTGCTGTGCTTCGAAGTCCTGCATAGCCTTTACGAGTGCCTGGCATCCTTCGATGGTCATGGCGTTGTAGGTAGAAGCGCGGAATCCGCCTACTGAGCGGTGTCCCTTGATGCCTACCATGCCGCGTTCGGTAGCGAAGTCGAAGAAGGGCTTTTCGAGTTCTGCATACTCGTCGTTCATCACGAAGCAGATATTCATCAGCGAACGGTCTTCTTCCTTCACGGTGCCGCGGAAGAGCTTGTTGCGGTCGATTTCGTTGTAGACGATTTCTGCACGCTCGTGTGCCAGTTTGTCCATGGCTTTCAGTCCGCCCATGGCCTTCATCCAGCGCAGGTTTTCCATAGCGGTGTAGATGGGCACTACGGGAGGCGTGTTGAACATGGAGCCTTTTTCTACGTGTGTGCGGTAGTCGAGCATGGTGGGAATCTCGCGTGGTGCGCGACCGAGAACGTCGTTCTTCACGATGACGATGGTAACACCTGCCATGGAGAGGTTTTTCTGAGCGCCACCATAGATAGCGTCGTACTTGGAAACGTCGACGGGACGGCTGAAGATGTCGGACGACATATCGGCAATCATGCGAACGGGAACGTCAAGATCCTTGCGGATTTCGGTGCCGTAGATGGTGTTGTTGGTGGTGATGTGCAGATAGTCGCAGTCGGTGGGTACGCTCCAGTCTTTCGGTATGAAGGTGTAGTTGGCGTCTGCCGATGAGGCTACTTCCACTACTTCTCCGAAGAGTTTGGCTTCCTTCATGGCTTTCTTTGCCCACACACCGGTGTTGAGGTAGGCGGCTTTCTTGATGAGGAAGTTGTAGGGCATCATGCAGAACTGCATCGATGCGCCACCACCGAGGAATAGTACGCTGTAGCCTTCGGGTACTTCGAGGAGTTCTTTGACGAGAGCTTCAGCCTCGTCGATTACTGCTTGGAAGTCTTTGGAACGGTGGCTGATTTCGGCCAGTGAGAGACCCATGCCGTTGAAGTCGAGGATGGCGTCGGCGGTCTTTTCAATCACGGAGCGGTCCAGCATACAGGGACCTGCGGTGAAATTGTACTTTTTCATTACTATGTGTTTGTGTTTAGATATGAATAATGTGTTGTGTGTAATTTGATACGTTTGTTATTCGGCGGCGAAAGTAGAACAAATGTTTGAGTCCGCCAAATTATTCTTTCATGTCTTTGCTGCTGTATGCTTATATGCCGAGGTCTTTGCGTATTTCTTCGACTTTCTGCTGTGCGGCCTTGGTGCACCGTTGGAAGCATTCGGCGCAGTGCATGGTGTCTTTTATCTCGAGGTAGAACTTTATCTTGGGTTCTGTTCCCGATGGTCTGACGCTCACTTTGTTACCGTTTTCGCAGAACCACTGCAGCACGTTGCTGGTGTCGGGCATGGTGAGTGGCGTGGTGTTGCCGTTGGCGTCGGTTTGCTCCAGTTTCTGGAAGTCTTTGCGTAGCACGACTTTGCTCCCTCCGAGTGTCTGTGGCGGGTTGTTGCGGTAGTTGGTCATCATCTGCTTGATTTCGTCGGCTCCTGTCTTGCCCGGGCGTACGATGTTGATGGTGTACTCGTAGCTGAAGCCATATTCCAGGTAGATGTCCATGAGCAGGTCGTAGAGCGATTTTCCTTGGTCTTTGGCATAGGCGCAAATCTCAGCCATGAGTGAGCATGCACTGACGGAGTCTTTGTCGCGCACGAAGTCTTGTGCCAGGAATCCGAAGCTCTCCTCGCCTCCGCCGATGTATTGCTGTTTGCCTTCGCTGATGGCAATCTCGTGTGCTATCCACTTGAAGCCTGTGTAGCAGTCGCGCATCTCTATGCCCTGCTTGTCGGCAATCTTTTTGATAACCTCGGTGGTGACGATGGTCTTCACGATGAAGTCGCCGTCTTTCATCAGCCCCTTGGCCTTGCGGTTGGTCAGTATATAGTATAGGTAGATGAGTATGGTTTGGTTTCCGTTGATGAGTGTCCATTCTCCCTTGCTGTCTTTGCAAGCCATTGCTATACGGTCGGCATCGGGGTCGCTTGCCATGACGATGTCGGCATCAATGGCTTTGGCATCGCGCAGTGCCAGTGTGAGTGCTTCGCCGTTCTCGGGGTTGGGGCTTACCACTGTGGGGAAGTCGCCGCTGCGCACCATCTGCTCTTTCACGCAGTGCACGTTGGTGAATCCCCAATAGGCCAGCGACTGCGGCACCATCATCATTCCTGTGCCGTGGAGCGGTGTGTAGACAATTTTGAGGTCGTGCTGTCGCTTGATGACCTCTGGGTCGATGCACACCTCGTGCACGCGCTTCAGGTAGATGTCGTCGATGTCTTTGCCGATGCTTTCAATGAGTTCGGGCTTGCCTGTGAATTTGATGTCGTCGACGGTCACTTTGTTCACTTCATTGATGATGCCGGTGTCGTGTGGCATGAGCACCTGAGCGCCGTCTTCCCAGTAGGCTTTGTATCCGTTGTATTCTTTTGGGTTGTGGCTTGCTGTGATGTTGACACCGCCTTGGCACTTCAGCTGTCGGATGGCGAAGGAGCACTCCGGTGTGGGGCGCATGTCTTCGAAAAGGTATACCTTGATGCTGTTGGCCGAGAAGATGTTGGCTGTGGTTTCGGCAAAGAGTCGGCTGTTGTTGCGGCAGTCGTGGCACACCACTACGCTGATGCTGTCGCGGCCGGCAAACTGCTTTTGCAGGTAGTTGGCAAAACCTTGTGTTGCCATTCCCACGGTGTAGATGTTCATGCGGTTGCTTCCTGCGCCCATGATGCCGCGCAGGCCGCCGGTGCCAAACTCGAGATCTTTGTAGAAACTGTCGATGAGTGCAGCCTTGTCGTTGTCGTCGAGCATGGCCTGTACGTCGGAGCGTGTCTGTTCGTCAAAGGAAGGTGAGAGCCATTGCTGTGCTTTGGCTATACATTGGGTGAGCAATTCGTTGTTGTCCATGTTGTGTGTATTGTTTAGTGTTGAATGTTATTACGCTACAAATTTACAAAAAATATTTATTTGCCAAATCAGGGTATAGAAAAAAGCACTTGAGGCTTGTCTTGTTGTTAGTCGTGCTTTCTGTGCATTGTCCAGATGTGTTTTACTTTGCGTTGTATGGCGCTGTAGTTGAGTGTCGCTACGAGTGCGAACAATAATGCAGCGGTGAGCAATAGTGGCAGCGGGGTAGGGGCGTCGTAGCGCTCATACCACTGTGTGAAGCGTGTCAGGTACGCTGTTCTTATCCACAGTGCCAGTGCCACTGCTGCCACCATTACCAGGGCATTGAGCCAGATGGCGAGGCGGTGGTAGAAGCGTGTGATGCTGCGGAGCGGATAGCCGATGAGCAGTAGTGTGTCGATCTTGTCGGTGTGCTTCTGCAACAGCAGGAAGATGCTGAGCAGCAGCACGTAGAATGCCAGCGCGGTGATGCACAGTCCGATGGTGAGCACCGCCAGTATGACCCATCGCAGCATGCCTGCCGTGCGTGAGGTATCGTCGTCGGTGGTTTCTGTCTCGTAGTTGTTGTCGGCGAGATAGGTTGCTATGCGTTGGTCGGCAGGATTGTTCACCGTCACTATCAGTCTTGCCGGCGCGGGTTGTGCAGTGCCGGCGAGTGCGTGGTTGGCGCGCTGCATGAACGACAGCGGCACGAGGATGGTGTTGAGGCGTTTGGAAAATCCCACCACCTTTCCCCATTTCTGCCATTGCTCGTTGGGGCCGTACAGCGTGAGGCGTATAGGCATCTTGCCTACGATGCCTTCGGAGAAGGTGGGCATACCGCGTGCACCCGCATAGCCGAAGTTGTAGAGGTTGAGATAGTTTTTCGGCAGGATTATGGGTAGCGTGTCGCTGTCGATGGGGTCGTGCCATAGCGTTCTGTCGATGTCGATACATGCGTCGGGCACGGCTTCGAAAAACATTTCTGTGCTGAACGTGGCTCCCATGCTCTCAATGCCCAGCGAGGCCTCTACCTGAAACTGTGAGGACACAAATGGGTCGACGCGCTCCACGAAGGGCTGCTGCGCTATGTCGTCGATGTCGTGCTGTGTGAAGGTGGGTGGTTTGCGTGTCAGTGTGCGCAGGCTGCTGATGCGCTTTGCCACCACGATGCGTGTGGGGGCGAGCAGGCCGTCGCCTTCTTGAAACAGTGGACGCACGTCGAAGTAGAACTGCACCGCCACAGTCACGATGGTCATGCCCAGCAGGTTGGCCAGGGCAAACCCTATCATCTGCAGGGCGTTGATATTGCGTGAGAGGAGTTTACGCAGCGTAGCCATTCATTCGTTGAGGGCGGTAGAGTCGTTCATGAAGTTGTCGGCAGGTATAGTAGAGAACATGTTGACCATTTCTTCGCCAAGGTGTGTGAAGAAGTGAGTGACGATGCCGAGCAGTGTCTTCTCCTTGTCTTTGCTGATGATACGTATGTAGAAAGTAGGTTTGTCTTCGGCATACATCTCCATGCTTTCAAATTTGGAGAGCAGGTGAAAGATGATGAGGTCGGAACTTTCCATATTGGCCGAAGGATGGGCTTTGAGTTTTTCGAAGAGATTGAAGTTGAGTCGGAAATACAGCTTCTTATCCTCCGTCGTCTTGCTGTTGAAAGGCTTTTTCGCTTTGGCGAAGGGTTGTTCGTTGCCCATGCTCAGGTAGAGAACACCCTCTTTCCATCCAAGGTCTATCTCGGTGCTGTCGGCGCTGATACGATAGTGGTTGGTGCCTTTGTGTTGTGCCTCGCCCTCGAAGATGTTGTCGACGATAAGTTGAAGCACGCTGCTGTCTTTCACCTTGCTGTAGGAGTGTAGGTGCTCGGGTTCCAGAGTTTTGGCGTTGAGACTCATACCTATCATGCCATCGCCCTGCATGCTGCCCAGCATGGCAAAGAGGTCTTTCTTCACTTCGCGCGGGAACATCTTTGCCATAGGCATGCTCTCTATCAGTTCCACCATCTTTTCTCCATTAAGGTTGCAGGCCATCACCACATCGTCGTCGTCGTCAACATATTGGCTGAAGTCGCCGTTGATAGGAGCGCTTGTTTCCAGCCACGCTTCTATCTGCTTGTCCCAGGCCTTTGAGTCGGTGAGTAGCTGTGAGGTGATGAGCGTCTCGCCTTTCTTCATGTCGAAGTCGGTGAGCGATGCGATGTCGGCCAATTTGCATTCGGCGGGCATCATCATCACCATCAGGCTGGCGTAGACAGGATTGGTAGCTACCGACTGTCCCAGCCACAGTACCTGCACATCGCCATCACTCTTGCACATGGTGCGGAAGAAGTCGTTGTCGGCAATACTCTCATCCTTGTCTTGTTTCAGCTGTCGGTGTGCACGGGCTTTTAGTTGCGCCTCGCTTTCGCCGGGGGTTCGTCCCAGTATGAGCAGGTGGTCGTCGTCGTAGGCCATGATGGCGGCATCCATGAAGAGGTAATGCATGTCGGCCTCATGCCGGGGCTGCAGTTCCATTTCCTTCTTCAGCGCATCAATGACTTCGTTGAAGTCGTCGATGTCGTACATGGTCATCACCACACCATATTCCATGTCACCTTCTTCGTCATTGTTGACGATGTCGGCCAGCGGGTTGCCCATTGCCTCTTCCCCCTCGTCGGTGAGCGTGTCGGGTTCTCTTGTGTCGGAATCTTGATAATCTCCTGTCGAGTCGGCAAATTCCACATCGCCAGGTGTGTCTTCCTGATAGGTGAAGCCGGGTTGTGCCAATGGGCGCATGTATACGAAGACGGGGTCGCGCAGATCAAGTCCCAGTTTCTTGGGCTTGTCAACGATGGCCAGCAACAGGTCGGTGGCTTTGCGTGACATGTCGGCCTTTTTTATCTCTTCCTTCAGCTGCTTTTTCCATTCTTCGTCGCCGTCGTCAGCCTTTTCGGCCATTTGCTTTACGTCGATGCGCACGATGGTTGATGCATCTTTGGGTATGAGAGATGCCGATGATGGCACTTTGCTGCACGATGAGCAGAAGAGCGTGAGCATGGCGATGAACGCCGATAGAGAGAGAAGCTTGTGTTTCATGCTGATGATGTGTTTTGGCATATTATTTGCAGTTATCCTTTTGCAGGTTGCGGGGCAACAAGCACGGAGCAAAGTTACACATTTGCAGACAAACGGATTGAAAACATTTGTAAAATATAGTGCGGTGAACTCTTTTCGGGTGTTAATTCTTCCGCATACAACCTTAAAGATTTTTAAAACAAAGAGAGAAATATACTATCAATAGTTGGCGAGCGTTATCTTTGCAACCATAAAAATGAAAAATATCACAACATGAAAAAGCTTAATATGAAAACCATCACACGTTATGCTTGCGTGGTGCTGTCAGCAGCAGCCATCGCATTTTCGGCAGGGGCGTTTTTCAAAGTAAATGCCATGCCGACGTACACACCGGGTCAACCCGTTGACCTCACGTATGCCACAGAGAAAGCTCTGCCCGCTGTGGTACACATCAAGTATGTGCAGAACTCGAAGACTAAGACGGTGGAGGTGCAAGACCCCTTTGCCGACTTCTTCGACCCGTTTGGCTTCTTCGGCAATCCTGGTGGTGGCGGTACACAGCGCCGTCAGGTGCAGACTCCTAAGCGCACCGCAACAGGCTCGGGCGTGATTATCTCTGCCGATGGTTACATCGTCACCAACAACCACGTGGTGGAGGGGGCCGACGAGCTCACCGTCACGCTCAACGACAACCGCGAATTCTCGGCTCGCATCATCGGCACCGACAAGACCACCGACCTGGCACTCATCAAAGTGGATGGCAAGGGGCTCCCCACGCTGCCTGTCGGCGACAGCGACAAGCTGAAGGTGGGCGAGTGGGTGATAGCCGTGGGCAACCCCTTCGGCCTCAACAACACTGTCACCGCCGGTATTGTGAGCGCCAAGGCACGCTCGCTGGGTGCCAATGGTGTGGAGAGCTTCATACAGACCGATGCCGCCATCAATCAGGGCAACTCGGGAGGTGCGCTGGTCAACGTGGCCGGCGAGTTGGTGGGCATCAACGCCATGCTCTATTCCCAGACAGGTTCGTATGCAGGCTACGGCTTCGCCATTCCCACGACTATCATGAAGAAGGTGGTAGACGACCTCAAACAGTATGGCACCGTGCAGCGCGCCATGATAGGCATTGCAGGTCTTGACGTGCATGCACACATCGACCAGCAGAAGGAGAAGAACAATGAGGTGGACCTCGGTACCAACGAGGGTGTCTACGTGCAGAAGGTAGAAGATGGTGGTGCTGCCAGCGAGGCAGGCATCGCCGAGGGCGATGTGATTACCGCCGTCGACGGAAAGAAGGTTACCAAGATGGCAGAACTGATGGAGGCATTGGCCAACAAGCGCCCAGGCGATAAGATAAGCATCGAGTATATGCACAACAAGCGCACACTCAGCAAGACAGTGACACTGAAGAATGCCCAGGGCAACACCAAGGTGGTGAAGAGTGCCGACCTGGACGTGCTGGGAGCGCAGTTCCGCGAAATCACCGACGCACAGAAGCAGCAACTCAACATTCAGAATGGTCTGGAAGTGATAAAAGTCAACGCCGGTGCTATGAAGGATGAGGGCATCAGCAAGGGCTTCATCATCCAACGCGTCAACGACATGCAGATGCGTAAACTCGACGACCTGCAGAAGGCCGTGCAGCAGGCATCCACCGGTAAAGACCCCGTGCTCTACATACAAGGTATCTATCCCACAGGCAAGAAGGCATACTATGCCGTACCACTGGAATAATTTATAATTGACAACTGACAATTGGCTGGCGCTGGAAGAATTACGGTTTTTCCACGTCAGTCCACACAAGAGACATGCCCCCAATGCCGGGCGTGTCTCTCTTTGTATGTGGAAGGGGAATGCTTAACTCTTGATTTCCAACTGTTGCCCAATCACACTGCAACTGTTGCCCAATCACACCGCAACTGTTGCCCAATCACACCGCAACTGTTGCCCAATCACACCGCAACTGTTGCTCAATCACACTGCAACTGTTGCCCAATCACACTGCAATCAGGCAATATGACTTTTCCTGATTTTACTAGACACTTTTTCTCTTCATTAGCTGAAACAGTAGACAGTTGTTTTGAAGTCGTACTGGATTGATAGACACGAACGAAAAAGTCATACTTTATTGCTAGACACGAACGAAAAAGCCGTGCTG
>JAGAZE010000024.1 GCA_017940185.1 Bacteroidaceae bacterium | reverse complement strand
TGCCTGCACGCTTACACTAACGCCAGTAACAGCCTAACATAAAGGCGGATAAGGCGTGTAAGCGGCATTTCGTCGCTTACACGCGCTTACACGCACTTACACCACATGTCTGCGGCTATTTACGAGTGGAGAAGAGCAAGGGAAAAAGGGTGAAATTGCAAGTGTTGCCCAATTGGGGAGCAATCGGGCTTTACTTGGAAGGCAATCGGGCAATACTTGGAGTGTGATTGGGGAATACTTGGAATGTGATTGGGGAATACTTGGAATGTGATTAGGCAACAGTTGCTTTTTTGCCTTTTCCTTCGCACATGGTGTGGGTGCAGGCGGTGTAAGCGGTGCAAGCAGCCAAAATTTGCCTGCACCCACGCAACGTACTGACATGCAGAGCATTGTAACGATCAGGTGTAAGCTCAGGCAGAAAACTCAATCTTGACAGTGACGAGCGCCACACGTGCGTTCAGAGTAGGGTAAAATTTACAATTTATTGTGTCTGATTCCTAACGACCAAAAACAAATGACCGCTCCCCTACTCCATCCGCCATTCTTCGATGTCGCGTGTGCCGTTAAGGAAGTCGCGTGCCGTCATGCGTCGTTTGCCTGACAGTTGCAGTTCAAGGATTTCGATGGTACCCTCGCCGCAGGCAGCGAAGAGGCGTCCGCTCTCCACCGACAGTCGGCCTGTCTCGGCGCCGAGGTCCTCGTCCATCGCGCGCGCGCGATATATTTTAATGGTGACGGGTTGTCCGTTGTGCATCATCGCCTGTGTCCATGCTCCGGGAATGGGCGACAGTCCGCGAATGAAGTTGTGCACCTGTGTTGCCGTGCGCTGCCAGTCTATGCGGCATGTTTCCTTAAACAATTTCGGTGCGGCGGTCAGTGCTGTCTCCTCCACCGGCATTTGCTGCTCCCTTGTCGGCGGACATCCGTTGTGCTGCAATACGCTGTCTATGGTGCGCAGTGCCAGCTGTGCGCCCTCATCCATCAGTCTGTTGTACATGGTTTCCACATCGGCTTGCGGCGGTATGGGCAGTGCCTGTTGTAGGATGATGCGCCCTGTGTCTATCTCGTGGTCGAGGAAGAAGGTGGTGACACCTGTCTGCGTCTCGCCGTTGATGATGGCCCAGTTGATGGGTGCTGCGCCACGATAGCGCGGCAGCAGCGAGGCATGTACATTGAAGGTGCCATACTTGGGCAGTGCCCACACCACTTCGGGCAGCATGCGAAACGCCACCACCACTTGCAGGTTGGGTTGCCAGGCACGCAGCTGCTCTAAGAAACCTTCGTCCTTCATCTTCTCGGGTTGCAGCACGGGGATGGAGTGCTCCAGCGCGTATTGCTTTACGGCTGGCGGTTGGAGCGTGTTGCCATGACGGCCGACGGGGCGGTCGGGCTGTGTGACGACACCCACCACGGGATAATCATTTTCTACCAGCGCGCGCAGTGTGCCTACGGCAAATTCGGGCGTGCCCATAAAGACGATGCGGAGGTCGGATTTATTCATTGGCAATGATTTTTTACGAGAGAGAAGATGAAGAGCTTTTACTCTGATAAGGTTACTCTGTGCTATAGTCGGCCACCATTTGTCGGTAGGTAACATAGAGTCGGCTTCGTGTGATATATCCTTTGAGTACTCCGTCGCCGTCGACCACTGGCAGTTGGTGTGCCTTAGTGCGTTCGAAGGTATCCATCACCTCCTCCATGGGGTCGGTGTGCAGCAGCATGGTCACGGGTGGCGTCATGAGTTGCGCGGCGGTGAAGTGGTGGTAGAGTTCGATGCGAAATAACACCTTGCGCAGGCGTATCACGTCGATTTCTCCTTTCAGTTTACCTGCTGCGTCGACCACGGGCACATAGTTTTTGGTGCTTCTGCTGATGCTGTCCACAATGTCGCCCAGCTGTGCTTCGGGTTGCACGGTGATATCCTCGTACTCTATAATGTCGTCTACATTCATCAGTCGCAGTATGGATGTGTCGGTGTGGTGTGTGAGCAGTTTGCCCTGTCGTGCCAGACGTATGCCGTAGATGCTGTGTGGTTCGAAGACGATGATGGTGAGGTAGGCACATATGCTCACCACCATGAGTGGCAGCAGCATGGCGTAACCCCCAGTGAGTTCGGCAATGAGGAAGATGCCTGTCAGCGGTGCGTGCATCACGCCAGCCATCACGCCAGCCATGCCCATCAGCGTGAAATTTTTCTCTGCCAGTGCGGGACCTATATGATATGTGTTCCATAGCCGTGCGAAGAAAAACCCTCCGAATCCTCCCACGAAAAGCGATGGTGCGAAGGTGCCTCCCACGCCACCTCCCCCGTTGGTTGCCGAGGTGGCAAACACCTTGGTGAGCACCACCAGTCCCACATAGAGCAGCAGCAGGTGGTCGCTGCCATAGAAGAGCGAGTGGTGCATCAGCTGACTCCATGCGCTGCTGTCGTCGCTCATCAGCAGGTTGAGGCTGTCGTAGCCTTCGCCGTAGAGCGAGGGGAAGATGAGGATGAGGATGCTGAGTGTGAGTCCGCCCACGAGCCATCTGAGGTAGGGTCGGTTGTCCATGCGTGCGAAGAAGCGCTCGCAGAGGTTCATGGTGCGTATGAAGTAGAGGCTCACCATTCCGCACAGTATACCCAGCACAGCTCCTGCCGGCAGGCATTCCATGAGTCGGTATTCAGCTATCTGCACGGTGAAGAGCGACTCGGTGCCCATGAGCAGATAGGTGGTACATGTGGCGGTGACGCTGGCCACGAGTATGGGCAGCAGCGACGACATGGTCATGTCGATCATGAGCACCTCTACGGTGAAGACGAGTCCTGCCAGCGGTGCTTTGAAGATGCCCGCTATGGCTGCAGTGGCTCCGCATCCCACGAGTAGCATCAGCCGGCGTCCGTCAAGGTGGAACAGTCGTCCGATGTTGCTACCTATGGCCGACCCTGTGAGCACGATGGGCGCTTCGGCTCCTACCGAGCCGCCAAAGCCGATGGTGATGGCGGACGCCACTATCGATGTCCAGCAGTTGTGTCGTTTCAGTCGCCCCTGCTTGCTACTCATGGCAGCCAGAATGCGCGTGATGCCGTGGCTGATGTTGTCTTTCACCACATAGCGCACGAAGAGCATAGTGAGCAGTATGCCTATCATGGGGAAGGCCAGGAAGAGCCAGTTGATGCTGTCGTCGTCGAATCCTTGTGTGAGCGTGTCTGCTATAAGACTGATGAGCTGATGAAGCAGAAAAGCTGAGAGTGCTGCCAACACGCCGATGCCGAAACTCAGTAGGATGATGAGTTGTCGGTCGGTGATGTGCCGTTGGCGCCATGCCAGCAGGCGTTCGAATCGTGTGTGTGTGTCGGCAGTGGGCATGTTGTCAGGGGCGTATGATGGTCACTTCGCCATTGGCAGTGAGCTTTATAATGCTTGATGGTCGCTGTGGGTGTCGCTCTGCGCGTCGGGAGCGACACACGTAGTCCACCTCTTGCAGCAGTGTGGGGTCGATGTCGCGGAATGTCTTTGCAGCGGGTTGTCCGCTGATGTTGGCACTGGTCGACACTATGGGCCGTTGCAGTCGGTAGCACAGCTCGCGCGAGAAGGGCTCGCCGGTGATGCGCAACGCCACGCTTCCGTCGTCGGCCAGAAGGTTGGGTGCCAGGCCGGTGGCGCCGTCGAGGATGACTGTGGTGGGTCGCACGGCGGCATCAAAGAGCTGCCATGCCACTTCGGGCACGTGGCGCACATAGCGTTGCAGGCGTCCGTCGCTGTCCACCAAGCATATCATGGCCTTGCTGTCGGCACGCTGCTTCAGGTCGTAGATGCGTTGCACAGCCTCGGCATTGGTGGCATCGCAGCCAATGCCCCAGATGGTGTCGGTGGGATAGATGATGATGCCTCCCTGGCGCAGTACCTCCACGGCCTGTCGCACGTCGGCGATGTAGGCTGTGGGCAGGGAGGGTATGGATGTAGGCGAAGTGGTTTTCATTGTTGTGGGTGCCACTCTGCGCTGATACCTTGCTCGCGGTGGCAAAGATGTATGTGTATGGGATATTTGTGGTGGAGATATTCGGCGAGATGCTGTGCGCAGTACACGCTGCGGTGCTGTCCGCCGGTGCATCCGAAGGCAAACATGAGTGACGTGAAGCCGCGTTCTATATAGCGTTGCACATGAGCATCTGCCAGGCGGTAGACGTTCTCCAGAAAGCGCGGCACCTCGCCGTCGTGCTCTATGAAGCGTATGACGGGCTCGTCGAGTCCGGTCAGCGTCTTATACTGCTCATAGCGTCCGGGGTTGTGGCTGCCACGACAGTCGAACACGTAGCCGCCTCCGTTGCCCGATGAGTCGGCGGGCAGCCCTTTCTTGTAGGAGAAGCTCCATATCGTCACTGTGAGCGTGGGTTGCTGGTCTTCTGTGTGTGTGCCCACCGACGGCGCGTCGGCCATAGGGGGCAGCGTAGTTTCCAGCTGTTGCAGCAGGGTGCGCAGATAGGGATAGGGTGCGTTGCTGTCTTGCGCAGTGCGCAGTGCCTGTCGGAGGGCGGGATGCAGACTCTTGATGAAGTGGGCTTTGTGCTCATGGAGTCCGCGGAAGCCGTAAGCACCCAACACTTGCAGCATGCGGAAAAACACATAGCGTTGCAGCCGCTGCCAGAAGGTGTCGGCATCGGGCATCTGTCGGTAACGCTGTGCGGCTTCGCAGTAGACGTCGACCATCTGTCGGCGCAGCGTGTCGGGATAGTGGGCAGATGCCTGCCAAAGGAACGATGCCACATCGTAGTATACAGGGCCGCGTCGTCCGCCCTGGAAGTCGATAAGCTGCGGTTGTCCGTCGGCAGAGAGGATGATGTTGCGTGCCTGAAAGTCGCGGTACATGAATCCCTGTGGGTCGTCGCCGGCTTGCAGGTCGGCTATCAGCTGCCGGAACTCGGCTTGCAGCGTCACCTCGTTGAACTCCACGCCGGATAGCTTCAGCAGGCAGTATTTGAAATAGTTGAGGTCAAACATCATCCCCTCATCGTTGAAGACGGGCTGCGGATAGCATCGTGTCCAGTCGAGTCCTTCGGCTCCTTCTGCCTGCACGCGCGGCAACAGGCGCATGGTGTCACCCAATAGTCGCACCTCGTCGGGGCTGTATTGTCCGCCGCGCTGTCGGCCGGTTGCCAAGGCATCGTAGAGCGAGCAAGTTCCGAGGTCGGTCTGCAGATAGGTCTGTCGGTTGTCGGCCACTGCCACCACTTTGGGCACGGGCAGCTGTTGCTCGGCGAAGTGGCTGGCCAGATAGATGAAGGCTTCGTTCTCCTCCACGTCGCGCCCTGTCACACCGATGAGCGAGTGCCCCTGCGCATCGTACAGTCGGCAGTAGCTACGGCTGCTGCCCGAACCAGTGATGACATCGGTGCGCACGGCATCGGCACCGGTGTAGTCGCGGTAGAGCTTACGGAGTTGCGCTTGGGCATCATTCATGGCTGTGCGTATTTTCGTCGTCGGTGTCGGTAGTTGTTTCTTTTTCGCGCAGGCGCTGTTCTTCGCGGCGGCGCAGGCGTCGACGGTCGTACTGTGCCAGGGCACCGTCGATGAGCATGATGATAATCATGATGCCGGCCGACATCCATATGCTACGTGTGATGAGATACACGCACGCGCTCACAATGAACACGGCCAAGAGGAAGAGAAGACAGGAACGTTGTGTCATAGTAACGGCAAAGTTCGGAAAAAAGAAGGGAGTAGCGAGCTACACGGCAGTATTTTTTTCTGCCGTGCGGTGTTTTCCCGCTATGGCACGTTTCACAAATAGAAGAACCTCGCCGCCAAGGATGGGGGCAAGGTTCACTACGCTATAATAAATAGGGTGTGTATCTGATTGTTGTCAGAACTTCGCCATCTTGATGGCTACGACGGCACACTCTTCGCCTTTGTTGCCATAGCGTCCGCCGCTACGGTCCTTGGCCTGCTGCCAGTCGTTGGTGGTGAGCACTCCGAAGACAACGGGTATCTCGCTCTTGGCATTGATGCGCGCCAAGCCGTAAGTGACACCCTGACTGATGTAGTCGAAGTGTGGCGTCTCACCGCGTATCACGCTGCCCAGTACGATGATGGCGTCGTATTCGCCGTGCAGTGTCATCTGGTGAGCACCGTAGATGAGTTCAAAACTGCCAGGCACATGCTTCACGTGTATGTTTTCGGGCACTGTGCCATGCTTGAGCAGCGTGGAGGTGGCTCCTTCCAGCAGTGCGTGGGTAATTTCGCTGTTCCAATCGGCCACCACAATGCCAAAGGTCATGTTGCTGGCATCTGGCACCTGGCTGTTGTCGACGGGGGCGCTGCTATAGAGTTGTGTCGACATAGTGTGCTTACTTGGTCACCAGTTCTATATACTTGTCGATGTCGAGGGCGATGGGCGATGCCACATACTTCTGCTTTATCTCCTTGAAAAGTTGCAGTGCTTCGTCTTTCTTTCCCTGCTCGTTGAGCACCACTCCTGCCTTGCGCAGGGCCAACGGCGACACCGAGGTGTTGATGCCACGCACGTCGGCCTTGTCGGCAAGCTTGGCAGCGCGCTTGAAGGCATCGACAGCCTTGTCATATTGTTTCACATTTGCATAGGCGTCGCCCAGCACCATCTGCGATTGAGGGCTTACTATCTGGTCGTCTTGCGGATCGAACTTCTCAAGGTAGTTCACGGCCTCCTGCCACTTGCCCATCTGTGTGTAGCACAGTCCGGCATAGTAATTGGCCAGATTGCCCGAGGGTGTGCTGCCAAAGTCGTCGGCCACGCGGATGAAACCTATCACGGCTGCGCCGTCGCCCTTCAGCGCCTTGTCGAACTGCTGCTGATTGAACAGTTCCTGGCATGCGCCGAGTGCTGTGGCTGCCTTCTCGGCACGAGGCTTAGCCACAAAGTTGTGATACAGCAGTATGCCGGCTATCACCAGCACGATGCCGCATAGCACATAGAGCAGCATCTTCTTGTTTTTCTTGAAGAATTCTTCCCACTTTGAGGGTTGCTCCTCGTGGGCGGGCTGCTTACGCAGAGCAGCATTGGTCTTATTAGTTGCCATTATATCAGGTTGTTTATTGTTATTTTCATTGCCATCTACGGGGTGCTACCCCATAAAGCGCGACAAAAGTAGAGATTATCTCGTAGATAGGGAAATTTATCCTCATCTTTTTTCTATTGCCCGCGAAAAGCCTATCTTTGCAAAATCGGACGCTGAAGCCGAGAACACACTCTCATGAAGCTCACTCATCTCTCACTGGTCAACTACCGCAACATCGGCGAGGCATCGCTCTCGCTCTCACCCAATCTCAACTGCCTGATAGGCTATAACGGCGAGGGCAAGACCAACCTGCTCGACGCCATCTACTACCTATCGTTCTGCCGCAGTGCATTCACCACTATGGATGCCCACGTGCTGCGCCACGACCAACCATTCTTCACACTCGAGGGGCAATACACCGACGACGGCGGACAACCCATGCTCATACAGTGTGGCATGAAACGTGGCGTGCGTAAGGTGTTCCGACGCGACAAGAAGGCATACCGCCGACTGTCGGAACACATTGGACTCATCCCCGTGGTGATGATTGCACCGGCCGATATCGCCATCATTGAAGGCGGCGGCGAGGTGAGACGACACCTCATGGACACCACCATCACACAATACGACCCCGTATACCTGCAGAGCCTCACGCGCTACCAGCAGGCACTCACACAGCGCAACGCACTGCTCAAGGCAGAGGAGGAACCCGACAAAACGCTGCTCGATGTGCTCGACGAACAGATGGCCGCGGAAGGCACCGTCATCTATAAAAAACGCACAGAGTGGGCAGAAGAAATCATTCCCTACTTCAACCGCCTGCACCACATCATCACAGGACAAACCGACGACGTGAGCATTGAATACTCCTCACACTGCCAACGCGACCAACTCATCAACCTCATACGCCTGGCAAGAGAGAAAGACCGCATAGTGGGCTACTCCCGCTACGGCA
>JAGAZE010000004.1 GCA_017940185.1 Bacteroidaceae bacterium | reverse complement strand
TGCTCCACAGCAGCGCGGTCGGAGATGTAGTCACCAGCTGTCATCGTGTCTTCTATGTGCTTGTCGAAATTGTCCACAAGCAGATTGGTCACCGAGGCAACACCACCCTGAGCTAACTTCGTGTTGGCCTCGTCTAAAGTTGTCTTGCAGATAAGACAAATGCTCCCTTTCGTGGCACGTGCCAC
This sequence comes from Bacteroidaceae bacterium, assembly GCA_017940185.1. GTDB lineage: Bacteria > Bacteroidota > Bacteroidia > Bacteroidales > Bacteroidaceae > Prevotella. The sequence continues at coordinate 5,050 of JAGAZE010000004.1, read as the reverse complement.
CTTCAGGGCATAACTCATGCCGGCAACACCGGCACCGATAATCAGAAAGTCGTATCTCTTTATCATAGTCTTGTCGTTTTTCGCGCAAAGGTAAGGAAAAAAAAGCGAGCTGCAGGGGCTTATAGCAGGCACCATGTGCTTTTTCCGCTTGCAGGCATAGCCCGCTATAGCCCGCAAGCGGAAATCACTGCGTTAATCACCTGCCACCTACTCTAAGCCCCTGCCGCTCGCTTTTTTTTCCTTACCTTTGCGCGTCTTCAACGTAGTTCTTTATCTTTCTCCACCAGATGGCTTTCTCGTAGGCCGCACGGCTACCCTTCGGAATATATACCTGCAGCGACTCCACATTCATGCCCCACAGCTCCATCCATTCCGGGTCGTCTTCCCTCACTGCTATCGCGGGGGGCGTGGCGGCCTTGCAGCGCAACGTGGTGAGCTGCCGACAGCAGTTGAGCGCATTGATGCCCAGCTTTGTAAGCGTGGAGGGCAGAGTAATGGTGGAGGCGCTACTCTCGTAGAAAGCGGACTTGCCTATTTCCACTACGCCTTCGGGCACTGTGATGGTGCTGACGTGCTCAGCTTCTCTAAATGCGTCTTCGGCAATCTGCTTCAGTGTCGTGGGCAGTGTCACAGCACCCTGACGCATGCGGGGGTACACATAGAGGATGCTCTTGTCTTTGCTATACATCAGCCCATTGATGCTGCACCGCGTGGGATGGGCATTCGACACTGTGATGCGCTCCCATTGGCACTTGTAGCCGTGGAAGTCGTAGATATGGTCAATCCAGCTGGAGGGGATGCTGATGCGCTTGGCCTTGGTGCCTGATAGGGCAAAAGGGTTGACATAGGTTATGCCCTCAGGCACAATGATTTCTTCCAGATTGGGCATCGCGCAGAAAGCATTGCCGTCAACAGCGGTAACGGGCATGGTGATGACCTTGCCGTCCGCTCTCTTGACCACCATCTTCGTAGGTACGGTAAACTTCTTTACCGCTGCCCATTTCTCGCGTTGCTTACTGTATCTCGTATCAACACCCCAGAACTGCACTTCCTTTTCGCGGCCCTCTATCATTCGACCGCTCACTTCGTTGCGAAAGTGTTTATACTGATAACCGTTTTCATCGGTATAGTCGGGTGCGTCGGGGACGCGGCTCCAACTTGTCAGGGGGACAAGCAGGAACAATGTGAGGATGTGTATCTTTTTCATAATGGGGGAGTGGCTCTATGGTGTGAATGATAATGATTTGCTTTGTGCCGTCACATTAGCATCACTTCTCGGTTTTTGCTTTGCGTTTTGCCCACAGCTTCGCACCTTTTTCCTTCAGCTGCTGAGTGAAGGCTGCTGCTTGTGCCGCTGTGTGGGTCTCTTGTTGTGGGGTGGCGAAGGCATGGCGGTAGCCGTTCTGACGTTGCCATAGTCCACGTGTGAAGTCGGGCACCTCTACCGGCAGGTTGCCGTTGTCCATTGATAGGGCACCGAGTTCTGCCAGACAGCACCACTCCGCCAAGTCGTAAACGTCAATGTCCATGGGCAGGCCGTTTTGCAGACAGTACACCAGTCGGCTGTCCATAATGAAGTCCATGCCGCCGTGTCCGCCCACCTCGCGGGCTTTCTTCTCATAACGTGTTACGAGGGGACTGCGGTAGCGGTCCACGAGTTTGGCCTTGTCTTCCTTGTTGAGGTACGAGTGTGCCGAGAGGTCTTCGTGGTCGGGCCGTTGGCCGTCGGCTGCCTTCATGGCTTCTGGCCCTACGGCATAGCCCTCCATGGGATATTTGTTGGCAAAGCCTTTTGTGCCTGTAAGTTGATACATGCGGTTGTAGGGCTGTGGTGTCATCACGTTGTGGTGTATCTCTATCACCTTTCCCTGCACAGTGCGTATGAGTGTTGTGGTGTGGTCACCGTTGGCGAAGCTGTCGCAGGGGTGTCCGGTCGCACGCTCCACCTGTTTCTTGCCGTTAAAGGAGCGCGTGTCCATGGCCACAAGTGTCTGCATGCGGTCGCCGCGGTGAATGTTCATCACCTGCGCCACGGGGCCGAGTCCGTGGGTGGGATAGATATCGCCGCGATACTTCTGGTTGTAGTCCAGTCGCCACCCGAGGCGGTCGTCCGCATCCTTCTTCCAATACTCATCCCAGAAGGGTGAGAGCTCGTGCCGGTAGGCACCCATGGCATAAATCACTTCGCCAAACACGCCCTGCTGCGCCATATTGAGCGAATTGAGCTCGAAGAAGTCGTAGCAGCAGTTTTCCAGCATCACGCAGTGCAGCTGTCGTGACTCGGCCAGGTTGATGAGTTCCCAAATATCACGCATGTTCATGGCTGAGGGCACCTCTATCGCTACATGCTTTCCGTGGAGCAGGGCCGACTTGGCCACAGGGAAGTGGTGGAGCCAGTCGGTGGCGATGTACACCAAATCGATGTCGTTGCGCCGGCACAGTTCTTCATATCCCTTTTCACCACTATATATATCGGCAGGGGGCAGCGATGCTTTCTCCAGAAACGTCTGGCATGCTTCTGCCCGTTGGCGTTCGTAGTCGCACAGCGCCATCACCTGTGTACCGTCGATGTGTGTGAATCGCTCTACTGCACCGGGACCCCGCATGCCGAGCCCCACGAAGCCGACGCGCACCACGGGCAGCGGGGCAGTGCGCAGTTGGTAGGCATCTTTCTGGCCGGCTGGTCGTGTCGGCACATCGGTCACAATACGACCGCCGTCAATGTGGTAGGGCCAGTCGAACTGCGCTTGCACAGGCATGACGGAAACTGTCAGCAGGACTAAAAGGGTCAGCGATGTGAAAAGGGTGTTCGTTTTCATGGGGTATGTTGTTTGAGTGTTTTATGTATGAAGGCTGCCATATCGTCGTGCTTCTGCTTTGCTATGCGATAGAGCTGCATCTGGTTGCGTGCGCGGTCGAGGTTGTGGTCGGAGTATCGGCATTTCCAATAATGGTCGCCGCTGATGTGGTCCCATAGGAAACGCACGGCCTGCATGTAGGGAAACAGTGCCACGGCATAGGGCAGCATCTCTACCTCGACGGGGCTGAGAAACGACGATGCGCTGTGCAGATAGCCCGTGGTGAAGGCCTGGAAAATGTCGTCGCGAAAGCCCACATGGCTCATGTCGCCATCGTCTTCTGCCGTAGTGTTGACAGCAGAGCGCAGAAAGTCGCCGTAGTCGGAGAAGATGTAGCTGGGCATCACGGTGTCGAGGTCGACCACGCAGAGCACTTCTCCCTGCTCGTCGAAGAGTATGTTGTTCACCTTCGTGTCGCAGTGGCAGATGCGTTTGGGTAGTTTTCCCTCTGCATACATGCGCTCAGCGAGTGTCATGTCATGGCTGTCGGAGTGTATCTCGTCGAGCATCTTCCTCACATCGGCATTGTCTCGCACCCTTCCTGCCGGGTCGCTGCCTACCACTTCGTGTAGCTGCTGCAGACGATAGCACAGGTTGTGAAAGTTGGGTATGGTTTCTCCGGGTTGCGCGGGCAGGTCAACAAGGTCGGCTTCAAACTGTCCGAAGGCATTGCCGGCACTGGTCGCCGACTGTGGTGTGACCGTCTCCAAAGTCTGTGTGCGCGGTATGTAGACCGACATGCGCCAGTAGTTGCCATCGTCATCGCGGTGGTAGGTGGTGCCGTCACGGGTGTAAAGAAACCGCAGCACGCGGCGGCCGACATCCTGCACACCGCGGGCAGCATACTTGTGGCGGAGGTGTTGGGTGACCATCTCTATATTGCGCTGTAGCAATGCCACATCTGTGAAGACATGCTGATTGATGCGTTGCAGAACGTAGTCGGGTTGGGCATTCTCTTCCGTCTTGACGAGGAAGGTGTCGTTGATGAGTCCATTACCCAGTGGCTGTACTTGGCAGGGTGTACCTTTCACGGCAAAGGCAGCAACGACGGCGAGTAATGGGTTGATGTCGGTCATGGAAAAAGATGTGATGACAGGTATGTTATTCAGTAGCAAATGCGAGTTCAATCACTTTCTGTGTGGCAGCAGGCAGGGTATCGGCATTCTTTCCTCCTGCCGTGGCAAAGTGTGGCTGACCACCGCCGCCGCCTTGTATGAGCTTGGCCGCCTCGCGAACGATGTTGCCAGCATGCCATCCGTGGTCTTTCACCACGTCTTCGCTGATGATAACAGTGAGCAAGGGCTTTTCCAAATGCACGCTGCCGATGGCGCAAATCACCTTCTCGCCCACGGTTTGGCGTACCTTGAAAGCAAGATCCTTGGCTACGGCAGGCTCAACGTAGAGAGTGGCAGTGATGATGGTGATGCCTTCGCGCACCTCTGCTTTCTCCACAAGTTGCTGGCGCAAACGTTCCACTGTCTGTGCATGGAAGGCTTCTATCTCCTTCTTCATGTTGTCGTGCTCGTCAATGTATTTGCGTATCACGCCATCAAGGTCTTTGGCATTGTTGAACAGTCTGCTGATATCCTCAAGGGTGTCCTCTATATTATATATGAGTTGCTCGCATTCTTCTGCCGTCTTTGCTTCTATGCGTCGTATACCGGCGGCTACGGAACTCTCGCTCACTATTTTGAAGAATCCTATGCGACCTGTGCTGTCGGCATGCAGGCCGCCGCATAGCTCGCAGCTGTCGCCGAAACGAACTACGCGCACGCGGTCGCCATATTTCTCGCCGAACAATGCCACGGCACCATACTTTGTCGTGGCCTCTTCTATAGGCGTGTCGCGGTGCTCGTCAAGCGGTATGTTGCTACGCACGAGCCGATTGACAAGGCGTTCCACTGCTCGCAGTTCCTCAGGGGTCACCTTCTGGAAGTGGGAGAAGTCGAAGCGAAGGGTGTTGCTGCTCACGTAGGAACCTTTCTGCTCTACATGTGGGCCCAGCACCTGACGCAGTGCATAGTGCAACAGGTGTGTGGCAGTGTGGTTGGCCTTTGATGCAGCGCGCTTATCGGTGTCGACACGGGCTTGGAAGGTGATGCCTTCTATCTGTGTTGGCAGCTTGTTGACGATGTGCACGCTGATGCCGTTCTCGCGCTTGGTGTCGACGACTGGTGTCACGGTGCCGTCGG
>JAGAZE010000023.1 GCA_017940185.1 Bacteroidaceae bacterium | reverse complement strand
TATTTTTTTTCACTATTTAGAGTGATATTTATATTAACTGCTATGAAAATAGATGGAGAATTCTTTACATTTTTCCGATTACTCTTTCCAATATAATTGTAAATGTTAGAACGAAGAGAGGTGTCATTCTGAAGATGTTGAAACGTTAACACTAACCTTTTGTTGAAATCATTATCTTGTGAAATGACAGGAAGTTGATATATAAATATCAAACACAATGTAAACAACTTTATTCGCATGATAGTTACCAATTTATAAAGAGATTTCTGATATACCTTTGATAAGATTCCCTTGAACCACTAAATATTAGATTGTTGCTTTGCGGAGATGTCCAGCGGGGTGGCCACCGATGAGCCCATGGCATTCACCAGCGGGGTGCCGTAGGCATCGGCGATGGTCACGGGGAACGTACCTGGCTGCTCCATGCCGTGAACGACGAGTGTGAATGGACCGCTCGTGGGGGTGGGACTTACGCTGATACTAACCGTCTCATCGCTGAGGGCTTCTTCGTCCATGACGGGCTGCCCCTGCTGCAGCACAGGCTGACGGCTGATGCGGTTGCACGCCGGATCGTAGCTGTAGGCTATCTGTGCCCGCGAAATGGTGCAACAGATTGCGAGAAGGATGAAGGTGAGAAGGACATGTTTCATAATATATGCTAATATGGTTATGCTATTTGGAAATGTTGCTCAGAATTTGCTGATACGAGGGGTACATCTTCATGTTCTGCATCAAGTCAAGATTGCTATTTTTCACCCATTCGTTCCCATGCCTTGGCGGTTTTGGTCTTAGTCACCGGCTTATATAGAGGACGTTTGAGCCAATGCATGTTCTCTTGTGTGATCTTTATTTTGAGTGTATCTTTGATGACACTTTCTCCTTGGCAAATGATGTAGCCGTTAGGCAACACATTCATATACAACGGGTGTTGAGCATCACGGATGTCCACATCGCCTGTGATATAGAATTTGATTTTGAGGTATTGCCCATCCCGATTCCTGTTGATATCATAGGCAGACATATTGGAGTCAATCGGTTCTTCCTTTGCGGCAGGGTAATAACCTCTCTCCCGCACCACATCCACAGTGTATTGCCTTACCTGTAGCGACAAGTTATCGTGAGAGAACTCTATACGGAGAGAATCCGGATAGACCACGAAGTCTTTATCTGACTGAATGTACATTGTCAGGTGGTCGGTGTAGATTACGCTGACATTGAATTGCTGTCCATGAAAATAAAACGTTGAATTAAACAGGGGGAAGCTGTAACTACATCCTGCAAGTATTAATACAAAAACTATATACAAGCCGATACTACCACCATTTGTTATTTTCAATAAAGTCTTCATAATAATTTCTTTTTTCAACAAAAGATCCTTTATAAAGTAGAGAACATTATCCTTGCACAATTATGTAATAAGGGGGATTTGTTAAAAGCATAGGTGGTGAAATATGTAAAACGCTATTTTTTTCTTTTAGTATAATGCTTGTTGCGACAGTTTGTGAGGTTCTCATCCTCCATGTATGTTTGGCATTGTCAAACAAATGATATCTATATCTGACATATTGCTACATTTAGTTTGAAAGTCTGACTGATAATACTCCTCAGTATCAGGATCATAATCATAAAAGATATATTCTGAATGGAGTTTGATCCAAACACCTTCGTAATAATGATTGGCAATACAAATTACAGCCATCGGAGATAGCCTTTTAATAAGTGCGAATAATTGCGGAAAAAGAATATCTGTGTGTTGTTGTTTCTTATTTAAATACTTTACCTCCTCGCCTGTATTATGAATAAAATTTCCATTTTCAGATACAACTACTTCTGTCATTACTAAACTTGAAGGATCTAGCATCTTGTGTAAGTCTCTGTGCGACGGGTGATTATTCCAACACCAATTAGGCGAGTAAACACTATAAATAGGATAGTATTCCCTTAGCGTAATCAATTCTGGAGAATAGGTGGAAAATTCACAATTCATAAAAGAGCTTATCTCCAGTTCTTGTGTTGCAAGTTTTAGGTTTACGTAGTAATCAAGGGTGTCCAAAAAATCGTTGTACGAAAAATCTTTATTTTCATAATAACAATATTTCACATCGTACGATGTTGAAACATTATTAAACGCCGTATGACATCCTGATAAAACAAGGGCGTTTGCGATAATTAACATGTATAGCGTTATGTTTGTTTTCATTGCAGTTACTTAAAAAACCATGTACTTCTAGTTATTTGGTGTTTATTAGCAGATACTGATTTCCATACAGCAGGGTCCCAAACTCTTATGTTTTGCAACACGGCATACTTTTTGCGTCGTAAAGATATTAACAAAATCAGGTTAATGCAAGAAAAAGTGCATTTGTTTTGACTTTATTGTTATTTTTCTTGACATAAATCAAGTATTTGCGGTATTCTAAAAGCACAAAATGACAGAATGTTACGATTTCCCCTCTCCACTTCCGTTTTTCCATTCCGTCACTTCTTGTTCTTTTCCATTCCCTTTCCAAGGCTCTTGTCTACAAGTTTGGTGTGGTCTAGGCAAATGCAGGCTACGAAGTATTGCCTACGCTATCGCTAGGCGGAGAAACGCTGAAAACAGGACGTTATTTGTTCTGTAGCAATTCATATGACAATTTTCCTATGTTACCAGAGGGACTCTTAAAAAAAACAGCTTCGTTGTTGTCATCAACTTTCATTTGAACCACATTGATTTTACAATCATTGGAAACTGTTAGCAACTCCCAATAATCATCATGGTATCTGAACACGTAAAAACGCATCCGTATAATACCTGAGCCATAGTGAAACATTAATATCAAGATTCTGCTCTTCATGACAGACAATTCAGTGGGGTACACTTCTGTTGGTGTATAGGGGGACAGAACCATACTTTTTCCCCATTCTATTGCTTGATTCTTGTCGCTACACCTAAAAGACTTCACAGAATCGTTCACTATCACAAAACAACTATCCATATAGGCCTTAGTTTTACTTTGCAGTATTTGTCTTTGTAAGGTACGTATCCTCTTAATCTTCTTTTTTTGTACCAGCCATTGAATATAATCAAAAAGAGAATATCCCCAAGGCTTTATGACTATTGGGGACGTGTCATTTACTATACGACTCATATAGTCGTATAGTTCGCCGATGGCTTTATCCTTTTGTTTCCAAATCAAGCTATCCGAACATATTTGAGTATAACCTTGCATGCAGAACAACATCATTAGCGACAACAAGGTACTTATCTTTTTTTTATCCATAGCATTATTCCTCCGCTGTTATAATTTGCATGTTTATAATTATGATTGGCTTTTGCAGGATTGTAGATAAGTTTTCCTGCTCCGTACCATTCACGCCCTGTCGCGAGGTGAGGTTGCCGGTGGTGCCGTCGTAAGCACATTCCCACTGTGCCTGCACCACAGAACAGATAAAGAATAAGGCATAGATGAGAAAGGATCTTTTCATGAAAATGATGCCAAAGGTAACATTTAATTCGTTTCAGACACAATGAAACAGCAAAACTTTTCTTATTATTAATCTCCAAATTGTATCCTGTCTTTTATTCAAATTTGGCAAACACGCCTGGATACGCACCTGTTTTAAGTTTATGGATAATGTCTTCTGGATGAAATATCAATCCCAAATAAGCATACATATAGCTATCTCCACGTAATGTGCCAATATGTGATATATTATTGTTTATCTTCCAGATTCTCCAATCGTTGTCAATATTTACATTAGTATAGTCTGATTTACATTTAAAAATCACATGATCTATTTTACCAATGTTGCTGATATGACCTACTTTTTCCCATAAACCTTTCTTAATTCCTGTCCTTATATCACAGTGAGAATAAAAATCCACTTCTCCATTGACAATGTCGGACAATGTCGGACATGCATCAATTGGGTATTTTTCCATAAAAACTCGGATGACATCACAATTTAAACATGTCTGATCACAGATAATATATTGCAAATATCTTTTATGATGATTATTGACCTTGGCACAAAATATATCGCCAATTTTTGTTATTACTCGCTTTGCCATAAGTTTTTAAACTAATTGTTTAGTTGTTTATTCCGTATATTTTCCAGAATTTTGGAGTTATCGAGTGTATTCTATTCAATAATTGACCGCCATTCATCTGCATGCCATATGCAGATAATAATCCAGCTCCGGCGCCTGTCGTATCCACCGCTGCCGTGTCGGGCTGCACGACCTGAGCGATGCTGCGCACGCCTGGCAGCAGAAGCAGGCAGGACAGCAAGGTCGTGAATAAGATTATGGACGGTTTCATAATGTAGTGGTTTCTTTATGATTTACATAAAAACATACTTTTTGCGTTGTAAAGATATTAACAAAATCCGGTTAATGCAAGAAAAAGTGCAATTAATTTGATTATATTCTTGTTTTCTTGACATAAATCAAGATTTTGCGGCAGGTTAAGACACAAAATGACAGAATGCCTTTTGTAAATTTACGCGAACGGTGTTGCGCGATTGACGAAATTTTAGCTCTTTGCCGGCATTTTTCGATTGCCACTGCATCGCAAGCGAAGTTCTAGGGCTCGTGATTGGGCAACACTTCTACCAGCCGACAATTACGCCCTCATCAGCCGATGAGCAAATAAGCTGACAGGCTTTTGCTAAGCCGTCGGGTGGCGGCAAGTTCCAACAAGATGTCCTGAGTCAACCTAAATCCGAAAATGACAATGAGAAACCGCATGAAGAAATATGTAGACAGGTAGGATGTGGGGCAGCACGCGGCTTATTCCGCAACTGCATATGTCTTCACCTTTCTATCTTTTTTGCCTTTAGCGTTATCACCTCGCAGTCGGTCATGCGTCTGCCGTCGACGGTGAGTCTCACGAGCGTACGTTCGGGCTGCCAGCCGTAGGTGCCTGCTGCGCCGGGATTGATGTGCAGCAGATTGAGCGTTGGGTCGTACTTTATCTTGAGTATGTGTGAGTGTCCCGTTATAAACAATTGCGGCGGGTTGGCATACAGGCGCCGGGCGATGGTGGCATCGTAACGACCGGGATAGCCTCCTATGTGTTTCATCAGCACGTCTACTTCCTCACATTTCCATCGCAGCAACTCGGGATATTGGCGGCGGATGTCTGCTCCGTCGATGTTGCCGTGCACGGCGCGCAAGGGGCGGAAGGCTGCCAGACGGTCTGCCACCTCCATGGTGCCGATGTCGCCGGCGTGCCATATCTCGTCGCAGGTTTCAAAGTGTTGCAGATACCGGTCGTCCCAATAGCCATGGGTGTCGCTCAGTATTCCTATTTTCTTCATGAATCGTCGTTATTTTTGAGTGTGGTAGGGGTATTGTCGTTATTGCATCGCCTGCCTGGGAGGGTAATGGGATTGCGCTGCAATGAAGGACTGAACACGGATAGCACGGATTTACACGGATAAGGCTGGCGCATAGCGGGAAAAAAGGCTGGGTGTCTCTGCTCATTTAAGCTGTATGATGTCGGCCCATCGTGTGGTGGGATTCTTGCTTCGGAATGTGTGGCGCATGGCATTGGCAAAGACATCGGCCTTGCCTTGTCCGCCCTTGCGTGTGTATTGCTGTGTGGCTATGACGAGTGTCTCCGATCCATACTGCTTGTTTACGCGGTCGACGACGCTGTCGAGATGTTTGAGGCGTGCGAAGCGGTCGGCGTCGAAGTCCACGAAGTTGGTCTGTATGGCACTGTCGGATGTGATGCCCATGAGTATGACTCCTGCCTTCTTGTAGTGGCAGCCTGAACGGAAGGCCTTTGTCAAGGCTTCGTTGGCAGCCTTCAGCAGCGTTGTTGTGCTGCTGGTGGGTGTGAGGAGGTGGGTCTCGGCAAAACCGTTATGCTGCTGGAGGTCCTCACGGAAGGGACTGGTCTGTACGAACACTGCGACGACCGATGCCACGGTGTGCTGTCGGCGCAGCTTCTCCGCACACCGGGCGGCATAGTTTGCCACGTGGGTGCGGAGTTCGTGGATTTCGGTGATGAGTTTGGGGAAGCTGCGGCTGGTGCAGATGGACTGTTTCTTCGCCCAAGTCTCATTGGGTATACAGTCGACACCTTGCAGCTCCTGCCACGTGCGTAGGAGCACCTTATTGTTGAAATGGAACTGCAACCACGCCTGGCTCTTTGCGGCTAAGTCGTATGCCGTGGCTATGCCGAGTTGTTGCAGGCGTGCCCCATAGCGCTTTCCCACTCCCCACACGTCGTCGACGGGATAGAGTTGCAGTGCCTTGGCTCGCTGCTGCGGGGTGGCGATGAGGCAACTGTGTCGGTAGCCTTTGTAGTGTTTGGCAAAGTGCGATGCCATCTTTGCCAGTGTCTTGGTAGGCGCTATGCCCACACTGACAGGAATGCCTACTTGCCGGCGGACGTTGAGGTGGAGTTGCTCGCCCCACTGTTTGAGCCGTGGCAGGTCGTCGTCGAGAAAGTAGACGAAGCATTCGTCGATACTATAGCGGAAATAGGAGGGTGCCACCTTGCTGATGAGCGACATCACGCGGGCAGTGAGTTCTCCGTAGAGCTCGTAGTTGGAGGAGAAGACCGCTATCTTGTTTCGGGGAAACTGCTGTTCGAGCTGATAGTAGGGTGTGCCAGCCTTGATGCCGAGCTGTTTGGCCTCTTCGGAGCGCGCCACCACACAGCCGTCGTTGTTGGACAGCACCACGACGGGCCTGCCGTTGAGTTCCGGACGGAAGACGCGCTCGCAGGAGACGTAACAATTGTCGCAATCGACGACGGCGTAGTACATGATTATTCGGGTTTATCGCCAGGCTTTGATGGTGTAGAGCACGACACCAAAGAGCTGGAGCGTGTTGTTGTTGTCTACGCGTATGGGTTGATACTTCTTGTTGGCGGGTTGTAGCAGCACATAGCCTTCGTGCTGGTGGCTGAGGTCGAGTTGCTTGATGGTGAACTCTCCGTCGACGGCAGCCACTACGATGTCGCCGTCGCGCGGTTCCACGGCACGGTCAATGACAGCAATATCGCCCTCGTCGAGTCCCAGGTCGGCCATTGAGTCGCCGGCGATGCGCCCGTAGTAGGTGGCTTCGGGATGACGGATGAAGTCGCGATGGAAGTCGAGCGTATCGTGCAGATAGTCGTCGGCCGGACTGGGAAATCCGGCCTTGATGTTGGAGGCGTAGAACAAGGGCATGCTGCTTGCAAACTCGCCGCGTATGATTTTGAGATCGGACATAATGAGTGGGGAAAGAGTAGGAGAGGGAGAGACTTTATCCGAAGGGCAAGGAGAGTTCCTCAGCCGGCAGGAGCTGGAAGGTTCGACGGTGTACAGGAGAGGGGCCGTATGCGCGGATGGCATCGCGATGGCGCTGGGTGGGGTAGCCCTTGTTGTGCTGCCAGTCGTAGCGCGGATATTGCCGGGCAAGGTCGTTCATATAGTCGTCGCGGTAGGTCTTGGCCAATATGCTCGCAGCAGCAATGGAGAGGAACTTTCCGTCGCCCTTCACTATGGTGGCAAAGGGCAAGTCGCGATAGGGGCGAAAACGGTTTCCGTCGATGATGACTGCCTCGGGACGCACTGTCAGCGCGTCGAGGGCACGGTGCATAGCGAGAATAGAGGCGTTGAGAATGTTCATCTGATCTATCTCCTCTGCCGTGACAATGCCCAACGCCCATGCCACGGCATCGCGCTCTATCTCCTTGCGCAGGGCATAACGGCGACTCTCGCTGAGCTGCTTGGAGTCGTTGAGGGCGGCATTGGTGTAGTCGGGCGGCAAGATGACAGCGGCGGCATACACGCTACCGGCCAGGCAACCGCGACCAGCTTCGTCGCAACCTGCCTCGAACGATACATTATGATAGCAACTCTTCAACATATATTTTCGCACCCCGCAACAGTGACAGACTATCTGTGACGTGCAATAGTACGAAGATTTCCGGAAACTATCTCACACATTTATGCAGAAATAGTTTTTTTGCTGCAAAAACGAGCAAAAAAGCGACTCGGCGTGATTGCTTTTTGTTTATCCTGACTAACTTTGCGTCGCTCCCCGGAAAACACTTCATGCACACACATGCAATCTTAATAACACAACTAATACACTTTTTTTTTATTATGAAACGGACGACACTTTTCCTTTTCTGTGCTATGATGCTCCTGTCGGTCACGGCATGGGGTCAGACGGGTCAGAAGAAAGCACTCAATGCCGGCGACTGCTTCACCGGCAAAACCATTGAGGGCGACACTTTCACCATCAGTGTGCTCAACGCCGATGCCATGACGGCACAGGTGGGCAACGGAACAAACAGATGCATGCCCAACAAAGTGGGAAAAAACGTGACCCTGCCATCAGAATACAACGGCTATCAGATAACACACGTGAGTGCCAAAGCCTTCTATGATATGAAATGCAACACGCTCACACTGGCAGAAGGCATCAAGTCGATAGGCGAACAGGCCTTCATGTATGCCGACCTCAAAATAGTGTTCCCCTCCACACTGAAGACGGTGGAGAGCTATGCTTTCCGCAACTCGGCCATCAAGGAGTTTAACTTCCCCGAAGGACTGGAGTCGGTAGGAAAATGGACGGTGTATGCCAGCACGGGAGTAGAGAAGATTGTTGTGCCCAGCACCGTGACGACATGGGGCGATGAGGCTTTCACCAACAACGGCACACTGAAGGAGATAGTGCTCAACGATGGGCTGAAGGTGCTCGGAGCCAAGGCTTTCCAAAACTGCCCGGCACTCACTGCCATCAGCCTACCCGGCACGCTGCGCATCATCTACGACTACGCCTTTGCCAAGTGCAGCAATCTGAAGACCATCAATTTCGGCGAGGGACTCACCCTGTTGGGCAACTATATGTTTAGCGAATGCACAGGGTTGGAAGAGGTGACGATACCCGGCAGTCTGACCAGTATCGGACAGCGCGCCTTCCAGAACTGCACAGCGCTGAATACCATACACTGGGGAGAAGGGCTCAAACAGCTCGGCACCTATATGTTCTACGGCTGCAGCGGTCTGCAGAGCATCACGGTGCCAGCCTCTGTCACCATACAGGGCAACAACACCGACCAATATATCTTTGCCAACTGCACGGGCCTTAAGAGCGTAGCCTTCGAAGAAGAGTGCACCAAGGTGGGACAGCGCATGTTCGACGGCTGCACGGCGCTCACCACCGTCACGCTTCCGGCATCGGTAAGCACCATCAGCAGCTCGGCATTCAATAATTGCACTAGCCTGCGCCAGCTCAATGTAGCGGAAGGCACAGCACTGCGCACCTTCGGTTCATCGGCATTTAACAACTGCGGATTTATTGACCTGGTATTGCCTGAAGGACTTACCAGCACAGGCCCCTACGCCTTCCAAGGCAACACCAAGCTGAAGACCATCACACTGCCCAGCACGCTGACATCTACCGACTCCTACACCTTCAACGGATGCAGCGGTGTCACACTCGTAGAAGCCACACGACCCACGCCGGGAACATGCAACGGAACAACATTTGCAACCTTTGCGCCTCAGGCCACACTCATGGTGCCCACAGGAGCGGTGGACGACTATCGCAACAAAGCAGGATGGAAGGAGTTCAGAAACATTGAAGAGAAACTCGACCTGCCCGATGGCACCGCATTTGAAGGATTGACGCCAGAGGGCGACACACTGACACTGAAGGTGCTGAGCAACACCGACAAGACCTGCATGATTGGCGATGGCAACGCACCCGCACCCAAACACGCCATCAACGGAAAACTCACCTTGCCCACCAAGGTGAACGTCTACACCGTAGTGGGTGTGGCAGCAGGAGCTTTCCAAGGACAGAAGGGCATCACAGCACTTGAAATTCCCGAAGGACTGCAGACACTGGGTGCCAACGCCTTCAACGGCTGCTCGGCCATAGGAAGCATAACGCTGCCTACCACACTCACCACCGTGGGCAACGATGTGTTTGCCGGATGCACCAGCATCATAGAGGTGACGCCCAAAAGCTTTACACCCCTGACCATCAACGACGGTTTCTTCTCGGAGACGACCTATGAGAATGCCCACCTTTTTGTACCTATCGGAGCTAAAGCAGCCTATCAGACAGCCAACGGATGGAAAAAATTCATACTGGTCGGCGAGAATGTTCCTGTAGGCACACAGTTTGAAGCAGCCATAGCAGAGGGTCCGTTGGCGCTCTTTGAGGTGACAAACAGCGACACACATACCTGCAAGGTGATTAACCGCGGAGCAAACACCAAACCCAGTGTGCCCATCACAGTGAGCGGAACCGTCACCATACCGGAGAAAGTCAACGGCTACACCGTGACAGCCATCAACGACAATGCCTTCTACAGCCAGAGCACTATGACGAAAGTGGTGCTGCCTGCCACAGTGCAGGCCATCGGAGCCAACGCCTTCCGAGCATGCACGGCACTCACAGGAATCAACCTGCCCGAGGGCATCACCTCACTCGGCAACTATACCTTCTACGGATGCACGGCACTGAAGAATGTAAGACTGCCCGAAAGTCTTACTACAATAGGCAACTCTGTGTTCCGCAATGCTGCACTCACGCGCATCAGCATTCCTGCCAAGGTGACATCGATAGGCACCTACGCCTTTGCCGACAACGCCAACATGAAGTCGGTGACCTCCTACGGACAGCCCGCCACCATCAAGACATCTACCTTCAACGACTACGCCAGCAAAACACTTCACGTGGAAGAAGGAATGTCAGACACCTACAAGGCAGCGGCATTCTGGAGCAACTTCACCAACATTGACGAGGCCGCGTCGGGCTTTATCATCGACGAGACGCTGTTCCCCGACGAAGCACTGCGCAACAAGGTGAAGGAAGTGTGCGGCAACAAACTCACTGATGACAAGAACCAGCTACTGCTCACCCTCAACCTCAACAACGCAGGAGTGAAGAGCCTCAAGGGCATAGAACTGCTGCAATACCTGCAAGAGCTCAACATTGCCGGTAACGACATCGACAGCATCGACCTCACCAACAACACTGCACTACAAATGCTCGACTGCACAGGTAGCCAGGTGAAAGAACTGAAGGTGGCAGAACTGAGTGCCTTACGCGTACTGAAGTGCTCCAACAACGAGATAGAAACCCTCGATCTGACAGGACTAAGCGCTCTGGAAGAAATCTACGCTGACAGCAACAAGCTCAAGACACTGACTATACCAACGTCGCCACAACTCGCAATAGCCCAAGCAGCGCATAACGACATCACTACTTTCAACGCAAACAATAGCCGAAAGTTGGAACAGCTCTATCTCAACGACAACCAACTCAGTGCCCTAAGCACATCTAACTACGCCACACTCACCACACTGGTTGTAGGCAACAACCTGATAGGCTCACTGGGACTCAACACCAACACCGCACTGCAAGTGCTGCTAGCCGCCAACAACAAGCTCACAACACTCAACGTGCTCAACAATGGTCAGATAGAGACACTCGACATTGCCGGCAATCAGTTGAAGGCCCTCAACACGCCAGCTATGCCGCTGCTCAAGCAATTCAACGCTGCCAACAACCTGTTCCGTGCGCTCGACTTCGGCAAAAGCACTGCACTGGAAAGCATCAACCTTGATGGCAACAACTTCACCTATGTTGACCTGTCGGCATGCCAGAACCTGACAGACGAGACACAAGTGGTGCTCGGCAACCAGACAGCAACAGGACAAGGCATGTACTTCATCGGCCTGCGCGAAATGGGAGCCGCACTGCATCCATATGCAGTGGAAGCGCAAACAAGCAACATCGTCTACGAAGGCAACACCATCGCACAAGGAAAGTTCAACATGGTAGGAACTACACCATACCTTATCTTTGCCACCGACACCGATGGAGAAAACTTCAACGGAAAGACTTTCACCTACCAGTACAACGCCGGCATTCCCAACCTCACCACACCGCGCATGGCCATCAGCTACACCATCAACAATGTAGCCACAGGCATCAACGATATCAACACTGACAACAATGGCAACGGCGACAGCAACTGGTACACTCTTGACGGACAAAAGCTCAACAGCCGACCCGCACAGAGCGGAATATACATACACGATGGAAAAAAGATGGTGATCAAATAGTAACCATCACTCACAATAAAACGAGCCTGCTGCTGTTTTGTCGCAGCAGGCTTTTTTCTGTGCGTGCACACACACATTATAAATTGTTTCGTACCTTTGCTCTCCCACACATCACCACAACACGCAACGTGATCGACCGACAGACGATAGACAAGATTATGGACGCCACCGACATCGTCGACGTAGTGTCCGACTTTGTGTCGCTCAAAAAACGAGGCACAAGCTACAAAGGTTTGTGCCCCTTCCACGACGACACCACTCCGTCGTTCTCCGTGTCGCCGTCACGTGGCGTCTACAAGTGCTTCGCATGCGGAAAGGCTGGCAACGCCGTAGGATTTATCATGGAGCACGAACAGCTCACCTATCCCGAAGCACTGCGCTATCTGGCAAAGAAATACAACATTGAAATCGCCGAACGCGAACTCACCGACGAAGAACGCACAGCACAAAACAATCGCGAAGCCATGTTCATCGTCAACGAATGGGCTGCACGATTCTTTCACGACACGCTGCGCAACGACACTGATGGTAAAGCCATAGGACTGCAATATCTGCGCAGCAGAGGCATACGCGACGACATCATAGAACGATTCCAACTGGGCTACGCACCAAGACAACGATACACACTGGCACAAAAAGCAAAAAAAGAAGGATACAACACCCAGTATCTCGTGCAAACCGGACTGTGCTACGAGCGACAAGACAACACCGACAACTCTGCCGAAGACAAGTCGTCCACAGCCAGACAACCACAACTCGTCGACCGCTTCGCAGGAAGAGTGATCTTCCCATGGCAAGGCATCAGCGGAAAAGTAGTCGCCTTTGGTGGCCGACTGCTCGACGCCAGAACAAAAGGCGTGGCACAAAAATATGTCAACTCCCCCGACAGCGATATCTACCATAAAGACCACGAACTCTACGGACTCTTTCAAGCCAAACGAGCTATATCCAAAGAAGATCACGTCTACATGGTAGAAGGCTACACCGACGTTATCGCCATGCACCAGTGCGGAATAGAAAACGTGGTAGCCAACTCGGGAACGGCACTCAGCGTACACCAGATACGCATGCTGCGACGCTTCACCACCAACGTCACACTGCTCTACGACGGCGACGAAGCTGGCATACATGCCGCCTTCAGAGGAACCAACATGATGCTCGAAGAAAGAATGCACGTGCGCGTGCTGCTACTGCCAGACAACGACGACCCCGACAGCTTCGCCAGGAAACACACCGCCGAGCAGTTCAGACAATATATAAAGGAACACGCGCAGGACTTCCTCGTTTTCAAAACCAACTATCTGCTCAAAGGTGTCGACGACCCTATAAAGCGCTCGCAGGCCATCACCGACATCGTAGAAAGCATAGCTGTGATACAAGACCAGATAGTGAGGGCCACCTATGTGCGTGAATGCGCCACACGAATAGGAATCGCTGAAAGCGCACTCATCGCTGAGATGAACAAGATGATAACGCGCAACATCAACGACCGACAACGGCAGACAGAAGCTGAAGCACGAAAACAAGAAAACAACACAACAACACAACAGCAAACACCACCATCGCCCACACAACTGCAACCACACACACAACCATTTCGCCAACAGCGCGACAATGAGGTGGAACGACGACTCATACAACTCGTCATACGATGGGGAGAAGTGGTCATCGTGGCCAACGAAGAACAGACGCACTCCGCTCTCAATGTGGCACAATACATTCACCAAAGCCTCGCCATTGACGAACTGCAGTTTGACAACCCGCTTTACAACACCATCCTTGCTGAAGCCGTAAAACAAAGCCAACACCCCGACTTCAAAGCAGAATCTTTCTTCACACGACACGCCGACATACAGATAAGCACGCTCGCAGCTCAACTCGTAACCGAGAAATACCAACTCTCCAAGAGCCTGCAGATGCAGACCACTGAACAAGCACTGCTCAACATGGTCGACCACCTGCTGCTCGACTTCCGACTGCAATACGTCAATAAGCAACTCAAACAACTGCAACAACACCTGCGAGAGTGTGCCGACAATGAAGAAGAAACAACACGCACACTGCAACGCATCGTACAACTGCAAGCACTGCGCAACACTATAGCCAAACGCTTGGGAAGAAACTTCATGTAGGAAAACAAAAAGACGGTTCTTTGTCATCATTCATCACCCACTGCTCATGCAACACGCTCTCCTCTATATCACCCTGTTGCTGATGGCATGTAGCATGCGAGCACAGACGTTCTCACTCGACGTGCGCAGCGATAGTTTGGCCTATCTGGTACTACGCGAAGGCGATGGAAGCGGCGCATTGCTTAGCCGATGGCGACTGCCCTACCCCACCTACGGCTTCGACACGGGCGACGTCGACGGAGACGGAAGCACCGATGCTATAGTGGGAGTAATAAAAGCAACACGATTTCATCCCGTCAAGGCAAGGAGACTGTTCGTATTCAAGCAGGTGGAAGGACGTATACGACCTTTGTGGCTGGGCTCAAAACTCGGAGGATACATAGAAACATTCAGATATGTAGATGGCGCAGTAAGATGCTTGCACAAAGTCAATGACAAATACCATGTGGTGGACTACCAATGGGGGTCCTTCGGACCATCAAAGGCACACACTCTCATAGAAAACACCGACCGACAAACTGCACAAAGCATTTTCGAAAATTGACAATCAACTACCCAAATATCATGAAACACTTAGTCTCACTCCTGCTCCTCGTCAGCATAAGCCTGCAAGGCTTATGCCAAAACGATGACAGCCCGTTAGGTCCGGAACAAACGGAAAAGGCAACACCATTCGTTCTACCCGGAAAGGGCAAAATCAATGTCGAAACTCTCAACCAGCCCATCAACCTCAGCATGGACATCTCTAAGCTGAACCTGCTTGAACTCAAAGTGCTACGCAATGCCATCTACGCACAAAAAGGCCACATCTTCACCACCGGCGAAATGCGAGGTATCTTCGGTGCCACCACATGGTGGGAATCTCTTGCTCTAAAGCGTTGGGACAGCGAACAAGCCAACCAACCCATACAACTCGCACCCGAAGAGAAAGCTTTCGTGGAACGAGTAAAAGCCAGAGAAAAAGAACTGCAACAGCTCAACTTCAAACCTAAGAAGGGACAGATAGTCAACACCAATAATATCATCAACACCTACCAGCTCACCCCCTTCCCTGCACCACTGCAGAAGCAACTGGGACGCGATGGATTTGCCATCGTAGACGGCGGACACGACCAACTCTTCGAAGTGTATGAGAGAAACGACTATGCACTGTTTCCCAACTTTGTCACCACCGACCTCTACCTGCAACTCTACCACCTGTACGTAGACTGCGTGCTGCGCGAAGTGGAAGAGCAATACATCGCACCGCAACTCACAGCCTTCTGTAAACGCCTGCATCAAGACCTCACAATAGTGATTGCCAATGCCAAAAACGAAACGATGAAGGCTGCAGCAGAATGGAACCAAGCCTACATAGCCATTGCCATAGGCCTGCTCACTAACGAGGCAATGCCCGCCGTGGCTAAGATTTATGAGACGAGCGTCGGCGAAGAGATGATGAAAATACTGAAGACGGAAGACAACCTGGCACCCTTCTTAGGATACAACGACGTGAAGTATCCCTACTCGCTCTACCGACCACGCGGACACTACACGCGCACAGAAACGCTGCAACGCTACTTCCGGGCAATGATGTGGATACAAGACGCACCCTATGGCACCGACGACGAACGACAAATGCAACGCGCAGCACTCATGGCATCGGTAATAGCCAACGACGACGTGCTCTCTGCTACATATAAGCGCATCACCGAACCGCTCACCTTCCTCATGGGAACTCCCGACAACGTGAGCGTGGAACAGGTGTACAACATCATGCAACGACAACACATCACGGCATCACGACTCATGACCGACCGCAATGCGCTGAAAGCATTCATAGCTGAAGTAGACCAACTCGCCGAACAACAGACACGCATACGCCCACCCTACGAACGCAGCAGCCACAACAAGGTGAATATCATGCCACAACGCTACCAGCCCGATGCTGAAGTGATGCTGCGCATGGTGGACTACGACAACAAACCCACACGCCGCGATACGCCCGACGGACTCGACATCTTCGCCGCCATGGAGGTGACAGCAGCAGAGCGCATCCTCATAGGAGAAATGAAACAAGACAAACAATGGAACCAGTTCATGCCCATGCTCACCAACATGAAGCAGACCATGCGCACATTCAACTGGAACACGTCTGTATCTTCTGCCTGGCTGCGCACAGTGGCAGACATGTGCCAACCCAACCAGCAGTATCCCTACTTCATGAAGACACCGGCATGGGACAAGAAAAACCTCAACGCTGCCCTGGCATCGTGGGCAGAACTGAAACACGACGCCATCCTCTATGCCAAACAGCCCTTTGGCGCCGAGTGCGGAGGGGGAGACTTCCCTACACCAGTGACCAAAGGATACGTGGAACCCAACACCACCTTCTGGACCAAAGCTATCGACCTGCTCGATATGACCACACGTACGCTCAACAGGTTTGGCGCACTGAGCGAACGCCTGCGCGACGCTGGACAGCGCATGAAGGAGCAAGCGCAATTCCTGCTCAATGTCAGTCAGAAAGAACTGCGCAAAGAGCAACTCAGCAGAGAAGAGTATGACCAGATACGCATCATCGGTTCCACCTTTGAAAACATCTCCCTGCAACTGCTCAAGAAGGAAGGTCAGGAGATGTACGAATGGGCCGAAGTGCAAGGCGCCGACAAAAAAGTGGCACTCATTGCCGATGTCTACACTGCCAATGCCGACAACAATCCCAACAAGTCGATACTCTTCGCAGGCGTGGGCAACGCCGACGAAATCTACGTCATCGTAGAGATTGACGGATGGCTATACCTCACTCGCGGCGCAGTGCTGTCATACCGACAACAAAAACAAGGCCTCAACCAACAGCGACTCACCGACGAGGAATGGCAGAAGAAACTCGAAACCAATCCACTGCTGGGACGCCCTCACTGGATGAACAGCATCATCTGCCCACTCAAGCAACAACCACAAGTCAACGAAAAGGTGTTCTACTCCTCCGGATGCTAAACACCCTGCGCCATATACTGCTCGTGTCGGCTTGCCTCATCGCCATCGGCGTTGAAGCAACCGACACGCTGCGTATTACACTTGTGGGCGACATACTGCTTGACCGCGGCGTGCGAAAAACTATTGATGAAACTGGCGCCGATGCTCTCTTCACGCCCTCCATTGACAGCCTATTCAAGAAGGCCGACATGGTGGTGGCCAATCTGGAATGCCCTGCCACGCTTCGCAACACACCGCAACAGAAACCCTACATATTCCGAGCAGAACCTGAAATGCTCACCGTGCTGCAACAACACGGCATCACGCACCTCAATCTGGCCAACAATCACAGCATTGACCAAGGACGGGAAGGACTCGTCGACACCTATAATAATATACGCGCGCGCGAAAGACTCACTCCCCTTGGTGCCGGACACAACATGGCAGAGGCGGCACAGCCTGTGCTCCTGAATGACAAACCGCGTAAGGTGTGGATATTGGTGAGCAACCGTCTCACACTGGAAAACTTCGCCTACCTACCCTCACAGCCCAGCATCAGCCAAGAACCATTTGACAGTCTGTGCCAACGCGTGCAACAACTGCGCAGCAACGATGCCACTGCCTACATCATCGTATATCCTCATTGGGGACGCGAACACAATCCTTACCCATCCTTCGAACAACGATGGCAGGCACGACAACTCATCAATGCAGGGGCCGACATCATCGTAGGACACCATCCACACTGCATTCAACAACAAGAAGTCTACAGAGGACGACACATATTCTACAGCATCGGCAACTTTATTTTCGACCAATCTGCTCCGCTCAACAGCGCTGCACTGGCAGTGAGCATCGTCATCACCGACACCGATGCACACCTACTGACCGACAACGTGTGGATACACCACTGCTGCCCAGCAATCACCACGCATGGAATGAACCCCTAAGCGGAAAAGGACAACACTGACAAAGAGTGGGGCAACGACGACTATGCAACAATTGCCCGGCTGAGGTAAAAATGCAGTAGCATGATTGGGTAGCAGAATGATGGCGTCATGCAGAGAGGCTACAATTGCCCTGCTTCTACGAGCAACACCACGCGCTCCGTCTCCTTATCATCGCCTTCGGCATCGTACTTCTTACGCAGACTGGCTCCAAAAGTCCATGCAAAAGCCTGCCAAAAACCGGCACGGATAGGTCCCATAAAGGCACGGATGACATCATAGGACGACTGGTTGCACTCGCGGTAGATGAGTTTCACCAACAGCTTGCCCTGGCTGTAGGTGAGTTTTTTCATTTTTGGCTTATAGGTGGCGAAGATTTCCTTCTCCACCTTCTTCATATGCTCATCGCGTGCACGCTTGTTGGGTAGTGTCTCCAGATATTCCGCCGTCTCAATGAGTATCTTGTTGGCATCCTTGGCTATGGGGAGCGTCTTTTTCACACTGTTCACCAGCTTGTTGTACTTTCTGCGTTGCTTGGGCGTGCGAAACTGCATTTGCGGAAACACATAGACATCATGCATGTGGATAAAGAGTGCCTCTTCTCCGTCGAGGGTCACCTGTCCCACGCTCACCACTGGCGCCATGCGTTCACTGCGCATGGTGGCATCACCTTCGGCGATTTCTTCCGGAGTCTCGGTCACCTGTGCCACCATGGGCGCGGCGAAAGCCAGCCACATCCATAGCAGCAGGCCACGGCGCAGACGGTGTGCACAGCAGATGGTGACAACTTTATGAGTGGTGGGGTTGATGTTGAGCATATTGTATGTTGCGTGGATGGTGTTGCACGATAGCCTCGCGTAGCATTGAGGTGTCAAGGTGGGTGTATATCTCTGTTGTGGCAATGTCTTCGTGTCCGAGCATCACCTGTATGACGCGTAAGTCGGCACCGCCCTTGAGCAGTTCGGTGGCAAACGAGTGGCGCAGCGTGTGGGGAGAGATGTCTTTCTGTATTCCGGCGCGCTGGGCTGCATCGCGTATCATGATGAATATCATCTGTCGTGTGAGGTGCGCTCCGCGCCGGTTGAGGAAGAGATAGTCGTCTTCTCCAACCTTTGCCGGCCACTGCGCCCGCTCGTCCAGCCAAAGGTCTATTTCCTGCAGCGCACTGTCGGAGATGGGCACGAGGCGCTCTTTGCGCCCTTTGCCTACAATGCGCAGAAAATGCTCACTCCTGTAGAGATCGGAGAGGTGCAGGTTCACCAGTTCGCTCACACGCAGTCCGCAGGCAAAGAGAGTCTCAATGATGGCGCGATTGCGCTGTCCTTCCTTCTTACTCATGTCAACGGCTGCAAGCAGGGCATCCACCTCTTCCAGCGACAGCACATCGGGCAGATGCTTGGGCAACTTGGGCATATCGATGAGCTCTGTGGGGTCGGTCTCTACTTGTCCTTCAATGAGCAAGTAGCGATAGAAGGCGCGTATGCCCGAGAGGATGCGATGCTGTGAGCGTGTGGCAATGCCTAGTTCGCTCAACAGGTGCAGGAAGTCTTCCAGTTGTGATGTCTGCACGTTGGGCAGCGCCACGTGAAGGGGACGGAGGAAGTCGATGAGTTTTCCCAAATCGGCCATATATGCCTCCACGGTATTGGCGGTGAGGCCCAATTGCAACTTGAGGTGCTGTCGGAAAGCGCGCACCCATTTAGCGGTAGTGGTGTCGTGGGCAGGCATCGGATGGTGATGGTGGTCGCTGTGTTACAGCGACATACGGTATAGATAAGAAAGATAACAGATGAAGAGGGTCAGGGAAAGGACGGGAGCAGCAGGCGAACGCTTAGTTGTCGTGTATGAGGCAACGGCCTGTCATCTCATCGGGTTGCGGCAGTCCCATGATGTGCAGCAGTGAGGGTGCCACGTCGGCCAGTCGACCACTATCCACATGTGCGGAATTGTTGTCGGTCACGTAGATGAAGGGCACGGGGTTGAGCGAGTGTGCGGTATTGGGTGTTCCGTCGGCATTGATGGCATGGTCGGCATTGCCATGGTCGGCGATGATTATTACCTCATAGCCGTTGCGCCGGGCTGCTTCCACCACATCGCGCACGCATTGATCGATGCACCACACCGCCTTGGCAATGGCATAATAAACACCTGTGTGTCCCACCATGTCGCCATTTGCGAAGTTGACCACGGCAAAGTCATACTTTTGGCTGTCAAGAGCCTTCACCAGTCTGCTTGCCACTTCCGGTGCCGACATGGTGGGCTGAAGGTCGTAGGTGGCCACCTTGGGTGAGTCGACGAGCACTCTCTCCTCGCCTGGAAAAGCGTCTTCACGCCCGCCATTGAGAAAAAAGGTGACGTGGGCATATTTCTCGGTCTCGGCGGTATGCAGTTGCCGCATAGAGTGTCGGCTGAGTGTCTCTGCCAGGGTGTTGACCACATTCTCCTTTGGAAAGAGCACATCGACATCGTGGAAGGCAGCATCGTAGGGTGTCATGCAGAAGTAGCGCAGTCCTGCAATGCGCATCATCTGTTCCTCGGGCATATCGTGCTGTGTGAGCACGGTGGTGAGCTCCTTGGCGCGGTCGTTGCGGAAGTTGTAGAACACCACCATGTCGCCCTCTTCTATTGCTCCGTCTACTCCCTGCTGTCGTATGGGCAGCATAAACTCGTCGGTGATGCCACGGTCGTAGTATTGTTGCACTGCCGTGATAGGGTCGTCGGAGGTGAGAATGCTGATGCCTTCCACTGTGCTGTCTCGGCCGGTGAGCAAGTCGTAGGCTGTGCGTATGCGCTGCCAGCGATGGTCGCGATCCATGGCATAGAATCGTCCTACGATGTCGGCAATATGGCAATGTGTTCCCCGGCAGTGTGCCTGCAGCTGATGCAGAAATCCGATACCGCTCATGGGGTCGGTGTCGCGGCCGTCGAGGAAGCAGTGCACATAGCTGCGCTCCACTCCCATCTGTTCGGCAATGTCTGTAAGGGCAAAGAGGTGTTGCAGCGAAGAGTGTACGCCTCCATTGCTCAACAATCCCATGAAGTGTACCTTCCGCCCCTGCTCCTGCGTGTGTCGCAGTGCGCTGATAAGTGTGGCATGCTGGGCCAGTGTACCATCGTGGCAGGCACGGTTAATCTTCACTAGGTCTTGGTACACAATGCGTCCGGCACCTATATTGAGGTGTCCTACCTCCGAATTACCCATCTGTCCCTGCGGTAGTCCCACATCTTCGCCCGATGCTTGCAGCTGTGAGTGTGGCGAAGTAGCATAGAGATAGTCGAGATAGGGTGTTGGTGTATTGTAGATCACGTCACCGCGGTCGGCGGCGCCAATCCCCCAGCCGTCGAGGATGATGAGAAGTGCTTTCTGCTTCATGCTTAAAGTGATTGTGTGTATTGCTACTGCAAAGGTACGCATTTTCCGCTACAACAGTGGTTTGATGCCGAAAAAGTGGAGACACCGAGTGAGGGGAATGACCGACAATGTTGCATGACTCAGAGAGACAGAAAACCAAACTTCCCCACTTTTCACAAAGCAGGGAAGTCCAAGATAACAAAACTATTATTATGAATGATGATAAAAAAAAGTCGGTGGAGACAACTGGGAGGGTTGTGTGAGTATATATGTTGAAGTTAGTAAGTGTGTGGGTGTTGCCTCCGTAAGTTTGCGTGGGGTTGTCTTCCCACGTTGCAAAGATACGTTGGTAATGCACTATAAAGGTTGTTATTTTCCGACAAACCCTTGTCAAAAATGGACAAAATGGGTGTTTCGCCCCCTCATTTTCAACACTTTTCACCTATCTGGTGTTTTTCGGATAGCAAGTTAGATTCAGTTCTTTTTATTTCGTTCCGTTGCGCAGTTCGGTAGGTGTGAGTTGGAACATTTGCTTAAACTTTCTGGAGAAGTTGGCGGCATCTTCAAATCCGCACATTGCTGCCACCTCACCCACAGTCACCGACGGATGCTCGAGCAGCAGTCGGCGTGCATGGCGCAGTCGCAGGTGCAGTATGTATGCCACGGTGGTTTCTCCGGTGAGTGCCTGCACCTTACGCAGCAGTTGTCGCTTGCTCATGCACATCTCAAGTGCCACCTGGTCAACGCTGATAGAACCCTCGCGCATCATGCGTACGACGCTGTCGTGCAATCGGCTAAGGAAGGTGCGGTCGGTGTCGTTGAGCCGTATTTCTTTTTCCGTGCCATGTTGCAGTGCATAGGCAAATGTTTTGCGCAGATTGCGTCGCTGTTGTATGAGCTGCTGCACACGCACGCGCAGTTCTTCGGCGCTGAAGGGTTTGACGAGATAGGCATCGGCACCTTCCGCTAGGGCTCCTATGCGCTGCGAGTGCTCGGTCTTGGCCGTGATTACCACCACGGGTATGTGTGAGATGGCCTCTGTGGTGCGGATGGTATGCAGCAGTTGTTCGCCGGAGAGCTTGGGCATCATCAGATCGGTGATAATCAGGTCGGGGATAGCTTGCTGCGCTTTCTGCAATCCCTCTTCACCATCGGCGGCAAAGAGCAGGTTGTATTCGTACTGCAGTAGCGTGCGTATGTAAGTCGACACATCAGCATTGTCTTCTACCACCAGCAGTGTGGGCAGTTCGGTGTCGGTAGGTTCATCATCGATATCTGTATCTACAGGTTGCATCCCATTGGGAGAACGATAGACGGGTATTATGGGCAGTGTGTCTTTCCCGCCAAGTTTCGGATAGGTCTCCTTTCCCTGACTCCTGGGCAACAGTATGGTGAAAGTGGTGCCCTTGTCAACTTCACTCTCCACACTGACGGTGCCATGCATCACTTCTACTATTTCCTTCACCAGCGACAGTCCGATACCTGTGCCTATGGTTTTGCTGTCGGTGTGACCTTGATAGAAGATGTCGAAGATATGTGGCAGCACATCTGGCGCTATGCCAATGCCAGTGTCAGCCACACTGATGCTCAATTGCTGTGTACCTTTCGGCACTATGGCAAGTGTGATGGTGCCATCGCGGGGTGTAAACTTCAGCGCATTGCCGATGAGGTTGGCCACCACCTTGCGCAGATAGTCGGGATCGAAGTCTACTATAAGTGACTCGTCAGGGTGTTCATAGTGCAGGTTCACCTTCTGTGTGCGTGCGTAGGGCATAAACGACTCTACTATCATAGCGAGTTGTGGCAGTATGTCGTCGTGGAAGAAGTGTGGTTGCGCCAGTGCTGCCTGTATCTTTCCGATGTCGAGTATCTGATTGGTAAGCCTCTCCAGCCGCTGTCCCTGCCTGTTGATGGCTGTGGCGGCCTGATGCAGTTCGTCATCGCTGTATAGTTTACCATCGGCTATCTGCTGGCTCATGCCGTTGATGACGGTGAGCGGGGTGCGAAACTCGTGTGTGAGGTTGGTGAAGAAGTGCATGCGCGCTACCGTCTGCTCACGCATGGTCTTGATGTGTTTTGTGCGCTTGTGTATGAGTGATATGCCTCGCCACACAGCCACTATCATACCCATGATGAGTGCAAGCATGAGTGCTTTCAGCCACGTGTTGACACGCAGTTGCTGTGCATTGGTTTCGTTGAGCGACCGGTTGTCGGCCTGCAGCTGTGAGGTGTGATAGTGAGTGAGCGACTGTTTCTGCATCTGCAGCACTTCGTCGTTGTAGATGGAGTCGTTCACGTAGACGTATCGTTCGAGCAATGCCAGTGCTTTTGCAGGTTCGGTGGTGCGGTAGAGCAGGTAGAGAGAATGGTAGGAGTTTTTCTCCACGTAGCGGTTGCCTGTCTGCCGAGCCAGGCTGATGGCTGTGTGGTAACAGGTTTCGGCTTGTTTTGTTTTTCCTTGGCGCGCCGCCACCTTTCCCTGCAGGTGATAGGCTATGGCCATGGAGTTGCGGTTGTTGTCGGCTTTGAGTTGCGGCAGTGCCTCGTTGATGTAGCGTTGTGCTTGGGCATAGCTCTGCATTTCCACATAGACGGTCGCCAGCTGTATTGCCCGTATGGCCTCTGTTTGTTTGCGTCCATCTTCTTTGTCTAGTTGGTAGGCTTCTTTGGCTGCTTGCAATGCCTGTGCGGTCTGATGCATCTGCACATACACCTCCGATGCTTTTCCGAGCCTCACAGCTAGCCGGTCGCGATTGCCCAGCTCGCGCTCAATGGCGATGGCGCGCTCTATGAGCGGCACCGCCTCTTGAGGCTGTTGCGCCACGATATACATGGCGGCCAGATTATTAAGCGATGATGAGATGTTAGCCCTGTCACCCTGCCGCAGGTCGATATCGTAGCACTGCAACTGATAGTGCAGGGCATCGCCAATATCACCTTGCCGCAGGCACGCGCTTGCCAGGGTGCTCAGGCACGCGGCGTGGTCGTCTGCCCTCACTCTCCTATTATAATAGGAGATGGCACGCTCGCCATGATAGCATGCCTTGTTGAATTGCTGTCGGTTATAATAGTCGACGAGCAGCAGATAGTTGACTAGAAATTCGGTGGTGGAGTCGGCATATTGCCGTTTTACCTTGTAGAGTGTGTCGGCCACATGTGCCTTCTTCGCCGTGGCAAAGAAGCTGTTGGCTGCTGCCACTTTCTCTTTTCCTGTAGCTTTTTGGTAGCGTGCGTAGGCAGCCTGCAGCGTCTGGCTGTACAGGTGGGATGCTGCAAGAAACATCAAGGCGAGGAACGTGTAGCGGATGGGCATGGGAGAAAGGGCAGTGGATGGTGAAGAGTGCCGTGATACGGCCAAGTACGAAACGAGAGGGGTGGGATAGCTGATTGCTACAATCCCTTTGGAGGGTGGCAACACTCTCCAAAGGGATTGTAGTGGTTATGACTGTTGTCGTTGTGTCATGGCCCTGTCATGCGTCGACGTTGGCAAGGGTGGCATTCTTCTCAATAAATTCGCGTCGGGGTTCCACATCGTCACCCATAAGCATGGAGAATATCTCGTCGGCCTCGGCGGCGTTTTCTATCGTCACCTGCTTCAGGAGTCGTGTGGCAGGGTTCATGGTGGTGTCCCACAGCTGCTCGGCATTCATTTCGCCCAAGCCCTTGTAGCGCTGTGTGTGGATGGCACTGCTGTCTTCCTTGCCTTCAGCATACTTGTCGATGAATGCCTGTCGCTGCTGGTCGGTGTAGCAGTACTCCTTCACCTTATTCTTATAGGAACAGAGATAGAGTGGCGGTGTGGCAATGTAGAGGTGTCCGTCCTGTATCACCTTGGGCATGAAGCGATAGAAGAGTGTCATGATGAGGGTGTCGATGTGTGATCCGTCGACGTCGGCATCAGTCATGATGATTATTTTGTCGTAGCGCAGCTTATCGATGTTGGCTTCGCGGTCGCCTTCGCCTTCCACGCCGAAGCGCACGCCGATAGATTGTATGATGTTCATCACCGATTCGGCTTCGAACACTCTGTGCCAGGGCACTTTCTCCACATTGAGTATTTTTCCTCTCAGTGGCAGTATCGCTTGTGTGTGTCGGTCGCGCCCCGACTTGGCACTGCCTCCGGCGGAGTCGCCCTCCACAAGGAATATCTCGCACTTCTTCGGGTCGCGCGATGAGCAGTCGGCCAGTTTGCCGGGCAGTCCGCCACCGCTCCACACGGTCTTACGCTGTACGCTCTCGCGTGCCTTGCGGGCGGCGATGCGTGCTGTGGCCGCCAACACCACCTTCTCGCAGATGCGCTTGGCCTCGGCGGGATGCTCCTCGAGATAGTTGCTCAGCGCTTCGCCCACGGCCTGCTGTACGGCACCTGCCACCTCGCTGTTGCCCAGCTTGGTCTTGGTCTGACCTTCAAACTGCGGTTCTGCCACTTTGATGGAGATGACGGCGGTGAGCCCCTCACGGAAGTCCTCACCCGTGATTTCTATCTTGGCTTTCTCTATCTGCTTGGAGATGGCGGGGTCGCTGTCGGCATACTTCTTCAGCGTACGTGTGAGCGCCATGCGGAAGCCTTGCAGGTGGGTGCCGCCCTCAATGGTGTTGATATTGTTGACGTAGGAGTGTATGTTCTCCGAGTAGTCGGTGTTGTACATGATGGCCACCTCGATGGGTATGCCTTGCTTCTCAGTCTTCAGGTAGATGACATCGTCGAAGAGGTGTGTGCGGTGGCGGTCGATGTAGCGCACGAAGGCCTTCAGTCCGTCCTTGGCGTAGAACACTTCTTGCTTGGTGTTGCCTTCGTCGTCTTTGCGCAGGTCGGTGAGTGTGATGGTGATTCCGGCATTGAGGAATGCCAGTTCGCGCATGCGGCGCGCCACGATTTCCCACTGGAAGGTGGTGGTCGTAAATATGGTGTCGTCGGGCCAGAACTGCTGCCGTGTGCCGCGCAGGGTGGTGTCGCCCACCACCTTCACGGGATAGAGTGCCTTGCCGCGTTCGTATTCCTGCTGATAAATCTTGCCATCGCGGAATACCTGCGAAAGCATGTGCGACGACAATGCATTGACGCAGCTCACACCCACGCCGTGCAGGCCGCTCGACACTTTGTAGGAACCTTTGTCGAATTTACCACCGGCGTGCAGCACGGTCATCACCACTTCCAGTGCCGACTTGTGCAGCTTGGCGTGTTCGTCGACGGGGATGCCGCGGCCGTTGTCTTGCACGGTCACAGAGTTGTCCTCATTGATGGTCACTTCTATATGTGTGCAGTAGCCTGCCATCGCTTCGTCGATGGAATTGTCTACTGTCTCGTTTACCAGGTGGTGCAAGCCCTTTTCGCTGATGTCGCCAATATACATGGCGGGACGTTTGCGCACGGCTTCCAACCCTTCCAGCACTTGGATGTTGCTGGCGGAATAATTGTTTGGTGTGTGTTGATTGTCTGACATGTTGTTGTTGTTGTCATTATAGGCTGCAAATGTACTCATATCTTTATAGATAAGGAAATATAGGGAACAAAAAAACGCCTCTTTTCTTCTTCACCCTACATGCTTGCAGCAGACACCATGGCATAAAACAGAACTGCAGCCCCCCCATGAGGGAGACTGCAGCAGAATTATGGATTATGAGAGAGGATGTTCCTATCCGAGTTTGTTGATGTGTGCTGCCAAGCTCGACTTGAGGTTAGCGGCCTTGTTCTTATGTATGACGCTTGTCTTTGCGAGTTTGTCGAGCATCTTCTGCACTACAGGATACAACTTCACAGCTTCGTCCTTGTCTGTGGTGGCGCGCAGTTTGCGAACTGCGTTGCGCATGGTCTTTGCATAGTAGCGATTGTGCAACGTACGTGTCTTGGTCTGACGTATGCGCTTGAGGGATGATTTATGATTAGCCATCTTCTACTTTTAAAATCGTTTAGCGTTCTACTTTTTCTTGTTTCTAGTAGTCCCTAGGAGAGTCGAACTCCTCTTTAGAGAATGAAAATCTCTCGTCCTAGCCGATAGACGAAGGGACCATGGGGCATTATTTGCGGGTGCAAAGGTAAGGCATTGCACAATTCCCGCCAAATATTTGCATGCTTTTTTTTCAAAACCGGCAAAATATCTACTTTTGCATTGCCGCACCGCGGGCATACTACATCCTATTATATATATATATGCTGACCACCACCGAAGCCTTTGTGTTGCGCTCTGTGCGCTACGACGACCACATGCTCATTGTCGACATGCTCTGTCGGTCGTGTGGGCGCACTTCGTTTCTGGTGCGTTTGTCGTCGTCGAAGCGTGGTGCGATGCAGCGTCAGATGTTTCAGCCGCTCACGCTCCTGGAGGTGGTGGCCGACCTGCGTCAGGGCAAGGCCCTGCAAAAATTGCGCACCGCACGCATGCTCACACCCTATGCCGACATTCCTTTTCAGCCGGCCAAGACGGCAACCGCTTTCTTTCTGGCAGAGTTTCTGCTCTATGCCACACACGACGACAGCGGACAGTCGGACGGCATGTTTGCCTTCCTACGCCACAGCATGCATTGGTATGATGCGGCACGCGAGGGGTATGCCAACTTTCATCTGGTGTTCATCATTCACATGATGCGTTTCCTGGGGTTCTATCCCGAACCCGAGACATACGCTGAAGGTTGCTTCTTCGACTTGCGCGAAGGCATCATGTGCCGTGTGCCTCCATCGCACGACGACTTTCTCTCGGCTGCCGACACGCTGCACTTGGTCAACATGCTGCGTCTCAACTATGCCTCAATGTCGCGCTTTGGCATGTCACAAGAGCAACGCAATCGCGCCATCAGCCTGCTATTGCGCTATTGCCGTCTGCACATCCCGGCTTTTCCGGAGATGAAGACACTGCCCGTGCTACGCGACTTGTTTTCCGGCAATGCGCATCCACAGGTTGAATCGCAGGGGCAGTAAGGGGGCAGTAAGCAGTGATTGACCTTATCTGGCAATGAGGGGTTCTTCTCTTGGCTTCATATCCTCCCACATCTGCAGGGCCTTGTCTTCGGCAGCTTCCATGATTTCGCGCTCACCGGGAGCCTTGTCGTTGAGTCCACACAGATGAAGTATGCCGTGAATAATCACGCGCAGCAACTCTTCTTCATAGGGTTTGCCAAATTGTTGTGCGTTGCTCTTCACCGTGTCGAGCGAGATGGCGATATCTCCATTCACGGTCATCCGCTCAGAGTAGTCAAACGTTATCACGTCGGTGTAGTAGTCATGCTGCAGGTAGGTGCGGTTCATCTTCAGTATATGTTCATCGTTACAGAAAAGGTAGTTCACATTACCTACCTTTCTGCTGTAGTGCGCTGCTACACGGCGTATCCAGTGCATCAGCGGGCGGCGAGGAAGCGAGGGCATGGACACTCCCTCGGTATTATAGCTTATCATAATATTTAGTTTTAAGAACGTTCATACATCATTCAAGGCGTTATTCAAAGCGTTGCAAAGATACACATTTTTATAAAACAAAGCATAGATTGCAAAAAAATGTTGTTTCATGTGATACTTTCGGAGATTAACATTACATTTGCCCAAAAGAATTGAAACCTAAGAGTACCAAACATCGCTATTATGGAATCACACATTCTCCCCTGTCCGGTGTGCGGCGTAGGCATCAACGCCACTTTAGCCGTATGCCCCGTATGTAAATCGGAGACTCATTTCGTCGATGCTCCTGCGGCAGAGTCCGTTCATAAGTGCGCTGCCTGCGGCGAGCCTGTCCCTGTCAAGGCTGCGTTCTGTCCCGCTTGTGGCGAACCTACCGGATTGGCAGCGCAAGTGCCTGCGTCACGCCATGCAGCAGCGCCATACAATGCAGCACCCGTACCACCCTCACCTCAGCAACAGCAACCAATGGCACCCGTGCCACCCACACCTCAGCAGCAGCAACCGAAGAAGTCGAAGCTCACACCGCTCATCGTCGGACTGCTTGCAGCCCTCGCGGTGGCTGTCATCGTGATGCTTATCCTCACACTCACCAGCAAAGGCGGCAACACCGAGAGCGAACCAGAGAGCGTGAGCACCAACCTGGCCATGGAGCACACCCTTGACAGCATCAAAGCCACACTGCCCGTGGCAGCTGAAGAGGTAATACGCTACACCAACGATAAGCCAGCTCTCTTCTATCTCTACGACAACAGGCTGCACCGCATTGACGGCAACACGCTCGACGACGAAATCATCGACTTCCAGGAGGGCAACAGCAAAGCCAAAATCGACTATCGCAACGGTGGCATCATCACCGCCAAGCCCACCAAGGACGACCGCTACCTGTTCGTGCATGCCAACAGCAGCGGCGACGACGACCATAAAGAGATGCTATGCCGCTACGATGTGAAGACCGGACGCGTCAACATTCTGGGCTTCGGCAACTCTGTCTCTGAGAATGGCAGCGGCTACGTCATCCGCGGCGATGGCTGGGAGAAGCGCGTCGACGCCTATGGCAACATCGTAGGCGACCGCGGCACAGGAGAAGCCGACGACGACGAGGCCAGCGACGAAGTGAAGCAGAGCGACAAGCCACGCACATCACAACCCTCGCGCCCACGCGTGGAAGAAACACCGCAGACGGAAGTAATCACCGTACAGCCCGAACCCGTGAAACCCGCCGAGCCTCAGGTACAGCAGCAACCACAGCAGCAGAATACAGGATTCCACCTTGAGGAAATATAGCCTGCCGCCTGCTCAACAATACACAACCACTTAAAAACTCAACACTATGGAATCAACAAAGAAATGTCCCTTCTGCGGCGAGGAAATCAAGGCCGAGGCCATGAAGTGCCGCTTCTGCGGACAGTGGCTCAACGAGGATACCGTAACGGCTGCTCCTTCGCAGCCTCCAACGCCGCCCGTGCCGCCAACGCCGCCAACGCCCCCTACACCCCCTGCGCCGCCCGTGCCACCTGCCCCTGAGCACCCGCAACACGCAGCACCTATTCCGCCCGTGCCACCCACGCCGCAACCACAACAAGCACCGCAACCAGAGCCTGTACAGCAACCTGCACCACAGCAGCAGTCCACACTCAATGCCTATCCACAGGCTACATACGACATGGCAAGGCAGATAAGGGCTCAGCAAGACAACATGACAAAAGCTGGCTCGCAGGGGTTGTCCAACGCTCTGCCAGGACTCATCGCCGCCGGCTGCATGGCACTGATTGTATTCATCCTGCTACTACTGGTAAAGCTTTTCAATCACGGGTACGACTATCAGACCATCGTTGCAGGCATGCCGAGCATGCTTTGCCTCGGCGCTGCCGCAGTGGCGATGATGAACATTGCCAAAGGCACATCGCTGAATCCTAAGTATGCAGAAGCCAAAACACAGACGGCCGGTTCCTATAAGATGACCGCCGTGGTGGTGCAGATAATACTCTACGTGGTATTCTTCATCATCCACTACCTGCTCTATTTGCTTGGCCGATCGGTTGTCGAGTTGTACATCATTCTCGGTGTGGCAGTATTTGGAGCCTACATCACTCTTTCCACTACCATAGGCAAGGCATTGAAGCATCAGAAATAGGTGGTCGCCACACAATCATTGCGCCGATATTCTACTGTCTCGAATGAGGCAGAACGAATATCGGCGTAAGTCGTTATTATACAGTACAAAAGAGGCAATACGGCCATCATTGTCCCAGTGGTGTGGCGCAAGTGTAGCCCAATCACACTCCAACTGTTGCCTAATTGCATTGCAAGTATTGCCCAATCACACTCCAACTATTGCCCAATTGCATTGCAATTGAGCCCCAATCACACTCCAACTATTGCCCAATTGCAATTCGCATGTTCGACAGCTGGTTGAGCGGCATACAAAAATAAATTCCCCGCAGCCTATCAAAGCCCGTTAAGACTTATCCTGACTACGAGGAAACACCCCGTGGGCGCTGAGGGATTCGAACCCCCGACCCTCTGCTTGTAAGGCAGACGCTCTAAACCAACTGAGCTAAGCGCCCTCAATGTGATAGTGTTGCGTTGCCACTGCAACGGCTTTCAGTGCGAAAGCGGGTGCAAAGATACGTGCTTTTCGGATACCACCAAATTTTTTTCTCACTTTTTTGCATTCGCCTTTTTTTTCATTCCCCTTTCACCTTCTGCCCGGTTGTCGGTCGTGGCGGCCATCTCATTGGCAGTGAGGCCCTGTAGGTGTAGGTGCCGACAGCCGAACAAAAAAAGTTGTGTTGCTCTGAACGCCTCAGTTGCTGCCCTGCGCCCTGAGTTGCTCATACCACCCGAGTATCTGTTGTCGGGTGAGGGTGACGAAGTTGATGTAGTATCCGTTGCCTGCATTGTAGGAATCGTCTTCATAGAGTATGGCGAGGTCGCCGTTGGGCAGCCGTTCCATGGTGGAATAGGCCGCTCCGCCTTGCTGTATGTCGGTGACGGGATGCCAAGTGTGGCCTTCGTCGATACTCATCCACAGTCGCAGTCCGTGGCGGTCGTGTGTGATGATGCCCGTGTGTAGCATGATGTCAGGCTGGCGTTGCGTGCTGCGGCTGTAGTAGAGTATGTCGGCATTGCATGCGTTGGCGGGCATGTGTGGGTCGTCGTATTGTTGCTGCCACTGTCGTCCGTCGCTGCTGCCGCGGTTGAATCCTCTGTTACCCTTCGTCTTGCGCGAACTGATGAGCAGCGAGCCATCGTTCATCTGTACGAGTTTGGCTTCGTCGCCCTGGTGGTAGGCACAGGCGGGTCCGAGGGTCCATGTCTCGCCCTCATCGGTCGACGAGAGGAGATAGTCGCTGAATGTGCGGTCGCCTTTCTTGTCGAGACATGCCGCCACGGCCATGATGGTGCCGTCGGCGGTGCACAGCGAGCGGCCTGAGGCGCAGAAGAGCGAGAAGAAGCCTATGGAGTCGACGAGGTTGTGGGTGGCATCGGTGAAGTTTTTGCGGCGCAGGTTGCGCACGGGGCTCCATGTGCGTCCGCCGTCGTCGCTGGTGGTGAGTGTGAGTCCGCCCTGTCCGTCGAAGCTCCAATACTTCGACCCTATCGACAGGCACAGCAGCCGGCCGCTCTTTGCCCTCACCAGCGAGGCATCGCCGTAACCGAAGCCGTCGGTTGTGGCACTGTCACCGATGGCTATCAGCTGTTGGGGGGTCCATGTGCGTCCTCCGTCGTGGCTGCGGCGCAGACTCACGTCTATCTTGTGGTTGCCCAGGTCGGCTTGCGAGTTGTAGCGTCGGTCGGCGGTAATCACTATGTCGCCATCGGCGTTGAGCGTCATGCCCGGTATGCGATAGAAGCGGCACTTGTCGGTGGTGGGCACGTAGGGAAAAGTCTGTGTGCGATAGATGCGCAGCCCTGGCACATCGTATTGTGTGTGCCGCATGTCGGGTTTCACCACCACTTCTCCGTTGCTTGTGCGCATGCGCAACTGCAACACCGTGGCATCAACATATTCGCCCAGCGTGGCGTTGGGCTTGATGTCGGCCGTAAGCCACAGGTAGCTGATGCCTTTGGGCAGCCGGTAGCCGCCATAGCGCACGGCCATGAGATGATATTGCATATCGGCAGGTATGCCGATGTCGGCAGGCGGCATGTGAGTTCCCAGCTGCTTGGTGTTCACAGTGCCGAGCATCATGGGCTGACGCGTGGCATAATATTCTATGGTGGGTGTGGTGTAGAGCGCCAGCGAACGGCTGTTGCGCCTTGCGGCATCGGTGGCGGCAATATCGGCATGCAGCAGCACGGCGTCGGTATCGGTGTTGTTGGTTATCTTCAGTCGCAGGATGGGTGCCGCCGTGTTGCCTTGCCCAGTGGTTTGAAACACGCGTTTGGCCGTCACGGTGACGCTTTGCGCCTGCACGGATGCGGCCTTAAGCATCAGCGCAAGGACAGTGAGCACCTGTGTGATATATGTTTGGAGAGTGAAGCGGTGTGTTTTCATGCTTCAAAGGTAGCTGAAAAGCTCGGGTTTGACGTAAGATTTTCGGCAAAAAACATCGTTGTTATAAAAATAGCGTATCTTTGTAGCCTGCAAACTTTAATAGAATACCGTTATGAAGACTTCATCCGTCATTCGCTTTTTGAGCAGTGCACTGTTCTGTGTGTGCTGCATGGCAAGCCTCTCTCTTCTTCAGAGTTGTGGCGACGACAACGACAATGATCGCGGCAATGTGATCGACCTTCCCGCTGGTCTCGACAAGCAGTGGATAATGGAAGGCGATGGCATAGAGACGACCTCTGTGGTATACGACTTGAGCCATAAGGGGCGGTTCCACGTGTTGTGGCAGCCTACTGCAGAGTATGCCGCACGCGCCGAGATGAACTCCGCCTACTACTATCTGTATAATCCCGCAGGCATCGTCGATGTAGACATCGACACCAAGACGGGCATCATCTATGTCAACACCACCACCATGGGCACCATCAAGGTGAGCAACCTCACCGATGAGAGTGCCATGTTTGACGGCAGACAGTTCCATGTCGCTAAGACAAGAATAAAATTCGTTGGAGAGTGGCGCTATATCAACGACCCGATACTGCAATAGCACTTGCCAATTTTTCACCACACCACTAATTAATATCTTATGACACACACACACCTATTGCGCCCCTCCCTCTTGCGTGCGGCCATGCTTTGCTGTCTGGCTGCCACAATGACAATCGTATCGTCGTGCGACGAGAGCCACTACCTGGGCAGCGACGATGAGCGCATTGCCAACGGTTTCTACATCGATGGTTTCCGCACCCATGTGGAGACGGCAGGCTTCTACTACAGCGAGGAGCAGCAAGGCTACAACATCTTCTTCTCCTCCGACGACGAGAGTCTGTCGCGCGGACGCCTCAACGACGTGGGCCGACGTCGCTATCTGTCGGTAGATCTCCCCGCCTCAGCGCTGGGCAAACGCGTGAAACTCAATGCCGACATCAACGACGACGACCCCAATCACTTCAACTTCCAACTCGTGACCGACCATGTGCCCAACTTCCCGCGCATCAACACAAGCATTCCCTACATACAGGATGGCTATGTGGAGTTCGACATACTGGACGAGTGGGTTGATTCCTACCACAAGAACATAAAGTTTGAGCTCCGTGCCGAGATAATCAACGGCCGTGTGATAGAGGCCAACTACAATGGTCCGGCACAGATATGCACCAAGTATATCGGCTGGTGGGGACAGAACCTCAACGAGCAATAACAACGCCTACGGTCGTCGGGCGACAACCGGCCTGACCTCCACCATAACGGAGACAATAGAAGTTAAGCAACAATCCTTTCACCCATTTACACACAAGCCAACACATGGAAAAAGTAGTAAGCGGCATACGGCCCACCGGCAACCTGCACTTAGGCAACTATTTCGGAGCTGTGAAGAGTTTCGTCAGTCTGCAAGAACAGTTTGAGTGCTTCTTCTTCATCGCTGACTGGCACACGCTCACCACGCACCCCAAGCCCGACGACATACAGCGCAGCGCCAAGACGATATTGGCCGAATATCTCGCCTGCGGCCTCGACCCGCAGAAAGCCACCATCTATGTGCAGAGCGATGTGAAGGAGACACTCGAGCTCTACCTCTTTCTCAACATGAACATGTATCTGGGTGAGCTGGAGCGCGTGACCACCTTCAAGGAGAAGGCGCGCAAGCAACCCGACAACGTCAACGCCGGACTGCTCACCTATCCCACGCTCATGGCTGCCGACATACTGCAACACCGCGCCGTGAAGGTACCCGTGGGAAAAGACCAGGAGCAGAACATGGAGATGGCGCGCAAGGCTGCGCGACGCTTCAACCACATCTATGGTGTCGACTTCTTCCCCGAACCGCAAAACTTCTACTTCGGACAGGGACAGGCCGTGAAGATACCGGGCCTCGACGGCAGCGGAAAGATGGGCAAGAGCGAGGGCAACTGCATCTACCTGCGCGACGACGACAAGGTGATAACCAAGAAAGTGATGCGCGCTGTGACCGACAACGGACCACAGCAACCCAACAGCCCGCGACCGGAGGTGATAGAAAACCTCTTCACCTTCCTGCGCATATGCTCTGCACCCGATGTCTACGACCACTTCGACAAGCAGTGGAACGACTGCACGCTACGCTATGGCGACCTGAAGAAGCAGATAGCCCACGACCTGTGCGAAGTGATAGCACCCATACGCGAACGCATAGCAGCCATAGAGAGCGACGACGAACGGCTCACTGCCATACTCCGACAAGGAGCCGACAAGGCAAGAGAAAGCGCACAGACCACACTCAGGGAAGTGAGAAGCATCATCGGATTCAGAAACGAATAACAAAACATCATCAACCCCATAAAACACTGACACCATGAACAAGACACTTTATGCCCTCCGACACATGCAAACCATGATTGTTGTGCTATTGGCAGGCGTATTCACACTCACCCTCACCGCCTGCGGCGACGACGATAAGGACGACCTCACACCACCCGTGATAAAAATCGACAATGCATTCTATGCATTTGGAGAAAAGTCGACCATCAAAACAGCGGCATTCTTCCACGACAACAACAAAGGAGGCTACAACTTCCTGTTCTCCGATGAGGAAGAAAACCTGAACAACGTAGACGAAGACAACTATACACTGGTAGTAGGACGCTACTTCGTAATTGACTTCCCCGACAAACTGGTGAATCAGTTTACCGACTTGGCCACCGCTGACCTTAATAGCGACGACTGGTCATTCTATGTGAAATGCGACAACATTCCCATCGACGACTATAGCGCACGCCGGTTTGTGAGCGGCACACTTTCGGTGAACATCTCCGGCGGATTTGTCACCATCACCATGAATGCCACCGACAACGGAAACGATGTATGGCGACTCACCTATGACGGACAGCCTGAGGTGGTGTATCATTTCCTCTCACCGAAGAAGATTGCCAAGCCTGAATAGCGACTTATACCGCCCACGGGCATAGGCACAACAAAACGTTTCGCTACGACAGGTTGGTCG
The DNA here is from genome assembly GCA_017940185.1 of Bacteroidaceae bacterium. Taxonomy (GTDB): domain Bacteria; phylum Bacteroidota; class Bacteroidia; order Bacteroidales; family Bacteroidaceae; genus Prevotella. Next base: position 58,269 of record JAGAZE010000023.1, on the reverse strand, counting down.
CGGCGAAACGCTTTGCTTTCTGTCTGCAGGCCACCTTCTTTCAGATGTCCTGTCGCTGTGCACGCACAAAGCGCTGTTTGCCAAAAGCATCGCACAGCACCGACACACGGCCGAAGCCCTGCCGCAGCAGCAGTTTCTGCACAGCGTCGGCGTGGCGGTAATGCGTCTCCAACCACACTACGCCGTCGGGCACCAGCGAAGCGAGGGCATAGCTGCCTATGGCGCGATAGAAACGTAGAGGATCGTCGTCGGGCACAAAGAGTGCTACTGAAGGCTCATAATCCGTCACCCGCCGCTCCATCTCCCGGCATTCGCGGGCGGGAATATAGGGCGGATTGCTCACTATCATGTCCCATGTCTCCGCAACAGGCTCCGCAGTGAGGATGTCGGCCTGCCGCCAAAGCACATCGGCACGATGCAACGCTGCATTGGCGGCCGCCACCGACAGTGCAGCACCGCTGATATCCCACCCCTCCACCACGGCGGCGGGCCAGGCCAGCGCAAGCGTGACGGCAAGGCAACCACTGCCCGTGCCGATATCGAGCACACGACAGCCCGAGGAGCCATGTTGCTCCGACTCATGCACTTCCGCGTTACTGTTCACGCTGCGGTCGGCAACAATCAGCCGGCACATCTCTTCCGTCTCGGGTCGGGGTATGAGCACATCGCTGTTGACGCTGAAGCGCCGCCCGCAAAACCACGCTTCGCCCAACACATACTGCACGGGTTCGCCCAGCGACAAGCGTTGCGCAATTTTAGCCAGCCGTGCCTGCTCTTCTGCAGGCAATTGCGTATCTTTGCCTGCACAGATATCGGCAAAAGAGAGGTGACACACCGTGTCGAGCACCAGGCGAGCCACAGCCTGCGCCTCACGTGCATCGTACAATAAGGTGAGTTGTTGCCAAAGCGTACGATAGTTCATAGGCCGCAAAGATAGTATATATATGGTAGACCCACTGTCACACATCGACGAAAAGTATATGCAGCGCTGCCTGCAGTTGGCAGCCTGCGGCAGGCTCGGCGCACGCCCCAATCCCATGGTGGGCGCCGTTATCACCGTGCCCGACGGCAACGGCACTCGCATCATCGGCGAAGGCTATCACCGCAAATGTGGAGAAGGGCATGCCGAGGTCAACGCCTTTGCCTCCGTGAGCCGCCGCGACGAGGCGCTGCTGCCGCAGGCCACCATGTATGTGAGCCTGGAGCCCTGCTCCCACTGGGGCAAGACACCGCCCTGTGCCGACCTTATAATAAACAAAGGTGTGCGACATGTGGTGGTGGGCTGCACCGACAGTAACAAGAAAGTGGCAGGCCGCGGCATCGGGCGCTTGCGGGAGGCTGGCATCCGTGTCGACGTGGACGTAATGGCCGATGCGTGCCGATGGCTCAACCGCCGCTTCTTCACCTTCCACGAACAGGGTCGTCCTTACATCATTCTGAAGTGGGCACAGTCGGCCGATGGCTTCATCGACAACCACTTCATGCCCTATCGTTTCTCCAACGCCCACACCCTGCGCCTCAGTCACCGCCTGCGCGCTGAGGAAGACGCCATCGTGGTGGGACATACCACGTGGCAACGCGACACCCCACAGCTTACAGTGCGCCACTGGTGGGGCGGCAATCCCGTGCGCTTCGTACTCGAAGGCGACATGACCATCGAAACCCTGCTGCACGAATGTGTGGCCGCACAGCTGCAATCGCTCATCGTGGAAGGAGGAGCGAAGACACACCAGGCATTCCTCGACGCCCAACTGTGGGACGAACTGCGCGTGGAGACAGCCCCCATAAGCCTCGGCGGCGGCACACGGGCAACAACAGTGCCACAACAGGCAAGGCACAGAAAAACACTATACTATGCCGACAACCGAATAGACATATGGGTGAGGGACAAAATATCGATGTCAGGATAACATCCCGTATTTTTTCTACCTATGAAGACGTTCCCGTTGCTGCAGTCGCAGATGAGTATATGGCTGGGGTGGATAGTGCATCCCACTTCGACAGCGTGGAATCTCCCTTCAGTACTCACCTTTCCACCACACACCGATGCTCACCGGCTTTATGCCGCCGTGTGCAGGCTCGCCGCACAGCGTTCCGAATTGCACATACGCTTCACCATCGCTGACGATGGCCAACCGCGACAATATGTCGATGCGGCATTGCCCGTGCCTGTGAGCATGATGACGATGACCGAAGATGAGGTGGAACGCCACCTCACCACTTCCTTCGTGCGCCCCTTTGCACCCTTGGGCAATGAGGCGTTGTGCCGATTTGAACTTGTAGCCACTCCGCGGCGACTCCTTCTGCTGCTCGACATCCACCACAGCATTGCCGACGGCATCACTGTGGCACGCAACCTCGTAGGGCGCGACATTCCTTCGCTCTACGCCGCAACAGGCACCGAGCACTCCCCCACCCCATCGCCCTCCGGCACCATAGGCATACCACTCTCGCCCTCTGTCTCCACTGACGTGCCACCGCTCTTCACCGCTGCCACCAACGAGTGCGATGCCATACAGAGTCCACGCTATCGGCAGGCGCGCGAGGCTGTGCTACACAAGCTGGCCGACACGCCTTTCACCACGCTGGCAGCACACACCGGCGAACCATGGGGAAAGGCTGTGATGACAGTGGAGCACCTGAGCGCAACAGACATCGACACCTGGTGCCAGCGCGAGGGTACCTCACCACAAATACTCTTTGCCACGGCACTGGGCATCACACTGAGCAAACTGTGCCGGGAGAAGAAAGTGGCCTTCTTCACGCTCACCCACGGACGCAACACCCATCGGCAAAGAGAGGCCTATGGCATGTATGTGAATTCACTGCCAGTGGTGCTGACCATCGACGCAACGGCATCGGTGGGGGCAACGCTCGCACAATGCCGGCGTGAGTTTACCACCGCACTGCGCCAACGCATCTATCCCGCCACACATTGTTGCCGCGACATGCGCAGAGCACCGGCCATCACCTTCGGATTTCAGAGTCACGACATTCAAGAGACAACCATTGCCCACGACATGCGCATAGAAGGGCGACAACTACTGCCCCACCAGGTGAACCACGACCTCAACTGTGTGGTCTACCTACGCCACGGCCACTACGAATTGCGTGTAGACAGCAGCGAGGCACTCAACCCACTGTCGGTGGTGCAGCTGGTGGCACGCGCTGTAAAAGTGTGCACTGAAGGCATGATGCGCGATGAGCAAGCCACTGTAGGCAGTCTTCCACTCACTACAGAGGCTGAACAACAGTCGCTGCTGCAACTCGGGCGCGGCGAGACGATGCACTACGACACAAGCATCAGCTGGTTGCATCTCTTCAGCAGGCAAGTGCAATGCCGCCCCGAGGCCATCGCCCTGGTGTGCACTGACGGCACGCTCACCTACGCAGAACTCAACCGACAGGCAGACGCCTATGCCGACACCCTGCGCACAAAGCAAACGAAGAATGCCTCGCCATTCGTTTGCATAGAGGCACAACGCTCCACTGCCTTCATGGTGCAGGTGGTGGGGGCGATGAAGGCAGGCAAAGCCTACGTACCCATTGACCCGGCATGGCCCGAAACACGGCAACAATACATACGCAACGAAGCGGAGCACACCGACAACTCCACAGCACGACCTGAAAACAGTGCCACTTCTACATCTGCACTGGCATACATGATGTACACCTCGGGCAGCACCGGCGAGCCCAAGGGAGTGATGGTGTCGCACCGCGCTCTGCTCAATCTCACACTCTTTGTAATAAAGCATTGGCGACTCAATAGCCTCAGCCGCATAGCCTGTCACTCCCCGCTCACCTTCGACGCGTCGGTGGAAGACCTCTTCCCCGTGCTCGCAGCAGGAGGTACGCTCTATCTCATTCCCGACGACATACGCACCAGTCTCAAGGCTCTGGCTGCCTATCTGCACACCAACGGCATCACCGGCGGATGCTACACCACACGCTTCGGCGTGATGCTCTTGCAACACTATGCCCCCGAGGTAGACTACCTGTGCCTGGGTGGAGAAAAACTCATGACCCTGCCGCCCTGCCGTGGCAGACTGATCAACACCTATGGTCCCACGGAATGCACCGTAGATGCCACCTATTGCCAACTGGACACCTCCCGGCACTATGCCGACATACCCATCGGGCGTCCCCTCGACAATCTTTCGGCCTTCGTCGTCGATGCCCATGACCAGCTGCTGCCGCGCGGTGCCGTGGGCGAACTGTGGCTCACCGGACCACAGGTGGCGGAGGGATATTGGCGCGACAAGGCAATGACGGAGGAGCACTTTGGCATTTGTCCCTACAACGGGCAACGCATGTTTCGCACAGGCGACCTCGTAAGATGGAACACCGACGGACTGTTGGAGTTCGTCGGCAGGGTCGACAGGCAGGTGAAGGTGCGCGGCTATCGTATAGAACCCGTTGAGGTGGAACGCGCCATGCTACGCATAGCGGGCGTGCAGCAGGCGGTAGTGGTAGCATCGCCCTACAGTGAGCGGTTGACAGCATACTTCACAGCCGACGAGGGTGTGGACGAAAACAAAGTGGGGCAAACACTGAGGCACACACTGCCTGCCTACATGGTGCCTTGCGGCATTATTCGCGTAGACAGCATTCCGCTCAATGCCAACGGCAAGGCTGATGTAGCGCAGCTGCCACGTCCAACAGCTGCAGGACAACAGAAATTTGTAGCACCAACTACTTCCGGCGAGCGAGAGTTATGTGAGCTTTTTGGCAAGGTGCTCGATATAGAGCAAGTAAGTGTCGAGGCCGACTTCTTCGACCTTGGCGGCACATCGCTCACTGCCATGATGCTCGTGGAGGAGGCCGAACGATGCGGACTCACCATTAGCTATCAGGATGTCTTCACATGTTCCACGCCGCGGCAACTGGCAAGCATGGCAACAGAACACATCACTCAACAACCGACACCAATCAGGATTCACCCAACTCCTAAGAACTCACAACCCGCTATACCCACGACAGCACCTGCCACCGACAACCAGGCCAACACCTCAGCGACACCCTCATCCGTGCTGCTCACCGGCGCTACAGGCTTCCTTGGTGTGCATGTGCTGCATGCGTTGTTGCAGCAGTCGCAGGCTCACATCGTCTGCCTGGTGCGCCAGAAAGATAAGTTCAGCGCTGCCGTTCGAATGCAACAACACTACGAAAAGCATTTCCACATGCCGCTGCCCGAGCGCGTGAGCGTGCTGCCAGGCGATATCGCCGACCCACTTACCCTGCACAACTACAGAGAGGCGATTGATGTGGTGGTGCACTGTGCCGCAGATACGCGCCACTTTGCACGAGCAACAGAGATAGAAAGTGTCAACATCGGCGGCACTGCGCACGTCATCGCATTCTGCCTGGCTCATCGTTCACGCCTCATCCACATCTCCACCACATCGCTGTCGCCTGCCGCCGCTTCGCCCTTCAGCAGCGACGCTCTACCCTACCTGCGCACAAAGCGCGGAGCCGAACGTCTGGTGGCAACGGCAAGGGCAGAACAAGGGCTGCAAGGAATGGTGTTGCGCATAGGTAATCTCGTGGCCGATGACTTTGACGGCACACTGCCCACACACACCACAGGCAATGCCTTCATAGGACTGCTCCAACTGCTGCAGCGGCTGGGTATGTGCTCGGCACGATTGGCACAACTCAACATCGACTGCTCCGAGGTGAGCCGTGTAGCCAAAGCCATAGTCAATTATACGCTGTCACCGCAGAGCAGTGCTGCAGATGACCTCCCCATCACCTTGCTGATGGCGCCACCCATACCACTCAGACAGCTCATTGAGAGCATGAACCGACTCGGCGCACACATCAGCATAGTAGACGACGACACCTTCCGCACAGCACTGCAACAAGAGAAGTACAACTCCTACGAGGCCTACATGCTCTACGAGAGCCTTCACCACGTTACACATCCAGAAGAGGAGAAGGGACAAAGCCCGGCGTAGGATACATGTTCACTGCACTTGTTGTATACAAGGCAAATCATTTCACACAAGAAAGAGAGCACCTTGCGATGCTCTCTTTCTTGTGTGTGTGTTTTATGACTATCAGTCCTTGTCAGGAGCCTGCTCGATGAGTTCCATAAACTGGTCGAGTTTCGGCGTGATAATAATCTGTGTGCGTCGGTTGCGCTGCTTTCCCACGTCGGTGGCGTTGGTGGTGAGTGGATTGTACTCGCCACGTCCGCCTGCTGTCAGACGCTTCGGGTCAACACCATAGCGGTTTTGCAGATATTGCACCACGCTCGATGCGCGCAGACAGGAGAGGTCCCAGTTGTTGCGGATGTTCTCGCGCGAGATGGGCACGTTGTCGGTGTTGCCTTCCACCAGTACATCGTAGTCGCTGTAGTCGGTAATAATCTTAGCAATCTTCGACAATGTCTCTGCTGCACGGTCGTTGATTTCGTAGGAACCGCTCTTGTAGAGCATGTTGTCGGCCAGACTGATGTAGACCACGCCCTTGAGCACCTGCACATCCACCTCTTTCAGCTCTTCCTTCGACAGCGAGCGGGTGAGGTTGTTGGTGAGCACCATGTTGAGTGAGTCGCTCTTGCTCTTCACCTCTACCAAGTGGCGAATATACTGATTAGACTCATTGATTTGATCCACCAGCTTGTCGATGCTGATGTTGTTCTGATTGGCATTGGTAAGGCTCTTGTCAAGCGACTGCTGCAGCAGCGCATAGTCTTTCTTAGCCTGTGCGAGCTGTTCTTCCAGGCTCGACACACGTGCATTGGCAGCAGCAAGCTGCTCCTTCGAGGTCTGATACTGCGATGACAGCGCGCGGTTGTTGTCCTGACACTCTGCCAACTGCTTTTTACTAACGCAGCCTGTCAGTGTGAATGCCACAGCGATGAGGGCTGCCAGAAGATGGTGTGTGTACTTCATGATGGAGTCCTTTCTTATAGTTATGGGATGTTGGTTATGCGATTGATGGGGCAAATATAAAGCAGTGTGGGGGAAAATGAAACCTTTTGGTCGGAATTTTTGTTATTATTAAGACGTGTGGGGCGTATTTTTGTTTAATTAACGAGTTAAAATCATCTCGCCTCGGGGGCATAGCACGAGTCTGTCCCCCTTTTACTTCCTGCCGCAGGGCTGTCCGACACCGCTGCAGAAGGTGACTGATGAGACAAGGAAAACTATTATATTCATTTTGTACTCCGCGCGTCTTGCCGTATCTTTGCACTGACAAAAGCCACATCGTCTACCATCGCTTCCTTTCACTACTATGAGCAATATCTACACCGACTTGTTTCGCACCTTTTTCAAGATAGGTTCGTTCACCCTTGGTGGAGGCTATGCCATGATTCCTTTGATGGAGTCAGAGGTGGTCGATCGTCGGCGGTGGATGGATAAGGACGAGTTTCTCGATGTGATTGCCGTGGCGCAAAGCAGCCCAGGCGTATTTGCCATCAACATGAGCATTTTCGTAGGCCACAAGTTGCGTGGCATTCCAGGAGCACTCATCACTGCCTTGGGAACGGCACTGCCTTCGTTCATTATCATACTGCTCATTGCCATGTGTTTCACCCATGTGGTCGACAATCCGGTAGTGGCTTCTATCTTTCGCGGCATACGCCCTGCTGTGGTGGCGCTGCTCGCCGTGCCTACGTGGAATATGGCCGTGGCAGCAAAAATCAATCTGTCCAACTGCTGGATACCTATTGGAGGCGCACTGCTCATCTACCTGCTGGGCGTCAACCCCATCTACGTCGTCTTGGCAGCCGGATTTGGAGGTTTTCTCTATGGCAAATTTGTACAACCGACGGAAAGAAACAACGAAAACAATAACTGAAGCACTGACAGCAACAGTATAACAGAATAACTGCACACCCCCATTACCCAACTATGATATACCTTGACTTATTTATCACCTTCTTCAAGATAGGCCTTTTTGGCTTTGGCGGCGGCTATGGAATGCTCTCGCTCATACAGAGTGAGGTGGTGACACATCATGGTTGGCTGACGATGGGTCAGTTTACCGACATCGTGGCTGTGTCGCAGATGACACCTGGCCCCATCGGCATCAACAGTGCCACCTATTGCGGTTACGCTGCGGCCGAACATGCGGGCATGACGGGCGGTATGGCGGTATTGGGCAGCGCGGTGGCAACGTTTGCACTGGTGTTACCCTCGCTCATACTGATGATTATCATCTGCCGGTTGCTGATGCACTACATGAAGTCGCCTATCGTGCAGAGCATCTTCATGGGGGTGCGTCCTGCCGTGGTGGGACTGTTGCTGGCTGCTACGCTATTGATGATGAATCGGGAAAACTTCTCGGCACCGGCAGACAACAAATGGCAGTTCTGGGTGAGTGTGGGCATCTTTGTCGTCACCTTTGTGGGCACCAAGGTGTTTCGCATCAACCCCATCCGCATGCTGGTGATGGCAGGCTTTGCCGGACTGTTGCTGCTATGGTAGCTTGTGCAACAGCTTTTTGGTTGCTATCGTTTTCTATCCTACCCATTCTCTGTCCCCCGACTGATGGTGCAATGCCACGAGCAATGCTCCATCTGTGGACTGCTTCTGCTGAAGGAGCGTCTGTTTGTGGGCTGTTTGCTTTGCAAAGTGCCTGTCAATGGTGCGGCATCACCTTTTTTCATAGCAACAAGAATGCCTCCTGCTTACACTTTGCAGGAGGCATTCGTTGAGATGTTATATCACGTATGAATTATTCTGTGGGAAGCACCTGTACGGAAGCACGACGGTTGTACTCCAGCGGTGAGAGCTTATCGTTGCCGATAGGAGTATCGTAGAGCACACCACCAAAGTCTTCAGTGGTAATGTTCTCTGCAGGTACACCCATCTTCACGAGTTCTTCCTTAAGAGTGTTGGCACGTGCGATGGAGAGTCGACGGTTGATTTCAGGTGTGCCGGTAGCGCTGTCAGCATAGCCCTTCACGAGCAACTTGCTGTTGGTGGTCTTTGCATACTTGGCCAGACCCTCAACATTCACGAGATCCTTGGGATTGGCCACATTGGTCTTAGCCAGATTGAAGAACACATGAATGGGATGGTTGACAAATTCCTTTGTCGACTCGTCAACAGTCTTGATAACCTCTTTCGGCTTTTCTGCAAGCAGCTTCTTCAGACGGTCGCGGTCGTTGGTGAGGTCGAGAATCTGAGAGTTGAGAGCATCGATTTCGCTGCGATGCAATGCGTTGAGGGCATCCACATCGGGCACGCGATCCCAGTCTTTCTTACCCAGACCTACGGTGAGACCCAACTCAGCGTATACGTTGTTGGTGTGCGAGTCCCATCCGCGGTTACCTGCAAAACCGTAACCACCGTCGATGTCGCACTCCAGACGGTTCCATCCCACTTCAACATGAGCGGCAAACGTCTTATTGATACGGAACAAACCCATCACGCCCATGCTGATATCCATGGCATAGTAGTCAAAGGTTGTGCTGCGACCGATACCACCTCCGAGGAAGGGCACTACGCTAAAGAAGCGCTCGGGGTTGTAGCCGCAAATCATCTGACTGAGGTTGAGCATAGCTTGTCCATTGAGTATCCAGTAGCGGTTGAATTTGGAGTGAACCTTCGACTGGGGATCTCTGGCGGGGTCGGTAGCCTCTGAAGTGTAGGCACGAATCTGCTTACCCCAAAGACCTTGCCACTTCAGACGAATACCCATGCCGGGAGTAAACCACTTACCCACAGAGATGGCCAAACCAGGCTGTGAGCGAAATCTCTTGAAGGGACTGGGCTTGAGGTTGTGTCCGTGCTCATACATGTTGCCTGCATACCAAGCATTCCAATTGAAGGCACCCTGTACGAACCAATTGTTCCAGAAGCCGTTGGTGGCCACGCTGTGCTCCTTGACAGGCACTTCGTCAGTGGTTGTCTGAGCCGTAGTAGCGAGGGAGAAACTGGCAAAAGCCAGCATAATAAGTAATTTCTTCATACGGATTTGATGTTAGGATTTTAGAGTTGTATGGTTTTTCAGGATGCAAAGATAGATGTTTTACAATTAAAAAAAAATTAAATTGCTAAAAAAGTGAAAAGTGTGTAATTTCCCTGCTCGCCCATTATTGCTCTTTATTGTTGTGGATTGGGCTCAGCGTGTGGTGGTTTCGTATGTGTCAGCTGTTGCACTTACTCTGCGCGGGACTTATCCAAAGAATCGGTCGATGTCTTCTTGGGGCACGATGTGGAGTATTGTTTTCCCATCGGGTGTGTGGTGTACATCGGTACACCTGAACAGTCGGTTGACGAGGTTGTCCATTTCTTCCTGCGTGAGCACTTCTCCGCGCGTGATGGCTGTCTGTCGGGCCAACTGTCGTGCCACAAGCTGTTGCAGTTGGCCTGCGGCATCGCCTTGCTGTTGTGCGCTGTCGATGAGTTCGGCAATGAGTGTGGGCAAATGTTGCCCCGCAATGGTTGCGGGTATGCCACGGATGGAGAGCGTTCCGTCGTCGTCCAGCAGCATATCGAAACCCAACTGTTGCAATATGGGAAACAGGTGCTGCATGGTGATGTGCTGTTCAGCGGTGAGCTCTATGGTTTCGACAAATACGAGTTGCTGTATGGGTGCTTTATGGGCGGCATCCGTCGCCAGATACTCCTCATAGAGTATGCGCTGATGGGCTCGGCGCTGATCGATGAGCATGAGTCCCGACTTCACGGGTGTCACTATGTAGCGTCCTTTGTATTGCAGATGGTGTGTTGCGGTGGTGGTGTGCGCCAGTTCTTCTGTCGGTGGTGGTGTTGGAAAAAGGTCTGCCTGTGCAGGGTTGGTGTTTTTTGGAAAGAGCGTTTCCCAATGCGCTGGTGCCTTGGGTGTTGCGGGTTGGCGTTGTGCTCCCTCTACTGACATTGGTGTCCACGTTTGTGATGGGTTGTAGACGGGAATGTCGGGCTTGTCGTCGTTGTCGAAGTCGAGTTGCGTTGCAGTATCGTAGCGCCCAATGGTGTTGCGCACTGCGGAGGAGAGCATCTTCCATATGGCCGACTCGTCGTCGAATTTTATCTCCGTCTTTGTGGGATGGATGTTGACGTCGATATTGGCAGGATCCACCTTTATATATATATAATATGGTATCTGCTCGCCTTGAGGTATAAGTCGCTCGTAGACCTGCGTCACAGCCTTGTGGAAATAGGGGTGACGCATGTATCTGCCATTAGTGAAGAAATATTGCGGTGCGTTGTTTTTGCGTGCTGCTTCGGGTTTTCCCACGAATCCGCTGATGGTGCAGAGCGATGTCTGTGTGTTGACGGGTAGCAGTTGTTGTCGGCATTTCTTGCCAAAGATGTCGGCTATTCGCTCCTGCTGTGTGGTGACAGGCAGGTTGTAAAGTTGCACTCCATTATGTGTGAGCGTGAATGCGATATCGGGATACACCAGCACGATGCGCTGAAATATCTGTACGATGTGATTGAGTTCTGTATTGTTGCTTTTTAGGAACTTGCGCCTTGCCGGGAGGTTGAAGAAGAGGTTTTGCACGCTGATGTTGCACCCTTGCAGGCATGCTATGGGTTGCTGGCTCTTCACCTTCGAGGCTTCTATGGTGAGGTGGGTGCCTATTTCGTTGTCTTTTTGTCGTGTGCGCAAGTCCACCTGTGCGACGGCTGCTATGGAGGGGAGGGCTTCACCGCGAAAGCCCATGGTGCGCAGGGCAAACAGGTCGGTTGCTTTGCGTATCTTTGATGTAGCATGTCGCTCAAAGGCCAGTCGAGCATCGGTGTCGGACATGCCCATGCCGTTGTCGATTACCTGTATGGCTGTGCGCCCAGCATCGGTGATGTTCACCTGTATCTGCGTGGCTTGGGCATCGATGGCATTCTCCATGAGTTCCTTCACCACGGAGCTGGGGCGCTGTATCACCTCGCCGGCGGCTATTTGGTTGGCCACACTGTCGGGCAGTAGTTGTATGATGTCACTCATGGTGCGGATTGTGATTGGCTTTGGAGTTGTTGTACTTCAAGTGTCAGTGTCGGCGGTGAGAAGCGTTGTTGTGTTTTGATGCGTTGGTCGTCGTTTTTGGGTCTCCATTCGAAGATATCGTCTGGGTCGCGGGGGCGTATATAGTCAAACCATGCGAATCCTGGCAACTGCGTTCGGTCGGCGGGAGTCTGAATGAGCGGGTAGGCGGTGCCCACGGGTTTGCTCACCCATATTTTGTCGAGTTGCCGCAGGGTATCGATATACATGCGCATAGTGTCGCCTTCCAGATAGTTGAGCGCCATGATGGTGCTGTCTTTGTCGTCCTGCGGGTAGTAGATGGTCTTCACGTTGCCTATGGCATCTGTGCGGCGCATGTTTCCTTTCTCGTCGAAGTAGGCAGTCATCTTGGTTGCTGCCACTTGGTTGTAGTGTTGCCGGTCATCCATTTGCTCTATGGACAGTGCTTGTCGCAGTACATCAACGCGCCGCACGGTAGAGTCGGCCAGGATGACGTCTATCTTCTCGCCCACTATTTGTCGGTTGTCGCTCCACACAATGGGGTCGCGCAGCAGTGTGAGTAGCGAGTCGCGTGTATTGTAGCTTATGCTGTCGGCCACGGCCTGCACATCGGAGCGATAGACGCGTGCATGATGGTAGACATAGACTTCGCGAAACATGGAGTCGGTGTCGATATGGAAGGTTTTCATGCGCAGCGTGTCGGCATGCAGCCATAGGGTGTCGCCTTGCGAGTACTCTTTGGCCACGGGGCGTTGTGTGGCAAAGGCTGTGCCTTGCTGACTGTCGTAGCGGCAGTAGCCGGCATAGAGCTCGTTGTGGTCTTTCTTGCTGCGGTATTCTACCCTTCCCTGCGCCTCATAGAGTCCTGTTTGCTTGTCGTTGAAGAGTGTGTCGGCAGTGATGGTCATGTCGTTATCTTCTATTGTCGACCTGCTGTAGAGTTGTGTTCGCTCAGCCTTGGTGTCGTAGTACCCGTGTTGTGTGGTGATGGTGCGTCCGTCGGTATATATCACTGAGCGTCCCACCACGGTGGCAGTGCTGCTACGCGTGTTGTAGAGCAGGCTGTCGGTCTCTATGTAGTCGTTGTCCTTTTTCAGTGTGACGCTATAGAAGAATCGTGCCTCGCGTGTGTCGGTGTGGTATTCTCCCCAGTCGCTGACGAGTTGTGTCTGTTCGTCCACGAGTCGTCCGCCCTCGAAGTAGTAGCCCATATTGTTGCGTCGGTCGAAGTCGAGCGAGTCGGCATAGAGTGTTGTCTTTCGGTGTCGCAGCACCACGTTGCCCCGTGCGCGTATCATTTCCTGCTGTCCGTCGTACATCACGCGTTGTGCCGTGAGCGACAGTGTGTCGCCCTGCCTGAAGCGTACGTGGCCGTAGGCGTTGAAGGCGTTTTGCTTTTCCCAGAAGTGGGCGCTGTCGCACAGCAGTATGGCACCGCGATGCAGGAAGTTGACATTGCCTTTGGCCACTTGCAGTCCGGGGCGTGAGGCAGCATCGGCCATCAGGGCGTCGGCATGTCGCAGGTAGATGCGTTGCGCCGAGTGCTGCGCCTGTGCCATCTCCACACCGATGAGCAAGAGCAGGAGCAACATGCATAGGCATTTAGAGCTTGGAGCAACAGGTGAGCGGCTCCAAGCTCTATTGAAAAGGGGAGGTATACTTACTATTTTATCCATCCTTCGTATTGGAAGCTACAGGAATGGTATTGTTCGGGCACTCGGGTATAGATGGTCTTTATCTTGTCGACCACCCACTGGTGTATAAACTTTTCTTTCTCTACGTTGAGCACATGTCCGCGCAGCACCTGATAGTCTTCAGTCATCGATGCCCGATGGCTGTCGGTGCGGCTTTTCAGTCTGACGACTGCCACCACTACCTGTCCCTTCTCGTTGATCATGCGGAAGGGTTGTGAGATGTCGCCCGGCTGCATGCCAGCCACCTGTCGAGCCACGTCGGTGGGCAGCTGTTGCATCTCGAATCGCGATGTGCGCTCACCCGTCTCGGGGTTCATGTACGACATGAGTCCGTTGTTGTTGCGTGTGTTTTTGTCGTCGCTCACGAAGGGTGCAGCCTGTTCGAAGGTATATTTCCCTTCTTTCACCTCGCTGATGAGGGTATCGAGTTTGAGTGTGATGCTGTCAATTGCTGCTTGGTTCACCTTTGGCTTGAGCAGTATGTGTCGGCAGTTGATGCGTTCTCCGCTCTTGTCGATGAGCTGAATGATGTGGAATCCGAACTCTGTCTCTACTATTTTAGAAATCTTATTGGGGTCGGTGAGGTTGAAAGCCACTTGTGCGAAGGTTGGGTCGAGGGCTGCCCGGGGCATGTATCCCAGTTCTCCTCCTTGTCGTGCGCTGCCATCTTCGGAATACAATCGAGCCAATGTGGCGAAGGTTGTTTCTCCGCTGTTGATGCGGTCGGTGTATTCGCGCAGCTTTGTCTTGATGCGGTTCACCTCTTCGGGGTCGGCTGGCGGCACCTTACTGATGATTTGCACCTCGACGGTGGTTGGCACGGTGGGCAGGCTGTCAACGGGCAGGTTCTGATAGTAGCGTCGCACGGCAGCGGGAGTGACGGTAACGTCTTTCACCAATTCTTGTCGCATGCGCTGAATGAGTATCTGGTTGCGCAATTCGTCGCGCATCTCCAGTCGCATTTGTGTCAGACTCATGTTGCGCCACTCTTCCAGTTTCTCTCTGCTGCCTGCCTGTTGTATCATCCATGCTATTCGGCTTTCCACCTCCTGTGCCACCTCTGAGTCTTTCACTTCGATAGAGTCGAGTTGTGCCTGGTGCAGAAATAATTTTTGCACTGCCAGTTGCTCGGCGATGGCGCAGTCGGGGTCGCCTTTCCACTTCAATCCTTCCTGCATGGCCTGCAGGCGTGTCACTTCTATGTCCGACTTCAGTATGGGTTCGTCACCCACCACCCACACCACCTCATCGACGGCATTGGGTGCGCCCACTTTATAAGGCACAGGGACTACGGTGTCGTTGGGTGCTGCTTTACTGTTGTGGGAAATCACTCCCGATGCGGTGAGCAGTGTGCTACAGCACAGCAGCAGCGTTGCCTGCAAGAGCAGTATGCGATGTCTCATTGCGATAGGTTTGTCGGTGAATAGTCAATAGATGGTGGTATTGTGGTGTGTTGAGCATTGTGTGGTGGGCCTAGTGGTTGTTGACCGTGGCCACTACGTCCTGCTTAATGTCGACGCTAAAGCGCTGACGCAGCTGTGCCACCCATTGCTGTTCGAGGTAGTCCTGATAGTCGGCCACCACCTGTGCGCGCACATCCAGATAGTTTTCGGGTGCTTTAAGTACGCGACCGAACACATTTTCTATCGGATAGGTTTCGTTTTTGTCGGGTGTGACTGCTTTTTTGAATGCCTTATTGTCCACCCACTTATTGTCGCCGGCTTTGAAGCGACCCAGTTCTACGCGTATGCGTATCACGCTATCGCTGTTGAACGTAGTGCGCAGCGTCTCTTTCCACTCTTCGAAGGGTAGTTTCTTCACACTCTTCTTCACGGCCTTTTCTGTGGCTTTGTCCTTCACGTGGTAAACCATGCCCTTGAAGCGTGGTTCGTCCCATGTGTATTGCTTCTTGTGGCTGAGGAAGTAGGTTTCCAGGGCTTTTTCATCGTTGCCGGCCTTTTCCCACACTTCGCGGTTGCTTATCTCGAAGAAGAGCAGTCCGTCGTGGTATTCGCGTATGAGGTTGCGCAGTTCGGGGTCGGCTTCTTGCATGTCGATTGCGCGCTGGTCCACGAGTTGTTCGGGCGTAGTGCCATTGCCGGCGGCTTCAGCTTCGGTTTGCAGTTTTTTGTTGATGATGTCTTCGCGCAGGTTGCGGGCTTCTATAAACTGCACGATATCCTTTCTCACGCTGTCATAGGGGAACATGTCGCGATGGCCTATCATCTTTATGATATGAAATCCTGCTGGCGACTGCAGCGGTTTGCTCAGTTCTCCGTCTTTGAGAGCCAGCGCTACTTTTTCAAACTCTGGAAAGAAGCTACCCTGCTGTGCCCAGCCCAGTTCTCCGCCTTTCTCCTTGTTGCTCGGGTCTTCGCTATACTTTGCCACGAGCTCTTCGAAGGTGGCATTGCCGCTTTGCAGCACGTTGTAGATGCTGTCCATGCGTGCCCGGCGGTCGTTGACCAACTCTACAGGTGCGTTCTGCTGCACGCGGAAGAAGAGATGTGCGCAGTTGAACAGTCCGCCACTGGCTTCCACCTGCTTGCGCGTCTCGTTGTATATCTCTCGTGCGCGAGCCTCTACATCGGCATCGCTAATGAATGAGGGGCGTATCTGCTGGTCGCGATAGGTGATAAACTCGTTGACAAACGACGACAACGTGTCCATTTGCTCGTCAAGGGCGGCAGCCACTTTCAACTTATAGTTGACAAACAGGGGAATATATTCTTCCACTGTCTTGCGGTCGATGACTCCCTCGCCGTTGTTTTTGTTGTAGCTGTATTCAAATTCCGAGCGCAGCACGTTCTGTCCGTTGATGGTCATTATCACGGGGTCGTTGGCACTAGGCTGGTTTTGAGGCAGCATAGCGCGTCGGGCAGTCTGTGCCTGCATGCCGATGGCGAGGCACGCCATGGCAGCGAGTAGAATGGTTTTTCTCATAGTAGTGTGTAAGCTTTGTCGTATTGTGTGGGCTAGCATCGTCGTGCCGACAGCTGCTGACACGGCATTGCAGCCCTTGCAGGCGGCAAAGATAGTGGATATTTACGATTTCACGATTTACTATTCACTTTTTATTTCCCTATCGGAGTTTCACACCACTCTTTTCCTATAGGAACGGGTTGTCAGTTGCGCCCTCTGTATTCACCCAAGAAGAGTATGTTGCCGTTGTTTCCGTCAGTGATGGCATACAGGAAAGGATGGTTGGCAGTGAAATGATATATTTTGGGTCGCTCTCTGCCCACGGCACTGCCCAACAGCATCTCTACCACCGTCACTGCCGCTGCCTCGGTGCCGCTCTCGTTGACCTCTATGCGGGCCTTCTGAAACATGCGTCCTATGTAGGATGGGGCCTTGGCCAGCTTGCTGAAGTTGGCGCTGCTGTTGAAGGCAGTCTGCAGGCCGAGCTTTTTCATCACATCGTTGAGTTCCGTCTCTCGTTCGGCATTAAAAAGTGGCATGGTGATATACACTATTTTGTGCCCCATCTGCTTGTTGAGTTGCTCCCAGCGTTGCGCTGTCATGTCGCGCAGCAACTGTGTGGTGGTAAAGCCCTTCTTGGGCAGCAGTATCGTCATGCCAAAGCGTCCTTTTCCTTTGTAGTTCATGCGCACGGCCTGCATCGTGTCGTTCTCCATATAAGGGAAGGTAACGTGTTCATCGCCCTGTCGCATCAGCGGTTGCTTCTTCACGGTGCCGTCTTCGCGTGTGAAATTGTCGTCATGTGTGCGCTGCTGTGGAAACTGATGCACCCACGTGCCCTTGAAGTAGATGGCATTCATCAGCACGGCCAGTGCTGTGGGGTCGAGATTGTTGAGCACTTGCGGTATCATGCCGCGCGTGATGGCTTCACACCACTGGTTGATGGTGTTGAGGCTCTCGTGTTTTTTGAAGTCGAGACTATGCGCTTCAGCTTTGTAGCACTGCTTCATGCGTGCTACATAGTCGTCGAAGAGCTTCACCTTTTTGTTCACTGCCAGATACGATGCCGTGGCTATGATGGGATCGTCCATGTTGTAGTATTCCATCAGCTGCTGGCAGTAGGCATTCATGGTGTTGAGGTCGCTGCCTATGAGGGTGTTCAGTTCCTGAAGGGTGTTGCCGTCGGCACCGTTGGCCAATATACCAAGCATGAGCGACACGCTCAGGGGCGAGCATATCACGTTTTCATTCTTTCCTTCGCCAGGTTGCAGCTCACGGTAGAGCCTGAAGGCAAAGTCGTTGAAGGCCTGTGTGCAGGTTTGCGTCTGTTCGGGTGTCATGTCTGTTTGGGACTGTTGTGCTTGGCTGAGCATGGGGAGCATCAGCAGTAGCGCGAGGAGAAAACTCTTAATACGCATGATGGAGGAGGTGTTGATGGGTTGTATGACAGGGGTGCCGGTGTTGGCACCTTCAATGGCACTATATTGGTATCGGCAAAGGTAACACATTCTTTCTCAACGATAAGTTTCTGCCATTGTTTTTGTGTGTTGATCTTCGCTTTTCCGCCTTGCTTTCAGCCATTCGCTCTCTCCTTGGTCAGTTCTCTCACTTCCTGCAGATGGTGGGCATCGGCCAGGAGTGTTTCGATAGCGACGGGCATGCGGTATCTCCAGTAATGCGGATTGCAGGCGGGGTCGTTCACTCGTGTTGTCTTGGGGTCGTCGTTGGCGTATTGCTCCGAAGTGGCGAGCCAGTCTTGCAACGCTATAACGCACAGCATGGAAGGCGATGCCACGTAGCGACGCACTATCTCCTTGGCCAGTTGCGGTGTCAGTGCTGCGGGGAAGGTACCGTTGTGGTGCAGGGCCTGATGATAATAGCGCTCGGCACGTGCGTGCTCCTCTTCCCACCACAGTCGCAAGGGGGCCATGTCGTGTGTGGTGGGCATGCATACGGAGAGATAGGGAAAATGGTCGGGGTTGCCAAACTCGCCGTCTGCCTGACGTTTTGGCATCAGTTCGAGCTCAAGCGACAGTATCTTGAGCTGTTCCATGAGTTGTGGCACACAGGCAGGCACCATGCCCAGGTCTTCACCGCAGGGTAGCATCGTAGTGTCGGCCAGCAGTGCCGACAGCTTTGCCATGGCCGTCTGTTGCCACAATGCATCGTGCCGATGGTAGAAGTAGTGGCTGTAGAGAGCATCGAAGGTGCCTCGCTGTTGTGGTGAAAGGTTGTGATATTGCGACAACTCGTGCGCGTTGATTCGTGGGTGCCATGCTTGGGGGGTGAGCATGTCGGGCACGAAGAGTTCAGTGGGTAGTCCCTCCAATGGGGGCAAGAGCGGATGGGCAGGCACAAAGTGTCCCTCGCGTCCGTCGTCGGTGCTTAGGGGAATGGCCCACAACCGACAGAAACCAATGATGTGGTCGAGGCGGAAAGCATCGAAATACTGCGCCATGTGCTTCAGTCGGCGGCGCCACCACTGGTAGTCGTCGCGCTGCATGGCAGTCCAATTGTAGAGCGGAAAACCCCAGCACTGCCCGCGGACAGAGAAATAGTCGGGCGGGGCACCTGCCTGCATGTTGCGGTAGAACTGCTGCGGCTGTTGCCACACGTCGCATGCCTGAGCACTGACACCAATACCTATGTCGCCCTTCAACATCACACCATGTCGTGCTGCATAGTCGTGCGCAGCTGCAAGCTGGCCGTGCAGCACCCACTGCACATAGAAGGCATAGCAGCGCTCTGGCAACAGCTCACGGGGTATCACTGCCCAACGCCTGCGCTGCGACTCATGCCACATAGCGTCGCCTCCCCACGTGTCGAAACATGCTGTGCCATGGCGCTTGCGCAATTCGCACCACGCGCCATAGGGTACCAGCCACCATGCCTGCGCCTTATACCACGAGCGGAAGGCACGTGTACCCTTCACATGGTGCCACTGCTCGCGAAAACTTTGCCGCAGCCAAGCCTCCTTCAGCGCCATCGCGCCCTCGTAGTCTACCTGTGGCAACGCATTGAGTTCGCGGCGACAGCGCTCCAGAACGCCACGACGCGCTGCCGACACTTGCAGGGGAGGCAACTGCCGCAGGTCGGCATATAGCGGGTGCAGGGCAAAGGCCGACACGGCCGAGTAGGGATAGCTGTCATGCCACGTGCCGTCGAGGGAGGTGTCGTTGACGGGAAGCAACTGCAACACGTGCTGACCCGTGGCACTGAGCCAATCGACGAGTGCGGCAAGGTCGCCGAAGTCGCCTACACCGGCACTGCCCTCGCTGCGAAGGGAAAACACCGGCACCATCGTGCCTGCATAGCGCGGATGTGAAAACGTCAGACGCGCATCGTCCCGCTCACCGTGCTGAATGGTGAGCACACGGTTGTCGCCCTCCTCCCAGCGCACCTGCTCACCATCGGATGCCAGCACCTTGCACTCCACCGCACCATCGGTGAAGGCCGATAGGGGTAGCCATGCGGCCCAGCGGCACTCGCCCACCTCACGCATCGCCACCGCCAACGAGGGCTGCCAACAGCCGAGCACTGGCGAGGCTCCCGACAAATAGAGGCACTCGCCATCACGCAGATGGGGCGAACGGAGGGTGATGAGCACGGCGGAAGCGTCGGCAGAGGAAACGTCGGGGGTGGCGTAGTCTACTGCATGAGGTTGATAGAGCCATGCATCGGCGGGCACCTCTTGCCAACGGCAGTGGAAGGACGTCGTGTCCTCGCCCACACAGAGCACATGTGGCGAACGATGCCATTCCTCGCGCAGGCAACAGCCCTCAGCATCGCACACTCGAAACCAAAACGACACTGTCTGCGCATCGCTCGCCAAGGGAAAAGACACCGACCAATGTACAGCATCTGACGATGTGAGAGGAAGATGCGCACCCGTGGCGGGCAACACTACTTCAAGACGGCAATGCTCGGAGTGAAGATAGGCTGTGGAATATTCTATGTGGAGCGTGATGGTGGTCATAGTGCTTGCTGATGATTCAGGCACGAAGGTACGGTTTTTCCACTTTTCGCAAGCAAAGAAAGACAAAAAGCAACACTGCCAGGCTCCTCATGGAGAGCTACTGTGGTCTGTCGGTGATGCAAAGTCGACGAGATTGGTCACCAAAGTCGACGAGATTGGTTTGTGGAAGCAACTCAACAACTCGGCAAAAAAGCGAAAAATGGTTTTTTCGCTTTGCTTTGCGCTCGCCTTGCACTACCTTTGTCGCACAAGACCTAAACACATTGCACCATGAAAATCTTTGCCATAGGAATGAATTATGCCCTGCACAATAAAGAGTTGCATGGCACGTTATCTAAAACAGCACAACCCGTCATCTTCCTCAAGCCCGACACGGCACTGCTGCGGCCTGGGAAACCTTTCTTCGTGCCCTCCGACATGGGACGCATCGACTACGAGACGGAGGTAATCGTCCGCTTCTGCAAGGCGGGAAAGAGCATCGACCCACAGTTTGCCCACCGCTACTACGATGCTGTGAGCCTGGGCTTCGACTTCACCGCACGCGACATGCAGGCACAGATGAAGCAACAAGGGCGGCCATGGGACATTGCCAAGGGCTTCGACCAGTCGGCAGCCATCGGCGAATGGATTCCCAAGGAGCAACTGCCCGACATACAAGACCTGCACTTCTCCATGCAGAAAAACGGAGATATCGTGCAAAGCGGACACACAGCCGACATGCTCTACAGCGTGGCCGACATCATCGCCTACATCAGCCGCTTCTTCACCCTACACACGGGCGATATACTCTACACCGGCACGCCCGCCGGAGTGGGACCCGTCGAACCGGGCGACGTGCTGAAAGGCTTCTTGGAAGACAAAGAGATACTATCACTGCAATGCAAATAGCACACCACACAATCTCTCCCACCCTACGGCGATGGCTCTGCCTGTTCGCCCTCGTCGGCATGGCGATAGGCGGAAAGGCACAGCACTTTGTCAACCTCTCGGCAAGCGACATACGCATCGACAGCGTGCTGCCTGCCTACACTCACGCCTTCTCACTGCCTGCACACTACAGTGACACGACCTACACAGCGGTGGTGAAATATGCCGAGTATATCGACATGACACCTGCCGAAGTGGAACGCTACAAGGCCATCACGCCCAAGCCAGCACTGCTGCAGCAGCAGATAGTGGTGGAACGCAAGCGCGCCAAGCTGGAGGTGGTGGTAACACCCATCGTCAACATCGACGGACAATGGAAGTGGTTGGTGAGCTTCATGCTTGACGTGCAGCGACAGGCCAAACCATCTGCCAGCATGCACGGCGCAAAAGCACCCCTGCTGACACCCGCAGACACCTACGCACCGCAGTCGGTGTTGCGGCAGGGCACATGGGTGAAGATACGCGTGCCGGCAACGGGAGTCTACCACCTGAGCAACGACCTGATACGGCAGGCGGGATTCAGCAACATCGACAATGTGAAGGTTTACGGCTACGGCGGTGCGCTGCAACCCGAAGCACTTACACCCGACTATCTGCGTCACACCGACGACCTGCACGAGGTGCCGCTCTACAACAATGGCTCGCAACTGCTCTTCCATGCGCAAGGACCCGTGAGTTATGAAGACGCACTGCTCAACGACATCAGCACACCCTACGGATACAAGACATCGCAAACGGTGACGCAGTCGCGACGCCGCAACTACTATTCCGACTACGGCTACTACTTCCTGACCGAAGACAGCACAGCACATCTGACAGTGGACAGCGCCACCTTCGTCAGCCGATTCTATCCCTCGCCACACTACTGCAACAGCCTCTACGAGGTGGAAGCCCACGCATGGTATCAGGGCGGACGGCAACTCTATGACCGACAGACCATCGCCAGTGGCGCGAAAGCCGACATCCAGCTGGAACGCATAGGAAAAGGCAACAAAGGAAGGCTCATCGTGTTTGCCACATCCGACGTGAGCACCGGCATCAGCATATCGCTCAACGGGAGCGAGGTGGGAAGCCTCAACGTGGTGAGCACCGACTCCTACGACCACGGATGCCGCACCGGACAGATATATACCGTAGACAATCTGCAAGACAACAACACCATTAGCATAACCAACACCGGGCGCGGCACGGTGAGGATGGACTACCTGCAAATAACTGTCGACGGGCAACAGATGGCACCACCGCCTACCCTGTCGGCACAGTCATCACACCCCGTGCCCGAATACGTGCACCAGATAACCAATCAAAACCTGCATGCCGACACGCCCACCGACATGCTCATCATCATACCCACCTCGCAGAAACTGCGTCAACAGGCCGAACGCCTGAAACAACACCACGAGCAGCACGACAGCCTGCGCGTGCGCATACTGCCCGCCGACGAGCTCTACAACGAGTTCAGCAGCGGCACGCCCGACGGCAATGCCTACCGACGCTACCTCAAAATGCTCTACGACCGGGCACAAACCGATGCCGACATGCCACGCTACCTGCTGCTCTTCGGCGATGCAGCATGGGACAACCGCATGAACAGCAGCGAATGGGCAAGCCACACACCCGACGACTTCCTGCTGGCCATGGAAAGCGAAAACTCGCTCAACGAAATAACATGCTATATCGACGATGGCTACTACGGACTGCTCGACGACGGAGAAGGACTCAACCCCATGTCGGCCGACAAACTCGACATCGCCATAGGGCGTTTCCCCGTGCGCACACCCGAGCAAGCAAAAATAATGGTGGACAAGACCATCGGCTACGCCACCAACACGCAAGGCGGAGCATGGCAGAACACACTGATGTTTATGGGCGACGACGGCAATGGCAACGAACACATGACCGATGCCAACGATGCCGCTGAGAGCGTGGCGCAACAATATCCGGGCTACACCGTCAAGAAAGTGATGTGGGATGCCTACACACGCGAGACTTCAGCCACAGGCAACGCCTATCCGGAAGCCACAAAGCTCATCAAGCAGCAACAAGAACAAGGCGCACTCGTCATGGACTATGCCGGGCACGGCTCGGAGATAAGCATCTCGCACGAACGCGTGCTCACCATCAACGACTTTCAGAACTTCAGCAACAAGAATCTGCCGCTGTGGATTACCTGTTCGTGCGACATCATGCCCTTCGATGCAGCCAATACCAACATCGGCGAAGAAGCACTGCTCAACAGCAAGGGAGGAGCCGTGGCCTTCTACGGCACCACACGCACCGTATATGCACACCGCAACAGAGTGATGAACCTGGCCTACCTGAAACATGTGCTCAGCATCAACAACGGAAAGCGAACCACATTGGGTGAAGCACAGCAAAGAGCTAAAAACGACCTGATAACCACCGGACAAGATCGCACCTCCAACAAGCTGCAATACTCGCTGCTGGGCGACCCCGCACTGGCACTCAACACACCGACAATGCAAATAGTGGTGGACACCATCAACAGCATGGCCGCCAACAGCACACAAGACATCAGCATCAGAGCAGGCGAAAACATCACCCTGAAAGGACACATAGCCCAAGGCGACACCATCGCCACACACTTCAACGGCACAGTGCATGCCACAGTGTTCGATGCGGCAGAACTCATCACATGCAAGCGTAACGACCCCGACATGGACAAACCTTCACCCCCTGTGCCGGCATTCACATACTACGACTATCCTAAAACACTCTATGCCGGAGCCAACAACGTGGAGAACGGACGATTCACCATCACCTTCGCCGTGCCCATGGACATTAACTACAGCAACGAGAACGGACTGATCAACCTGCACGCCATAGACACCAACGACAAGACACAACTGGCACATGGTACCTTCGACGACTTCGTGGTGGGCGGCACAGGAAGCATGGGCAACGACTCCATAGGACCCTCTATCTACTGCTACCTCAACAGTCCGTCGTTCAGCAATGGAGGCAAGGTGCACACCACGCCCTACTTCGTGGCAAACATCACCGACAAAGACGGTATCAATGCCGCGGGAACAGGAATAGGACACGACATGGAACTGTGCATTGACGGACTGATGGCCTACACCTTCAACCTGAACGGTAACTTCCAGTTCGACTTTGGCAGCTATACCACCGGTACCACCTACTACAGCATCCCCGAACTGTCGCCCGGACGCCATACACTCACCTTCCGAGCATGGGACATACTCAACAACCCATCTACAGCCACGCTCGACTTTGAAGTGGTGAGGGCACTCAAACCCACCCTCTTCAGCATAGACTGCACACACAACCCCGCACGCACCAACACCACATTCATCATCGGTCACGACCGTACGGGAAGCCCCATCGACGTGGAACTCGACATCTACGATCTGAGCGGACGCCTGCTGTGGCGACACACTGAACATGGCGTGTCGACTACGGCATCCTACACCATCGACTGGGACCTGACCACCGACGGCGGACAACAACTGCAGACGGGCGTGTATCTCTACCGCGTGCAAATAGGAAACGAGGGAAGCAAGTATGCGTCGAAAGCTAAAAAGCTCATCATCATCAAATAAGCCATGCAACACTGCAGCAGAGCAAACACAATAAAAACACACACTCTGCGTTAAGAAAAAACAAACACTATTCACCCAACCGACATGAACCTACGCACCACACGCCTCTCACTAAGCCTGTTCGGTCTGCTGCTCTCCATGCACACCATGGCACAGAAAGAGGACATATTCAACCCCGTGAAGACCAGCGTCACCTCGCAAAGCATCGCACCCGATGCACGCGCAGGAGGCATGGGCGACGTGGGAGCGGCTACCGACCCCGACGTGGCATCGCAATATTGGAACCCTGCCAAATACCCCTTCTGCATATCAAGAGCCGGCGTGTCGGTGAACTACACCCCATGGCTCCGACAACTCGTCAACGACATCGACCTGGCCTACGTGTCGGGATACTATCGCATAGGCGACTACTCGGCAGTGAGCGCGTCGCTGCGCTATTTCTCACTCGGAGAAGTGTACACCAACGCCTCGATGACCGAAGGCGACAACATGACCATCAACCCCTACGAAATGTCGTTGGACGTGGGCTACTCACTCATGCTCAGCGAGACATTCTCGCTCGGAGCTGCCGTGAGATGGATCTACTCCGACCTGACGTGGAACTACACCGACGACACGAGCCCCGCATCGGCCTTTGCAGCCGACCTGGCATGCTACTATCAGAACTATATCAACATAGGAGCGCGAGAATGCCAACTCGGACTCGGTCTCAACATATCCAACATCGGTTCGAAGATAACCTTCAGCGGCGACGACCGCAGCGAATTCATACCCACCAACCTGCGACTGGGAGCTTCTCTGATGATACCTATCGACGAATACAACCGCTTCACCATCGCTGCTGATGCCAACAAACTGCTCGTACCCACCTACCCGCTGCAGCAAGAAGGAGAAACAACAGAAGACTATCAGGACCGCGTACAGCGCGACTACTACGACGTGTCGTCGATAAGCGGCATCTTCAAAAGCTTCAACGACGCACCGGGAGGATTCAAGGAAGAACTGCAAGAGATACAATGGAGCGTGGGAGCTGAATATGTGTACCACGATCAATTCGCCGTCAGAGCAGGATACCACCACGAATCGGAAAACAAAAGCAACAGAAAATATTTCACCGTGGGAGCAGGATTCAAGATGAGTGTGTTTCAACTCGACGCAGGATACGTGATATCCACCGCCAAGAGCAATCCACTCGACCAGACACTGCGATTCTCGCTCACATTCGACATGGACGGAATAAAAGACCTCTTCAAGAGAAGATAACAACCGCCACACACCACATCCCCTTCCTCACTGAGGGAGGGGATTTTTCAACCACACGCACACACACGCCACACCATTAATATATAAAAGAACATGCGCATAGGACAAGGATACGACGTACACCAACTCACCGCCGACCGCCCCCTAATCCTCGGTGGGCTGCACATACCCCATACCCTGGGACTGCTGGGACACAGCGATGCCGACGTGCTGCTGCACGCCATTGCTGACGCACTGCTCGGAGCAGCAGCAATGGGAGACATAGGACAACACTTCCCCGACACCAGCAAGGCAACCGAAGGAATGGATAGCAAAGAGATACTGTGTCAGGTGGGCGACATGATAGCAAAAGCAGGCTACCGTATCATGAACATCGATGCCACTATCATCGCACAGCGCCCAA
Source organism: Bacteroidaceae bacterium (assembly GCA_017940185.1). GTDB lineage: Bacteria > Bacteroidota > Bacteroidia > Bacteroidales > Bacteroidaceae > Prevotella. Next base: position 31,575 of record JAGAZE010000023.1, on the reverse strand, counting down.
AACTAGCTCCCTACATACCAAAGATGCGACAGACGATAGCCAACACACTACACACCGATGCTGATAACGTGTCGGTGAAAGCCACCACCACCGAGCACCTCGGTTTTGCCGGTCGCGAAGAAGGTATCGCCGCCATGGCAGTAGCACTGATAGACAACAAATAAAGCTGCTTCGTGGAAAGAAAAAACGTGGGTCGACGCAAAAAAAAGAACACAAACTGTAACATTTGTGCTGCCGAAACGTCATCAATAATAGAGCAACGATGAAGAACCTCACCTTCCGAAACGACATACTGCCCTTGAAGGACATGCTCTTCCGCGTGGCATTGCGCATTGTTCAGGTGCGCGAAGATGCCGAGGACATCGTGCAGGAGACGTTGCTGAAAGTATGGAACCGGCGCAACAGCTGGGCCGACATTGAGCAAATAGATGCATGGTGCGTGACAATCTGCCGCAATTTGGCTCTTGACGCCCTGCGCAAGCGTAGCTTCCGCCAAGTTGCGGAGATGGCAGACACACAGCAACAAGCCGACAGCAGCCCTACACCGCTGGAAGAAACCCACCACAACGACCGCGTGGAACGCGTCAGACAACTCATCGACACCCTGCCAGAGAAACAACGCACCTGCTTGCAACTGCGCGACGTGGAGGGAAAAAGCTATAAAGACATTGCCGATATTCTCGGCATCACACAAGAACAAGTGAAAGTGAACATCTTCCGCGGCCGCCAAGCCGTGAGAAACAAATACCAAAAGATAGACGAATATGGACTATAAATACATCGACCAGCTGCTGGAACGCTACTGGCAATGTCTGACGACATTGGAAGAGGAGCGTATCTTGCGTGCTTTCTTCGAGCAAGACGATGTGCCAGCACACCTGCTGCAGTGGCGCGAGTGGTTCGTCTATCCGCAAGAGGCACAACACGAAGAGACGCTCAGCGACGACTTTGAGCAGCGCATGCTTGCTCTCGTCGACGAGCCACCCGTGGTGAAGGCACGCACGGTGAGTCTGCGCCGCCGACTCAGGCCCTTCACACGCGCTGCCGCAGTGGTAGCCATCGTGCTCACGTTGGGCAATGCGCTACAGCTGTCGCTCAATAAAGGAAACGGAAACGACAACGTCGGCGGAAACGACCGCACCACAACCGCCACCATGGCCAAAAACGACAGCATAGCCACAGACACTACGCGCCACACACCGCTCACAGAGGTAATGCGACTGTGGCGCAACAGCGACGATGTGCCTCAACTGCAATAGACATCATTTTCATTGCTTTAACATAAAACAGTCATTCAGCTTTAGTAAAACAACTTCCGAGTCCACCATTGCGACTCACTCTCTCAAAACACGGTGATGCCTATGTTCCACCACATAGCGCATCCCACACACAATAAGCCGTCTCACATGCGAGACGGCTTATTGTGTGTGGGATGCAATAGGCAAATTCCCTGCCAGATGTACTTGCCTAGAAACAGAGTGGGTGGGGCGTCAGAAGCTGATGGTACTCTGCACGGGACCTGTGTTCTCCACAATATTTTCCGGCTGTCGCTGCAGATTACTGATGTTGGAAATATTCTTCGTCTCTGCGCGACTGCGGCTATAGGTGGGCGATTCTTCTACGGCGGCTATCACCTCTTCGTTGTCGAGATCTTCGTCCTTAAACAGGTAAATATTGGGGATTTTCTTTTTGGGATTTCCTGAATCAGTCTTATAATAATAGTTTCGGCGGTCTTCCCGCTGCTGTTCTTTCTCCATTTCTTCCTGTCGTTTTTCCTCCTCTTCCACGGTGCGTGCCTTTAGGTGGTCTTCCATTCCATCTACTCGCTTTATACCAAAGCCTGTGGCTAGGATGGTGACCTTCACCTTTTGTTCAAGCGTATCGTCGACGGTAAGTCCCCACTTGGTCTCGAAGTTGCGTCCGAAGCGCGACATAAAGTCGTTGACCTCGTTCATTTCTTCCATCATGAGCGAACCGTCCTTCTCGTCGTTATTGGCAAATGCGATAGAGAGCAGTATTTTCTTGGAGTTGTACACATCGTTTTCGTTGAGCAACGGTGAGTTGAGCGCATCTTCGATAGCCTTTTTTACACGTCCTTCGCCCTCTCCGTATCCCGTTGACATGATGGCTACGCCACCGTCTTTCAGCACGGTCTTCACATCGTTGAAGTCGAGGTTGATGATGCCTCTCACGGTAATGATTTCGGCTATCGACTTAGCGGCAACGCTTAGTATGTCGTCGGCCTTTTCGAAAGCCTTCATCACGGAGAAGTCGGGGTAGAGTTCTCGCAGACGTTCGTTGTTGATGACGAGTAGCGCGTCGACATGCTTTGCCATCTCTTCTACACCATTGAGTGCCTGGTCAATCTTCTTAGGTCCTTCAAAGAGGAATGGTATGGTGACGATGCCCACGGTGAGTATGCCCTGCTCTTTGGAGAGTCGGGCGATGATTGGTGCGGCGCCTGTTCCTGTTCCGCCGCCCATACCTGCAGTGATGAACACCATTTTGGTGCCATCGTCGAGCTGTCTGCGCACCGTATCGGCAGTATCTTCGGCAGCCTGTCGTGCCACTTCGGGCTTGTTACCGGCTCCGAGGCCCTCATTTCCCAGTTGTACCTGCACTGGCACGTTGGATGCCTTGAGTGCTTGTGCATCGGTGTTGCACACCATGAACGACACATCATGTATGCCTTCCATGTACATGTGGTTGACGGCATTGCCGCCACCGCCGCCCACACCAATCACTTTGATGATGATTGGGGACGACTGTTCGTCTTGTCCGAAGTCGAGCATATTGTTTGTTTTCTCTGGGGTGTTGCTATCTTGCCCGAAGTCGAGTGTGGCTGGGGGTTGGTTATTGTTTACTTTCTTTGACATGATTTATATATTTAAGGGGTGACGGGATGTATTGCTTGTCGTTGTCGTGTTTTGGTTTATCAGTTGGTATCCTTTTCTTCTTCCATGATATCGGAAGCCAACTTTGAGATGCGCTTTTTAATCTTGTTGAACCAGCTTTTTTCCTTAGCTTTCTTTTTCTCTGCTTCCTGTTGTCTTTTGAGTTCTTCTATCTGCCTTTGCTGTTCTTCTATTTTGCGTTGTCGCTCTTGTTCTATGAGGTTGCGTTCTTCTTCTGTCTGAATCACCTCTGGGGTGAGTGTCTTTGGGTCGCGCGCTTCGCGTTTTTCTTCTTCTTCCTCAGTGGCTTCAGCAGTTGTTTGTGCCTGTTTTTCATCTGAAAAGAAGTCGTTGTTGAGTTCTTTTCCCACACAATTGAGATCGCCTCTTGAAAGCAGGGCAAGTATCGTATTCATTGTTCCGTCCTGTGCTTTGATGTCGGGATGGTTGCTGTCGATGGTGTGGTTGACGGTGTGGGCAATGCGCACCTTGTTCTTTTTGGTGTGGGTCTGGAAGGCTTTTTCTATGTTTTTCATATTGGAACCACCTCCAGTAATGATGATGCCACCATTGAGTTTCTCGGCGTATTCGCTGGGCACTTGAAACCATGCGTTACGTATGATTTCCTCCATGCGAGCTTCCACCAGCAGTTGGAAATCTTTCACCTTAATGCTTCTCTCACCATCGATGGACAGTTCCTCCTCGTTGTTGATGTCTTGCTCTTCGCAGAATGCCGATGCATACTTGATTTTCATTTCCTCGGCTTCGGCATCGTCTATCTGATATGTGGAGAGGTCTTTGTTGATGTTGTTGCTTCCTAGTGGTATTACTGCCAGGTGTCTGAGCTTGTTGCGATAGTAGGTAGCCACGGTGGTAGTGTCTGCTCCCAGGTCGACGAGCATGCATCCATTGCGCCGTTCCGACTCTGTGAGTACGCTTTCGGCCAGCACTAAAGGCGACAGGAAGAGTTCGGCAATGGTGATACCAGTGTCTTGGAAACATTTGTTGAACGTGCGCTCAAAGGTTTTACGCCACAAGATGTTGAGAAAGTATCCTTCCAATTTCTTACACTGTATGCCTACGGGGTCGAGTTGGAATTGTTGGTCTACCTTATATTCTTGTGTTTCTTGTCCGATGATGGTCTGGTCGGGATACTGCATGTTGCGATTGCTGTCCATCAGTTCGTCTACCATCTCGCCAGTGACGACGGTTTCTACGTCAAACGTTTTATTAACGACGTTGCGCACGCTACGGATGGAGCGTCCTCCAGCTCCTACGTATACGCGCTTTATCTCGTAACCAAGAGATTGCGACAACTTGCTGACCACATCTTTGAGTAGGGATTCTGTCTTGTCGATATTGTATACGACACCCTTTCTGATGCATCCGTTGGTGGGTAGCTTCACCACCTTGATCACTGAGATGCTTCCGTCGATGTTTTTTCTTCCGGCCACACCGGTTATCTTCGATGAGCCCAGCTCAATAGCTACTATAAATTCTTTCGACATGTTGGTTTGTGTGTTGGGGTTTTTATTCTATTATTGTTATTTGCAGATTATCTGATTGTCGTATTCCAGGTTGATATATGTGTATGTGTCCCATCCTACCTTTGAGAGTCCGTAGCGGTAGAATTGCTTCAGCCGTTGCAGCTTATTATTCAAGAATTCCGATATATTGTCGGTGGTGTCGGTGGTGGGACTGGGCAGTTGTCCTATGTAGACGATGTGGTTGCCCACTCTTGGCACCAGTTCTATGCCTTTGGAGGCAGTCACATTGATTTGTTCTATCTGCTGCTGCCACAGTTCGTCGCCATTGATGGTGTTCACCAGCGGGAAGAGGCTGCGCTGTGCATAGCCTTTAGACACATAGCCCGTTACGATGACCACATCAGACTGGTAGTTGTTGGTGGGCATGATGTTGCCGCTGTCGTCTACGAAGTAGTCGCTATTGTATGTTTTTACCCGCATGACGGGCAATCGCTGTGTGATGTCAACGATGAGTTTTCCATCGGTGGTGATACAGGCATCTGCATTTTTCACCAGCGGCGAGGCCTTCACCACATCCTCCACCTTTCGGATATTGATGGAGTCGGGATTGTAGCCCAGAGGCACTATGTCGTGTTGACGGAGCATGTCGAGTACTCCTTTTTCGGTGAGGAAACCATTAGTCTTGCCTTCTGCGATGTTGATTTCCACCTTTTGGCAGCGGTTGTCGCTGTTGTCGGGATGGTTGAACGCGGTAAGGGCCAGCACCAAGTAGGCTGCCAACACCACATTGAAGAGGGCGAGTATGATGGAATGCCACGGTTTCATCGTTCTTTGTCGTTAATGAATTGTTCTATTTGTGGCATTTGGTTGTCAAGGTCGCCGGCGCCTAGGATAACGAGCACGTCGAAGTCGCGATGTTCTATATAGTTGAGCACATCTTCTGTGTGCACCATCTGGCATTTCACTCCCGACTTTAGGTTGTCGCAGATGAGGTGTGGTCCTACACCGGGAATGGGCAGTTCTCGTGCTGGATATATGTCGGTCACCACCACTTCGTCAAGCTGACTCAATGCTTCGGCAAACTCCTTATAGAAGTCGCGTGTACGTGTGTAGAGATGCGGTTGAAAGATGGCTGTGATGTGTCGTTGCGGATAGAGCAATCTAATGCTTTTCACGCTCTCGTAGATTTCGCGTGGATGGTGTGCGTAGTCACTGATGAGCACGTGGTGGGGTGTGCGTATGCGGAAATCGAACCTACGGTCGACGCCTTTGTAGGTCATGATGCCGTAACGCAGTTCTTCTTCATTGCATCCGCAGTACTGTGCTATGGCCATGGCAGCAATGGCATTTTCAATATTGATGAGTATGGGTTGTCCCAGTTGCACACGTTTCAGTATCTGCGTGGGCGACACATAGTCGAAATACACCTCACCGTTGGCTATCTCCACATTGTCGGCATGGTATTGTCCGTCGTGCAGTCCGTAGGTAGCCACTTCTACCTTGTCGTTGGCCTGATGTTGCAATTGCGAACGTGTATTGATGAGTAGCAGTCCGCCTTCCTGTATGAGTGTGGTATAGTGTTGGAAGCTCTCCATGTAGGCTTCTTCCGTGCCGTAGATGTCGAGGTGGTCGGCGTCGGTCGATGTTATCACCGATGCCCAAGGTCGCAGGTGGTGGAAGGAGCGGTCGAACTCGTCGGCCTCTATCACCACGTAGTCGCTGTGGGCGAGTATGTAGTTGGTGCCATAGTTTTTTGCGATGCCTCCCAGGAAGGCATTGCAGTCGATGTGGCTCTGATGCAGGATGTGTGCGCACATGGCCGACGTGGTGGTTTTTCCGTGTGTGCCTGCAAAACAAAGTCCATGGTGTGTGCGCGTGAGTATGCCGAGCAGTTCGGCGCGTTTTATCACCCTGTAGCCCCGCTGTCTAAAGTAGAGCAGTTCTTTGTGTGTGGCGGGCACGGCAGGAGTGTATACCACTAGTGTGGTGTCGGCATAGCGACATGCCTGCGGTATCTGATTCACGTCTTCGCTATAGTGCAGCAGAGCCCCTTCTTCTTCCAGCTTGTGTGTGAGCTCAGTGGGCACACGGTCGTAGCCTGCCACCACAAGCCCGCGACTGATGCTGTAGCGCACCAGGGCACTCATTCCTATGCCGCCGGCACCGATAAAGTAGATGGCTTTGTAGTTTTTCAGATCCATGTGAGCTATGCTGTGCTTGTATTGTTGTTGAGCGTGTGTGCTGCAATTATTGTTGTGCGAGGCGTATCACCTCTTTTGCGATGGTCTCGGCCGAGTGTGGCAGTGCCATGTTGAGAATGTTGCTGCTGAGTTGTTGCAGTTGTGCCTTGTCAGCTATCACCTTGATTGCTGTGGGTAACAGTTGCTGTCGTGCGTCGGCATCGCGTATCATGATGGCTGCCTGTTTGTCTACTAGTGCCTGTGCGTTTTTTGTCTGGTGGTCTTCTGCCACATTGGGACTGGGCACAAGTATCACGGGTTTACCTATGAGGCAGAACTCCGAGATGCTTCCTGCTCCTGCGCGGCTCACCACGAGATCGGCGGCACGATAGGCGGTGCCCATGTCGGCTATGAAGTCGGTCATATGCAGGTTGGCGGGCAGGGCGCCATCGGCTTGGAACTGTTCTTCCAGTGCCTTATGATAGTATTTTCCCGTCTGCCACAGCACCTGCACGTTGCTTTCTCTGATGAGTTGCAGTTGTTGCACCACGCTGTCGTTGAGAGTCTTTGCTCCGAGGCTTCCTCCCACGATGAGCAGCACGGGGCGTTGTGCATCGAAGCCCAATGCCTGCACGGCCTGTTCGCGGGTGAGCTGATTGTTGAGCAATGCCTGGCGCACGGGATTGCCGGTGAGAAGTATCTTCTCTTTGGGGAAGAAGCGTTCCATGCCTTCGTAGGCCACACATATCACCTGTGCCTTCTTGGCTAGCAGTTTGTTGGTCACTCCTGCATAGGAGTTTTGCTCTTGCAATAGGCATGGTATGCCCATTGCCGCCGCCTTGTTGAGTGTGGGTCCGCTGGCATAGCCTCCCACGCCAACGGCAACATCAGGTTTAAAGTTTTTCAGTATACGCTTGGCCTTGCGCTGGCTCACCCATATCTTGTAGAGCACTGCTAAGTTTTTCCACAGATGTTTTCTGTCGAAGCCTCGTATGGGGAGTCCGTCGATGGAGTATCCTTCTGCCGGCACGCGCTGCATCTCCATTCTGCCTTCGGCTCCCACAAAGTGGATGGCTGCGTCAGGATGCATTTCGCGTATGGCGTTAGCTATCGACACAGCAGGGAAGATGTGGCCTCCTGTGCCACCGCCGCTAATGATTACTCTTATTGGTTGACTCATGGTGTGGTGTGTGCGTTTTGTCGGGTGTTGCTCAATATCTGCGCTCGTGTTTTTTGTCGCTCGTTTTGCGGCTGGTGGCGACGCAGTATCGGGGTGGGAGCTAATTTCCTGCAAATGTAGGCATTAAAATGTGTTGTTGCAATATGTTGCAGCCATTTTTCTTGTTGTATGCCGCTTAGTGGGTCGTTAAATATCTTTTATGTGTGGGGCATGATTGTGCATCGTGATCATGATGTGGCTGCAGCCGAGAGTTTGCGTCTGGATGTCGCAGTCTTCTCATAGGCGGTTTCGTTCTTTTTTGCCGAGCGGCTGATGCTCAGTATGATGCCTATGTAGCAACAGTTGATTATCGACGATGTTCCTCCCTTGCTGATGAGCGGCAATGGTTGTCCGGTGACGGGCCCCAGCCCTACTGCCACGAGCATGTTGAACATAGCCTGTGTGACGAGCAGCAGCGACAGTCCCATGGCCAGATAGGCTGGAAAGTTGTTCTCGCAGCGGCTGGCTATCTTTCCGCTTCTCACCAGCAGTATGATATAGAGCATCAGCACCACTATGGCGCCTAACAGTCCGAGCTCTTCAATGACGATGGCATAGATGAAGTCGGAGAAGGCTTGCGGCAGATAGTCCCGTTCCACGGAGTTACCGGGTCCTTTTCCAAAGAAATGTGCCGAGGCGATGGCGATGGCGGAGTGGCCTTCCTGTGCCTTTTCGTCGATGGGATAGTCCTCAGGGGGATAGTCTTTAGGTTGAAGGAAAGACAGTATTCTGGATTTCCATGTGTCGAAGCGGTGCAGCATTCCGGTGCGTTTTTCGCTCTGCGTCACCACCTGTGTTGTCGTGACGGTGGGGTCGGCGAGCTGTTGCTCCTTCTCTTCGTGTCCGAAGGCGAGTACAAAGACTACGAACACCAAGCCCGCTAGCATAAAAATCCCCATAACCTTGCCTATGGTTTTGCCTGGCACGCGCCCGATAAACATCATGAGGAGCAGCACAATGACGATGAGCAGAGCGGTGGACAGATTTTCCAATGCTATGGGCAGGATGATAAACGACGAGGTGATGAGTATGTACTTGCATGCGCGCTGCTCGGCCCCATGTTCAGTCTGCAGCGAACTTAGTATCTGCGCTGCAGCAAACACCAATGCCCCCTTGCCCACCTCCGAGGGCTGAAAGGCGATGCCCATGAGGCTCATCCATCGGGCACCGTCGTTGGTACGCTCGCCGAGCACAAGCACATAGACGAGCGTGATGAACGAGAAGAGCAACAACAAGGGAGTGAGCACACGGAAGTTTTTGCAAGGTATGTTCTGCAACACTATGGCGGCACCCAAGCCCACAAGCAACAATCCGGTGTGCTTGATGACAGGACCCCAGTAGTTGCCTCCCTTATACGACAGCGAACTCGAGGCACTGAACACCTCGATAATGCTTATCACAAAGAGAAAGAACAGTACCATCCATATCACTTTGTCGCCTTTAAAAAGATTGTTGACCGATTTCTGCATGTAGGGTTTCTGATTGCTATGGGGATGTGAGTGGCTGGGGGTAACCATTAGTTTTACATATTGCGTACCAGTTGTTTGAACTGTTCACCTCTGTCTTCCATATTCTTGAACAGGTCGAACGATGCGCAGCATGGACTGAGCAGCACCACATCGCCGTGTGTGGCAACTCTGGCGCATGCTTCCACACAGTCTTTCATGCTGTGGGTATCGAAGGTGGGCAGTCCGAGGCTGTCGAAGGTGGCGTGCAACTTGGCGTTGTCGGCGCCGAGATAGACGATGGCTTTACACTTCTCGCGTATGAGTGGAAAGAGTGGGCTGTAGTCGTTGCCCTTGTCGAGTCCGCCCACGATGAGCACTGTGGGACGCGTCTGGCTCTCAAGGGCATACCAGCATGCGTCGACATTGGTGGCCTTGGAGTCGTTGACATAGCGCACACCTGCCACATCGGCCACGTATTCCAGCCGGTGTTCCACGCCAGGGAAGGTGCCCAATGCTTTTCGGATGGCCTCCTTGTCGATGCCTGCCACATTGGCGGCGATGCCCGCAGCCAACGAATTGTACATGTTGTGCTTGCCGTGTAACGACAGCGACTCCTGCTCCATGTTGAAGGGCGTAGGGTATTCTATTGTGTATTGTCCCTTTTCTATGTATCCTATCACCCCCTTTTGCTTTACGAGTGCAAAGGGGCAGTTCACGGCTTGTATGTCGTAGCGTTGTAGCTCACGCCGGATGATGGGGTCGTCGTACCAATAGATGAACGCATCGTCGGTTGTCTGGTTTTGTGTGATACGCATCTTGGCATCCACATAGCGCTGCATCTCTCCCCCATAGCGGTCGAGATGGTCGGGAGTGATATTGAGCAGTACGGCAATGTGGGCACGGAAGTCGTACATGTTGTCGAGCTGGAACGAACTCAACTCTATGATATAGTACTTATGTGGTTGCTCTGCCACCTGCAGAGCCAGCGAGTTGCCAATGTTGCCAGCCAGTCCGGCGTCGTAGCCAGCGGTGCGGAAGATGTGATAAATGAGCGAGGTGGTAGTGGTCTTTCCGTTGCTGCCCGTGATACATATCATCGTGGCGTCTGTGTAGCGGCCGGCAAACTCTATCTCGCTGATGATGGGTATGCCTTTCTCTTTGGCTTTGACGACGATGGGTGCCGTTTCGGGTATGCCCGGACTCTTCACTATCTCGTTGGCGCGCAGTATGCGCTCTTCGCTGTGGTGCCCTTCTTCCCAGGCTATGCCACGTTCATCGAGCATGGCTTTGTAGTGGGGCTTGATTGCGCCTTTGTCAGACACCCATACATCGTAGCCTTCCTTCTTTGCCAGAATGGCGGCACCGACACCGCTCTCGGCGGCACCTAGTATTGCGATAGACAATTGTGATATCATTGCACCTGTGGGGTAATTGTAGATTTATGTGATTGCTTGGTAAAATATTGGTCTTAATGTTGGTATCCTGTTGTGTTGTCATCTCACCTTCAGTGTGATGATGGCTAAGGCTGCCAGGATGATGGTCACTATCCAGAAGCGTAGCGTTATCTTTGTTTCATACATCACGCTGTGCGGACGCTTGAGCAGGTAGGAGCACCCTTCCACCAACTTGTCGTTGGTGGTGCGGAAGTGGTCGTGTATGGGTGTGCGCTTGAAGATGCGCTGCTTACGCCCCTTGCGCTTGCCCATCTTGTAGTAACCCACCTGCATGATGACACTGAGCGACTCTATGAAGAATATTCCGCACAGCAGTGGCAGCAACAGCTCTTTGTGGATGATGATGGCCGACACGGCGATAATGCCGCCGATGGTGAGTGAACCGGTGTCGCCCATAAACACCTGGGCAGGATACGTGTTGTACCACAGGAATCCTATCAATGCACCCACAAAGGCACACATAAACACCACAAGTTCCTGACTGTCGGGTATGTACATGATGTTGAGGTAGGCGGCATACTCTATGTGGCTGCTCACATAGGCCAGTATGCCCACCGCCACGCCTATGATAGCGGAGTTGCCGGCACACATGCCGTCCATGCCATCATTGAGATTGGCACCGTTGGACACCGCAGTCACTACGATGATAACCATCAACACAAACAATATCCAGCCGCCAGCCATCTTGTAGTCGCCTAAGAAGCTCATCAGGTCGCTATAGTCGAGATTCTGGTTTTTCACAAACGGGATGGTGGTCTTGAGCGACTTTTTGGCTTCCTTTGAGTGGTTGACCACCACTTCGGTCTTATTCTTCTCTATCTCTACATTCTCATTGATTTTAGCATCAGGACTCAACCAGAGCATCAGGCCTACGATAAGGCCCAAACCCACCTGTCCTACTATCTTAAACTTGCCCTTCAGCCCTTCTTTGTGGTGGTGGAATATCTTGATGTAGTCATCGAGTCCGCCCAGCAGGCCCAACCACAACGTGGTGACAATCATCAGGATGAGGTAGATGTTGCGCATTCGGCCAAGCAGCAGCACCGGCACCAGTATGGCCACAATGATGATGACACCGCCCATGCTCGGCACACCCACCTTGCTCTGACCAAACGGATCGATTTCAGCAGCACGCGAGGTCTCGGTTATCTGCTTACGCTTCAGATATTTGATAAACCAACTGCCAAACCACACGCTGATGATGAGCGAGAGGATGAGCGCCAACAGCGAACGGAAACTGATGTAGCCCCAGATATGAGCACCGGGAACACCAAATTGTTCTAAGAAACGAAAGAGATAATAGAGCATAGTGTCGTAAGTTTATGTTGAAACAGAGGTCTGTTGTACGTGTTGTTACTGAATGCTGTAGTTGTCAGAAGTCACCGTTGTTGTTCTATGTGGCCAGCGTTACCCTTTTGGGTGGTTATCGCTGCCGTCTTGCGCACCAATATCACTGATTATGCCTAACATGGGTGGATAATTCCACATTCATAGTTTCCCCTTTCAATGCCCTGTCGGCACGCTTTCTTCAGCCGATGGGGTTTATTGTGTAAACACCTCTTTCAACACTTCGCTGTCGTTGAAGTGGTGTTTCACTCCTTGTATTTCCTGATAGTCTTCATGTCCTTTTCCTGCCACGAGCACTACGTCGCCTTTTTGTGCCATGGTGCATGCTGTGCGTATGGCTTCCCGACGGTCGACGATGCTCAGTGTCTTCTTCTTTTGTGCGGGTGTGAGTCCTGCCGCCATCTCGTCGATGATGGTTTGTGGGTCTTCGTAGCGTGGGTTGTCGCTGGTGAGTATCACTATGTGGCTGCCTGCTGCTGCCTGCTGTGCCATAAGTGGTCGTTTTCCCGCATCGCGGTTGCCGCCGGCGCCACACACGGTGATGATGCGTCCTTTTCCGTTCTGCACGTCGTGCAGAGCGGCGAGCACGTTGGCCAATGCATCGGGCGTGTGGGCATAGTCCACCACTGCCACTCGACCATCGGGGGCATACACGGGTTGCAGGCGGCCACTCACGCTGTGCAGCGTGCTCATGGCGAGCAGTATCTCGTCGCGCTGGCGTCCCAATTGGCATGCACAGGCGTAGACAGCAAGCAGATTGCTCACATTGAAGCGCCCGATAAACTGCACGCCTACCTCCTGCCCGTCAATGTCAAGGTACATGCCCTCGAAGTGGCACTCCAATATGCGTGCGCGGTAGTCGGCCATGCGTTGCGTGGAGTAGGTCAGCACCTGTGCCCGCGTGTTTTGTGTCATAAACAAGCCATTCTTGTCGTCGGCATTGGTGATGGCAAAGGCGTTACGGTCAAGCGAGTCAAAGAAGAGTTTCTTGGCATCGCGATAGTTTTCGAAGGTCTTGTGGAAGTCGAGATGGTCGCGTGTGAGGTTGGTGAAGATGCCACCGCGGAAGGTAAGCCCCCCGATGCGGTGTTGGGCTATGGCATGTGAACTGCACTCCATAAACACATACTCACACTGTGCCTCCACCATCTGTGCCAGCAGGTCGTTGAGTGCAATAGCATCGGGTGTGGTATGCGTGGCGGGTATGGCACGCCCGTCAATATAGTTGCACACTGTGGAGATGAGTCCGCAGCGGTGACCCCATTGGCGAAACATGTTGTAGAGCAGTGTGGCGATGGTGGTTTTTCCGTTGGTTCCTGTCACGCCTACCAGACTGAGTCGGCGCGACGGATAACCGTGGAAGGCTGTTGCCAGTGGTCCTACGGCTTGCGCTGTGTCGGGCACTTGCACTATGGTGGCCGTAGTGTTGTGTGCCCATTCGCCCACCTCCTCGCACACGATGGCAACTGCTCCCTGTGCCAGCACGGCGTCAATGAAGCGGTGGCCATCCAATTGCGTGCCACGCATGGCAACGAAGAGTCCGCCGCGGCTCACTTGCCGCGAGTCGAGGGCTACGTGGCTGATGTCTACTGACGCATCGCCGGTGATGCTGAGAGTTTTTATGCCGGCAAGAAGGGTGGAGAGGGTCATTCTGACTGAGTGTTGTTTTCTGTATTTATAAGTGGTGTAGTGTCGTGTTATTGTCTGTGTGGGTATCGTGTTGGGTTATCCCATTCGCAGTGTCACTGTCTGTTTGCGTTTCACCTTGTCGCCAGCGGGCACACTTTGCTCTATCACGCGTCCGCGGCCTTCTAGCTTCACTTTCAGTCCGCGCTGCTCCAGCAGGTAGAGAGCATCGCGAGCGCCCATGCCCACCACATTGGGCATCATCGTGCGCTGATATTGTGCGCTTTTCTGTAAGTTGTAGGCTTTATTGCTATATGTGGCGGTGCCCATCACGGGCGGGTTGGTAGCTGGTGTCTGCTGCCACTGTCCCGAGGTGGTGAAGCCTAGGTTGGTGAGCACAATGTCGGTGGCGCGCAGGTTGCCGCGCTTCACGTCGGGCACCAGTCGACCTGGCGACTTCAGTTCGTTGGCACTCTTCTTCTTCATCACCACATCTTGTGCCATAATGCCTTCGGCAATATTGTGAAACACCTTTCCACTCACGACACCACCCGATCCGCCGTAGTTTTTCTGTATGCACACAATGCATGTGTAGCGAGGGTTGTCGGCAGGAAAGTAGCCGCAGAAGCTGAGCAGGTATCTCATCACACCCTTGCGGTAGCCTCCACCACCGGCTATCTGTGCCGTACCCGTCTTGCCGGCAACCTTGAAGTGTTCCGACATGGCATTCTTACCTGTGCCTGTCTTCGACACTACCTTTTCCAGCATCGCTCGCATCTTGTTGAGTGCGTCCTCTTTGGCAATGCGGTCTATCATCACTTTGGTTTTCAGTTCTTCCACCACTTTTCCGTCGCGGCGTATTTCCTTTACTATGCGCGGGCGCATCATCTTGCCGTTGTTGGCTATGGCATTGTAGAAAGTGATAGTGGATATGGGCGGCACCTGCGTGACATAGCCTATGCTCATCCAGGGCAGGTCGGTCTTGCTCCACGGCACCACTTTCTTTCCTGCTTTTATTGCATTTTCTCTGTCCTTGGGTCCAAGGATTTTTGGTGGTTGATATCCAGGCAAGGGCAGTTGCAGGTCAGCCCCGATACCTATGCGATGAAGTCCGTCGACAAAGGCTTGCGGGTCATTTCTATAGGCTCTGTCGATAAGAGTGCTCACGCCGATGTTGCTACTTTTCTTGATGATGTCGGGCACCTTAAGTATGCCATAGCCTCCGCGAGTCCAGTTGGCATCTCTCATCTCGGCGCCATACATCGTCTTTCTACCTCCCATACAGTCAACGGTGTTGGTGGTATCTATCTTTTCCTCGTCGAGTGCCAGGAGTATGCTTGCCGTCTTAAACACTGATCCAGGTTCCATGAGGTCGGCGATAGCATGGGGATACAGCTCACTGTAGGTGCCGTCATTGCGACGGTCGAGGTTGACCATGGCCTTGATGTCGCCCGTGGCCACCTCCATGATAATGGCCACACCCACATCGGCCTCTACCTCAATGAGCTCTTCACGCAGAGAGCGCTCGGCAATGTCTTGCATATTGACATCGAGGGTGGTGACGATGTCGCATCCGTTCACCGGTTCGCGCACCGTGGTGGTGAGTATCTGGTCGCGCACCTTCGTGCGACGCTTAAGTCCGTTGTGTCCGCGCAGCACACTGTCAAAAGCTTCCTCCAAACCTTTGCGCGGTTCTTCCAAGTCGCCGTAGATGTTTCCAAGTGTGCGGATGGCCAGTTGATCGAAAGGATGTTTGCGCGCTGCATTCCCTTCTTCGGTAAAGCCGCTATGATTGCGAGATAGTCGCAACAGGGGTAGCTTCTTCAGCTCTTGCAGTGTGTTGTAGTCTATACGATTTGGCCACAGAGCCTTATGCTGTTTCTGCTGACGATAGCCCTCGGAGATGTTGGTGCGAAACTCGTCGGCACTCTGTGTGGGGAAGATGCGGTGCAACTCATCGCAGAGGGTATCCATCACCTGCTCCAGCATCGCACTTTTGCGTGCGCCGCCAGCCTTGTAGTCCATATATACGCGGTATTCGGGCAGCGTGCTGGCCATGAGCTGCCCGTCGCAACTCAGTATGTTGCCGCGCTGTGCCGGCTCATCGATACTGTCGGTGCTCAGCTGCGACGACACCTTCTCCCAATAGGGGCGTTTCACCGTCATGGTGTGAAACACCTTGCCAATGATAAGAATGCCTAGCAGCGCCATCACAATGACAATCACCATGAAGCGAGGCATCGTATTCTTATAGTCTAACTTACTCATCTTTTGAGTGTAGGTAGCGGAAACCGTGTTTATGGGGTAGTAGGAAGGGGATTTATGTTTTTGTAGCGTTGGAATCAGGCGCTAATCGGCAGGGCACGCACTTGAGCGCACCTCTGTAGGCATCGCACTCACTCTTTCACGCTAATGTAGTAGGGGGGCTTCTCTAGCGACTTGAGTGTCGTATCGTTGTTGGCTTTTAGCTGCTGCAGCACATTGGTTTCGCGTGAGAGCTCGGTGAGTTCACTGCTCATGCTCAAAGACTTCTTCTGTATGTCTTGCAGCTGTTGCTCCAGTTTGGCTATCTGTATCTGCGCATTCTGACAGCTGTAGCGATTGCTGATGTAGATGAGAAGGAAGAAGGTGATAAGCAGTATGAGTTTCACCTGCGCCTTCACCTGTCGGGCGTTGAGAATGTCGCCACCGAGTATCTTGCGCAGCGTAAACTGGCTGGCATTGGGGTGGTCTTCCTCCACTGCCACCTCGCGTATCACCTCTTTCAGCGACCGCTCTGAGGTATCGCTATCACCCGCTGTGTCGGCAGTCACCACTTCGTAAGATTCCTTCTCAGCATCGACCACCTGCGACAGTGACTCGTCGGCAGTGCTGTCGGTATTGGTGATTACCAGTTGCGGCGATTCCTCGCGCGCGGGCGTTCCTATATTATTGTCGTCGGATGGTTTCAATGCTCTAGATCTGTTAAGCTATGATTGTTGTGATGGTCGGTATTAACTTGCTCTATCTTCATTTTTCACTCCCACTCTCAGCTTGGCGCTTCGGCTTCGTGAATTGTGTTGCTGCTCGTCGTCGGAAGGTGTCACCACCTTTCCTCTTTGGGTGTCAAAGGGCGCGTGGCGGTGCCCATAGAAGTCGGTCTCCACGTTGCCCTCCACGTTGCCGGCGCGCAGGAAGTTTTTCACCAGGCGGTCTTCCAGCGAGTGATAGGTTATCACCACGAGGCGCCCGCCTGGGCGTAGCAGGCGCGCTGCTGCAGCGAGCATAGTAGTGAGAGCCTCCATCTCGCCATTCACCTCTATACGCAGCGCCTGAAACACCTTGGCCATCTCTTTCTTCTGCCGCTCGGCGCGCAACTGTTGCTCTGCCACTTCGGCCAGTTGCCGCGTTGTGGCGATGGGTGCCTTGCTACGCTCACGCACTAAGGCCGACGCCAGGCGGTGTGCGTTGCGCAACTCGCCATAGAGGCGAAAGAGGGTGGTGAGCTGATGCTCACTGTAGGTGTTGACAACGTCGGCAGCGGTGAGGGCGCTCTGCTGATTCATGCGCATGTCCAGCGGGGCATCGCTGCGGAAGGAGAATCCGCGCTCGGCAGTGTCGAAATGATGACTCGACACGCCTAAATCGGCCAAGATGCCGTCGACGGACTCTATACCGTAGTAGCGCATCCACTGCCACAGATGCCTGAAGTTGGCTCTCACTAGGGTGAGCACCTCGCCCTGCCGGGCTTCGTCTGCTGCTGCCTGAGGATGGCGTTGCAGTCCACGGGCAATGGCATCGGCATCTTGATCGAAGGCAAACAGGCGACCGCTACCCTGCAAGCGGCGCAACACTTCATCGCTATGCCCGCCGCCACCATAAGTGACATCAACATAGATGCCACCCTGATGCACGTCCAAAGCGTCGATACTCTCGCTCAGCAGTACAGGCACGTGATAGGGGGTTGGACTATAGTGCGTCATGCCATGGAGCGGGATTAAAATGGAATGGAGGATGGAGTCTCTTCTCCCAACAGCTCTTCGAGAGCGGCACTAAAGGCCGCACCTTCCATGAATGGAGAGTCGGCCGTTGACGCCGACCACAGCTCTATGGTGTCACCCATGCCGATGCAACGCACCGAGGTGTCGATGCCAGCCATTTGCAGATAGCGCCGCGGAATGAGGATGCGACCATTGCTGTCGAACTCCATGCGCTCTACATCCGACACAAACTGCCGGAATATCTGCTGATGCTGCGCATTCCATCTGTTGAGGCGCGAACGCAAATAATCCATCTGGTCATTCCACACGCGCTCAGGATACACCACCAGGCAGGGCTGAAACACATCCTTGCGCAGCACGATGCGCCGCTCGTCGGAACTGAGCAGCTCCTTACGAAACGCTACCGGAAAGAATATTCGGCCCTTTGCGTCGATCTTGGCTTCTATGTTACCTAAAAAGCGTGGCATGACAATAGATGAATTCGGACTTCAAAGGTAAACACTTTTCCCCACCATTCCCCACTTTTCAGTAAAAATTTTTTCATTCAGGAAAAAAATGGGGCTTTTCCGCGTAGCAAGGGCACTTGAACGAAACAATGAGGTGGCAACGACCTACCCCCAACGACACATGCCCAACAGCAGAAATGCACTTTTAGGAAAAAACATTGCCTGTGCTACGGAAAAAGGCGCAAGTGGAAAAGATGACCTCAAGATTTGTGTAGATGGATAAAAAGTTGTTACTTTGCATATTTGATACTCCGTACATATCAACAACAGGTTGTCAGTATGAATACCATCAGCGAAAAAACCATCGACATCGACAAAGTGTTGGCCGAAAAGGCTGGCAAGAAAGCCCGTTATGTACCGCGCTTTGTGCGCAACTGGCTGAAGCGCCTCGTGCATCAGGACGAAATCAACGGCTTTCTGTGGAACAACCGCGACAAGGAGGGCGTTGACTGGCTTGAAGCTGTGTTGCGCTTTCTCGACGTACGTGTAGAAGTGCACGGCGCCGACAATCTGCCCCCTGCCATTGAGGGGCGCCACTACACCTTTGTGAGCAATCACCCGTTGGGAGGTGCCGACGGTGTTGCCGTGGGAGCAGTGATAGGCAGACACTACGAAGGAAAGGTGAAGTATCTGGTCAACGACCTGCTGATGAACCTGCCTAACCTGGCACCGCTCTGCATACCCATCAACAAGACAGGCGCGCAGGGAAGACAGTTTCCGGCCATGGTTGAGGCAGGATTCAAGAGCGACAACCACATCATCATGTTTCCCGCAGGCCTGTGCTCGCGCAAGCGCAAAGGAGTGATACGCGACATACCATGGAAGAAGACCTTCGTCGTGAAGAGCCGACAGACACTGCGCGACGTGGTACCCATACACTTCAGCGGACACAATTCCAACCGCTTCTACCGCATAGCCAACATCACGCGCCGACTGGGCATCAAGTTCAACATTGCCATGCTCTTCCTGCCCGACGAGATGTTCCGCAACCGACATCAGACATTCACTATCACCATAGGCAAACCCATCCCCCACTCCACTTTCGACAACACACGCACGCCGGCACAATGGGCACAGTGGGTGGAAGAAACAGTGTACAGCCTCAACACCAACACACAGCCATGAGAGAACAGCTCCCTATCATCGCTCCCGTCGACAGGAGCCTGCTCAAAGCCGAGCTCACACCCGAACGACAACTGCGGCTAACCAACAAAAGCCACAACGACATCTACATTGTCGACTATCACTGTGCCCCCAACGTGATGAACGAGATAGGCAGGCAGCGCGAAGAGGCATTCCGCGCCGCCGGTGGGGGAACGGGAAAGGCAGCCGACATCGACGAATTCGACACCATGCCCAACTGCTACAAGCAGCTCATCGTGTGGAATCCAGAAGAAGAAGAAATCATTGGCGGATATCGCTACAAACTGGGCAGCGAAGTGGAGTTTGACGAAAACGGACAGCCCAAACTCGCCACCAGCCACATGTTTCACTTCTCACAGCAATTCATCGACAACTATTTGCCCCACACCATCGAGCTGGCACGCTCCTATGTTGCGGTGAAGTATCAAAACACACGGCTCGGGGCAAAGAGCCTCTTCGCACTCGACAATCTCTGGGACGGACTGGGAGCTCTCTCCGTAGTGATGAAAGACGTGCGCTACTTCTTCGGAAAGGTCACCATGTATCCTTCCTACGTAAGAAGGGGAAGAGACATGATTCTGTTCTTCCTAAAAAAATACTTCCACGACCCCGACCACCTCATCATCCCGAAACATCCGCTCAGCATTGAAGAAGATGCCGTGACACTGGCAGCATTCTTCAACGGCCACAACTTCAAGGAAGACTACCGCAAGCTCAACAGTGAGATACGACGCATGGGCTACAACATTCCGCCACTGGTGAATGCTTACATGAACCTCAGCCCCACCATGCGCATGTTTGGTACAGCGGTCAACGACGGTTTTGGCGATGTGGAAGAAACGGGAATACTCATCGCCATGGATGAAATATTTGAAGAGAAGCGCATCCGACACATTCAGTCCTTCGTGGCACAACACCCCGAACTCATACAACTCACATCGGGTGCCAACAAGGTTATCTACCCCGACACGAACAGACAAGAAGTATGAAGACCATCTATCTCTCCTCACCTATATCCACCGACACCCTTCCACCCTCCACCCAATCCAAAATCGTAGCCACCATAGGTTTCTTCGACGGCGTGCACCGCGGACATCAGCACCTCATCAGTCAGGTGCGGCGCGAGGCCGTCCGGGAAGGTGCCCTGGCAATGGTGGTCACCTTCGACCGTCATCCGCGACAGGTGCTCGACACCGACTATCGGCCACAGCTGCTCACTTCGCTCGACGATAAGCTGTTTCTGCTTTCAAAGACAGGCATCGACATCGCCGTGGTAGTGCCGTTCGACAAGCACACGGCAGCCATGACAGCACAGCAATTCATGCTTCACACGCTGAAAGAACAATGCCACGTGTCGCACCTGATTGTAGGCTACGACAACCGCTTTGGCAACGGACGCACCGACACGCCCGCCGACTATGCCAGCTACGGCAGACTGATGGGCATCGAGGTGAGTACCGCCAACGCCATAGAACTCAACGGCAAGCACATCAGCTCATCGGTGGTGCGACACTATCTGCAGCAAGGCGAAGTGGAGATGGCTCAACAGTGCCTCGGGCATCCCTACTTCATCACAGGCACCGTAACCGAAGGCGACCGCGAAGGGCGCAAACTGGGATTTCCCACGGCCAACATCGTGCCGCACGAGGCACAGCAGCTCATACCCGCCAACGGCGTCTACAGCGTGAAGGTGCGCCTGCCACACAGCGTGGAGATGAAACGTGGCATCATGAACATCGGCACACGACCCACCTTCGGCACACATCAGCGCACACTCGAAGCACACATACTGCAATTCGACGACGACCTCTACGGACAAGAACTGCGCGTGGCATTCGTGCACCGCATACGCGAGGAGCAGACCTTCGACAGCCCCGAGCACCTCATGCAGCAGATACAGGAAGACAAAGAGCTGGCCACACAGCAGTTTGACAAAGACAACGACCCCGAAGCCGAATAACCCCCGCCCATCCATGCGACGCATATTGCTCTACATCTTCGTCTACCTGGCTGTCTATGGCCTTGTGGTGTGCGTAGGCACATGGGCATGGTACATGCTGGGCGAAGGACAGGGTGCCGCCGAGGCATGGCATTCCTTCGCCACGGCCACCGCACTCACACCCGCAGTGATGTGCGCACTGACAGCCACCTACACTGTCCTACTCCTATATATATATATCACACGGCAATGGTGTCCGCGCCCATGGCTGGCACCCGAACACGTTGTTCCCGTCATCTATCTGCTCACAGCTTGGGCGGCCCTGGCGACACTGCTACCCTCGCTGGCATTGCAAGAGCTGCTACCGCCATTGCCCGACGCCGCCCGGGAACAAACCATGACACTGCTCAGCTCCCCCTACGGCTACATCATGATAGGTCTGCTGGCACCCGTGCTCGAAGAGGTGGTGTTCCGCGGTGCCGTGCTGAAGGCGCTCGTCGACCGCACACAGCGCCCCGCTTTGGCCATCGTCCTCTCGGCTCTTATCTTTGCACTGCTACACTTCAACCCCGCACAGATGCCCCACGCATTCCTCGTGGGCCTGCTGCTGGGATGGCTCTGTTTGCGCACGGGCAGTATCGTACCCGGCATACTCTTCCACTGGCTCAACAACACCACCGCCTATGCCTTGGCACGCCTGGCGCCACAGTGCAACGATCAGTCGCTCGGCGAAGTGTTTGGCTCATCGGCCCTTGCCGTAGGCGCCGTGGCACTGTCGACGGCATGCCTCATAGCAGCCGTCATCATCCTACAACGGCGCACTCGTGCCACCACCATTGGGCACCGACACCATATCGACCCGCAAAAATAACGCCGCTAATTTGCCCCATTCAGCGACACAGACTAACTTTGCAGAGAATATACACTAACAATCATCATCTACAACAACATCATTATGAAACTGAGACACCTTTTCAGTGCGTTGTTCCTCTGCCTCTGCGTTGGAACCTACGCACAGATGGATCAGCCTCTGCCCATGGACCCCGCCGTACGCACGGGAAAACTGGACAACGGCCTGACCTACTACATCCGTCAGAACGGATGGCCTGAGCACAGGGTCAACTTCTACATCGCCCAGCGTGTAGGATCGCTGCAAGAGAACGAAGATCAGCGCGGACTGGCCCACTTCCTTGAGCACATGTGCTTCAACGGCACCGAAAACTTCCCCGGTAACGGTGTGATAGACTACACACGCTCGCTCGGAGTGGAGTTCGGACAAAACCTCAACGCCTACACCTCTATCGAAGAGACTGTGTACAACATCAACGACGTGCCCTCCACACGCGTAGAAGCACTCGACAGCTGCCTGCTCATACTCAAAGACTGGTCGAACGGACTGCTGCTCGAGGCCGACGAGATCGACAAGGAGCGTGGTGTCATACACGAAGAGTGGCGGCTGCGCTCCTCGGCAGCACAGCGCATGTTTGAGCGCAACCTCGAGACGCTCTACCCCGGAAGCAAATACGGACGACGCATGCCCATCGGACTCATGGAAGTGGTAGACAACTTCTCCCCCCAGGTGCTGCGCGACTACTACCACAAGTGGTATCGTCCCGACAACCAGGCCATCGTGGTGGTGGGCGACATCGATGTCGACCGCACCGAAGCCAAGATTAAAGAGCTCTTCGCAGGCATTCCCATGCCCGCCGACGCAGCAAAGGTGGAACCCGTAGAGGTGCCCGACAATGCCGAACCCATCGTGGTGGTCGACAAAGACAAGGAGCAGCAGATGCCGATGATTTCGCTCGACTTCAAGCACGACGTGTTCCCCAAAGAGCAGAAGGGCGGTGTCATGTATCTCATGACACAATATGTCATCAACCGCGGCTGCGACATGCTCAACGCTCGTCTCTCGGAAAAAGCACAGGAGCCCGACTGCCCCTTCATTCAGGCATCGTGCGGCGACGGACAGTATATCTTTGCTTCCACCAAAGACGCCTTCTCGCTCACCGTCATCCCCAAGGAAGGCAAGGGCGAAGAAGCACTCGCCGCTGCCTATCGCGAAGCTCTGCGCGCAGCAAGACACGGATTCACCGCAACCGAATATGCACGCATACGCAGCGAATACCTCAGCCAGCTCGACAAGCAGTTCACCAACAAAGACAAACGCAACAACCACATCTTCGGAGCACAGTGCTACCGCCACTACCTCGACAACGAGCCCATACTCGCCATTGACATGCAGAAGCAGATGATGGACATGGTGGCTCCGCAGATACCCGTCGACGCCATCAACCAAGCATTCAAAGAGCTGGTGAGCGAGAACGACAGCAACATGGTCATCCTCAGCTTCAACACTGAAAAGGAAGGAGCCACATATCCCACCAACGACGGACTGCTCGGCGCCGTGCGCAACGTCAGAACTGAGCAGATAGCTGCCTATGTAGACAACGTGAAGGACGAGCCCCTCATCGCCAAACTGCCAAAGAAAGGCAAAATCAACAAGGGCGAGAAGACCAACACCACGCTCGGATACAAAGAACTCACACTGAGCAACGGTGCACGCGTCATACTGAAGAAGACCGACTATAAGGAAGACGAGATACAGATGATGGCCATGTCGAAGGGCGGCAGCTCACTGCTCGGCGATGCCGACATCGTCAACGGCAAACTCTTCGGAGCTGTGATGGGGGCCAGCGGACTCGGAGCCTTCGACAACACCGAACTCGAGAAAGCGCTCGCAGGCAAACAGGCCAGCGTAAGCCTCAACCTCAGCAACCTGCACGAAACAGTAAGCGGCAACTGCGTACCGAAAGACATCGAGACAATGATGCAGCTACTCTACCTCAACTTCACCGACGTGCGCAAAGACGAGAAAGCCTACAACTCGCTCATCGGCATGCTGCAGATGGCACTCAAAAACAAAGGACTCACACCCGAAGCCGTCTTCACCGACTCCGTGCAATACACACTCTTCCAGCACAACCCGCGCTTCGGCACCCTCGACGAGGCCGACCTGCAACAACTCAACTACGACCGCTGCCTGCAGATAGCCAAAGAGCGCTTCGCCAACGCTGCCGACTTCACATTCTACTTCGTGGGCAACTTCGACGAGGCAACACTCCGCCCACTCATCGAGCAATACATCGCATCGCTGCCAGGCAATTCCAAGAAGAAAGAACAGTGGAAACCCGTCAGCACATACGCACAAGGACAGGTGGTCAACCACTTCACACGCAAGATGGAAACACCTAAGGCACAGGCACACATCTACTGGTACAACAACAGTGCGCCCTACACCTTGGAAAACGCAATCATGGCCAACGCCGCAGCACAGGTGCTCGACATGATCTATATCAAGGAGATACGCGAAGAAGCCAGCGCAGCCTACTCGGCAGGTGCCATGGGAGGAAGCTCACTGGGAAGCGACAAGCCTTTCACCTACCTCGTGGGAGTGTGCCCCTTCAAGCCTGAAAAGGGTGACATAGCACTCAAGATCATGCGCGAAGAAGCCATCAACCTCACCAAGCACGTCGACGCCGACATGCTCAGCAAGGTGAAGGCCGCCATGCTCAAGAACGCCGACACCGACGCGAAGAAAAACGGACACTGGATGGACGTCATCACCGACTTCGACGAGACAGGCATCGACAAGCACACCAACTATAAGCAAATCGTGGAAAGCCTCACACCGGAAAAGATTGCCGCCTTCGTCAAAGACGTCATCTTTGCAGGAGGCAACAGCGTGGAAGTGGTAATGACTCCCGAAGAATAAAAGTATTCAAACTGCAAACAGGCAATAGCAAACAGAGGATGTGTCTTATCAGGCGCATCCTCTTGTTATGTTAATCGGAACTGAGAAAACACAATACCTGCACCACCTTCCAGTTAGCCGCTTATGCATTTGTCTACTTATCATTTAGCCCTCTGGTAATCAAATCATTACCTCGCCGACTTGCTGATTGCTTTAGAGCTGGGCGGAGTTGCTGCGCAAGTGTAGCCCAATCACGATGCAATCGAGCCCTACTTGCTCACCAATCGGGCTACACTTACCCACCAATCGGGCAATACTTGCATTGCGATTGGGCAATACTTGCACTGCGATTGGGCTACACTTGCACTGCAATCGGGCAATACTTGCAGCCCTCTTCTTCTTTCTCTCCTCGCTTCTCTGTCTGGCGATGGTGCAGGCAAGTGTAGGCAAGTGCAAGCAGCAGACCCCGCCTGCACCCGCCATCCGTCTTAACATCAATGCGTTAAGCCCGTTAGTGCAAGCGTGCAGGCAAATTTGGAAGATGATGACAAAAACCGAAAGACTGTCTTCTTGTCGGAACTTGCTTTCCTGTCTGCTTCTGCTGCCGGGCGTGAGCAGGTGGCGATGCTCCATTTGAAATCCATGCCCGACACGGTGCTGCCGCAGATGCTGTTGCACAAAGCCAATCCTGCATTAGGTGCGTGGCATGTAAAGACCATGCCGGTACGAATCGTTGGTGACCTACCCGCAGGTGCCGCTGCCCGAGCCTTGACGAACTGAAGACACACCACAATAATCAGATGAAAAATCCCACGCTTGTGTGGAGAATGTGTTAACTTTGCAGCCCGAAATCATTTCACACTAACTCTACAACCACCACACACTATGTCATATCTCTTCACCTCCGAGTCGGTGAGCGAGGGTCACCCCGACAAGGTAGCCGACCAAATCAGCGATGCGCTGCTCGACCAGTTTCTGGCCTATGACCCGCAGGCACGCACTGCCATTGAATCGTTTGTCACTACCGGACAGGTAGTCATCATGGGCGAAGTGAAGTCGGAAGCCTACATCGACCTGCCCACCATAGCACGCAACACCATCAACAAGATAGGCTACACGCGGTCGGAATATCAGTTTGACGGAGCCAGTTGCGGCATCCTCTCTGCCATCCACGAACAGAGCCAGGACATCAGCCGTGGCGTAGACCGCGAAGGTGAAGCCTGCGACAGCGATGCCGACGGTATGCAGCAAGGTGCCGGCGACCAAGGCATGATGTTCGGCTATGCCATCGACGAGACGGAAAACTACATGCCCGCCACGCTCGACCTGGCCCACCTCATCATGCGCACACTGGCCGACATACGCAAAGAAGGCCGGCAGATGACCTATCTGCGCCCCGATGCCAAGAGCCAAGTGACAATAGAATATAGCGACGAGGGCGTGCCACAACGCATCGACACCATCGTGGTGTCGACACAGCACGACCCCTTCGACGACGACGAACAACGCATGCAGCAGCAGATAGACGCCGATGTGCGCAACATACTCATCCCACGCGTCAAACAACAGATACATAGCAACAAGGTGCTGCGCCTCTTCCACGACGACATACGCTACATGGTGAACCCCACCGGCAACTTCGTCATCGGCGGCCCGCACGGCGATACTGGGCTGACAGGGCGCAAAATCATCGTCGACACCTATGGCGGACGCGGCGCACACGGCGGAGGAGCCTTCTCGGGGAAAGACTCGTCGAAGGTGGACCGCTCGGCTGCCTATGCAGCACGCTACATAGCCAAGAACATGGTGGCTGCCGGGGTCAGCGATGAGATGCTCGTGCAGGTGAGCTACGCCATAGGTGTGGCAAAGCCCGTGAGCATATATGTCAACACCTACGGACGCTCGCATGTGAAAGAGTCTGACAGCGAGATAGCGCAAATCATAGCCCAGACCTTCGACCTGCGCCCCAAGGCCATAGAGCAACAGTTTAAGCTGCGCCAACCCATATACCTGGAAACGGCTGCCTACGGACACATGGGACGCGAACCACAGATAAAGCGCAAGACCTTCACAAGCCACTACCACGAGACCAAAACGATTGATGTGGAGCTCTTCACCTGGGAAAAGCTCGACAGCGTCGACACCCTGCGGCACATCTTCAACCTATAGACCATCATGCCCACGGCATCTCTGCCCACTGTCGACAGCACACACACCGACAGCCTCTGCACCACCACCCCCGCCGACAACAACCAAGGCATCGCAGGGGAGCAGGTGCCCTATACGCTGGCACGCGACAATGTCATCACCCTGATACTGGCCGTGTGCTTTGTGGCAATGGTGGTGTCGGTGGCACGCTCACGCCGCTTCATCAGCAGACAGATGCGCAACTTCTTCCACACACAGAGCCGACGCACCACCATCCTCAGCGAGACATCGACGGAGATTGCCTTCCAAGTGTTTCTCATGGTGCTCACCTGTCTCACCGTAGCACTCGTGCTCTACTTCTACACCGATGAATACGTGACCGACCTGTCGGCCGCCTCCGATGTGTCGCACCAGGCCATTGTACACTACTTCCTGCTGCTCACCCTCTTCCTGGCATTCAAGCTGCTGCTCTATCGCCTCACCAATTGGGTGTTCTTCACGCGCACGGCAGGCATCATCTGGATGAAGTCGCAACTGCTGCTCTGGGCACTGGCAGGCATCGTGCTCTACCCCGTGATGCTGCTCGTGGTGTATTTCCACCTGCAAACCACAGTTGCCGTCACAGCAGTGGCAGGAATCGTTGTAATAGTCGAAACCCTTTCATTTTATAGGAGTTATCTTTTGTTTTTTAAGGAAAAACGTTTTCCCCTACAAAATGTTTTATACCTTTGCACCCTCGAAGTCGTACCCCTCCTCCTGCTCTATAAAAGTATGGTGGAAATCAACGGCAACTTGAGCGTAAACATCTTAAACACACTATGATAAAGAAGATACTAATCTCACAGCCCAAGCCCACGAGCGAAAAGTCGCCCTACTTCGACATCGCACGCGAGGCGGAAGTGGAACTCGTCTTTCGCCCCTTCATCCGAGTGGAAGGGCTCTCTGCAAAAGAGTTTCGCCAGCAACGCATAGCACTGCTCGACTACACGGCCGTGGTGTTTACCTCGCGCCATGCCATCGACAACTATTTCACCCTGGCCAAAGAGCTGCGCGTCAGCATTCCAGAAGAGATGAAATACTTCTGCATCACAGAGCAGATTGCACTCTACATACAGAAATACGTGCAGTATCGCAAGCGCAAGATCTTCTTCAGCACCACAGGCAAGATGCCCGACCTGGCTGTGATAATGGCCAAACACAAAACGGAGAAATATCTCGTGCCCATGGCCGACGTGCACAACGACGACGTGAAAAACATGCTCGACCAGAAGAACCTGCAACACACGGAGTGCATCATGTATCGCACCGTGAGCAATGACTTCTCACCCGAAGAAGTGGAACACTTCGACTACGACATGCTCGTGTTTTTCTCGCCCATAGGCATACGCTCACTATTAAAGAATTTTCCCAACTTCAAGCAAGGCAAGATACGTATCGCCACCTTCGGACCATCAACAGCCAAAGAGGTGACAGCCAACGGACTGCGACTCGACCTGGAAGCGCCCACTAAGGAGTTTCCATCGATGACAGCAGCGCTCAAAGCCTACTTGAAGAAGAAAAAATGAGCCGTCGCAACACCCACATCACCACACACACACTGCCCAAGGCGGCACGACTGAAAGGAGAGAAAAACATTCAACAACTCTTCAGCCACCAGCAACGCCGCAACATCACAGCTCACCCGCTGCGCATGGTCTATATCCTCCAACCACTTGACGAGGGACAGTCAGTGGTGAGCGTGCTCTTCAGCGTGCCCAAGCGACGGCTGCACCATGCCACCGACCGCAACAGAGCCAAGCGACAAATGCGAGAAGCCTTGCGGCAACAGCTACACACACTGCAACAATGCATGCAGCGGCAACACCCCCGGCAACAGCTGCGCATAGCACTGATATGGCAAAGCGACACCCCACACTCCACACCACAAGTGGCACAGAGCATGCACCACATACTGCAACGCCTCGGCCAACAGCTATGAAACCCGCCCCCACACAGCATTCAACACCCCTGCACACCCTGCTGCGGCACACGCGCAAAGCCATCATCTGGGTGATGCTGTTGCCCATACGCTTCTACCAACGTTGCATCTCGCCCTTCACACCACCCTCCTGCCGCTTCACACCCACCTGCTCGCAATATGCCAAAGAGGCACTCATAAAGCACGGACCGCTGAAGGGCACATGGCTGGCACTGCGACGACTGCTGCGATGCCACCCATGGGGAGGAAGCGGGTACGACCCCGTGCCATAACAACCATTTCCCCGACTACCAACACCCATTACCCGATATGAAAAAGAATTTTGTTGAAGAGCTACGCTGGCGCGGCATGCTGGCACAGATGATGCCCGGCACCGAAGAGTTGCTGCAACGCGAAACCGTGAGCGCATACCTCGGCACCGACCCCACTGCCGACTCCCTGCACATAGGACACCTCTGCGGAATCATGATGCTGCGCCACCTGCAACACTGCGGACACCGACCCATCATCCTCGTGGGAGGAGCAACAGGCATGATAGGCGACCCATCAGGAAAAAGCCAAGAGCGCAACCTGCTTGACGCCGACACACTCTATCACAACCAAGAGGCCATCAAGGCACAGGTGGCACGCTTTCTCAACTTCGACGACAGTCTGCCCAACCCCGCACTCATGGTCAACAACTACGACTGGATGAGGCAATTCACCTTCCTCGACTTCGCACGTGAGGTGGGCAAACACATCACCGTCAACTATATGATGGCCAAAGAGAGCGTGCAGAAGCGTCTCAACGGCGAGGCACACGACGGACTCTCCTTCACAGAATTCACCTACCAGCTGCTGCAAGGCTACGACTTCCTCTACCTATACCAGCACCATGGCGTGAAGCTGCAACTGGGCGGCAACGACCAGTGGGGTAACATGACCACCGGCACCGAACTCATACGCCGCATACTCGGCACCAATCAGGAGGTGGAAGCCTATGCCCTCACCTGTCCGCTCATCACAAAAGCCGACGGCACAAAGTTTGGCAAGACAGAGAGCGGCAACATCTGGCTCGACCCCAAACGCACATCGCCCTACCGCTTCTACCAATTCTGGCTCAACGTGAGCGACGCCGACGCCGAACGATATATCAAGATTTTCACCTCGCTCGACAAAGACACCATCGACAGCCTCATCGACGAGCATCGTACAGACCCGGGCCGACGCACACTGCAACGCCGACTGGCTGAGGAGGTGACCGTCCTGGTGCACGGACAGCAAGCGCTGCAGGCAGCACAAGACGCCTCGGCAATACTCTTTGGCAAGTCTACCAAGGAGAGTCTCACTCGTCTCGATGAGGAGACACTGCTCGACGTCTTCGAAGGTGTGCCCCAGTACACCCTGTCGCGTAGCGAGCTGGGTAAGCCCGCCGTAGAACTGTTCACCACTCCCGACGTACAAATATTCCCCAGTCGTGGCGAGATGCGCAAACTCACCCAGGGCGGCGGCGTGTCGGTCAATAAAGAGCGCCTTGACACCTTCGACCGCACTATCACCGCCGACGACCTCATCGACGACAAGTTTATCCTCGTACAGCGAGGAAAGAAAAACTACTACCTCGTCATCGTCAAGTAAGTCCTGCGGCACACGCTGCTACAAGTGGTGCAAGTGGTGTCAACGGCACCGAAAAACGACACTGAAGATGCATACTGCAAAAACAAGCTGCAAAAGTTGGAAGATATGCCGAAAGGCATTACCTTTGCAGCCGCTTTCCAACCGAAAGCCGTAAACAATGATTGTCCAATGGTGTAATGGTAGCACTACAGGTTTTGGTTCTGTCAGTGGTGGTTCGAGTCCGCCTTGGACAACGCAGCAATCGAGTAGGAGGTGAACACTAATCAGAGGTGTTCACCCCTTTTCGTGTTCACTTGTCCTCTCACACCACCGTACGTGCGGTTCCGTATACGGCGGTTCCTATGACTAGTATATAACTGCCAGCTATGCGCCAATCCCCCAAACGACTATTGCCCCACATGTAAGCTTGGTATTTATCTATACCACACTTTATCAAGTTGGCAATTCTCGTTTTCACCCTCTTCCACGACTTCCATATACACATACATAGCCGTAGCCATAACCACTCATCCGTTTCTATGAGAAAACGTTTCATGTTGGCGAGGTGATAGTAGCCTACCCACCCCTTATTGTACTCTTCAAGTTCTTGCTTTCTCTTGGCATATCCCCAACCATTGCTTCGGGAAGTCAACTTTTTAAGTCGGACTTTCATCTCACTCTGCCGTCTTTGATGGTACGGCTGAAGACTTCTATGAGCTTGCTATGGCTCACGGTATCGAAGAAGCGTTCAAGGTCAAAGTCTACTACATATTTGTAGCCTTCGTTGATTATCCTTTGCACTCCACAAAGTGCGTCATGGCATCCTCTTTCAGACGGAAGCCATAGCTTGTCTTGGAGAATTGGTTCTCATAGATG